>NZ_JASERT010000001.1:455000-1055000 GCF_030027245.1 Asticcacaulis sp. EMRT-3
ACGATCAAGCGTTAAAGGGCTTCTGACGGATGCCTTGGCGTAGAGAGGCGAAGAAGGACGTGGCAAGCTGCGATAAGTACCGGGGAGGCGCTAGCACCCTTTGATCCGGTAATTTCCGAATGGGGAAACCCACCTTTACGGCTCTCTCATTTTAGTGAAGAAAGTGAAGCAAACTGTTGTTGTTTTCCGAACCTACGCACGTAGGTGAGGCAAGCACGACCGTGCGCCCGAGCTTATGCGAGGAACTCGCTGCGCAAGCAGCGCACTAAGATGAGTTAGTTGTTTTAAGGTATAATAAACTGAATACATAGGTTTATTAAGCAAACGCGGTGAACTGAAACATCTCAGTAACCGTAGGAAAGGACATCAACCGAGACTCCGAAAGTAGTGGCGAGCGAAATCGGACCAGGCCAGTGCTCTTGTGAAATAAAGCCGAACAGTCTGGAAAGGCTGACCATAGCGGGTGACAGTCCCGTAGGCATCAAATAGCAAGAGACTCGAGTAGGGCGGGACACGTGCAATCCTGTCTGAACACGGGGGGACCACCCTCCAAGCCTAAGTACTCCTCTACGACCGATAGTGAACAAGTACCGTGAGGGAAAGGTGAAAAGCACCCCGACAAGGGGAGTGAAACAGATCCTGAAATCGGAAGCCTACAAGCAGTCGGAGCCCCCCAGCGGGGTGACGGCGTACCTTTTGTATAATGGGTCAGCGACTTCATGTGCCGAGCAAGCTTAAGCCGATAGGTGTAGGCGTAGCGAAAGCGAGTTTGAATAGAGCGTTAAGTTCGTTGCATGACGACCCGAAACTAGGTGATCTATCCATGAGCAGGATGAAGGTACAGTAACATGTACTGGAGGTCCGAACCCGTGAATGTTGAAAAATTCTGGGATGACTTGTGGATAGGGGTGAAAGGCCAATCAAACCTAGACATAGCTGGTTCTCCGCGAAATCTATTTAGGTAGAGCGTCGGATGTATTCCCTGGGGGGTAGAGCACTGGATGGATGCGGGCGGCGCGAGCTGTACCAATTCTAACCAAACTCCGAATACCCAGGAGAACTGTCCGGCAGACACACGGCGGGTGCTAACGTCCGTCGTGAAGAGGGAAACAACCCTAACCATCATCTAAGGCCCCCAAGTTATGGCTAAGTGGGAAACGATGTGGGATTGCTTTGACAATCAGGAGGTTGGCTTAGAAGCAGCCATCCTTTAAAGAAAGCGTAACAGCTCACTGATCAAGCGATCCTGCGCGGAAAATGTAACGGGGCTCAAGCCATACGCCGAAGATATGGGTTTGCAGTTTACTGCAAGCGGTAGCGGAGCGTTCCGTAAGCCTGAGAAGGTCAACTGTGAGGTTGGCTGGAGGTATCGGAAGTGAGAATGCTGACATGAGTAGCGATAAAGAGTGTGAGAGACACTCTCGCCGAAAGACCAAGGGTTCCTACGTAAAGCTAATCTGCGTAGGGTTAGCCAGCCCCTAAGGCGAGGCCGAAAGGCGTAGTCGATGGGAACCAGGTAAATATTCCTGGGCCAGTGTGAAGTGACGGATGGCATAACTTGTAAGGGCTTATTGGATTGTCCTTGCAGGGGCGTTGTCCCTGGAAATAACTCACACAGAGACTGTACCCGAAACCGACACAGGTGGTCAGGTAGAGTATACCAAGGCGCTTGAGAGAACTATGCTGAAGGAACTCGGCAAATTACACGCGTAACTTCGGGATAAGCGTGACTTGCTCTGGGCAACCAGAAACAAGTGGCACAGGCTAGGGGGTAGCGACTGTTTATCAAAAACACAGGGCTCTGCGAAGCTGTAAAGCGACGTATAGGGTCTGACGCCTGCCCGGTGCCGGAAGGTTAAAAGGAGTGGTGAGAGCTGCGAATTGAAGCCCCGGTAAACGGCGGCCGTAACTATAACGGTCCTAAGGTAGCGAAATTCCTTGTCGGGTAAGTTCCGACCTGCACGAATGGCGTAACGACTTCCCCACTGTCTCCAGCATAGGCTCAGCGAAATTGAATTCCCCGTGAAGATGCGGGGTTCCCGCGGTCAGACGGAAAGACCCTATGAACCTTTACTATAGCTTCGCCTTGGCGTTAGCATCAACATGTGTAGGATAGGTGGGAGGCTATGAAGCGGGGGCGCCAGTTCCCGTGGAGCCATCCTTGAAATACCACCCTTATTGTTGCTGACGTCTAACCGAGGTCCGTTATCCGGATCCGGGACATGGCGTGGTGGGTAGTTTGACTGGGGCGGTCGCCTCCCAAAGTGTAACGGAGGCGCGCGATGGTGGGCTCAGAACGGTCGGAAATCGTTCGACGAGTGCAATGGCATAAGCCCGCCTGACTGCGAGACTGACAAGTCGAGCAGAGACGAAAGTCGGCCATAGTGATCCGGTGGTCCTTCGTGGACGGGCCATCGCTCAACGGATAAAAGGTACTCTAGGGATAACAGGCTGATTTTGCCCAAGAGTCCATATCGACGGCAAAGTTTGGCACCTCGATGTCGGCTCATCTCATCCTGGGGCTGGAGCAGGTCCCAAGGGTATGGCTGTTCGCCATTTAAAGAGGTACGTGAGCTGGGTTCAGAACGTCGTGAGACAGTTTGGTCCCTATCTGCCGTGGGTGTTCGAGACTTGAGAGGATCTGTCCCTAGTACGAGAGGACCGGGATGGACATACCTCTGGTGGACCTGTCGTGGCGCCAGCCGCGCAGCAGGGTAGCTAAGTATGGAATAGATAACCGCTGAAAGCATCTAAGCGGGAAACTAACCTCAAAACAAGGTCTCGCTGAGGATCGTGGTAGACTACCACGTTGATAGGCCGGGTGTGGAAGCAGGGTGACTTGCGAAGCTAACCGGTACTAATAATCCGATAGGCTTGATCGTTCCTCAATAAAACTCATGATAATACTCATCATCAAAGTCCTTCGCGCCGAGAAGCGTTGCTCTAACGCTTCGCTCTTTGAGAGCGGCGCTCAGTGTACTTTGATGATGGGCCATATCGACATCTTTGATCTCGAAGCGGTTCTTCGATCAAAGATGACATGTCGTTCAGCGCGCTCATAGGCGCGCATGTCAGCTTTGTCTTCTCACTTCTTCTCTGTTGACCTGGTGGCTATGCCGGAAGGTCCCCACCCGATCCCATTCCGAACTCGGTCGTTAAGCCTTCCTGGGCCGATGGTACTTCGTCTTAAGGCGCGGGAGAGTAGGTCGTCGCCAGGTCTACAGAGAAGAAGAAAATACCCTTCAATTACATCACAAAAAACCGGGCAGGCTCCCATTGCCCGCCCGGTTTTTTAGTATCTGTATGTGACTTAAACACATGCAAAAACAATCCGGGCTGCGCTCATACGCCCGACATTCTTGGTGACGCGGGGTGGAGCAGCCCGGTAGCTCGTCAGGCTCATAACCTGAAGGTCAGAGGTTCAAATCCTCTCCCCGCAACCAAAATATCGCCGCCCATAATAGGGCGGCTTTTTTGTGCCGGAAAGGGGGGTACGCGCATCAGTCCTCGACAGGCTGTTTCTGGCTGGTTGCTTCCGGCACCGTAAACCGGCCCGCTTCGACGGCGCTGATAAAGGTAAGCGGTGTTTCGCTCACACCTTGACGGCGTAGTTGCAAGGGAGAAGGTGGTCGATCTGGCTTTGCTTATGTCCGCCCGCGATGGCCCTTAGGGTGTTGGTCAGGTAGGCATGGGGATCGATGCCGTTCAGTTTGCACGTTTCGATCAGTGAGGCGATGATGGCCCAGTTCTGGGCGCCGGCGTCATGGCCTGCAAAGAGAGCGTTTTTCCGGTTCAGGGCGATAGGCCGGATCGTGCGTTCAACAGTGTTGTTGTCCAGCTCGACGCAGCCGTCGTCGAGGAACTGGCAGAGGCCGCCCCAGTATTTGGCGATGTAATTCAATGCCTCGCCAAGCGGCGATTTGGCGGCGACACGGCTGCGGTGATTGTTGAGCCATGCCTCTATATCGGCCACTACGGGGCCAGATCGTAATTGTCGTGCAGCCAGACGCACCGCCGGATCGCTACCGCGGATGTCCCCTTCGATCTTGTAGAGATCGGCGATGCGCCTGAGGCCCTCTTCGGCGATTGGCGCCGGACCGGCGCGGGTAATCTCAAACAGCTTACGACGGGCATGCGCCCAGCAATAGGCCAGCCGGATTGCCGGGCCGATACGGTCGGGTGCGATCAGGCGATTGTAACCGGCATAGCCGTCGACCTGCAGAATGCCGGTGAAGCCCTGCAAGATATGTTCGGCATACTGCCCGCCACGCCCGGGCGCGTAGGTGAAGGCCACACCAGGCGGTGCCGCACCGTTCCACGGTCGGTCATCGCGGGCCAGGGCCCAGAAGTATCCGGTTTTTGTTTTACGTGCGCCGGGATCAAGTACCGGGGCGCGGGTTTCATCCATAAAGAGCTTGGTGGATTGCTTCAGATTGGCGATCAGGGCGCCCCACACCGGGCGCAACTCGAACGCGGCCCGGCCAACCCAGTCAGCCAGCGTAGACCGGTCAAGGTCAACGCCTTGGCGGCTATAAATCTGGGCCTGCCGATACAGGGGCAGATGGTCGGCATACTTACTGACCAGCACATGAGCCACAGTCGCCTCAGTCGGCAGGCCACCGGGAACGAGGCGCGCCGGAGCAGAGGCTTGAGTTATGCCATCCGTGCAGGCCCGGCAGGCATATTTGGGGCGGCGGGTGACGATGACGCGGAACTGCGCCGGGATCACGTCCAGCCGCTCGCACCGGTCTTCACCAATGCAATGTAAGCCGTTGCCGCAGGCACAGAGCAGACTGTCAGGCTCAATAACCTCTTCGATGCGGGGCAGATGGCCGGGTAAGGCCCCGCGATTGCCAGCGCGAGACTTTGCAGCCCGTTTACCACAAGGCGCATCGGCCTCTTCCTCAGCATGGATCGCGGCGATAGCGGTTTCAAGGTCTTCCAGGGCCAGTTCAAACTGACCCGGCTCGGCCTTCTCGGATTTGCGCCCGAAGGCGGCCTGCCTGAAGGCGGCGACCAGCTTCTCCAATCGCTCGATCCGGTCATCCTTGCGCAGATTGCGGGCCTCAGAAGCCACCAGCATGGCTTTGAGAACCGCTATATCATCAGGCAAATTGGCGGGGTTGAGCATGACGGCAATCTAACAAAATCCGCTTTTACCTTCCTGCCTAAAATGCCCCCCGAGTCATCTTGTCGCAGCTATTCCACCGCCTCCGGTGCACGCGCCTCCAGGGCCCGGACTCGGCGCCAGTCCAGCCCCGAGAACAACGCCTCAAACTGAGCATGGCTAAGGCTCATAAGTCCGTCCTTGATCGCCGGCCAGGTGAACACATGCGCCTCCAGCCGTTTATAGGCCATCACCAGTCCGGTGCCGTCCCAATAGAGCAACTTCAGGCGGTCCGCCTTGCGCGACCGGAAGACGAAGACCGTGCCGGTGAAGGGGTCTTTGTGCAATTGGTTCTTCACCAGTGCGGCAAGACCATCATGCCCTTTACGGAAGTCGATTGGCTTGGTCGCCACCATGATCCGTACCCGGTTTGACGGGAAGATCATACCGACGCCATCATGGCACACGCAACTGCCGCAATACGATCTGCTGAAGCGTCGTCTTCAAGACGGATCGTCACATTCCCGACCACGATCTCAGGCCTGATAGCCGGATGCGTAGCCGCGACCGGGGCCGGTTCGCTGACCACCAGAGCGCTAAATTCAACGTCGTCCTCAGGCGCCGGCAAGATCAACTTGCCCCTCCGCGCCAAGGTGCGCCATGAAGACAGGTGGTTCGCCTTTACCCCGGCACGGCGCGCCACTTCATTGACGCTTACCCCAGGCCGCAAGGTCTCTGCAACAAGCCGCGCCTTGACCTCATCCGGCCATCGGCGCGAACGCCGGGTCCCACTGCGGACCGCCCTTCCAGTGAGAATCTCCGGTGTAGTCTCCATGGAGAAAGTCCCTCTCGTTCAACTCTGAACAAGCCATGCGCAGATCAATGCCGAAAAGGGAACGTGGGGGCAGAACACCGCTTACTGATAAAGCCATCGGCCCAGGCGCTGATGTCATATGGATTGGCGAGCAGCGCGCCGTGCAGTTCGGCGGCGGCGCCGGCGAATTCCGACAACAGCAGCACGCCCTTGCCATTCCAGGCCTCCTTGGCGATGACATATTCCTTGGCGACCAGATTAAGCCCGTCGCGCAAAGGGGAAATCCAGGCCACATCGGCGGCACCATAATAGGCCATCAGGTCTTCAAAGGGCAGGCTGCGGAAGAAGAAGCGCACCGGCGTCCAGTCCATGCGCCCGAAACGGCCATTGATACGTCCGATGGCAGCCTCGATGTCCTGCTGGATGGTTTGATAGACCGTCATGCCGGGGGCGGCCGGGGTGCAGATATTGATCAGACTGACCTGGTCGTGCATTTCCGGGTGGTCGCTGAGCAGTTGTTCGAAGGCCGCCAGTTTTTCGAGTTGGCCCTTAATACCAACTTGCGCAGACCTGAACCTATTTGGTTGCAAGTTGGTATTCGTTTTTTTGCAGCTCAAGCGCCGCATGGCTCGCCGCATACGCGGCGACGCGCAGTCGCGCTTGCCAAGCTGCGATGAGTCAAAGTCATCGCAGCTTGGTATAACGTAATCGAGGCGCTCGACCGACAGGATGGTGGTCTTGCCGCGCATTTCCTCTTCGATGGCCGCTATGCGCTGGCGTGTTTCGGGCATGTCCATCAGCGAGCGGACGTGATCGACATGGATGCCGACGGGATGGGCTCCCAGGCGCAGGCGGCGATGTGCGGCCACAATTTCAGCCGGATACAGATTGCAGGCGACCGCCGCACCAAAGGCCATGAAGCGTGGCGCGCTGGCATAGGATTTGACGATTCGCGTTTCACAATGCGCCTCGACCGCATCGACGAATGCAAACCGCGCTAACAGGATGCTGAAGACGCCGGCTAGGGGGGGCGGCCTCTTCAACATCCTGTCAGGCTTTTATTTGTGCGCATACGCACATCTGGGGCCCAAAAGTGCGTCACACTTTTCGGGATGGGCTCTAATACGGGCCGGTGTCGCGCGTGGCCTCCACCGCCGCATCGCCGCCGGTTTTCAGCGCCTGACGAATGCCGGCACCATAGGCCGGATCGATCCGGTCAAAATGACCGAGTGCGCGTTCGATGATAAAGTCGGGGACTCCTTTCATCGAACCGGCAATACTTGCGCAGGTGCGTTGTTTTTCACCGGCGTCGAACAGGTTGAACAGGGCGCGGATCTGACCGTAATCGTCATTGCCTGCGCGGTGATCATAGCGGTCGGCGTCGCCCGAAATTTTGAGCGGCGGTTCGCGGTATTCCGTGGCCTGAACCGGGCCGCCGAAGCTGTTGGGCTCATAATAGGCGTCCGGGTTCTTGAAGTTATCGAAGAAGCGCATGGCGCCATCGGCATGGTAATTATGCACCGGACATTTCGGTGCATTGACAGGCAGGGCCTCATAATGGGTGCCCAGGCGATAGCGATGGGCGTCGGCATAGGAGAAGATGCGCGCCTGCAACACCTTGTCGGGTGAGAAACCGATACCCGGCACGATATTCGACGGCGAATAGGCGGCTGATTCCACCTCCTGAAAATAATTGTCAGGATTGCGGTTCAGTTCAAGCACACCGACCGGGATCAGCGGGTAATCCTTGTGCGTCCACACCTTGGTCAGGTCGAACGGATTATAGGGCGTCTTTTCCGCATCGGTTTCGGGCATGATCTGCACCTGCAAATCCCATTTGGGATATTGGCCGCCCTCAATGGCGTTATACAGCGCCTCCTGGTAGCTTTCGCGGGTTTCGCCGATCAGCCGGGCGGCCTCGGCATTGCTGTGATTGACCTTGCCCTGACGGGTCTTGAAGTGGAACTTGACCCAGAAGCGCTCGCCATCATGATTGATAAAGCTGTAGGTGTGCGAGCCATAGCCGTTCATGTGCATCGGCGAAACCGGTATGCCGCGATCCGACATCAGTATGGTAACCTGATGCAGGGATTCGGGGCTCAGGCTCCAGTAATCCCACATGGCGGTGGGCGAACGCAGATGGGTTCGCGGGTGGCGTTTTTGCGTGTGGATGAAGTCGGGGAACTTGTACGGATCGCGGATAAAGAAGACGGGCGTGTTGTTGCCAACCATATCCCAGTTGCCTTCCTCGGTATAGAATTTCACCGAAAAGCCGCGCACATCGCGTTCGGCATCGGCTGCGCCCAGTTCACCGGCCACGGTGGAGAAGCGCGTGATCACCGGCGTCACCTTGCCGATGTCGGAGAACAGGCGGGCGCGCGTATAGCGCGAAATGTCGTGGGTGACGGTAAAGGTGCCGTGCGCGCCCCAGCCCTTGGCGTGAACCACGCGCTCAGGAATGCGTTCGCGGTTCTGGTGGGCCAGCTTTTCGATGAGCTGGTAATCCTGCATCAGAACAGGGCCGCGCGGTCCCGCCGTCAGCGCATTCTGATTATCGGCGATCGGCGCGCCGGCAGTGGTGGTATGGTAAGGGCATTTGGGTTCGGACATGGTTTCGATCCTGTAATGGCAGCGAGACGGGCTTGCGTTTTTCTGAGAGGCTCAGGGTAAGAATGGGTGCTTAATAAGTCAAATTGATTGTTATTTACTTTTCAATAAGGTAAGCTTATATAAAGTCTCGACACGACCCCCGTTCCGGCGCGTTCGATTGTACTTGATGTATGATCAGACGGGCTGTAGGGCCGTTGTTTTTATAGATGGAGATGCAGATGACCGAAGATGATGACGAGATCGTGGTAAAGGATGCCAATGGCACCCGCCTTAGTGACGGCGACAGTGTCACTTTGGTCAAGGATCTGAAGGTCAAGGGTTCGGGCGGCGTGACGCTGAAACGTGGCACATTGATCCGTCAGATACGCCTGACCGATGACGAGGCCGAGATTGAATGCAATCATGAAAAGGTGCGCGGACTGGTTTTGCGTACCGAGTTCGTCAAAAAAGCCTGAGCCCGCGGCGAAGCGTGGGTCATCAGCAGGAGAAACGACATATGCGGATCGTCATGGCGAAACAGGATGACAAAGCGGCGTGGTGGCCGCTGTGGCAGGCCTATCTCGCTTTTTATGAAAACCCCTTGCCCGACGATCTCAGCGAACTGACCTTCGCGCGCTGCCTCGATCCGGCGTCGGGCATGGAATTGCGGCTGGCGAAGCAGGATGGCGAGACGGTGGGGTTCGCCCTGTGTGTCTATCATCCGTCATCTTGGTCGCGCAGCGGCTATTGCTATCTCGAAGACCTGTATGTGACGGAAGCTGCGCGCGGCCAGGGCGTGGGCCGGGCGCTGATCGAGGCGGTGGCGGCGGGCGCAAGCGAGCGCGGTGCGGAAAAGCTTTACTGGCAGACTCACGAACATAATGCCACGGCGCGCGCCCTATACGATCAAGTGGCCACAAAGACGGATTTTGTCAGCTATATGCGGCCATTGCTGGCTTCTGGGCCATCTTAGACCGGCTGATCCGTGCGATAGGGGTTGATAAAGATAGCCTCTACGGGCCTGTCGAAGACCGCAGCGATTTTGTAAGCCAGGTCGAGCGACGGGCTGTGCTTATCGGTTTCGAGTGCGATAACGGCCTGACGTGACACACCCAAGCGGCTGGCGAGATCGGCCTGCGTCAGGCCTTTTTCGGTGCGTAGTTCGCGCAGGTTCTGCTTCACGAGGCTTGTCTCGACGCAATACGGGTCAGGCCGAACAGGCCCCAGAATAACAGATAGACGAGATAGAGCGAAAAATGACGGGCATTGGCGTTGCTTTCTATAAAGCCCCATGCCGAGCAGATGAACAGGGTCAGACCGGTGGCGGTAATGAAGCGCTTGACCAGCAGACCGCGCAGATATTCATCGACCCTGTCTATGTAGTTCATGAAAACAAGGATCGTGCCGCCAATGGGCAAGGCGGGCAAAACCGCCATGACGTAAAGCAGCGCTCCCGTTGGCTGTTGAGATTTGATGAACAGGACGGAAGCGAACAGAACGATGATATAGACGGCCACCCAGGCCAGGAACCAGATATTATACTGACAGGTCGGCGATTTGAGGTTCATGAATTTGCTCCGGAAAGTATGTAAGGTAAGCTTTACATTTTAGGCAATGTCATGTCAACCTTACATTACAAAAAAAGTAAAGTTTGCCTTACATTTTATTGGTATTGAAATGGTAGATACCAATTTGGGCTTGGCAAGCGCCGCGCCATGTGGGATGAGTTGTGGCACAACAGGGGACGCACATGGCCACGGTGATTGATTTCAAGAAACGCGAAAAGACGTCCTCCGCACCGGCGAAGCCGCGTTTCGAGGCGCTCGATATATTGCGTGGCCTGTTCATCATCGGCATGTTGCTGGCCAATAATGCCGGTGACTGGGGCCATATCTACACGCCGTTCGATCACGCCGAATGGCACGGCTTCACCATGACCGATATGGTGTTTCCGGGCTTTATGGTCTGCGTTGGCATCTCGATGACCCTGTCGCTGGGGCGGCGCATGAAGGCGGGCGGCAAACCCGCCATGGCGCTGCACGCCGGTCGCCGCGCCCTGATCCTGATCGCGCTCGGCATATTTCTCAATGCCCTGCCGTGGTTTGATCTGGCCCATCTGCGCTTTCCGGGCGTGCTGCAACGCATCGGCATCTGCTATGGTCTGGCCACGGCTCTGGTGCTGCTGCATTCGCATCAGGACAGTTCCGGTCGCCTGATCCTGCATCCGCGCGCCCTGGCCTTCTGGGCAGGCGGTCTGCTGGCGGCCTATGCCGTGCTGCTGCGCTTCGTGCCGGTGCCCGGTTTCGGGCCTAACCATTTCGACGCGGTGATGAGCTGGCCCGCCTATGTTGATCGCGCCGTCTTCGGCCCCAACCATATCTGGATGCAGGCCAAGACCTATGATCCAGAGGGCATTCTTTCCACCTTCCCGGCGATTTTCAACATATTGGCGGGCATATTGATCGGCCTGTTTATCAATGATCGCACGCCGCAAAAAGCGATTGGCGGCGTGGTGGCGGCAGGGCTGATGCTGGCTCTGGCCGGACTGGCGCTCGATCCCTCTCTCCCGATCATCAAGAAGTTATGGACGCCCAGCTTCGCCCTGCTGACCAGCGGCATCGCCTTTTTGCTGCTGGCTGCACTGATGCAAATCATGGACAAGATGGGCCATAAACGCTGGGCCATGCCGATCCGCGTCTTTGGCACCAACGCCATACTGGCCTATGTTTTCGCCTGGCTGCTGGCGGTGGGCCTCGATGTCAGCGGACTGTACCGCATGATGACCGAATGGATGCTGGGCTGGATGCACGATCCCTATGCCATGTCGCTGGCCTTTGCCGTGCTGGTGCTGGTCGTCGTCTGGCTGGTGGTTTTGCCCTTTTACCTCAGGAAGATATTCCTGAAAATCTAAGCGCCTTACCGCTCGGTCGGCAGGCCAGCGCCCTTCCAGCCATAGAGGCCGCCCGCCAGATGATGGTCTATGTCCAGACCCATCGCCTGAAAATACTCAGCCGCCTTGGCGGAGCGCACGCCACCGGCGCACGACAGCACGATCATCTTCTCCCCGGCATCGGGCAGGGCGGCGGGATCAATCACCGACAAGGGCAGGCTGACCGCCCCCTTGATGCGCTCGGCGTCAAATTCATGCGGTTCGCGCACATCGACCAGCACGATCTGCCCGGCTTCCAGACCGGCGGCGACCTCTTCGGGGGACATATTGATGACGGGCATAGCAGTCTCCGGCAGACATGAAACGATACGCCGCGATACGCTTTTCGTCGCCTGACGGCAAGATTGTCTGTGTATTTTTATATGTAGTATAATTTTTTACTGGTGCTGGCTGCCTTGGCCGTGCCATTCTGGAGGCTATAAAAAAGCGGGAGTGAAAAGACATGCGTTCAGCGGTATCGGCTGCGGCCATCGCACTTGTTCTGGCGGGCCTTTGCGGTGGTCAGGCCGTGGCCGAATCCCGGCTTCCGGCCAGCACGGCCCAGCCCTATCAGTGGGCCAGCGTGCCGTGGCATGGCGGCGGTTTCGTTGATGGCTTCCTTTATCATCCCACCGAAAAAGGCCTGCTCTACGCCCGCACCGATGTCGGCGGCATGTATCGCTATGATGCGCAGGCACAGCGCTGGATTCCGCTGATGGACGGTTTCGGTCACGACGACTGGGATTGCTTCGGCGTGATGAGCATGGCGGTGGACCGCCACGATCCGAACCGGCTATACGCCACCTGCGGCCTGTATCTCAATCCGAACGTGCCCGATGGCGCGGTGGCCCGTTCCGATGACCGGGGCGCCACCTGGAAGCTGACCCGGCTGCCGGTGAAGATGGGCGGCAATGCGATGGGGCGCGGCACGGGTGAGCGCTTGCAGGTCGATCCGGCCGACAGCGATCATCTGTGGCTCGGCACGCCGCAGGACGGCCTGTGGGAATCGCATGATGGTGGCAAATCTTTCACGCGCAACACGGCCTTTACGCCCAAATCGGTCAGCGTGGTGCTGCTGTCGGGCGATGGCCAGACCGTGTGGGCCGGATCGGGCGAGACGGGCGAGGGGCTGTTCGTCAGCCATGACGGCGGTAAAAGCTTTACGGGCGTGGTCGGTTCGCCGCGCCTGATCCCGCACCAGATGGCTCTGGGCACGGACGGCACGCTCTACGCCACCTTCTCTGACGGTCTGGGGCCGTGGGCGGTGACGAACGGCGCGGTCTGGAAGCTGTCGCCGCAGGGCGTGTGGACGGACATATCGCCGATCCACCCCTCGAAAGCCGACAGTTTCGGTTTTTCCGGCCTCGATCTGCAACACGGCACGCTGGTCGTCTCGACCTCCGACCACTATCCGGGGCGCGACGATCTTTATGTCAGCCATGACGGCGGTGCATCGTGGAAACCGGTCGGGCCGCAATCGCATCACGATATTTCGCAGGATCCGTGGCTGAAATCCTATATGGGCGACGCTGATCATCCCCAAAAAGACAAGGACGCGGCTAACCGTCGCAATATGGGCCATTGGATGGATGCGGTGAAACTCAACCCGTTCCATCCCGACGAACTGGTCTATGGCACCGGCTATGGCGTGTGGATGACCGATGATCTCGGTCACCTCGATACGGGCGGCACGGTTGATTTCCAGTTCCGCGACGATAATTTCGAGGAAACCGTCATTCTCGGCCTCGAAAGCCCGCCGCAAGGCGCGCATGTGCTGGCGGCGATGGGTGATGTGTCGGGCGCGGGCTGGGACGATGTGACCAAGGGGCCGGACGCCTATCTGTTCGCACCGACGCACGAAACCAACCAGTCGGTCGCCTTTGCCGCCCTGAAGCCGCAGGTGGTGGTGCGCGCTGCCGATAATAACCGTTCACACGGCTATATTTCGTACGATGGCGGCCAAAGCTGGCAGGGTTTCGCCTCGGCCCCGCCGCCTCTGGCCGGGCAGGAATGGCACGACCACCGCGCTGGCCGAATCGCCATTTCGGCGGATGCGTCGTCTATTGTGTGGATGCCGGAAAACGCCTCGACCTATGTCTCGCAGGATGGCGGCAAAAGCTGGATCGCCGCAAAAGGCTTTCCGGCGCCCGACCGCGGGCTGGATCCGATCGCCGACAAGCTATCGCCGCACACCTTCTATGTGTTTGATCGCAAGACCGCGACCATCTATGCCAGCCATGATGGCGGCCTGAACTTCGCACCGTGGTTTGATAATCTGCCAGGTCTGACCCCCTGGCAAAACGGCCAGTTGCGCGCCGTGCCGGGGCGGGCGGGCGACCTGTGGCTGGCCTTGCCGCAGGGGCTTTATCACGTCCAGGACGGCAAGGCGCAGGCCGCCGCGCAGGTTACGCAAGCCTGGCAGGTGACGTTCGGCAAGTCCGCGCCGGGCCAGACCTATCCTGCTGTCTTCCTGTGGGGCCAGGTGGGCGGCGTCGAGGGCCTGTGGCGTTCGGACGACGAAGGTGCATCATGGGTGCGCATCAATGACGACGCCCACCGCTTCGGCAATATGCGCGCCATCGCCGGTGATCCACGCGACTATGGGGTTGTGTATATCGCACCGGACGGGCGCGGCGTGATGGTGGGCCGGATGGCGAAGCCTTAGGATGGATCGAAATTTAGCAACCCCTCCGTCATCTTCGCCCTGACGGGCTTGCTGCCACCTCCCCATCTTCGCTTCGCTCGACAAGGAGAAGGGATGTGCCGCCTGTCACCCTCCTCCCCATTCATGGGGAGGTGTCGATCCGGCTCAGGCCGTTTACGTCCTCAGTAGGTTTCGCTGTTGTTGAACACAAAGGCCGGGCCAATATCGACCGTCTGTTTCGCGCTGTTGAGGTGAACCACGAAGACCAGCTTACCGGCGGCATAATCCTTATCGGCGGTCGTTTTCAGCGTGTAGAGCGCCCACTGGCCGGTGACGTTGAAATCGGCTTCGGCGCCGACATTGGTATAGGGGGCTTCGTTGATCTGCACGCGGCTGTGCAGCACGGCGGGCTGGCCGTCGTCGCGTTTCGCCTTCAGGAAGATGTCGCATTCGATCTGGTCGCCCGCCTTGATCGGCTTGTCGAGGCTTGTTTGTGCCGCAGCGGCGTAGGATTCGCCCACGCCCGTCGCCTTGACCTCGATGGCGGCTCCGCCCTGCACGCTGGCGTCCTTGATCTTCTTGTTGGTTTGCGGGCCATAGATGACCAGGCTTGCCGGATTGGGGTTGTTGATCAGATGCTTCATCGGATCGTCATCGGCGCGGGCGGCGCTAAAAGCGAGCGGCATGGCGATCAGGGCGCAGACGGCCGCGGCGAAGAGGTGGCGTTGCATGGTCTATCCTTCCTGTTTCAGACGCTCCCTTCGGAGCTTTCTTATTTTTGAAAGAGGAAACTGGCATACAAATTTCATTTTGACCACACGGTCAAAAAGAACGGGCGAAACTTACGTCCCGCCCGTTGCTTTTAGGTATCAGTCGAAGCCGATATTACCCCCGTGCCGGTGCCGTTTTGAAGGCGTCGGCGATGGCTTCGCGCAGCGGCTTGGGCTTGAAATTGTCGTCATAGGGGGTGGGGCGCAGGCGCACCCCGTCTTTGCGCGGCGTGAAATCCTGCAACCAGCTAAACTTGTCGTCCATACCCCAGCACAGAACGTCTTTCGTTTGCGTATAGCTGAGGATCTGGTCGAGATAGAGCCGCCCGACGGTCGCCACGATGGCGTCGCGCTTGTCGATGTCACTGGTCGGGATGGTGGCGTCATCGACGTCGAATTCAGTGACGAGCAGATCATAGCCCATGCCGGTCACCTCATCGAGGAAGTCCTTCCAGTCATTGACCTGCGCCGCCAGCAGATCAAAACCGTTGCCGATATGGCTCTGCACGCCCAGCGCATCGACCGGCACCTTGTTGTCGCGGAACCAGTGCAGCAGCTTGAGCACGCCCTTGCGGTGGGTTTCATTGCCGGTTTCCCAGCTCATATAGTCATTATAGACAAGCTGCATCTGCGGCAGGTTTTCGCGCGCAGCTTCAAAGGCGATGCGTAAGGAATCGATGCCGAGCACGCGCGTAAAGGCATTGGCGCGCACCTCGCCGGTTTTCGGGTCGATAGTTTCGTTGACCACGTCCCATGAGGTCAGGCGCGTGCCGTAATGGCGGGTGACCCTGGCGATATAGTCGCGCAGCATTTTTTCGGCCTCGGCCTTGCCGGAGAACTTATAATCCTTCAGCCATTTCGGCGTGTATTCGTCGCGCGCCCAGATCAGGTTGTGGCCGCGCATGGCCATCTTGTGCTCTTCGGCGAAGTTAAGGATCGCGTCGCCCGGTGCGAAATTATAATCGGTCGGGTTGGTATTGTGCGTGACGTACATCTTCAGCTCGTTTTCGGGCACGATGATGTTGCATTCACGAATCACGATCGCCGTCACATCTGGGTTCAGAATGCCGGTTCGGCTGGCGCTGATCGCCGTGCCGAAGCGCAAGCCTTTGGCGGCGGCCAGCGCGCCAAGCGAGGGTGATGCGGTCTGCGCCAGGGCGAGGCCGGGCAGGGCGCTTGCGGCCAGGGCCGTCGCGCCCAGAGCGGTGATCGATTGGCGGCGGGTGAAATTCGCAGGTGCGAGATTTTGGCTCATGAAAGATTCCCTGTTGAATTTTTGTCTGTTAGCGGTAACAGTGACAGCAACAAATTGCGCCGTCAACCGATATGCTCATGCCTGAAGTCAAGGCGCGGGAATCAGCTTAAAACGACGGGCACAATCCTTCAAAACCGGGCCATTACGTCCCGGCAAGCCGTTACAGGGAAAATATTATGAGCCAGACCCGTCACCCGACCCGCCGCGCCTTTACCGCAGGTGCGGGTATTTCCACCCTGGCCCTGACGATGGGCGCGGCTACGGGGGCTATGGCCAAGGCCAAGACCAAGGCCGCCGATACCCCGCTCTATAAGGACGCCAGCCAGCCCATCGATGCGCGCGTCGAGGATCTGCTGGGCCGCATGACGCTCGAAGAAAAGGTCATGCAGATGGAGTGCGTCTGGCAGGCCAAGGGCGCGATCATGGACGCCCAGGGCAATTTTGATCCCAAAAAAGCCGCCGCTGTTTATCCGAACGGCCTCGGCATGATGGCACGTCCTTCGGACCGTGTCGGCGTCCATGCCGTCACCGGCGCGGGCGATAACGGCACGACGCCGAATCGCAACGCTTTTGACACCGCCACCTATATCAATGCCGTGCAAAAGTGGGCGGTCGAGCAGACGCGCCTCGGCATCCCGCTGATCATGCACGAAGAAGCGCTGCACGGCTATGTGGCGCGCGACGCCACCTCCTTCCCGCAGGCTATCGGACTGGCCTCGTCCTTCGATCCCGATATGGCGCAGCGCATCTTCTCGGTGGCGGCGCGCGAAATGCGCGCGCGCGGGGCCAATTTCGCCCTGGCCCCGGTGGTCGATGTGGCGCGTGATCCGCGCTGGGGCCGGATCGAGGAAACCTATGGCGAAGACCCGCACCTGTGCGGTGAAATAGGCAAGGCGGCTGTGCTGGGCTTCATGGGCGATACCCTGCCCCTGGCCAAGGACAAGGTGTTCGCCACGCTCAAGCACATGACTGGTCACGGTCAGCCCGAAAACGGCACCAATGTCGGCCCCGCCGATCTCGGCGAGCACGAGTTGCGCGAGGATTTCTTTCCGCCGTTCGAGAAGATCATCAAGGAGACCAATGTCCGCGCCGTCATGCCCTCGTATAATGAGATCGACGGTGTGCCTTCCCATGCCAATAAGTGGCTGCTGACCACCATCCTGCGCGGCGAATGGGGCTTTAAGGGCGTGACGGTGTCCGACTATTTCGCCATCAACGAACTGATTACGCGCCACCATCTGGTGTCCGATCTGACGGATGCGGCTTACCGCGCCATCAAGGCTGGTGTCGACATCGAAACCCCGGATGCCGCCGCCTATCCGAACCTGCCAGCCCTGATCAAGGCGGGTCGTGTGTCCGAAGACGAAATCAGTGAGCCGGTAAAGCGCATTCTGGAAATGAAGTTCCAGTCGGGCCTGTTTGAAAACCCCTATGTTGACGCCAAGATCGCCGACAGTCTGACCGCCGCACCCGACGCCGTGGCCCTGGCCCATGAGGCGGCGACGAAGACGGTGGTGTTGCTGAAAAATAATGGCATTCTGCCGCTGCAACCGGCCAAGGTCGGCAAGCTGCTGGTGCTGGGCACTCATGCGCGCGACACGCCGATCGGCGGCTATTCCGATGTGCCGCGCCATGTCGTGTCGATCCTCGAAGGCATGCAGGCCGAGGGCAAAAAGTCGGGATTCGAGGTGGATTATTCCGAGGCCGTGCGCATCACCGAAGGCCACATCTGGGGTCAGGACGAGGTGCATTTCACACCCGACTCGATCAATGACAAGCTGATTGCCGACGCCGTGGAAGCCGCCAAATCCGCCGACACCATCCTGATGGTGCTGGGCGGTAACGAACAGACTTCGCGCGAAGCCTGGGCCGACAACCATCTGGGCGACCGCGAGTCGCTCGACCTGATGGGCCGCCAGAACGATCTGGCAGAGCGGATTTTCGCGCTCGGCAAACCCACTGTGGTCTTCCTGCTCAACGGTCGCCCGCTGTCGGTCAACCGGATCAATGACAAGGCCGACGCGATTGTCGAGGGCTGGTATATGGGCCAGGAAACCGGCTGGGCCGCCGCCGATATTCTGTTTGGCCGCGTCAATCCGGGCGGCAAGCTGCCGGTGTCGATCGCTCACAATGTCGGCCAGTTGCCGATCTATTATAACTACAAGCCGACCGCGCGCCGTGGCTATCTCGACGGCACCACCAAGCCCTTGTTCCCGTTCGGTTATGGCTTGAGCTATACCACTTTCGACATCTCGGCCCCGCGTCTGGCCAAGGCGACGATGGGAGTGGCCGATTCCACCGAGGTCAGTATCGATGTGAAGAATACCGGCTCCGTGACCGGCGACGAGGTGGTGCAGCTCTATATTCGCGACGATGTCTCTTCGGTGACGCGCCCGGTACTCGAACTCAAGCATTTCAAGCGCATCACGCTCAAGCCGGGCGAAGTCCAGACCGTCACCTTCACCATCGCACCGCCCGACCTGTGGTTCTATAACACCGATATGCAGCGCGTTGTCGAACCGGGCACCTTTACCATCTCGGCGGGAGCGAATAGTGTCGATCTGAAGACGGCGACCCTGACGGTCGCTTAAAAAGGGTGCGGCCTGGAACAGGCTGTTTTTCGGGCCGCACCGCCATCAGATGAATGACATGGGAGTGACATCATGGACGATATGCGGCGCAAACTTCTGACGGGCGCTATCGCCGGTGGAGCGGCGTTTTCACTGGCGGCCTCTTTGGCCACGGGGGCGCGGGCGCAGAATGCCGGACAGAACAATGCCGAATCGGAAAAGGTGCAAAGCCAGCTTCAGGATTTTAACGGGCCGGAGCTGAATGTCACGCCGGTGGGCGAGGACTGGGCGCAACTGCATCGCTATCATGACGCCAATACCGGTGTCGCCGCCCTGCCGCAGGATAAGCGCCGCGTCGTCATGATGGGCGATTCGATCACCGACAACTGGGCCAAGCCGGATTTTTCGGGCACCTTCTATGCCGATAACGGTCTGATCGGGCGCGGCATTTCCGGTCAGGTGTCGGCGCAGATGCTGGTGCGCTTTATGCCCGATGTGGTGGCCCTGCGGCCGCAGGTTGTGCATATCATGGCGGGCACCAATGATGTGGCCGAAAACAAGGATCCTTACGATCCGGTGGCCACCACCAATAATTTGCAAGCCATGATCAGCCTGGGGCGTCTGTTCGGCATGAAGGTGCTGCTGGCCAGCGTGCCGCCCGCCCTGAGCTTTTCCTGGCGTCCCGGCATCGTCAACCCGCATGAAAAAATTGTCGGCATCAATACATGGCTGAAATCGGTGGCGGCGGCGCAGGGCTGTACCTATGTCGATTACTGGCCGGTTCTGGCCACGCCCGATGGCGGCCTCAAGCCCGAACTGGGCATCAATGGCAACACCGTGCATCCCAATGTGCAGGGCTATGCCCTGATGCAGCCGATCCTGCTGGCGGCGGTCAATTCGGCACTGGCGGCTGGCTGATGCGGTTGTGGCCCGGACTGATCGCAATGGTGGCTCTGGCCTGCGGGCCGGTTGCCTACGCCGCCTGCGAAGGCCCGGTCGCGGTTTGCGACGGAGCGGGCGAGGGCGTGGCCCTGATCAGCCATGATAAGCCGGTCAGTGTCTATGTCGATGCGGACGCCGAAAAGCCGGTGGCGCGCGTGGCCAGTGATTTCGCTGCCGATCTGGGCCGGGTGTCGGGCACGGACGCCACCATCATTCACAGCCTTGATGGCGTGAAGGGCGATGTGGTGGTGATCGGCGAGATCGGTCACTCAAAGCTGATCGATGCGTGGATCAGGGCCGGTAAGCTCGATGTGTCGGCCATCAAGGGACAGTGGGAAGCCTATGGCCAGCAGGTGATCGGCTTGCCCGGCGGCGGCCATGCGCTGGTGATCACCGGGGCCGACAAGCGCGGCGCCATCTATGGCACCTATGATATTTCGGCGAAGATGGGGGTGTCGCCCTGGTACTGGTGGGCCGATGTGCCGGTGGCGCACAAGGACGATCTGCACGTCACGGCGGGGATGCGCCACGATCAGCCGGTGGTGAAATATCGCGGCTTTTTCATCAATGACGAAGACCCGGCCTTTGGCGGCTGGGCGAAGGAGAAATTCGGCGGCGTCAATCATCTGGCCTATGAGAAGGTGTTCGAACTCGATCTGCGCCTGAAGGGCAATTTCCTGTGGCCCGCCATGTGGGGCAAATCGATTGCCGATGATGATCCGCAAAGCCTGAACACGGCTGATGATTACGGCATTGTGCTGGGCACGTCGCACCATGAACCGATGATGCGCGCCCAGGAAGAATGGCACCGCCATCAGGATCAGGGCGTGACCGGCGGCGCGTGGGACTACACGAAGAACGCCGACAATCTCAATAAGTTCTGGCGTGGCGGCATTGAGCGCATGGTTGCGTGCTCAAGCAGCGGCAGCGTTAGCACAACGAAAAAGTGCGGTCATGAAGATGTTGTGACCATCGGGATGCGTGGCGATGGCGATGAGCCGATGACCGAAGGCAATGCCATCCCCCTGCTGGAAGAGATCGTCACCGACCAGCGTAAAATCATCGCCGATGTGACAGGCAAACCGGCCAGCGAGACACCGCAGGTCTGGGCCCTCTATAAAGAGGTGCAGGACTATTACGATCACGGCATGAAGGTGCCGGATGACGTGACCCTGCTGTTTTCCGACGATAATTGGGGGCAGATACGCCGCCTTCCCAAATATGGCGCGCCGCAACGCGCGGGCGGCTATGGCATCTATTATCATTTCGATTATGTCGGCGCGCCGCGTAACTATAAATGGATCAATACCAACCAGATCGAAAAGACCTGGCAGCAGATGGAACTGGCCGACGAGGCGGGGGCGGATCGCCTGTGGATCGTCAATGTCGGCGACATCAAGCCGATGGAATATCCGCTCAGCTTCTTCCTCGACATGGCGTGGAACCCGAAGGCGATGACGCCTGACGCGCTGGCTGCCTATCCGGCGAAGTGGGCGGCGCAGCAGTTCGGGCCGGATCATGCGGCGGAGATCGGCGAAATTCTGACGCGCTACTCGCAGTACAATGCGCGCAAGAAGCCGGAATTGCTGGATGCCGACAGTCTTCCGGTGCAGGATCTGCAAAATATGACGACAGATTACCACAGGCTGGCGTCCGAAACCGACAGGATCGGGGCTCTCCTGCCGAAGTCGGACGCAGCCGCATGGTACGAGCTTGCCGAATATCCTGTTGCGGCCAGTGCCAATCTCTATGCGCTGTATAATGCGGTGGCCACGAACCGGCTGATCGCGGATAAGAATCCTGACATGGCAGATCAGTTTGCGAACAAGGCGGATGCGGCCTTCGCTACGGATGCAGCGATGGCGGCGCATTATAATGGCCTGCTTGACGGCAAGTGGGATCATATGATGGATCAGACCCATATCGGCTATGACAACTGGCAGGAACCCAAAACCAATATCATGCCGGCGCTGGTGCGAAGCTCGGGCCATGCCACGGCGACAGTCACGCAGCCCGAAGCCGTGCCGGCCAGCCCTCCGCTGCCAAAGGATGGCCCCGTCACGGATGCGGGCCAAGGTTATATCGCTATCGAGGCCCCGCATTTCAGCCGCAAGACCGAGGCGCACGGTGTTCGCTGGCAGGTCATCCCCAATCTTGGCCGTACGCTCGGTGCGGTGATCTCCCTGCCGCAGATCGCGCCCGCCATCACTGATGGTTCGATGCAGCTCGATTACGACATCACCACCAGCAAAGATACGGACGCCACGCTGAACCTCTATCTGGCACCGACTCTGGACACCCAGGGGGCAAGTTCTGAAAAACCCGGCGGTCTGCGCATCGGCGTCAGTATTGATGATCGTCCCGTCCAGATTCTGAGCTATGATCTTAAGCCTGATAAGCCCGACTGGAACCAGGCGGTAAAAGATAATATCGTTATTTTGCAAGCGGTTTTCCAGAGCCTGAAGCCGGGAGCGCATACGATCCGGGTCTTCCGGATCGACGGCAATGTGGTGCTGGAGCGGCTGGTGCTGGACACGGGCGGGCTGAAACCGTCCTATCTCGGCCCGCCGGAAAGTCTGCAAAAATGACCCCTTCGGGCCCTTCGGGCTCATGGCTTTGCAAAAGCTATACTTTTGCTTTGCCAAACCCCACGCTTGCGCGCAGGGAGGAGGGCGGGCGTCCTCCTCCTCCCTATCGAGCCTTTGGCGAGGATGGGGAGGTGCCGGCGAAGCTGGCGGAGGGGTAAAACCTAACGAACGAAAGTTTGAGAGACCTATTATGAAAATTACCGCAGCCCGCGTCATTGTCTGCTCGCCCGGACGCAATTTCGTCACGCTGAAGATCGAAACCGACCAGGGCGTCTATGGCATAGGCGACGCCACCTTGAATGGCCGCGAAAAGTCGGTTGTGGCCTATCTCGAAGACCACGTCATCCCCACCCTGATCGGCCGCGATCCGCGCCGCATCGAAGACATCTGGCAATATCTCTATCGCGGGGCCTATTGGCGCAGGGGGCCGGTCACCATGCGCGCCATAGCCGCCGTCGATGTGGCTTTGTGGGACATCAAGGCCAAGATGGCGGGTATGCCGCTCTATGATCTGCTGGGCGGGCGTTCGCGCGATGGCGTGCTGGTCTATGGCCACGCCAATGGCACGGACATCGCCCATACTTCCGAACAGGTCGGCCATTACCGCGACCTCGGCTATAAGGCGATCCGCGCCCAGTCGGGCATTCCGGGCGTCAAGGGCGCTTATGGCGTCGGGCGCGGCGATATGTATTACGAGCCCGCCGATGCGGCCCTGCCCACCGAAACCCTGTGGAATACGGCCTCCTATCTCAGATTCGCGCCCAAGCTGTTTGAACAATTGCGCGCCGATCATGGCGACGACATCCACCTGCTGCACGATGTCCACCATCGCCTGACGCCCATTGAGGCGGGCAGGCTGGGCAAGGATCTGGAACCCTACCGCCTGTTCTGGATGGAAGATGCCACGCCCGCTGAAAATCAGGAGGCCTTCCGCCTGATCCGTCAACATACCACCACGCCTCTGGCCGTCGGGGAAATCTTCAATACGCTGTGGGACGCCAAGGATTTGATCAGCGAACAACTGATAGATTATCTGCGCATGACGATTGTTGGCTCGGGCGGGGTGACGCACCTGCGCCGCGTGGCCGATTTCGCCGCTGTCTATCAGGTGCGCACCGGCAGCCACGGCGCTACCGATCTGTCGCCGGTGACGCTGGGCACGGCGGTGCATTTCGACACCTGGGTGCCCAATTTCGGCATTCAGGAATATATGCGCCATTCGCCCGAAACCGACGCGGTCTTCCCGCACGATTACCGCTTCGCCGACGGTTACCTCTATGCCGGTGAGGCCCCTGGTCACGGCGTTGACATTGATGAAAAGCTGGCGGCCAAATACCCGTATGCGCCCAAGCAACTGCCGATTGCCCGCCTCGAAGACGGCAGCATGTGGAACTGGTAGACGTACGCTTCGGATATAATAACAAGGTCACAAACCACCATGCCACGCTCCGAAGACCATAGCTTACGCGCCAAGCTCAGCGAGCTGATGCACGCGCGCACCATTCCGCTGTTCACGGCCCCCGCCGTGGTGCGAAGCTGGCTGTGCCTCGTCTCTGACGATGAACGGGCGGCTGAAACAGAATGGGTCAACAGCCTGGGCACACCCGTCGATGGCCGGCTGGCCGAGACAACGCCGAAAGGCGGCATGATCTGGGAGCGACACGGCGAATTTTCGACCTGGCTGCAATTCAGCCTCGCCCTCGATCCACGCGCCGCCCTGCGCGAAGGGCTTGGCTTTTGCAGTCTGCGCACCGAGGATTTCGCCTGGCTGGAAGGGGCGCCGGGGCAGGTGTTCCGCTCGGTCGAAATCGTGGTGATGGCCCATGAACCCAAGGCCGCCCAGTTCAGCGGCGTCATCGACCTCGCTCAGGCCGTCTGTTGCGATGTGTTCGATCACAAGGCGCGCATCTGGAGCGACTTCCGCGCCCATGAAGGCGGTGCAGGGCGCATCTATGTGCAGGATAAGGGGCTGAAAAACGACGAACTTTCCCGTCTGCTGCAAGGCCTGATCGAGATCGGCCATTATCGCAAGCTGGCCCTGCTGGGCTTTCCGGTGGCGCGCGATCTGATGGGCTGGCTCAAAGACGCCGAGGCGCGGCTGGCGACGGTGACGGCCGATATGGCGGCGCAATCGGCCTCGCAGGAGGTTTTGCTGGAACGGCTGATGACGCTGTCGGCCGAGGTGGAAAGCCGCGCCAATGCCGTGCGCTTCCGGCAGGGGGCTACCGAAGCCTATGATCGCCTGACCTCCGACCGGTTGGTTTCGCTGCGCGAAAGCCGCGTCGAGGGCCATTCCACCATGCAGGAATTTATCGAGCGCAGACTCCAGCCCGCCATGCGCACCTGTGAGGCGGCGTCGCGCCGGCTGGATGACCTGTCGGTGCGCTTAAGCCGGGCGTCCGATCTGCTGCGCGCCCGTATCTCGATCTCGCTGGAGGTGCAGAACCAGAGCCTGCTCAAAAGCATGGACCTGCGCGCCCGGCTGCAAATGAAACTGTCGGCTCTGGTCGAAGGCTTATCGGTCTTCGCCGTCAGCTATTATGTGTTCAACCTCGTCAAATATGCGCTTGATCCGCTGCTGGCCGGGCACGAAAAGCTGGCGCATTTTCTTTATGCGCCGCTGATCGTGGCCATCATCGCCCTGGCCTGGCTGTTCATCACGCGCCGCAAGAAAACGATCGAGGGCGCGGCGGAATAGGCCTATACCGCCTTCGCCCAGAACAGGCCCGTCTTCAGCGTGAACGAGCCGTCGGCCTGCACCTTCAGGGCGTCGCGCACCTCGGCGGGGGCCTCGTCGAGCAGGGTGCGGATCATGGCGGCGCGCTGGTCGGAGGTGCGCATCCGCGTCACCCAGGCGCTGAAATCGAGCGGCAGGGGCCAGTCGGCTTCCTCAACCATTTCGAAACCGGACGCAGCGATCAGATCGCGCCATTGCGACGCCTTGAGATTGCGCAGGTGCGAGCGGTCGCGCAGCACTTCGATGGCCTGTAAATGGGTATCGACCAGATCATCCTCGTCGCCCAGCACATCGATCATCAGCAGATAGCCGCCGGTTTTGACCACACGGCGCATCGCCTTCAGCGCCACCGGCAGATTGCGCCAGTGGTGGGCCGAATAGCGCGAGGCGACGACGCAGAATTCGCCATCCGCAAAGGGCAGGGCGTCAGCGCTGGCCTGTACCGTTTCGATGGTCAGGCCGCGCAACTTAGCCGTTTGCGCCACCGTGGCCAGCATGGCCGGTGACGGATCGCAGGCCACGGTGCAGTTCAGGTGCGGGGCCAAAGCATAGGCCAGATGACCGGCGCCGCAGCCAATATCGAGCCCCTTGCCCTTATAGGCCGGGATGGCGGCGCTGACCGTCTCGGCGGCGCGCTTCAGATCGGGGCCTTCTGCGTGAACGCGGCTGGTCAGATAGGCGGCGGCCTGCGGATCGAACTGGTTGTGCACGGTCTGGGAATGGTCGGTCATTTGGAAAAGCTCCTTGCGATGGAGGCGAGCATATCCCGAATTTAAGGGGGTACAAGATGGTATCTTATGGTGGTATAAGAGGTGACAGTTCAGGAGTTATCCATGTCCGCCAGCCATCCTGATACCAGTGAACTGGGTGCCTTTATCCGCGCCGCCCGCGAACGGCTGACGCCCGAATCGTGCGGATTACCGCCGGGAAAGCGCCGCCGCGCCTCCGGTTTGCGCCGCGAAGAAGCCGCCGCCCTGTGCCATATCAGCCCGACCTGGTTCACCTGGATCGAACAGGGGCGCACCACGGCCATTTCCACCGCCACTTTGGGGGCCATCGCCAGGGGGCTGAAACTGTCGCGCGCCGAACGCAGCTATCTGTTCATTCTGGCCGGTCGCGGCGAACCGGTGGTGGCCGCTGGGCAAATGTCCGATCCGCACCAGATTGCCCCGCTGGTGGAAGCCGTGACCGCACCGGCCTATGTGCTGGATCGCCACTGGGACGCGGTGGCATGGAATAAAGGGGCACAAAGCCTGTTTACGGGCTGGCTGGGCGGTGCGGAAAGAAATCTGCTGCGCTATGTCTTCCTTGATCCTGAAGCGCGCAGCTTTATCGCCGATTGGGAAACGCGCGCGGTGCGGCTGGTGGCGGAATTCCGCGCCGACACTGCCGATGCGCCCGCCGATCCGGTGCGCCGCGCGCTGGTCGAGGAACTGAGCCATGCCAGCGCCGATTTCAAGGCGGCCTGGGCCTCGCAGGCCGTTCTGGAACGCGAAGGCGGCCTGCGGGTGTTTCACACGGATCAGGGCGAGGCGCGCCACCGCCAATTCACCTTGCGTCCCTCAGGCTTTGCTGACCTGCGTCTGATCGTGTTGCTGGCGGAGGTTGCTGCGGGCGGATAGAGCCTCAGAAGCGGTTATCAGCCTCCGATACAGGTCAGGCCGATCAGTTTCTGCGCCCGGGCGTGCAGTTCGCTGGTCTTGGGGTAGAGCGCCTTCAGCGGTGCCGTATCGGCCTTGTCGTCTTCGGCGATTTTGACCATAGAATCGACGGTGTCCTGCGCCTTGCCAAACTGGCTTTGCGCCGAACGGGCGCGCTGGCAGGCGATCAGCGGGCGCTGGGCTGTCCAGGCGATATGGGCATCGGTCAGGTCTTGCTGGCCGGTCTTGATCAGACTCACAAAGCTATCGGTCTGGTCGCGCAATTTGGCTTCGGTTTGAGCCGACTTGCTGGGCGTGGCGCGTCTGTGCGTGGCGTGGCGGGATTTTGCCGGATGGCGGGTTTTATGGGCCGTGGTTTTATGGGCTGCCGTTTTATGGCTTGGGGCCTTGTGGTGCGGCGCAGCTCTCGCGGCCAGGGCCGCAGGCGCGGGGGCCAGCGCCAAAAGGACGCTCGACATCATTAACAGAAACATGGACTTGCACATTTTCACGGGGCCGAACCTATAGAGGGCTTTCGGGCCTTGCAAGTCTATGTCCTTAAAAAAGGGAGTGAATTACGTCCGCAGGCGCTTCGCGTTCGCCTGAGCGCGGCGGCTGACCGGCTTTAGCCCGGCATGGGCGATTTTCAGCGCCGAACTGGCGTTGAAAGGCAAGGCCATCGACGCCATGCCCATCGCCATCAGGCTTTCAAACGCGGCCTCGCCCTTTTCGGCGCTCATTTTGGTAAATTCGCGCTGATCACGCGCTGACAAAGGCAGGCTGGCCGTCGCCATGCGTGTTGTGCGCTGGGCGATGACTTCGGCGGAGGCTGTCAGCATGGCAGCGGCCTCCATATTGAAATCGAACCACAGCATGAAGGGGTTGGTATTACGCGCCATAGGGGGGACTCCTTTGTCCACAACCTGACAGCATGATCATCAGGAAGCGATAAGCTTGCGGGATCAGCCGATTTGTTCGGCCACCAGACGGCGCAGTTCACGGCGCGAGAAACCCATAAAGACGGGGGTGGCGCGTTCGGTGCGGGCCGTTATGAGGCGCAGATCGGTGTGCGGGTGGTGGGAGGTGGTCTTGTTGTGTTGAACTTGCATAAGAATAATCCTTAGCCGCCGGTTTTACCCTGACGGTCTTTTTTATAATGAAGGCGATTGGAATCAAAAGCCGGAACAGCCACGCAAAATCTCGCGGCGATCAAACGGAAATGACGTGAAAAACATGAGGCTCGCGGCGCGTTTGCGCAATCTGGAACCTATGCCCTCTGGGGGACATATCGTCGTTGATGTCACCTATATAGGGCATAGGCGGCTGTGATGCAAGTCAGTCAGGGTTCATCAGGCGGGCATGACCAGCACCCAGACGGCCATGACGATCATCATCAGGTTTTCGGTCAGGGACACAAAACCGAGCGGCACATTGGAATCACCGCCGACGCAGGCGCATTTCAGTTCGCGTTTGTCGATATAGACGGCCTTGAACACCGATATGGCCCCGACCGTGCCGATGAACAGGGCCACCGGTGCCGACAGCCAGTGCAGCGCGCCCGCCGCCATCAGCAGGCCCGCCGCGCATTCGGCGAACGGATAGATATAGCCATAGGGCACCCATTTTTTGGCCAGCAAATCGTAGTTCAGGAACATGGTCGAGAACTTTTCCAGGTTTTGCAGCTTGAGAATGGCCAGCACCACCATGCTGAAGGCAATGAACAGGCCGGGCGTGCGCAGGCTGAACAGCGTGCCGGACACGGCATAGCTGACCGCCAGGGCCAGCAGGGCGGTGACGGCGAAGATAGCGATGACCGGCTTATAGCTGGTGGCTTTGGGATCGGCGACTTTCTGGCCGAAATAGCGGCGCAGATCATCATAACCGCCGATGCGCGCGCCGTCGATAAAGGTCTGGGGCGTGGTTTTGACATCATGCTGCGCCTTGAAGGCATCGGTGTCTTCGCGCGTCTTCAGCCAGCGATCCTCGACGGTGAAGCCCTTGCTTTTCAGCAGATGCAACGCCTTCAGCCCATAGGGGCAGGTGTGGCTGGGCATCACCATGCGATAAAGGGTGGCAGTTTTTGGCGCGGTCATATCCGTCTCGCTTGAAAGCTGATGGCGAGGAGCTTACCTTCTGTACTATGGTACGGAGTCAAGCGTAATGACGATGCGGATTGCAGACCTGGCGCGTAAGGGCGGTGTCGGCGTGGAAACGGTGCGCTATTATCAGAGGCGGGGCCTGCTGCCGGTGCCGCCGCGCACGGCGGGCGGGCGGCGCTACGGCGAGGACGCCGTGCGGCGGCTCGGTTTTATCCGTCAGGCCAAGGCGGCGGGCTTTACGCTGGAAGAGATTAGCGACTTGCTGGCGCTGGACGCGACCGAAGACCGCGATCAGGCGCGCGCTTTGGCGCGGACGCGGATTGCGGCGCTTGATGCGCAGATTGCCGCGATGGTGGCGGCGCGCACGGCGCTGGAGCGGCTGGCCGACGCCTGCGCCCATTCCAGCGGGCCGTGCCCGATCTTGACAGCCTTTGACGGCGGGTGAGGCGAGGTTCGGGTGGGCCGTTAGGATAATCCTCCTCCCCCTTGGGGGAGGGGAACCGCGAAGCGGTGGTGGGGGGTAAGGCGGGCAGCACCCCCACCGTCATTTCGTAAGAACGAAATGCCACCTCCCCCAGGGGGGAGGAGGGTGTTTCATGGTCTTTGGATTAGGCGCTCGTGGATTTGTATGAGGACGTATTCGGCGGCGGCGTCCGGATCCTGCATGATGTAAACGGCGGGGATACGCAGGGTTTCAATGCCTTGCTTTAATAGCCAGCTATCACGGCGCGCGTCATAGGCGATAGCTTCATCAAAGGTGTGTTGCGCGCCATCGACCTCAATGGCCAGCATGGCGTCCGGGCAAAAGAAATCGAGAATGTAGGGCCCAACCGGATGCTGGCGGCGGATGGTCAGGCCGGTGTTTTTACGTGAGCGCAGGCGCAGCCACAGGCGAACCTCCGGCGGCGACATGGCTTTACGCAAGGCGCGGGCCTGTTTGTGTTTCGGTTTTGCGAGTTCGGAGGCCATTTCAAGGAAGGTATGATACCACCGTCTTTTTGGCAAGGCCAAACACCCTCCTCCCCCCTGGGGGAGGTGGCGGCGCAGCCGACGGTGGGGGTAAGCTCAACTCACTCCGCCGGCACGTCGATCTCCGAGCCCAGTTCGCGGAACTTAGCCGACATGCCCTCCATGCCAGCCTCAATATCGGCGCGTTCGTTATCGGTCATGGCGGCGGAGTAGTCGCGCACCTCCTGACTGATCTTCATCGAGCAGAATTTCGGGCCGCACATCGAGCAGAAATGCGCCGTCTTATGCGCCTCTTTCGGCAGGGTTTCGTCGTGGAAGGCGCGCGCCGTTTCGGGATCGAGGCCGAGATTGAACTGGTCTTCCCAGCGGAACTGGAAGCGGGCGCGGCTCATGGCGTCGTCCCACAGGCGCGCAGCCGGATGGCCCTTGGCCAGATCGGCAGCGTGGGCGGCGATCTTATAGGCGATCACCCCGTCCTTTACGTCCTGACGGTCGGGCAGGCCTAAGTGTTCCTTGGGCGTGACGTAGCAGAGCATGGCCGTGCCGTACCAGCCGATCATGGCCGCGCCGATGGCCGAGGTGATGTGGTCATAGCCCGGCGCGATGTCGGTGGTGAGGGGCCCAAGCGTATAGAAGGGGGCTTCGCCGCAGGTTTTGAGCTGCTTATCCATATTGGCCTTGATCTTGTGCATCGGCACGTGGCCGGGGCCTTCGATCATGCACTGGACGCCCTTCGCCCAGGCGATCCTGGTCAGTTCGCCCAGCGTATCGAGTTCGGCGAATTGCGCCGCGTCATTGGCGTCGGCGATCGAACCGGGGCGCAGGCCGTCGCCCAATGAGAACGACACATCATAGGCGCGCATGATGTCGCAGATTTCGTCAAAGTGCGTGTAGAGGAAGTTTTCCTTATGGTGGGCCAGACACCATTTGGCCATGATCGAGCCACCTCTGCTCACAATGCCGGTAACGCGCTTCGCCGTCAGGTGGATATAGGCCAGCCGCACCCCGGCATGGATGGTGAAATAATCGACGCCCTGCTGGGCCTGTTCGATCAATGTGTCGCGGTACACGTCCCAGGTCAGGTCTTCGGCGACGCCGTTCACCTTTTCGAGCGCCTGATAGATGGGCACGGTGCCGATGGGGGCGGGCGAATTGCGGATGATCCATTCGCGGATATTGTGGATATTGCGGCCTGTCGAGAGATCCATGACATTATCGGCGCCCCAGCGGATGGCCCAGACCATCTTTTCGACCTCTTCCTCCATCGAGGAGGTGACCGCCGAATTGCCGATATTGGCATTGATTTTCACAAGGAAATTGCGGCCGATAATCATCGGCTCGACTTCCGGGTGGTTGATATTGGCCGGGATGATGGCGCGACCACGGGCCACTTCGGAACGGACAAATTCAGGGGTGATATAGTCGGGGATTTCCGCCCCGAAATCCTCGCCATCGCGGATCACTTCAGCATTTTCGGCGCGGCGCAGGTTTTCGCGGATAGCGATATATTCCATCTCCGGCGTGATAATGCCCTGGCGCGCATATTCGAACTGGGTGACGGATTTGCCGTCCTTTGCGCGCAAAACCTTGGGCAGGTTAGGGAATTGCGGAGCCAGAGCGCCTTCGGACACATTGCCATTATCTTCGGGTTTGACCTCGCGGGCGTCGATATACTCCACATCGCCGCGATCCACGATCCACAGTTCACGCAGGCGCGGCAGGCCCTTGGCAATGTCGGGCGTGAAGCCCTCTTCGGTATAGGGGCCCGACGAATCATAGATGGTCAGCGGGGCTTCGTTGGCCGACGGATGGACGCGGACTTCGCGGAACGGCACGCGAATATCAGGGTGGAGCGTACCCGGCTGATAGACCTTGTGCGAGCCGGGAATGGGCGAGGCCTCGACCGTAACCGGTTTTTGGATGGTAGGTTTGTTCATTGTAAATCCCTTATAAAACAAGGGATCATGCGCGTTAAGTGCGGGCGCTTGACCATTGGCGGCCAGATTAAGCGTATCCAACTCCCTTCGCCGGCATGACCCGGATCAGGTTCGGCGGGTTTGGAGCGCCGGAACATTTTCAGATGAAAATGTTCCAAGATTATCTGGTCGCTCTTTCTGATCCAAAAAGTGGAACCACTTTTTGGGAAAACGCTCCAGCCTCCGTCTCAGCCCGCCTTACTGCGCGGACACCCCGGTGAACTACGTGGGACAATAGGCGCATGGCAGCGGCGGAGCAAGCGAAGAAAGGCCGGTTACGCATTGTTGTTGCAGGGGGCGGCGGGCATGGTTAAGGCTGTGCTTTTTGCCCGATTTGTAAAGTTTCACATGGCTGCCGAACCTTCCTCCCTGTCCGATCACGACGCCTATGACCCGCTGACCCCGGTGCCGCCGGACAAGCGCACCTTGAGCGGACGTGATGCGTTTTCCCTGTGGTTTTCGCTGGGGATCGGCCTTTTGGTCTTGCAGGGCGGGGCGCTGCTGGTGCCTGGGCTTTCGCTGGCGCAGGCCTTTGCCGCCATCCTGATCGGCAGCGCGGTGGGGGCGGTTCTGCTGGCGCTGGCCGGTGTCGTCGGGGCCGATACGGGGCTGGCCACCATTGCCGCCTTGCGTCCGGCCTTGGGCGTGCGCGGCGCTCATGCGGCGGCTGTGCTCAATGTGGTGCAACTGATCGGCTGGGGCGCGTTCGAGATCATCGTGATGCGTGACGCCGCCAATACCCTGTCTGGCAAGGTGTTTGGCGTGTCGCTGCCCGTGGTCTGGACGCTGTTGTTTGGCGCGGCGGCCACAGGGCTGGCGGTGATGGGGCCGTTGAGTTTCGTGCGGCGGTTTCTGCGCCACTGGGGCTTGTGGATTTTGCTGCTCGGCGCGGCGTGGATGACGGTGACCCTGCTGCGCGGTCATGACTGGGTGGCGATGTGGCACAGGGCGGGCACGGGGGCCTTATCCCTGCCGGGCGGCATCGATCTGGTGGTGGCCATGCCTTTGTCATGGCTGCCGCTGATCGCCGACTATGCGCGCTTCGGCAAAACGGCGAAAGGCGTGTTTCGCGGCTCGGCCTCAGGCTATGTGCTGGCCAATATCTGGTTTTACGCGCTGGGGGCCGCCTATGGGCTGACGGCGTCCGACATGCAGGGGCAATTGCTGTCGGCGCTGGCGCTGGCGGGCGGCGGACTGGCGCTGCTGCTGGTGCTGATCGACGAAACCGACAATGTGTTTGCCGACATCTTTTCCGCCGCGACCTCAACCGCCACGGTGGTCAAGGTGAAGATCAAGCACCTCGCCATCGGCTTTGGTATCTTATGCACCGGCATCGCGCTGTTCGTGGCGATGGATCAGTTTATGAGCTTCCTCTATATGATCGGTTCGGTGTTCACCCCGCTTTACGGGGTTTTGCTGGTCGATCATTTCATCATCCGCCGCCGCCGTATCGAGGCTGATATTTTCACGATTTCCGGGCCCTATGGCTTTACGCAGGGCTTTCATGTCGCGGCGTTTGCGGCCTGGATCAGCGGCATCGCCACCTATTATTACGTGCTGAGCTATCTGCCTGCTCTGGGCGCTACCCTGCCGGCTTTTGCGGCTTCGGCCTTTATCTACTGGGCCTTGCGCATGGTTTTCACCCGCCCGGTGATTGCGCCTTAATCTTTCGGAAATGTCACGCAGATAAAATTATCCACAGACGATTGGGCGCTCAGGACTCATGGCTGATCAGAGGCCACAGGATAACAACAATGCCGGATACGGCTGAACCGCACCATGTGCCGCATGGCTACAAGCATCCGGCAGAGCATCATCACTGGTGGTGGTATGCCGGGCTGGCGGCCATCTGTCTCGTTATCGCCCTGATCGTTTTCGTGTTTCGTCAGTTCGATCAGGCGGCGTCGCCTTTGTGCAACCGGGAAACCGGTCAGGTGCTGAATTCGCCTAATGGCACAATGGAGCTGTCGATCGCCACCACCTCCTGTCTGGGCGGCAAGCCGCAGATTCGGCTGATGATGCGCCGCATCGACAGAGGTTCCGGCGATCCGCATACGGTGGTCAGCTTTGACGACAAGGCCAGTGTGCGCGCCGGGTGGGTTTCCGACCATGAGGTGCTGGTCAGCCAGAAGGGCGGGCAGATCACCACTTTCGAGCCGATCTGGCACGATGTGCGCATTCATTACAAAAAATAGAGTTCCGAACACGCCTGGCCGGGGCACCAAATGGGCGAAACTGTGTTCGCTTTGCGGCGCAACAGTGAATTAATCATTTGTAATCTATAATGCGCACGGTCTCGCATTCCGCAGGCCGGTCAGGTCTGGTGGCGCCCCGGCGGCGCGATACGGCTGCTGAGTATAACTCCTTACCCCCCGATGGAGTCGCGTCATGTTTCTTTCGCCCTGCCAGACCCGCTTGTGGCTGCTGAGTGGCACTGTTCTGGGTTCGGTTGTCGCCGTTCCGGCCCTGGCCCAGACTCAAGTCCAGACTCAGAGCCAGACTCAGACTCAGAGTAAGGCTCCGACAGCCTCCGGCGATGATCCCGCCACCGAGGTGATCGTCACCGGTTCGCGCCTCCATCACACCGAATATGAGTCCGACGCGCCGGTGCAGATTATCAGCGCCGAAAAATCGAGTCTGTCGGGCATGATCAGCGCCGCCGGTGTGCTGCAATCGGCCTCGGTGGCCGCCACATCGGGCCAGATCGACAACACCTTCACCGCCAAGGTGCCGCTGGGCGGGGCCGGGATCAATACGATCAGCCTGCGGGGCCTGGGCGCGCAACGCACGCTCGTTTTGCTCAATGGTCACCGGATGCCGCCTGCGGGTGTGGGCGGCACGGTTGGGCCGGTCGATCTCAGCTTCATTCCGCAATCTCTGGTGGCGCGCTATGAAATCCTGAAAGACGGCGCATCGTCCATCTATGGCTCGGACGCCGTGGCGGGCGTGGTCAATATCATCACCAGGGACAAGGTGAATGGGGCCACTGTCAGCGCCGATGCGCGCGTCACGCAAAAGGGCGGCGGTGACCAGTACGACACCAGCCTTTTGTTCGGCAAGACCTATGATAAGGGCGATTTCCTCGTTTCAGCCGACTATTACACCCAGACGGCGCTGCGTTATTCGGATCGGTCGGAATTTGCCTGTCCGCAGGATAACTATACCGACGCCAGCGGCAAGCGCGCCGATATTATCGATCCCAATACCGGCACCTATAAATGCTTCGGCCCGGCGGGTTTTTCCGGCTATGTCGGCACCTATTTACCGCTTAATTCCTATTACTACTATTATGGCAGCCTCTATACCAATATCGGCGGCAGCCTGCATGGCAGCCGCGCCCCCACAAAGGACGGCTCCGGCGTTTCCCCCGAAGGCGTGGCGGGCTATCTGTTCACCCCCTATGCTGAACGTAATTTCAATTCCAAACAGGGTCTGGCCGCCACGGTGGTTTCGCCGGTGAAGCGCCTGTCGCTGTTTGCATCGGGCCATTATCGCCCCGATTGGGCGGGTGGTGCCGAGCTTTACGGCGAGCTGATGTATGGCCAGCGCACGTCCGAACAGGATTTCACGCGCGTCCTGTCACCCTATATCAGCGGCGATAATCCGACCAATCCGTTTAATAATGTCAGCCTGGCCCTGCCTGTGCCCGGCTATCCGAACTTCTATATTTCCGATGAAACCGGCGCGCCACAAACCAAGCTGACGATTGTGCCGTTTCTGCTGGCCCCGGCCAATTCGGTGCAGACCGTTGATTATCTGCGTGCACTTGGCGGGGTGCGCGGTGATATGGGCAGGTGGCACTGGGACGCCTATGTATCGGCTTCGAAAAGCCACGGCACCTACACCACGGACGTGATCCCGACCGACCGGCTGGAGGCCGTCACCGGTACGGAGCAGACACCGGCGGCCACCTATATCGGCACCTGTAATGCCGATGCTCCGGCTGGCTGCGTGCCGCTGGTGCTCAATTACGATCTGCTGGTGAACAACGACCTGCCGAAAGCGCTTACCGACTATCTGTTCCAGCAGGATAAGGGCAAGACCGACTATACGCAGCTTATCGCCGAGGCCACAATGACCGGCGACCTGCTGCAACTGCCCGCAGGCCCGCTCGGCTCAGTCTTTGGCGTCAATTTCCGCCACGATGAGATCAATGATGTGCCGGGACAATATGCCATCAGTGGTGATTCCTGGCGGCAGTCGGCGGCGGGCCAGACCAAGGGCCAGGACACGCTGTCGGAAGCTTTTTTCGAACTGAATGCGCCGCTGGTGCGCGACCAGTTTGCCATGAAAAACCTCAGCGTCAGCCTGTCGGGGCGTTTCTCCAACTATGACAGTGTGGGCAGCGCCTGGACCTACAAGACGGGCTTCAACTGGGCGCTTGATAACCGTGTGCGTCTGCGCGGCACCTATGGCACCTCGTTCCGCGCACCTGCATTGTATGAACTGTATCTCAACGACCAGACGACCTTTTATAATCAGAATCAGGTCGATCCGTGCATCAATTACAATCTGACGGGGCCGGACGGCAGCCAGAACCAGAGCGCCACCGTGCGCGCCAATTGCGCCGCCGATGGCATTCCCGGCAATTATAACGGCTCTTATAACGGCGTCAGCGCTGGCGCGGCTGTCACGACGGGCGGCGGCAAGGATCTGAAGCCCGAACATTCGGCTTCGGCCACCTTCGGCTTTGTGGTTACCCCGCCGCTGAGCGGCTTCCAGTTGGCGGTCGATTTCTGGCGCATCAGCGTAGCCGACCAGATTACCAGTTCGGCCAGCGGCATTGTCGGGGCCTGTTATGCCAGCACGACCTTCCGCTCGCAGCCCGGCTTTTGTGACCTGTTCAGCCGCGATCCGGTGACGCACCTGATCAGTACGGTCGATGCCAGCTATCGCAATATTCCGCTGGAGCAGAGCGGCGGCGTCGATTTCACCACCAGCTATGAACACAGTTTCCCGTTTGGCGAACTGCATATCGACTCACAGGTTTCGAACATCAAATACCATCGCAAGCAATTGTTCCCCGGCGCCGATAATTACGACTATGCCGGTACGATCGGCGACCCGAAATGGGCGGGTAATGTACAGACCCGGTTCAGCCATCATGCCTGGACCCTGGCCTGGACGGTCAACTATACCGGCGCCAGCAGCAATATCGGCCTGTACGGCGAAACCGGCAGCGCCAGCATCGCCGACGGCACGCTGGGCTCAGGTTTCGGTTATAATGCCAATACGGTCTATTACCGCGCCTTCACCAAGGATTTCTTCACCCACGACCTGACCGTGCGTTATGCCGCCAAAGACTGGACGGTCATCGCCGGCGTGGTCAATCTGGCCAATACCAAGGCGCCGCTCTTAGGCAAGGGCGTCTATGCCGGTTCGGCCGACCGGTTGGGCAATGTGGTCGATTCCAGCCAATATAATGACGGCTATCTGGGCCGAACCTTCTACCTGCACATGGATAAGAGCTTTTAGAGGGTCCAGATGCGTGTAGAAACAAAAGCTTAGAGTGCATAAAAAAACGGCGGGCCACAAAGCCCGCCGTTTCCGGTTTTAAAGCTGGCGCGCTTACAAAACGCCGAGCATCTGGGCCACCAGCGGATGGCGCACAATGTCCTTGTCCTTCAGGCGCACCACGGCGATGGTTTCGACCGCCTCGAACTTGTCGGCGACATCGGCCAGACCCGACAGGCCGGTCAGCAGGTCGGACTGGTTGGGGTCGCCGGTCACGATCATGGTCGAGTTCCAGCCGAGCCGCGTCAGCAGCATTTTGAGCTGGGTGTAGGTGCAGTTCTGCGCTTCGTCGATCACCACAAAGGCGTTGTTGAGCGTGCGTCCGCGCATATAGCCGACAGGCGCAATCTCGATCAGGCCCTCGCTGATCAGCGCCTTGACGCGCTTCATGCTGAGACGGTCGGTCAGGGCGTCGTACAGCGGGCGCAGGTAGGGGGCCAGCTTGTCTTCCATATCGCCGGGCAGGTAACCGATCGATTCCCCGGCCTCGACCGCCGGGCGCGACAGGACGATGCGGCCTACCTTGCCGGCTTCGAGCGCCTCGACCGCTTTCGCAATAGCCAGATAGGTCTTGCCGGTGCCGGCGGGGCCCAGGGCCAGGACGAGGTTTTTCTCATCAATGGCGGAAAGCAGGGCGGTCTGGCCCTCGGATTTCGCCTTGATGGTTTTGACATAGGACTGATCACGATCCTCATTAGCATGACCAAGCGGCGACCAGGTCGAGCCACCGCTGTGCACATTCAGACGGCGCACCTTGGGGTCGTTCTGATACTGTTCGGCGTCGAGCGTGCCTTCGCGCATGAAGCGTTTGACGGTTCGCTTGGTCATTGGATGCTCCTTATGGCAATAAAAAAGGCGAGGCCATGAGAGGCTCGCCTTCGGATACGGATACAGGATTTGGGGAGGACAGGGCATGGCCACATGAGTCAGGGCCATCGCCCGATGGGGGCGGAGGATAGGCGTGGGGGGATGAGTCAATCACTCGTCGTACCACTGAAAACTCCAGGTTACACCTTGAAGCGATAGTCTTGTCAGGGACTATAGGGGAGAACTGATTCCCTTAAGTCCGACGCTAACAGATTCGTTGACTATGGTTAGCAGGGTCTTAATAAAAAATCGTGTTATGCACATTTCACATAAGGTTCATGCAAATGGCTACTTATCGCCTGGGCGACAAAACCCCGGTCTTACCGGCAGGTGAGCGCTACTGGATCGCGCCCTCGGCTGAGGTAATCGGCGATGTCCATCTGGGCGAGGACGCCAGTATCTGGTTCGGCGCGGTGGCGCGGGCCGATAATGAACCGATGATCATCGGCGCGCGCAGCAATATCCAGGACGGGGCGGTGCTGCATTCCGATCCCGGCTCGCCACTGGTGATCGGCTGTGACGTGACCGTCGGCCACAAGGCTGTGCTGCACGGCTGCACGGTCGGTGATGGCAGTCTGATCGGCATCGGCGCGGTGGTGCTCAATGGGGCGGTGATCGGCGCGGATTCCATTGTGGGGGCAGGCGCGCTGGTGCCGGAAGGCAAGGTCTTCCCCGACGGCGTTTTGCTGTTGGGCCAGCCCGCCCGCGTAGCGCGCGACCTGACGCCGGAACAGATTGGCCAGCTCAGGCACTCCGCCGCCCACTATGTGCGCAATGGAAGGCGCTTCAGACGCGATCTGGTAGTCAGTAAATGAGCGTTTCCGGGCGCGGGAAATCATGATAGCGCGATCAGCATAAATAAAAATTGCCACGGTATGGAGACAGTCATGAAACTTTTTAAAGCGGCGAAACCGGGCCTGATGACATCCGCCATGCTGGCAGCCCTCATCCTGAGCGCCGTCTCACCTGACGCTTATGCCCAAAACGTTGCGCACGCGCCGATCACGGCCCCCGCCGACAAGCAGCGTCTGATCGTTCTGACCGACATCGGCGGTGAGCCGGATGACAGCGAATCGATGGTCAGGCTGATGGTCTATTCCAGCGAGATCGACATCGAAGGCATCATCGCCACGACCTCGGTCTGGATGAAGAACGACACCCACCCCGAAGATATTCGCCGCGCCATCCATGCCTATGGCCAGGCGCGCTCCTATCTGCTGCTGAACGAAACCGGCTATCCGACCGCCGAAAGCCTGCTGGCCAGGGTGGCCGTGGGCCAGCCCGGATACGGCATGGGGGCCACGGGCAGGGGCAAGGCCTCGCCCGGTTCCGAGCTGATCGTCAGGGCGCTCGAATCCAATGATCCGCGCCCGCTATGGGTGACGGCCTGGGGTGGCGTGAACACGCTGGCGCAGGCGCTGATCACTTTGCAGAACACCAAAAGTCCTGCCGAGATGAAGCGTCTGGTCGCCAAGTTGCGCGTCTATACGATTTCGGATCAGGACGATGCAGGCCCGTGGCTGCGCAAGACCTTCCCCGGCCTGTTTTACATCACCAGTGTCGGCCCGTACAGCAACGCCACCTGGACGGCCAATAACACCGTCATCGACGGGATCGACAACAGCCATATCAGCAATGGCTGGCTGGCGAAGAACATCCAGCAGGGCCACGGGCCGCTGGGCGCGGCTTACCCCGATGTCGGCTATGGCATGGAAGGCGACACGCCGTCGTTCCTCGGGCTGATCCCGAACGGTTTGAATGTGCCTGACCGCCCTGATTTCGGCGGCTGGGGCGGGCGTTATGAATTGCAGACGCCTTCGGTGACCGGGCTGGGCGATGAAGTGACAGGCGGGATTCCGATCACGCCCGAAACGCGCCCGATCTGGTCGAATGCGGTTGACAGCTACACCCCTTACGAAGCCTCCGACTATGGTCGCGTGATCAAACCGGGCGCGAAAACCTTCAAGGATTTCCGCGTTACCCTGTGGCGCTGGCGTGACGATTATCAGAACGACTTCGCCGCCCGCATGAACTGGGCCGTCAAGCCGTTTGCGCAGACCAATCATGCGCCTGAGATCAGGCTGGCCACGCCCGATCATCTCACCGTGCATTCCGGCGACTATGTGGGGCTGAGCGCCGCAGGCACCACTGACCCCGATGGCGACAGCCTGACCTATCTGTGGTTCAACTACCCCGAAGCCGGAAGCTGGAAAACGCCGATCGCCATCGACGGCGCGGAGGATGTGGTTCATGCCGGGTTTACGGCCACCGTGGTCACCAAACCGGAAACGGCGCATTTCATCCTGAAGGTGACCGACAAGGGCACGCCGCCGCTCAGCAGCTATAAGCGCATTATCGTCACCATATTGCCGTGATTTATTGCCGAACTAAAATCTTCGATTGACTTATCCAGCAAAGTAAAATAGAAGAGTTTTGCCCGACTATATATATTGTCTGTAGATTTGTTTTGGCGTCTTACAAGCGCATCTGGCGAACCTTCCATTCAAAATTTAATCGAGAGGTATTCGTGCATTTGCGCGAATACGTATAATACTTACCATTGAAAGGGTTCATCATGAGCGCAGGTACAGTTAAGTGGTTTAATTCCACAAAAGGTTTTGGTTTCATCGCGCCTTCGGACGGCGGCCAGGACGTGTTCGTTCATATCAGCGCGGTCGAACGCGCAGGCATGAGCGGCCTGAATGAAGGCCAGCAGGTCAGCTATGAGCTGCAACGCGACGCCAAGTCGGGCAAGATGTCCGCTGAGCGTCTCGAAGTCGCCTAAAGCGTTTTCGAGCGAAAGCTTGAGATGAAAAGGTCGGGCCTCGCGATCCGGCCTTTTTCTTTGTCTGCCATACGGATTCATAGGCTTGCCAAAAGGTTTTGGTTTATATATACCGCGTTATATAACTGAGCATATAGATGTGAGTCCTGAGATGGATATTGTCAGTGAAATGGGGGCCGTTTTTCTGGGCAGCCGGTTGAAGCGGCTGGCCGAACGGTTGCAGGCCGACGCGGCGCGCATTGTCAACGAGGCCGGACTGCCTGTGCAGCCAGCGCACATGCCCGTGCTGATGGCGCTGGATCGCCAGCCCCTGACCATCGGCCAACTGGTGGAAGTGGTGGGCGTCAGCCAGCCGGGCATGACGCGCGGCATCGGCCAACTGGTCGAGCTGGGGCTGGTGCAGTCCGAAAAAGGCGAGGATCAGCGCATCCGCACCATCCACCTGACCTCCGATGGTCAGGCGGCGATGGCGCGTGCGAAACACATGGCGGTGCCGCGTATCGAAGCTGCGGTGCAGAGTCTGTTCGCCACGCTCGATCATGATTTTCTGGCCCAGATCGCCCGGGTGGAGGCGGCGCTGGATGAGCGCTCCCTGTATGCGCGGGCGGGCGAAGCGGCTTTGCCGGGGTTGAAGATTCGTGAATATACACCTGATCTGGCACAGGATTTCCATGAGATCAATGCCGAATGGATCAGCGGCATGTTCCGCCTGGAAGCCACCGACATTGAGGTTTTACGCCACCCCGACGAAAAGATCATCAAGCCCGGCGGCACCATCCTGTTTGTTGAGGCGGCCGGTCTTGGCATTGTGGGGACGTGCGCCCTGCAAAAGACCGGGCCGGGCGCGTTCGAACTGACCAAGATGGGTGTGCGCTCAGTGGCGCGCGGCATGAAGGCGGGCGAATTTCTGCTGGCGGCCATGATCGAACGGGCGCAGGCTATGCAGGCGGAAACCCTGTATCTGCTGACCAATTCGAAATGCGCCGCCGCCATCCATCTGTATGAAAAGCTGGGCTTCCGCCACGATGCCGCTATCATGGCCACCTATGGCGCGCGTTACGCAAGGTGCGACGTCGCCATGCGGTTCGGGCAGGATGGCGTATTCCATCAGGTGGCTTCCTGATATAAAATCTCAAGGCACAGGGAGACATCAATGACGAAAGTAAGGGTGGCCGGGTTCAGCGTTTCGCTTGACGGCTTTGCGGCGGGTACGGATCAGAGCCTTGATCATCCGCTAGGTCTGCGGGGGCAGGACCTTTTTCAGTGGATTTTCCCGACGCGGATGTTTCATCAGATGATGGGAAAAGAGGGTGGTGAAACCGGCCCTGATAACCGGTTCGCGCAAAGCTCGATGGACGGTTTCGGCGCCTTCATCCTGGGCCGTAACATGTTCGGGCCGTCGCGCGGCGAATGGCCGGACGATCAGTGGAAAGGCTGGTGGGGCGACAATCCGCCCTATCACGCGCCCACCTTTGTGCTGACCCATTATCCGCGACCGCCCATCGAGATGCTGGGCGGAACGACATTTCACTTTGTCACGCAAGGCATCGAAGCTGCGCTGGAAATGGCGCGCGAAGCGGCGGGCGCGAAGGACATCAAGATCGGCGGCGGCACCCGGACGGTCAGGCAATATATTGAGGCGGGCCATGTTGATGAGATTCACCTCGCTGTTGCGCCCGTTGTGCTGGGGCAGGGCGAGGCGCTTTTCAGCGGGCTGGATCTGCGCGCTCTGGGCTACCGAACCGTCGAGCACGTAGCGACCGAGCGCGCCACCCATATTGTTCTGGCCAGATAGAGCGATAGCCCGCGCCTTTCTGCTTTACGCAGCCGGGCTGCGGCCCTATGTGGGCGGAAAGATTGGGTCAGAGGAGACAGGCGATCATGGTGGCGAAGGCGAAGCGGGCGATGAGCGATATTGCCGTCATCGATGGCGTCACCTATTGCTGGCATGTGCATCGTGAGCCGCAATGGGCCACGGTTGATGGCGCCAAGGGCCTGTGCATCGCGGTCGAACCCCAGGAAGACCCTCAGAAAATCCTGCTGATGGAATATCCGTTTCCGCCACCGAACCGGCACCAGCAACGCCCGAAAATATCGAAAAGCGACGTTGCCCTGCGCATCCGGGAAGCGATGGAGGCTGGCTGGAACCCGGAATCGCGCGGCAAGCCGTTTACCTATATCATCGGGAAGTAGGGGGCTCGTCTGCGGTGGTTGGCTGTGGATGGAGCTGCCGCGTGGGGTGCGGGGCCGAAGTCGGTTATTGGCCCATAAGAGACATCAACGCACTTTTATAAAGAGAAAAAGCGGAAGTAGTTGGGCAACGTAACGCCAGCCGATGTCTACTTGGTAGGGCCTACTGGCCAGTCTCAACCAAAGGCAGAAGATCAAACGCAAGACTCTCGAATGCCGCCGCTTGCAACACCCAAATAAGCGGCCTAATTTCATGCCAACTGGAGATCAATCCCGCCGTTATTTTGAGAGCCAGCTTGTCCCATCAACCTTGAAGACGGACAAATTATAAAACCGTAACTAGGCATCACCCTGCTCTCGTTTCTCAGTCATTTTTGCAATCAAACAAATAAAGAAAAAGCCCCAAATGAATATATCTTTTATAAAGAAAAACGTGATGTCCCAATAATTCAAATATTCTCTTTTGGCATACCTAACGTATTTTCCACTATTTACATAGGTATGTCTTATTTCTGACAATCTCTCACTATAGCTAGTCAAAATATTATGGCCACTAGATATTGACATGATAATTTTATCAACGCTACGATTCAAAAGCTTTTTTATTTCTACATATTGAACTCGAACAGGCTTTGTCGGGGACCCTAGGCTTGCCAGAGCAGATGCCTGGACACACATGTTGAGGGGAGGGCTAGGTTCGCAATTCATCTCCAATATTTCGCCTGATGTCGTTTGAAATTTAATGGGTGGCGGAACACAGCTAATTGAAGCACACCTAGGCACAGTCGTCGGGACAAAAAAACCAACGGCTGTCACAAATGCACTTCCTTTGGGAGGGCTCCAAAAGTATGTGTTTATGCCTGGGTTACTGTTAAATTCCAAGCCGATTAGAATTATAAAAACCAAACAAAATAACCAGTATGGAGCTTTCTGAAACGTCTTTATATAATCATTCATGGCGTTCATTATTTTACGTTCTTTATAATTACTGACCTGCACTGGATTTTGTGGAGGCTCGAACTTCCGAGGAAATGATTTCTTTAGTTTGGATATTTGCGACCGCGTCAACAATGTCCGTTTCTGGCTCGTCGCGCAACCTGTGATATGGTGTCGCCTTTGGGCGCAAAGCGGAACACCATACGCCTACGCCCCCGTCTTACACCCTCTTCCGGGCCTCGATAATGCCTTTGTTGGCCAACTGGTCGGCGCGTTCGTTCATTTCGTGACCGGCATGGCCCTTGACCCAGTGCCATTTGATCCTGTGCGGCTGGCAGGCGGCGTCGAGCCGTTTCCACAGGTCGTCATTCTTCACCGGCTTCTTGTCGGCGGTTTTCCAGCCGCGCGCCTTCCAGCCCTTGATCCATTCCGACATGCCCTTCAGCACATACTGGCTGTCGATATACAGCGCCACGTCGCACGGCTTTTTCAGCGCCTCCAGCCCCTGAATAGCGGCCATCAGCTCCATGCGGTTATTGGTGGTGACGGGATCATAGCCGTACAGCTCTTTTTCATTGAGGCCGGACACGAGGATGCAGCCCCAGCCGCCGGGGCCGGGATTGCCCTTGCAGGCGCCGTCTGTGTAGAGCTGGACTTTCGGGCGGTCGGTCATGGATCAGTTTTACGCCACGGCCCTGGGCAGTTTGAAGGTGACGGTTTCGCGCACCCCGGCATTTTCGATCACCTTGGCATCGAAGCGCGCCGCCACCGCCGCCACAAGGTCTTCGATCAGGTTTTCCGGTGCCGAAGCGCCCGCCGAAATGCCAAGCGTTTTCACATCCTCAAACCACGCCCAATCGACATGGCTGGCGTCATCGACCAGATGCGCGGCCTTCGCGCCGGCACGTAAGGCCACCTCGACCAGACGCTGCGAATTGGACGACTTGGCCGAGCCGATTACCAGCACCAGTTCGCAAGCGCCGCTGATCGATTTCACCGCCTCCTGACGATTGGTGGTGGCGTAGCAGATGTCTTCCTTGTGCGGCACGCTGATGGCCGGAAAGCGCGCTTTCAAAGCGGCCACGATCTCGGCGGTATCGTCCACCGACAGGGTGGTCTGGGTGACGAAGGCGAGATTGTCGGGGTCTTGCGGGATAAATGCGCGCGCCTGTTCCACCGTTTCGATCAGCTTCACCGTGCCTGCGGGCAATTGGCCCATCGTGCCGATCACTTCGGGATGACCGGCATGGCCGATCAGGATGATTTCGCGGCCCTCGGCATGGTGGCGCTCGGCCTCGACATGCACCTTGGAGACCAGCGGGCAGGTGGCGTCGAGATAGAACATCTGGCGCGACTCAGCCGTGGCCGGCACTGATTTCGGCACGCCATGCGCCGAAAACACCACCGGGCGGTCAGGCGGGCACTGGTCCAGTTCCTTGACGAAGATGGCGCCCAGGCCTTTCAGTCGATCCACCACATGCTTGTTGTGGACGATTTCGTGGCGGACGTAAACCGGCGCGCCATAGCGCTCCAGCGCGCGTTCGACGATCTGGATGGCGCGATCCACCCCGGCGCAAAAGCCGCGTGGCGTGGCGAGATAGACGGTGAGCGGTTTTTTGACGGAGACTTGCGACATAGGGCTCACATAATCGCTTTCGCAGGCTTGCGCCAGACCCTGTGGCACCCGGTCTGACACATCTTCCGCCGCACTTTGGCCGCAACTGCTCCATAAAACCCTTTGAAAAGCGGTTTCGAGGCGCTACACATCCTGCCGAAGCGCCGTTTATTCGGCCATCATTGTCCAGATCAGGGGATCAACAGTCTATGTCAGTTGTCATGCGTCGTATTCTGACGGGGGTTTGCCTTGGTCTGCTAATCAATATTGGCGGTGTTATGGTGGCGCACGCCCAGATGGGCGGCGGCCCCGGTGGCGGTCAGGGCGGACAGGATAACAGCCGGGCCGAGCAGGACAAGAAGGACAAGGAGTGGGGCAATACCAACCTGCACCTGAAGGCGGTCAAGGCCGAAGGGCCGTGCCCTTACGTCAAGGTATTGTACGATGCCGCCCGCTATGAGGAATTCCAGGATAATAAGGAATCGACCACCACGGCGAAATGGACCGGCCAGATCAATGGCGTCAATTCCGATTGCGCCTATAAGGGCACCGATCCGATTCTGGTCGGCATGGACATTTCCTTCTCGCTGGGCCGCGGCCCGATGGCCGATGGCGACACCAAGATCTATCATTACTGGGTGGCGGTGACCGAGCGCGACAAGACGGTGCTGGCCAAGAAGGAATTCGACCTGCCGGTGACCTTCGCTCCCGGCCAGAAGGCGCAGGACGTCAATACGCGAATCGAGGATATTGTGATCCCGCGCGCCGACCTGACCGTTTCCGGCGCCAATTTTGAAGTGCTGGTCGGGTTTGATGTGACGCCGCAAATGGCCGACTTCAACCGTCAGGGCAAGCATTTCCGTTACGTCACCCCTGAGGAAAACAAGAGCGACGACGCGGGGCAATAGGCCGCTTTTTCCTTGTCACGGCGAGGGTGGGTGCTTATGACGGCGGGATGTCACTGACCCCGCCGGATGGCCCGATGTTTACCGAATCGTTCGACAACTCCCATGATTTTCGTCACGGCCTGAGCGCGCTGACCGGCAAGGCTTTTGCTGCTAAGGGTTTTGATGCCGCAGCCGGGCGCGTCAGGGCTTCGGATCGGCCTGATCTGGCCGATTTTCAGTGCAATGGTGCGCTGGCGGTGGCCAAGCAGGCCAAGGCCAATCCGCGCGAGGTGGCTACGCGCATTCTGGCCCATATCCAGCATGATTCCCGTCTGAAATCGGCGGACATTGCCGGGCCGGGCTTTCTCAATCTGATCCTGTCGGAATCCGCCTTAAGCCAGCGCGCCAACACCCTTGTCGTCGATGAACGGCTGGGCGCGCCGGTGGTGAGCCATCCGCGCAAGGTGATCATCGATTTCGGCGGGCCCAATGTCGCCAAGGAAATGCACATCGGCCACCTGCGCACGGCGGTGATCGGCGAAAGCCTGAAGCGCGTTTTCCGCTTTATGGGCGACACGGTGGTGGGCGATGCCCATTTCGGCGACTGGGGCTATCAGATGGGCCTGCTGATCGTGGCCCTGTCGGATGAACAGCCCGATCTGCCCTATTTTGACGCAGGGTTTGAGGGGGAGTATCCGGCCGAGCCGCCGGTGAGCCTCGATGATCTCGGCCGCCTCTATCCGCTGGCGTCCAATAAGGGCAAGGCCGATCCTGATTACCGCGATCGGGCGCGCAAGGCCACGAAAGAGCTACAGACCGGGCGGCGCGGCTATCTGGCCCTGTGGCGGCATTTCGTGACCGTATCACGCGAAGCCCTGCAACGTGACTATGCGGCTTTGGGCGTCAGCTTCGATCTGTGGAACGGCGAATCCGATGCCGACCCCTATATCGAGCCGATGGTGGCTGACCTGAAGGAAAAGGGCCTGCTGGTGCCCAGTCAGGGGGCGCAGATTATCCAGGTGGCGCGCCCGGACGACAAGAAGGAGATGCCGCCCTTGCTGGTCGTCTCGTCGGAAGGTTCGTCCATGTATGGCACGACCGATCTGGCTACCATCGTGCAGCGCAAACAGGAATTCGGCCCGGATCTGGCGCTTTATGTCGTCGATCAGCGACAGGCCGGCCATTTCGAACAGGTCTTCCGCGCCGCCTATCTGGCCGGTTATGCGAAGGTCGGCGAACTGGAACACGCCGCCAATGGCACGGTCAACGGGCCGGACGGCACACCGTTTAAAACGCGCGACGGCGGCACGCTGAAGCTGCACGATCTGCTGTCACAGGCGCTGGCGAAGGCGACAGAACGCCTGCATGAGGCCGGGCTGGGCGAGGGGCTGTCTGAGGCTGAGTTCGCCGATACGGCGCATCAGGTGGCGGTGGCGGCGCTGAAATTCGCCGAGCTTTCCAACCACCGCACCACCAATTACATCTTTGATCTCGACCGCTTCACCAGCTTCGAGGGCAAGACCGGGCCGTACCTGCTTTATCAGGCGGTGCGGATGAAATCGATCCTGCGCAAGGCGCGCGATCAGCAGGTGTTTGAAGGCGAGATCACGGTGGCCGAACCTGCCGAGCGCGAACTGGTCTTGCTGCTCGATGCTTTTGATGGTGCGCTGAAAGAAACCTATCTCAAGCGCGCCCCTAATATCCTGGCCGATCATGTCTATCGTCTGGCGCAGGGTTTCTCGAAATTCTATGCCGCCTGTCCGGTGCTGGCCGGTGAGGATGTGGCGTTGAAGGGCTCGCGTCTGGCGCTGGTGTCGCTATGCTTGCGTCAGCTTGTGCTGGGGCTTGATCTCATGGGCCTGACCGCGCCGGAACAGATGTAAGATTTTTGACCACGGATAACACGGATGATGGCCTATTGCCATCTACACGGATAAGGTCTTTGATTTCAGGGTAACCGCAGTCTTCGACGACAAGGCCGTCATGATCAGAATGATTTGCGGGCTCAAATATTGTGTTTTTACCATGAAGTCCGCGCCCTTATCCGTGTCGCCGTGCAGCGGCATCCGTGTCGATGGCCATCGGCTGTCGATCCGTGGTGAAATCCTTCCCTTCCTATCCCGCCACAAAATATGCTGACAAATCCTCGGGCTTAAGCTTAACTGTTACCCAAAGCTTAACGGATCAGGGCGATATGTCGGGCGCGGCGGGGAAAAATTCGCAAGACGGATGGCGTCTGCCCATCTTCCGCAAGCGCGCGGCCTTTTATTATGACGGCTTCAACCTCTATCAGGCGGTCGATGCCTATAAGCGCCCCTATCTGAAATGGCTCAATCTGAAGGCCCTGAGCCGGGCGCTTGCGCCAAAATCAGAGGCCGTCAAGCGCGTGGTCTGGTGTTCGGCTTTCCGGCCGGCGCAGAAATTCAAGCTGAAGCGCCACGAAGACTATATGAAGGCGCTGCAAGGGCAGGGGGTGATCTGCCGCATGGGCCATTTCATCCACGCCACAGACACCTGCAAGGCGTGCGGGCACGGCTGGCAGATCGCGGTGGAAAAACAGGGCGATGTCAATCTGGCCCTGTCCATCGCTGCCGATGCCGAGGATAATCTGTTCGATATTTGCTATCTGGTGACGGCGGATGGCGATCACGCTGCCACGGCGCGCTATCTGAAGGAGCGGTTCCCGAAAAAAAAGCTGGTGCTGGTGACTCCGCCTGGCCGTTATCCCAATCGCCATATCGAACGGCTGGCCGATGCCTGCCTCGACATTGAAACCCGTCATCTCGAAGCGGCCCTGTTGCCGCAGATGGCGAAATATAAGGCTCGTTTTTTGCGTTCATCCGAAAAAATCGCCCGCCCGGACATCTATAATCCGCCGCAAGTGCTCCAGAAAAAGCACCTGACTCTGGTGGTCAATAATGGGGCGGCCCATCATGGCTGAACCGTTTGAACAACGCCTCTATGCCCTGATCGAGCGCCATCAGCATTGTTCGCCCGAAGCGCTGGAAAATTTCCGGGCGCTGGGTGACGACGCCTTCGTGGTCGGCGATCTTGGCGGCGAGCACCAGATCGGCTTCTATCTCGATGACGTGCAGCGCTTGCTGAAAAGCTATGGCGTCGAGCCGCCCATCGAACAGAAGGCCTCACCCTTTTGGTGGCTGTGGCCCGATAAATGCCTGGTGTACCGCGATTTCACGATAGGCGAACTGAAGGCGCTGATTCGCACCGGCATCTGGCCCGATGACGCCTATGAATGGGAAGAGGTCAGTCTCGGCCAGAAGCTGGCCAGTCTGAGCGTGATGCTGGTTCTGCTGGTGCTGGTTCTGGGCCTGCTGGGCCTGGGCGTGTGGTGGATCGCGCACTGGATCGGTTAGGCGAGGTGTTGATTTTCACCGACACGATTCATCGGCTTGACTCTTATCGCGCCGTATCGCACAAGCGAAAGACCTTACGGGAGAGTGCGTGACCTAAAGTCCACGCCGCCGAAGGCGCAACCGCCCCGGAAACGCTCAGGCCAACGGACCGTAAGTCATCTAAAACGCTGGAAAGTGATGCTGTCATGGCATCCGCCGACGGAGCGAAGGCGTTTTACAGACGCTGAAATCTCTCAGGCCACAAAGGACAGCGGGGGCAGACCGAACCTTAAAACCGTCTGCGAGCCCTCATGTCAGAAGAAATCCTCAAATCGACGCCCCTCGAAGACCGCCATATCGCGCTGGGTGCGCGCATGGTGCCGTTTGCCGGTTACAACATGCCCGTGCAATATGAGGGCGTGCTGGCCGAACACAAATGGACGCGAGCCTCCGCCGGTCTGTTCGATGTGTCGCATATGGGACAGGCGCGCATTACGGGCGAGGGGGCTATCGCCACGCTGGAAGCCCTGACCCCGACCGATTTCGCCGCCCTGAAAGCGGGCCGCCAGAAATATGCGCTGTTGCTGGCTGAAGACGGCGGCATTCTCGACGACTGGATGGTGTCGCGCCCTGAGGCCGAGGGCTTCTTTCTGGTGGTCAATGCCGCCTGCAAGGATCAGGATTTCGAGATCATCGCCGACGCCATCGCCGACGACGAAAATGGCCCCCCAGACGAACTTGAAGATGTCGAGTTTGAAGTGCTGACCGAGCGGGCGCTTCTGGCCCTGCAAGGGCCGAAGGCCAAGGACGTGATGCGCGAACTGTGCCCGGCGGCCTGTGACATGTATTTCATGGACTGCGGCACGTTTGAGCTGCTGGGCGAAACGGCGTTTATTTCGCGCTCCGGCTATACGGGCGAGGATGGCTTTGAGATCAGCTTCCCGGCGGAGCGCGTCGGCGATCTGTGGGACGAACTGCTCTCCAGCCCTCTGGTGAAGCCGATCGGGCTGGGCGCGCGCGACAGTTTGCGCCTGGAGGCCGGAATGCCGCTCTACGGGCATGAGATGGATGCAGGCTATACGCTGGTTGAGGCTAATCTTGGCTTCGCCATGCAAAAATCAAGACTTGAGCGCGGCGACATCAGGGGCATTGACAGGATCCGCGCCCAGCTTGGCGGCGATCTGGCGCGGGTGCGCGTCGCTATCCGCGTGCTGGCAGGCCCGCCCGCCCGCGAAGGTGCGAAAATTCTAGACGGCGACGGCGAGGAACTGGGCGTTGTGACGTCCGGCGTGCCGTCGCCCAGCCTTGGGGTTTCCATCGCTATGGGCTATGTGCCGCCCGCCTTTTCCGCCATCGGCACGGCTGTCCAACTGGAAGTGCGCGGCAAACCCTATGCCGCCGAAATCGTCAGCCTGCCGTTTGTGGCCAATGGCTATCATCGCCAACCGAAATCCTGAGCAAAGGACAATCTCATGAAATTCACCAAGGATCACGAATGGGTGCGCGTCGAGGGCGCGGAAGCCTTTGTGGGCATTTCGCTCTATGCCGCCAATGCGCTCGGCGATGTTGTGTTCGTCGAGCTGCCCGAAATGGGTAAGACCGTGAAGCAGGGCGACGCCTTTGCTGTCGTCGAAAGCGTCAAGGCCGCGTCGGATGTCTATGCGCCGGTGTCGGGCGAGGTGGTTGCGGTCAATGACGACCTGCCGAATGCGCCCGAAACCATCAATGCCGTGCCCGAAGCGGGCGGCTGGATCGCCAAGATCAAGCTGTCCGATCTGTCGGAGCTGGACGGGCTGATGGATCAGGTGGCTTACGACGCCTATCTGGACACCTTGTAATAAAAGAACCTCCCCTGATTTCAGGGGAGGGGGACCGCGCAGCTTGCTGCGGGGTGGTGGGGTTAAATGACCGTCGGAATTAACCCCCTCCGACGCTTCGCGCCACCTCCCCCTGAAATCAGGGGGAGTTCTTTGGTAGGAATTGTGAGCCTATGAGATACCTCCCTTTAAGCGCCCATGACCGGGCCGACATGCTGGACAAGATCGGTGTGGCCACTATCGACGATCTGTTCGTTGATGTGCCGCAGCCCGCGCGCCGCGCAGGCACGGTTGACCTGCCGACGGTGGCGGGCGAAATGGAGGTCGAGGCGCAGCTTCAGAGCCTTGCCGCGCAGAATGTGTCGCCGGCGAATGTGCCGTTTTTCATTGGGGCAGGGGCCTATCGCCACCACATTCCATCAACGGTTGATCATATCATCCAGCGCTCGGAATTCCTGACCAGCTATACGCCTTATCAGCCGGAAATCGCCCAGGGCACGCTGCAAGTCTTGTTTGAGTTTCAAAGCCAGGTGGCGCGTCTGACGGGGATGCCGGTGGCCAATGCCTCGCTCTATGACGGCTCGACCGCCGCCGCCGAAGGCGTGCTGATGGCGACGCGCGTCACGCGCCGCAACAAGGCCGTGCTGTCGGGCGGCCTGCATCCGCATTACCGCGAAACGGTCGAAACCCTGGCCCATGCGGTCGGGATCAAAACCGAGGCCTGCGCTGTGGCGGTCGATCACGAAGCCGATGTGCTGCAACATATTGACGCCGATACGGCCTGTGTGGTGGTGCAGACGCCGAATGTCTTCGGCACGGCCACGGATGTGAGGAAGATCGCCGAGGCGGCGCAGGCCGCGGGCGCGCTGCTGATCGTGGTGGTGACCGAGGCCATGTCGCTGGGTCTGCTGAAATCGCCCGGTGAAATGGGCGCCGATGTGGTGGCGGTCGAAGGCCAGTCGATCGGCGTACCGCTGTCCTACGGCGGGCCCTATGTCGGGCTGTTCGCGGCGAAGGAAAAATACCTGCGCCAGATGCCGGGGCGTCTGTGCGGCGAGACGGTCGATGCCGATGGCGAGCGCGGCTTCGTGCTGACGCTTTCGACGCGCGAACAGCATATCCGCCGCGACAAGGCGACATCAAATATTTGCACCAATTCAGGGCTTTGCGCGCTGGCCTTCAGTGTTCACATGAGCTTGCTCGGCGAAACCGGCTTAAAGCGTGTGGCGAAAATCAACTATGCCAAGGCGCATCAACTGAAGGATCAACTGGTTAGCGCAGGGTTTGAAATCGTTACGCCGCGCTTTTTCAACGAATTCACGGTAAAATTGCCGAAACCTGCCACGCCGGTGGTGGAAGCGATGGCGGCCAGGGGCGTGCTGGGCGGGGTGCCGTTCGCGCGCCTGCAAAACGAACCAGGTTTTGAGAATGATCTGATTCTCGCCGTCACGGAAACCGTATCCGAGGCCGATATGGCCGCCCTTGTCATAGCCCTGAAGGAAGCCGTGCAATGAGTATGAACAGCGTTGGCCGCCCGACGGCGCCGGAAATGACACCAGACATCGACGTTACAGCCGCCTCGTTCAGGACGCTGCTGGGCGGGCGCGGCCTGCTGCAGAATGAAAAGCTGATCTTCGAGAAGGACGATTACAGTCGTACCGGCGTCGATTTCGCCGATGTCGAGATCGACGCCTCCGACCTCGACGGCCTGTTGCGCGGCGATGATCTGGGCCTGCCGGGCCTGACCGAGCCGGAAGCCATGCGCCACTATGTCCGCCTGAGCCAGAAGAACCACGCCATCGACCTGGCGCTCTATCCGCTCGGCTCCTGCACCATGAAGCACAATCCGCGTCTCAATGAGAAGATGGCGCGCCTGCCGGGGCTGGGCGACATCCACCCCTTGCAGCCTGTCTCGACTGTGCAGGGCGCGCTGGCCCTGATGGACACGCTCAGCCACTGGCTGAAAACCCTGACCGGTATGCCCGCCGTCGCCATTACGCCCAAGGCGGGCGCGCATGGCGAGCTGTGCGGGCTGCTGGCCATCAAGGCGGCGCACGAGGCGAAGGGGCAGGGCCATCGCCGCACGGTTCTGGTGCCGACCTCGGCGCACGGCACCAATCCGGCCACAGCCGCCTTTGTCGGCTATCAGGTGCGCGAAGTGGCCCAGACCGAAGACGGCCGCGTCGATGTGGCCGATCTAGCCGCCAAGCTGGGGCCCGATGTGGCCGCCATCATGGTCACCAACCCCAATACCTGCGGGCTTTTTGAACGCGACATCATCGAAATTGCCCGCCTGACCCACGCGGCGGGGGCCTATTTTTACTGTGACGGCGCTAATTTCAACGCCATTGTCGGGCGGGTGCGTCCGGGCGATCTTGGCGTCGATGCCATGCATATCAATCTGCACAAGACCTTCTCGACACCACACGGCGGCGGTGGGCCGGGTGCCGGGCCGGTGGTGCTGTCCGAGGCGCTGGCGCCTTTCGCGCCCAAGCCGTGGGTGGTCTCCCACGGTTCCGGCTTCGATCTGATCGAGCATGACGAAGGGATCAGCGCTGAAAATTTTGGCCGCCAAAAGCCTTTTGGAAGAATGTGCGCCTTTCACGGCCAGATGGGCATGTTTATCCGTGCGCTCACCTATATGCTCAGTCATGGCGCTGACGGGCTGAAGCAGGTGGCCGAGGACGCGGTTCTCAATGCCAACTATATTAAGGCCAGCTTGCAGGATCTGATGAGCGTGCCTTTCCCGGACGGCCCGTGCATGCACGAGGCGCTTTTCGACGACGAATGGCTGAAGGATACCGGCGTCACCACGCTCGATTTCGCCAAGGCGATGATCGACGAGGGCTTCCATCCGATGACCATGTATTTCCCGCTGGTCGTGCATGGCGCCATGCTGATCGAGCCGACCGAAACCGAATCGAAGGACGAACTCGACCGCTTTATCGCCACCTTGCGCGCCCTGGCCGGTGCTGCCAGGGCCGGTGAGGTGGCACGTTTCAAGGGTGCGCCCTATCTGGCCCCGGCCAAACGGCTTGATGAAACGCGCGCTGCCCGCCAGCCCCGGCTGAGCTACAGCTAGTCCGCGGCACTCCATCTTGTTTCCTTATGCGGCGGGCCCATATCCTGATCATGGGAAACCCTTCGTGGAGTCTTGGTCATGGCGATTCTGGCAAAGCTGTTGATGACGTTTGGCGGTGCATGTCTGATGCTGCTGGGCATGGTGATCGCCCCCTTGCCGGGCCCCTTCGGTGTGCCGGTCATGCTGATCGGCCTGATCATCATCTTGCGCGGCTCTACATGGATGAAACGGCTGTTCGTGCGCCTGCTGCATAAATATCCCAGGGTGATGCGGCCCATTCGTGCCCTGTTGCGTCCGGGCGCCAAGGTGGTGGCTCTGCTCTGGCTGACCAGCCTGCGTATCGAGCGGCGCGTCCTGCCCAAGCGCTATCGCTATCTGTATCGCTGCCGCCGCGATCTGAGGGGGATTCTCCATCAACGCCGCCCGCGTCGTGGGCTGGTAGCGGTTACGATGTAAAATATTGTTGCAAATCACAGAATGTGCAGCCGAAAACATGAACAAATACAAGCTTTGTCATCACGAAGTTTTCCTTACAGATACGAAACTTTCGACATCTTCACTTCGTCTTCAGGCTGAGCCTTTACAATGCCATGATGTCTCTCCATATGGGGCTTGTGTCGCTATGTTGCGGTGCGAAAAAATTTAGAGTTTTTTGGGGACGATAAGGCGTCCGAATTGATCAGCATGTCGAGTGAACACGGCGCTGTCGCGCCCATTGAAGAGATGGTTCCTTCCCGCACCCGTTGCCGGATCCGCGCTGCCAAGCGTGCGATCAAGCGCTTTAGCCGACGTGTGCTCGGCTGGCTGCTGATCGCCCTTGGCTTGTCGCTGATCGCAGCGGGTTTTGTGCTGATCATTATTCCGGGCCATTATTTCCTGATCGTGTTTGGTCTGGTGCTGGTGCTCGGCAATTCCTTCTGGGCGCGTCGCCAGTTTGTGCATCTGAAGCGTCGCCACCCCAACTGGGTCATGCCGATCCGCAAGCTTTTGCGCCGTAATCCGCCGGTGGTTTCGGTGTTCTGGCAACAGGTTCTGAAGGCCGAACGCTTTATCCTGCGCGGTCGTGGTATGCTGGTGGGTATGCGTCGCCGATTTCTCAGGCGCGCGCGCCCGGTCTAAAAGCACCCGGTCTAAAGCCGACAGACATTGACAAAAAAAGCCCCTTCGGTTTCGCCGGAGGGGCTTTTTCTTGTTGCGCTGCCCGTTTACATAGCCCCGATCTGTTTCAGGCTGGCCACGCCTTCGCGACCGACGATCAGATGATCATGGACGCCGATCTTGAGCGGCTTGCCGGCGGCGACGATCTGTTTTGTCATGTCGATGTCGCCCTGACTCGGCATGGGATCGCCACTGGGGTGGTTATGCACGAGAATGACGTTGCTGGAAGAAAGCTCCAGCGCGCGACGCATGATTTCGCGCGGATAGGCCGGCGCATGATCGACCGTGCCGTGGCCCATGATTTCGTCGGCGATCAACTGATTTTTCTTGTCGAGAAACAGGATGCGAAACTGTTCGCGCGGCTCGTGGGCCAGGGTCACCTTGAGGTACGACACCAAAGCCGACCATGAGGCGATCACCGTGGTGCGGCGTAAGGGATCGGCCACCAGACGACGCGTGGCCTCGAACATCAGTTGCAGATCAAGCGCGATGTCGGCGGTCATTTTCAGCGCCTTGCCGTGATTATCGAGCGCCGACACCTGTAGCATGTCATCGAGCGGGGCGGAGAGGGCGGCGGCCAGTGAGCCGAAGCGCGCCAGCAGGGCCTTGGCCAGCGGCTTGACATCGCGTTGCGGGATCGAGCGGAACAGGAACAGTTCGAGCAGTTCGTAATCGGGCAGGGCCGATACGCCGCCGATGCGTGCCCGGTCACGCAGACGCTGGCGATGGCCGCCATGTTGCGGGAGAAGGGGCTCAGCCGCCGGATGATCGTTTGCGTCCATGCCTCCCCCCAAAAATAAACGGCCTAGCCGGCGACTGCGCCCGGCCGGAACTGACCCGTTGGCGAGGCGGTGAACAGCTCGACGCCATTGTCCGTCACGCCGCAGCTATGTTCACACTGGGCGCTCAGCGTCTTGTCGCGCGTCACGGCGGTCCAGCCGTCGTTCAGTACTTTCACCTCATGACGACCGAGATTGATCATCGGCTCGACGGTAAAGAACATGCCTTTTTCGAGCACGGGCCCGGTGCCCGCCTTGCCGAAATGCAGCACATTGGGGGCATCGTGGAAGATACGCCCGACGCCATGACCGCAGAAGTCGCGCACCACTGAGCAGCGCTGGCCCTCGGCATATTTCTGGATAGCGGCGGCGATGTCGCCAAAGGTGTTGCCCGGTTTGATCTGGGCCAGGCCGAGCGCCATCGCCTCATAGGTGACGTCGATCAAACGCTTTGCTTTCGGCGATACGTCGCCAACCTCGTACATGCGCGAAGTGTCGCCATGCCAGCCATCGATAATGCAGGTGACATCGATATTGACGATGTCGCCTTCACGCACGGTTTTTTCCGAAGGCATACCGTGGCAGACCACATGATTGGCCGAGATACACACCGTATTCTGGTAGCCGCGATAAAAGACGCAGGCTGGCAAACCGCCATGATCAAAGATAAACTGGCGCGCCAGATCATCGAGAAAGCTTGTGGCCACGCCGGGTTTGACGTGCGGGATCAGCATGTCGAGGCATTCGGCGGCCACACGGCCCGCCTTACGCATACCAGCGAAATCCTCATCCGTGTGAATGCGGATGGTGTCGGAGCGGGTCATATAGTCGGAATCTGTCGTCATGGCGGCAATATAGACCGCAGCGGCTCTCATTTCCAGAGGGGGCGCGGCCTATATTGTGTCGGTCGTTCCGTCAGAGCGTTTCCGAAAAAGCGGTCGGTGCCTGCCAGCCCATATTGTCGTGCCGCAGCGATCCGTCATCATATCCGGCAGCGCCCGGTTGCGGCGCACAATGCGGACATTCTTCGAGGGCTTCTTCAACGGTGAGGCCATGATCAATAGCCTCCATCATGCACTTTAAACGTTCGGCAGCAGCGTCCATCAAAGGATCTCCATAAACTCCCCAAGGGTAACCAAAGGCAGTCTGCGCCCGCTTTTTTGAATTGTTAAATCAATTTTATTTGCACTTGCGAAGGTTTGCATACGGACAATTTATTGCAACGCACAATGTCCGGGTTCGGATTAGCCTCCGGCTCAGACATGACTTACCCACGCCCAAAATCGCCGATAGTCTTAACGAAAGCCGAAAATCTTAACGAAGGGTTGACGGCCTCTGGCGGCCAGCGGCATGAAGGCCTAAGTGATGGGGACTTGGGCCTTCGGGCATGAGTCGCGGTGAGAGCGTAGGTTCAGGGCGGAGTTCAAGGCATGTCGCAGGCGCGTATTCTGGTTTTCGGCAATGAAAAGGGCGGTGCGGGCAAGTCCACCGTGGCCATGCACGTGGCGGTGCATCTGCTGCATCAGGGCAAGCGCGTGGCCTTTATTGACCTCGATCTGCGTCAGCGTTCGCTGGCCCGCTTCTTTTCCAACCGCGCCAGATGGGCGGCGGCCAATGAAAAGACTCTGTTGCAGGCGTTTGAACCCTTTCTGGCCGACAAGCCGGCCAGCCTGCTCACCGCGCCGGAAAATGAGGCGAAGGCGGCGTTTGACCGCGCGCTTGATCAGGCGCTGGATGCAGCCGATTATGTAATCATCGATACGCCGGGCGGCGATCATGCCCTGTCGCGCCGCGCCCACGCCGTGGCCCACCTGATCATTACGCCGATGAATGACAGCTTCATCGATTTCGACCTGCTGGGCGAGGTCGATCCGGTGACGCTTGAGGTCAAGCGTCCGTCCATCTATGCGGAAACCGTGTGGAATTCGCGCAAAACACGCGCCGCCTGGGATGGTAAGTCGATCGGCTGGATCGTGCTGCGCAACCGTCTGGCCCAGCTTGAGGCGCGCAACCGCCGTCGGGTGGATGAGCGGGTGACGGCGCTGGGCAAGCGGGTCGGGTTTGAGGTTCTGGCGGGCCTGCGCGACCGGGTGATTTATCGTGAGTTGTTTCCGTTCGGCCTGACTGTGGCCGATCTTTCGGAGGACATCAATCCGGTGGCCATGTCGCTCAGCCATGTGTCGGCGCGGCAGGAATTGCGCGCCCTGATGGCCTCGCTGGGGCTGGAGGCCGGAAGCGATACCCAGGCCGAGCCTGAATTTGAAACGGCGGAGACGTAAAATCTATGTGGCTGGCCCTGATCGCGGTGGCGTTTCTGATCTTTGTCTATATCGGGCGGCAGGCCCGCCTTGGCCGCCTGAAACCTGCGCCGTGGATCAGGCAGTTCCGCGCCGTGCGCAGCGTCATCGGCGTCGGCTTAAGCGTGTTCGGTATCACGCTTCTGGTGCGCGGCCTGTTGTGGGAAGGCGTGATCGCCATACTGATCGGCATGGGCATGATGGGCACAGTGCGCTTTCAGGCGGCGTTTCGCAGGCCGCAAGGCCCGCCCGTGGCCGCCGCCTACAGTCAGGACGAAATCCGTGCCTATGCCGTGCTCGACCTGGCGGTGGGGGCAGATCGCAAGGCGATACGCGAGGCGTGGAAGCGCAAGATGAAGACGGCGCATCCCGATCAGGGCGGCTCCGGCGAACGCGCTCAGGCGCTCAATGCGGCGCGCGACATCCTGCTCCGGCGCAGAGGCGTGTGACATTGGCGGAGGGGGGGGCTTTAAGGCCGCTAAATACCGGTTCGTTATGCGTCCGGCTTGATGACCATGCAGTCGAGATGCTTGGCGCTCATGCTCTTGCAGGCTCCTTGCGCCTCTTCCTTGGTGAGGGCGGCGAAGCGCGTACGATACCAGCCCGCATCGGATTTGGTGACCTGTGAACGGCCCTCGGCCAGGGCGTCGTCGAAGCGGTGCTGAATCTTCTTCACCCAGTCGGCGGCCAGTTCCTTGTCGCGGAAAGCGCCGACCTGAATCGACCAGACGGCGTCACGCTTCTTCTTACGGCTTTTCGACGCCTTGCTGTCGGCGGCGGCGAGGCGCGTATGCACACGAATCTTTTCAGCGGTTCTGGTAACCGGCGCGGGGGTGGCCTTCTGAACCGGAGCGGGCGTCAGATCGGCTGCCTTGGGCGTTTGATTAAGCGCGGCCACCACGTCCGGGGCCTTGATGACGGCGCTGGCTTTTTCGACATCGCTATCGGTGGCATTGGCCTGTTCGCTACCCTCAAGCGTAGCGCGTAACTGCTGGTCGCTCAAAGGCTTGCTGTTGGCGGCCAGCACCGTATAGGGCACGGGGCCTTGCGGCATGACCTGATAGGGCGTGGTGGACGATGGCATGATGCCCGTATCGAAGGCCTTGGTGAATTCGTTCTGCGCCACGGTGATGACTTCGCCGTGGTCGCGGCGGTTTTCGACATCAAAGCCGATATTCAGCAGTTCGGTGGCGTGTTCGCGGCGCTGTCGGCTATTGGTAGCGCCCAGCATGACGGCGATCAGACGGTGACCGTACTTGACCTGCGACACGACAATGGTTTCGCCGGCGGCATTGGTGAAGCCGGTCTTCATGCCATCGACGCCCGGCATACCGTGCAGCGGATTGTGGTTGTAATAGGTGCGGCCGCGAAAGGTGACACTGGGCAGGTTGAAATAGCCGTAATATTGCGGGTAATCGCGCATCACCGCGCGCGCCAGAATGGCCAGGTCGCGCGCCGAGGTCACCTGACGCGAATCGGGCAGGCCGTTGGCATTGACGAAGCGTGTTTCGGTCATGCCCAGTTCCTGCGCCTTGATCGTCATCATGGCGGCGAAGCGTTCCTCGGTGCCGCCCACCTTTTCGGCCAGCGCCACGGCCATGTCATTGGCCGAATAGGTCGAGGCCAGGCGCATGGCCGTATCGACATCGATCGTGTCGCCCGCCTTCATATAGACCTTGACCGGCGCCTGCGAAGCGGCGTGCTGGCTGATGGTGATCTGGTCGGTGGGCTTGATCTGGCCGTGGGCCAGGGCGTCGAACACCATATAGAGGGTCATGATCTTGGTCAGCGAGGCCGGATAACGCTCGGCGTCGGCGCGCATTCCGTACAGCACTTCACCGGTCTGGGCATCGACCACGATACCGGCATATTTGGCATTGTCGGTCAGATCCTGCGCGACGGCGGCGTTAGGGATCAGGGTGGGCAGGGCCATCATCACCGCCGTTGTCAGCAGCAAAGCCTTGCCGCCGCGCGCACCTGAAAGTGTTGCCATCCGCCGGAATGAAATAATTGCCTGCCCGATCCTGCCCATCAAAGCTGTCCTTAAAACTCTTTTACAACGCTAACCTTCGCCTCGGCGGGCAGAATAAGGAAGCAATGTGTTCCTATTATGCGCCGCAGCCAGCAACCCGAACCACAAGTGTGTTACGGCATTTCCTTAAGCAAGTTTTAAGGACACCGTTTCGTGACCGGGAAATCCCGCCTTGCGACTGCCCGGATCACATCAGGGGCCCTGACACTGGATCAGGACAAGCCCGATGCGACAAGCGCAGACAACCACTGTCTGCACGGCTTGACTAAAAATCTCCCATGTGGCGGGAAATGTCGCATCACGATTGCGTTAATTGCGTTGTGCAGCGCAACATAATCCTTGACCTGTTATCGCGCCTGCGATATAACACTGTTCATCCGGGCAGGACGTCCGGGTTTCCGGCGCTTAAAACGGCGTCTCAACTCGGGTCAGTCCCAACTTAATCCCTTATAGGAGTTCTCTCATGGTAGAAGCTGCTGAAACCATCAAGTCGACTGTCGAAAAAATGTCGGTCGCCGGCAACCAGGCCTTCAAGGACTCGGTTGAAAAGACCCTCGGCGCGCTCAATGAAGCCAGCGCCCTGTCAAAAAGCAATGTCGAAGCTGTCGTCGAAAGCATGACCGCCGCCACCAAGGGCGCGGAAACCGTCGGGGCTCAGGCCCTGGCCTATTCGAAGAAGAGCTGGGACGACGCCGTGGCCGCCGCCAAGACCTTGTCCGGTGCCAAGAGCGCTCAGGAAGTCATCGAGCTGCAATCGAAATTCGCCAAGTCTTCGATGGAAGCCTATGTGGCCGAAATGAATGCGATCAGCCAGACCCTGTCGGCCTCGTTCAAAGACACCTTCAAGCCGATCAATGCCCGCATGACCGCGGCCGTCGAGAAGTTCCAAAGCTACCGTTAAGCTTTATAGCTGACCAGTTTTGAAGCCCCGTGCGGTAACGCGCGGGGCTTTTTCGTGTGCTTTATTACACCGGAAAAGAATCTGTGATCGGGTGTGAACGACAAACTGCATTTAACCTCTTAACAGGGAAGCGGTTTGGACTATCTTGTCTTTTACCGACTCCGACATATCTATGTAGGACGGCGGCAGGGCGGTAAGGCCAGCCCAAACCGGAAGCGATTAAAGAGGTTGATTTTGCGTAAGGACGGATACAAGCGCGCCATTACGGCAGCGGAAAAGGGCCTGACGGGCACGCGCCCGGCTGGTGCGCCGCTGGTGGTGGTGGATACCAAGCCCAAGCCGCAGAAACCATCGCTTTATCGCGTACTGATTCTCAATGACGACTACACGCCGATGGAATTCGTCGTTTATGTGCTGGAGCGCTTTTTCAACAAATCGCGCGAAGAGGCCACGCTGATTATGCTGCATGTCCACCAAACCGGTGTGGGGGTATGCGGCGTATATACGTATGAGGTGGCGGAAACGAAGGTGGCGCATGTGGTCGATATGGCCCGGCGTCATCAGCATCCGCTGCAATGTACGATGGAGAAGGAATAGTTGGTCTGATGACGACGATCTTAAGGCAAGAATGTCGGCATCAGCATCCGCTGCAATGTACGATGGAGAAGGAATAGTTGGTCTGATGACGACGATCTTAAGGCAAGACTGGCTTTAGGCAAGAATGGCGTCATCAGCATCCGCTGCAATGTAAGATGGAGAAGGAATAGGAGGGCGCGGACAAAAAGCAGACGACCAGGCCCGGTGCGCGGTTCAGATCGCGTTCAGGTCAGTATGGTAAATTCGTCTAAACCTTAAATTTAGAGGTTTGGTCGCAAGATTTTCAAGAGTGCCGCTTTTCCCCAAAAGCGTTTTGAGTTTTCAGGTTTCAGGAGGTCGTCATGCCGTCATTTTCCAGCGCTTTAGAGGAAACCCTGCACCGCGCCGTCGGGCACGCCAATGGGCACCACCACGAATATGCGACGCTTGAGCACCTGCTGCTGGCGCTGATCGACGATGTCGATGCCGCCGCCGTCATGAGCGCCTGCAATGTCGATCTGGCCAAGCTGCGCACCGCGCTTGACGCCTATATCGAAACCGACCTGAAATCCCTGGTCGAGCCCAGTTCGGAGGAGGCCAAGCCCACGGCGGGTTTCCAGCGCGTGATCCAGCGCGCCGTCATCCATGTCCAGTCGTCCGGGCGCGACGAGGTGACCGGTGCCAATGTGCTGGTGGCCATCTTCTCCGAGCGCGAATCGCACGCCGCCTTCTTCTTGCAGGAGCAGGAGATGACGCGCTACGACGCAGTCAACTATATCGCCCACGGCATTGCCAAGAAGCCGGGTGCTTCGGAACCGCGCGTCGTGCGCGGCGGCAATGAGGACGGCGCACAGAGCGACGACAAGGCCAAGAGCGGTTCTACCGATGCGCTGGCCGCCTATTGCGTCGATCTCAACGAAAAGTCACGCCACGGCAAGGTCGATCCGCTGATCGGGCGTTCGGCTGAGGTGGAACGCTGTATCCAGATCCTGTGCCGCCGCACCAAGAATAATCCGCTGCTGGTCGGCGATCCGGGCGTCGGCAAGACGGCCATCGCCGAAGGTCTGGCCAAGAAGATCGTTGATGGCGATGTGCCGGAAGTTCTGGCCGGGGCCACCATCTATTCACTCGATATGGGTACGCTGCTGGCCGGCACCCGCTATCGCGGCGATTTCGAGGAGCGCGTCAAGCAGGTGGTCAAGGAACTGGAGGCGCATCCCAATGCCGTCCTGTTCATCGACGAAATCCATACGGTGATCGGCGCGGGCGCGACCTCTGGCGGCGCGATGGATGCTTCCAACCTGCTCAAGCCCGCTTTGGCTGCCGGTTCGCTGCGCTGCATGGGTTCGACCACCTATAAGGAATATCGCCAGCACTTCGAGAAGGATCGGGCGCTTGTCCGCCGCTTCCAGAAGATCGACGTCAACGAGCCGACGCTCGACGACACGATCAAGATTCTGAAAGGCCTCAAGCCCTATTACGAGACCTTCCACCATCTGAAATATACCGACGCCGCCATCAAGACGGCGGTGGAGCTGTCGGCGCGCTATATCACCGACCGCAAGCTGCCCGACAAGGCGATCGACGTGATCGACGAAGCGGGGGCCTTGCAGATGGTGCTGCCCGAATCGAAGCGCCGCAAGGTGATCGGGCCGAAGGAAATCGAGTATGTGATCTCCAAGATCGCCCGTGTGCCGTCGAAATCGGTGTCGCGCGACGATACCCAGACCCTGCGCGATCTCAAGACCGATTTGCAGCGCGTGGTATATGGGCAAGACGAGGCCATCGACCAGCTCTCGACCGCCATCAAGTTGTCGCGGGCGGGCCTGCGCGATCCGCAAAAGCCGATTGGCTGCTACCTGTTCTCCGGCCCCACGGGTGTCGGCAAAACCGAGGTGGCCAAGCAACTGGCGGCGACGCTGGGTATCGAACTGCTGCGTTTCGACATGTCGGAATATATGGAGCGCCATACGGTGTCGCGTCTGATCGGCGCGCCTCCGGGCTATGTCGGCCATGATCAGGGTGGTCTGCTCACCGATGCCGTCGATCAGCAACCGCACGCGGTTGTGCTGCTCGATGAAATCGAGAAGGCGCACCAGGACATCTACAACATCCTTTTGCAGGTCATGGATCATGGCCAGTTGACGGATGCGGTGGGCAAGAAGGTCGATTTCCGCAATGTCGTGCTGATCATGACCACCAATGCCGGGGCTTCGGACAACCAGAAGAACTCGATTGGTTTTGGCCGCGAAAAGGTGACGGGCGAGGACGAACAGGCCATCAAGCGTCTGTTCACCCCGGAATTCCGCAACCGCCTCGATGCCATCGTCACCTTCAAGCAACTGAAGCCTGAAGTGATCAGCCAGGTCGTCCAGAAGTTCATCCTGCAACTGGAAATGCAACTGGCCGACCGCCACATCTCGATCGAACTGACCGACGATGCGGCCAAGTGGCTGGCGGAAAATGGCTATGACGAACTGTATGGGGCGCGCCCGCTGGCCCGCGTCATCCAGGAAAACATCAAGAAGCCGCTGGCCGACGAAATCCTCTTCGGCAAGCTGGTCAAGGGTGGTCATATCCTCGTCAAGCTGACCGATGGCAAGATCACCTTCGACATCACGCCTTCGCAAAAGGGCGGCGCCGACAAGTCAGGCGCGAAAGCCGAAGCGGTGGATTAAGCCACACGCACTAAGTTATTGAAATCTACACAATCCCGATCTTGAAATCCAAGGTCGGGATTGTTGCATTCGCAATTCGAATAGCTTTATGTACGGTATAATTCAGTTATTGAATGGGAAAATAAAATCGTGGCTTCGATATTCGAATACATAGAAATAAAGAATTTTAAAAAATTCTCGACCTCACAGCGTATAGAATTTGCACATCCCACGGTTCTGATCGGCCCGAACAATTCTGGAAAAACCAGTGTCGTGCAAGCACTCGCGTTGTGGTCTTTGGCCATAAAAACTTGGTATGAACTTAGAAGAACATCAAAGGCAAAAGAAAGAACATCTGCACCAATAAATAGGCTTGCAATAACTGGGGTGCCCGTTCCTAGGACGCGACTTTTTTGGCATGATGCGAAAGTGCGAACGGGCAACAAAGACATCAACATGGAGATAACTGTCGGAGTGTGGTTAAAGGGACAGTGCCGTCCACTCGGTATAAGTTTTAGAAATCAAGGGGACGAACTTATATATTGCGATCCGATAGGTGATGTTAAAACTGATGATGAGCTTATTGCTTATGCATCTTCTATAGATGTTGCCCTGCTCTATCCCATGTCTGGAATTGAGCCTGAAGAGCCTATGTTGCAGCCTGGACGTATTGATGTGCTGCTCGGCCAAGGGAGAACTGCGGAGGTGTTGAGGAACCTTTGCTGGTCTGTTCATAATGGTGACGCCAAAAATTGGATCAAAATTCAAAATCTTATGAAAAGGCTATTCAGTATAATTTTGGGAATTCCAGAAGCCACATCGCGTGGCGGCATTCAACTGACCTACAAGCAAGAGGGAGCAAAAGAACCCTTTGATATTTCTTTAGCTGGTAGAGGGATGCTTCAAATGCTACTTTTGCTTGCTTATATATATTCTCATCCTAGAGGGGTAATGTTAATTGATGAGCCAGATGCTCACCTTGAAATTCTTAGGCAGAGGCAAGTATTTGTTTTATTGAGAAATATAGCTCAAGATGCGTTAGGGCAAGTAGTTTTGGTCACTCACTCGGAAGTCGTTCTAGAGGAGGCTTTAGATGAAAATTTAACACTAATAATTGATGGTATATCTGACAATTTAGCTAGTAAAAATGACATTAAGCATAGCTTAAAGCATTATGGCGCGGCCAATTATATAAAAGCAAAAGAGAGGGGGTATGTTTTATATTTAGAGGGATCAACTGATTATGACATGCTTAGAGCTTTTGCAGAAAAAATAAATCATCCAGTATTAGATGTTTGGGATGACAGAGTTAATCTTTATTACGTTCAAAATAATTATCCGGATGCAACAGAAGATACTGAATTGGAACGTGTTGAGGGAGGGTATGGGCTCAAACCTGTTGATCACTTTGGTCGTTTAAGCTCAATATTGCCTAAGCTTCATGGGTTGGCAGTCCTGGATAATGATGGCAAAAACCGTACAAATTTGGATGCGGGAGCTTTGAAGATAAGATATTGGGACCGTTACGAGGCAGAAAATTACTTCATTACGCCGCAGTTGTTATTAGATTATGTGACGAAGGAAAATTCGGACACACCCTTATTTGGTTCATTTTCAAGTGAAGCTAATGAGGTAATGGACAGCTTGATTTTGTCTGAGGTTTTTAACGGTCGAGAAGATGACTTCGCTATATGGAAAGGAGCAGAAGGGGCTGCTTCTAAATTAATTTGGACAACAGCGACAAAAAATAAAAAAATGAGTTCTTTTGCAGAAGAGTTCTTTCGACAGTTTTCTATTCGTGTAGGAAATCCAATGTTACTTCGAAAAAGTGATCTTCATACGCTGGTGCCGCTTTACGGAGATATTTTGGATAAGGAAGTCTCTGAAAAATTGGATGCACTTGATGATCTATTAAAGAGAGCTGGGCCAATTTAATTGCACTTTAGATTGAAATTATCATTTGAATATTCCCCCTCGCAATCATGACCCAAGCACCTACATAGGCTCCAGCACAAGGAGCGCCGCATGATCCCCTTTTCCATTCTCGACCTGTCGCAGATCGGCGAGGGCGGCAGCGCGTCTGAGGCGCTGGCCAATTCGGCTCTGATGGCGCAAATGGCGGAAGAGGCGGGCTATCACCGCTACTGGCTGGCGGAACATCACGGTATGCCGGGCATAGCGTCCGCGGCCACCGCCATCGTCATCGCCCATGTTGGCGCGGCTACCCAAACCATTCGAGTCGGCTCTGGCGGCATCATGCTGCCCAATCATTCGCCGCTGGTCATCGCCGAACAGTTCGGCACGCTCGAAGCGATGTTCCCCGGTCGCGTCGATCTCGGCATTGGCCGCGCCCCCGGCACCGATATGGGCACGGCGCGGGCGCTCAGGCGCAATATGGAAGCCGCCGTCGATAGCTTCCCGCACGATATTGTTGAACTGCATAAGCTTTTGGGCGCACCCGAAGACGGCCAGCGCCTGCTCGCCGTGCCGGGTATGAACAGCCATGTGCCGGTCTGGTTGCTCGGTTCCAGCCTGTATAGCGCGCAACTGGCGGCGCAACTGGGCCTTCCCTATGCCTTCGCCTCGCACTTCGCGCCGGAGCTTTTGTTTGAAGCCCTGCACATCTACCGCTCGACCTTTCGGCCCTCGGCGGTGCTGAAAAAGCCGCATACGATGGTGGGGGTGATGGGGGTGGCCGCCGACAGCGATGCCGAGGCCGAGCTGCTCTACACCTCGATGCAGCAATCCTTCGCCAATCTGCGCCGCAATGTGCGCGTGCCCTTCCCGAAGCCGAGCTATGACGCGGTGGCTGGGCTGACGCCCGACGAACAGGCCATGATCGACCACATGCTGCGCTATGCGATGGTCGGATCGCCTGAAACCATCGAAAAGCGGCTGACCAGCTTCCTCACCCAGACCCAGGCCGACGAACTGATCGTTTCCATGCCGATCCACGACATCGAGGCGCGGCTGAAATCCGTGCGTTTGTTCGCCGGGATCCGCGACCGGATTTAGAGCGTCATGGCATGGAAGCCGTATCTGGCTCCGTATGACATCTTCTATCGTGAACAAGCGCGCTGTAGTTGGGAATAAAAAAAGCGCTCTAGACTTTCGTGCGTTCGATCCAGGCGACGAAATTGTCAAGAAAGCCAGACAGGAATCTGGCCGTGCCTTCGTTGGCGATGGTGCCGTCTTCGCTGAGGAAATCGGGCTTGAAAGTCATGTAAACCTCCGGTTCACCCAGCACGGCCATGCCCAGGATGACGAGGGTGGAGCGCAGTTGCGACTGCATGACCGCCGTGCCCTGCGCACCGGGCGAAGCGCCGGTGACGGCTACAGGCTTGCCCTTCCAGACATTATGGCCGAAGGGCCGCGAGCCCCAGTCGAGCGCGTTCTTGGTGACGGCCGGCATGGAGCGGTTATATTCTGGCGAGACGATCAGGACCGCATCGGCGGCGGCCACCTGATCTTTCATCCGCGTGACGGCTTTCGGTGGCGCGGCCCACAGATCGTCATTATAGAGCGGCAGATTCATATCGACATGATCAAAGCTGAAGCGATCAGCGCCCAGTTTTTCAAGGGCTTGCGCATATTGGCGGTTGATCGACTCGCGGCGCAGGCTGCCGATCAGCAGGGCGATCTTGTACATGATATTCCTCAGGCTGCGAGTTCGGCGTCAATGGCGGCGATCAGGCGCGGATCATCAGCGGCGACATCGGGCGCGAAACGCTCGACGATGCGGCCATCGCGGCTGATCAGGAATTTTTCGAAATTCCACAAAACCTCGCCCGGCGGACTGACCGGAATGCCGAATTTTTCCAGCCGTTCGCGCATCGGCCCGGCGCTGACGGCGGTGGGTTGGGCGCGGGTAAGCTGTTCATAAAGCGGGTGTTTATCCGCGCCGACCACACTGATCTTGGCAAACAGTGGAAAGGTGACATCGAAGCTGGTGGTGCAGAAATCGGCGATCTCGGCATCGCTGCCCGGTTCCTGACCGAGGAAATTATTGGCCGGAAAGGCCAGTATCTCGAAACCCTGATCCTTGTGGGCGCGGTAAAAGGCTTCCAGCCCCTCATATTGCGGGGTCAGGCCGCATTTCGACGCAACATTGACGACCAGCAACACCTTGTCGCGATAATCGCCGAGGCTGGTGGCTGTGCCGTCGATGCGTTTCAGGGCAATGTCGGAAAGATCGGGCATGGCGGCTCCTTTGTCTGATGGGGCGATGGCGAGTATGGCAATGGAAAGGGCGTTTGTCGCTTCCCGACTGCGTGAACGGCCTTCTTTCATTCAGGCGGCGGGCGCTACGGCGGAATCGCGGATGACGACACGGTGCGGCATCAGCTCATAAGCTCCGGTCAGATGGGGCGAGGCGATGGCTTGCAGAACAATATCGACGGCGCGCTGCGCCATATCAAAAACCGGTTGCGAGATGGTGGTAAGCGGCGGCCAGACGATCTGCGAAAAGGGCGCATCGTCGAAACCGGCGATCGTCAGGTCGCGCGGCACGCTCAGGCCGAGCTGGTGCGCGCGGTACAGCGCGCCTGCGGCCATGTCGTCATTGGCGCAGATGATGGCGGTGGGGCGGGCGGTCATCAGCGCATCGAGCCGTTCATAGCCGCCGTGGAAGGTCAGGTTGCCGCGCGCCGTGGCAGCGCTGGCAGGATCGAGGCCCTGCGAGGTCAGGGCACGGCAAAAACCCGCATAGCGCAGGCTGGCCGAGATATGGTCGCGCAGGCCATCGATAAAGGCGAAGCGACGGTGGCCGAGGTCGAGCAGATAGCGCGTCAGGTCATAGCCTGCCGCCTCATCATCAATGCCGATGCCGGGGGCCAGGTCGCGCGTCTGCGGGCCGGCGGCGATGCAGGCCACCGGCATGTGGCGCGCCCGGATCATGGCGATCAGCTCGGCGTCATCGGAAAAGGGCGGAGCCAGAATCAGGCCGTCGCAGGCATGGCTGTCGATCAGATCCATGACGCGCTGGTGCTTTTGCAGCGAGTGCGGAAAAACCTGCTGCATCAGCAATTGCAGGCCCGCCTTGCCACAGGCGCGCAAGGCGCCGCTTTCGATCAGCAGATTGTACCAGGTATGGGGGCCGACCTCGTCATTGACCGGATAGATGACCATCAGGGCGTGGCTGCGTCCGCCCGCCAGCATCCGCGCCTGGGCATTGACCCGGTAACGCAGCTTGCGCACCGCCGCCAGCACCCGGTCGCGCGTCGCTTCGGCGACATGGGCCTCGCCATTCAGAACGCGCGACACCGTGGTGCGGCCTACGCCGGACAGGGCGGCAACATCATAGATGGTGGGGGCGCGCGTGGGCATGGCGTTTCTGACCTGTGGCGTTTTATGTGGCGCTGTCGCCTTATCCACGCACCCTAGGCCAGTCGGCGCACAGGTCAAGCCAGACCATGTGGCGCAAATGCGACAAGCCGCCTGACAGGGACATGATAATATTTTGCGGTTTCAAGGGCTTGTTGAATAACAGAAAGCGATGGGATGACAGACGATTTTATGGGAGCGCACCCATGTCCATTGTTAAAACGCTGCCGCCGCCTCAAAGCGCAGGGCCTCTCCGCTGACCGGATGCGGCACGGTCAGGCTGTGGGCGTGCAGCAGCAGGCGCGGGCTTAAGCTTTGAATCGGCGGCGGCGCATAAAAGACATCGCCGAGGATCGGGTGGCCCAGCGCCGCCATATGGACGCGCAACTGGTGCGAACGACCGGTGACGGGCTCTAAGCTGAGGCGGGTGGAGGCTGGGGCGCGTTCGATGACGCTGTAACGGGTAAGCGCCGCCTTGCCGACCTCATGATCGACCTTTTGCAGCGGGCGATTGGGCCAGTCGCAGATCAGCGGCAGGTCGATTTCGCCATTGTCTGCCGTCACATGACCCGCCACCACGGCGATATAGGTCTTGGCGATGCGCCGTTCGGAAAAGGCGACCGACAAGGCCTTTTGCGCCGCTGTACCGCGTCCGAACACCATCAGGCCGGAGGTAGCCATATCGAGCCGGTGGACGGTCAGGGCGTCCGGGTAAAGCACTTGCAGGCGGGTGATCAGGCAGTCCTTGTTGCTGTCGGCGCGACCGGGCACGCTGAGCAAGTCCGCCGGTTTGACGGCCACCAGCATGTGGTCGTCGGCATAGAGGATTTCGGGCGGGCTGTCTGGCGGGCTTTTGGGCGGCATGATCCCCGCCTAGCCGAGCCTGCGCTTTTTCGCAAACGGCTTTTTCAGGCCACCCGTTCGGCCACGCCATTTTGGGCGCGCACTTCGAAGCGGTCTTGCGAAAAGCAGATGAATTGCCGCGACATCAGCGTATCGACCGACATCCATTCGCCAAGCGCCATATCGGGCGTCAGGGTGAGGCGCAGGAAACCATTATAGGCATCGTCGGCGGCCACGACTTCGGCGTTTCGCTCGGTCAGCAATTCTGCCAGATGCAGGTCGGGCAGCCAGGCATCGAGCCAGCGCGTCGGGCTGGAGACGGCGGTGACACCGAACTCGGCGGCGATGGGCCGCCTAAGCGTCACGGTTTCGGGCAGCGGTTCGGGGATGCGCATCAAAACCCGGCCATTGCCCATGCCGTAATCGGTGGGGCCTGTGCCATCAAAGCGTGTCTGCGGCTTATCACCATGACCAATCCCCAAATCCCGATCCGGCCGTCTGTGGATAAGTCCGCGCTTAAGGCGGTTGGATGACGGTTTTGCGTGCAAAACCTTAACGAGCCCGTCATGTTTTGCTTGGTGTTTGGTGTCGCATGGGCCAAAAAAGCCTGTAAACCGGAGGTTCCATGTCCCAGCCGAAACTGTTGCTCACCCGTCCGTGGCCAGAAGGCGCGCAAAGCTGGTTACAGGCGCGTTTCGATGTCACCGTCCATCAGGGCGCAGGGCTCGATGCGGCGGGTCTGATTCAGGCTATGCGCGATTATGACGCTCTGGGCGCGGCGGTGAATGACAAGCTGACCGCTGAGGTGTTCGCCGCGCCTGAGTTGCGCGCCCGTCTGGTGGCCAATTTTGGCGTCGGTTATGAACATATCGATACCGAAGCCGCCACCAGGGCCGGGATTATCGTCACCAATACGCCGGATGTCCTGACCGAGGCCACGGCCGACATCGCTTTGATGCTGATGCTGATGGCGTCGCGCCGGGCGGGCGAGGCCGAACGCCAGTTACGTGCCGGTCAGTGGAAGGGCTGGGGTGCCAAGGCGCTGTTGGGGCAATCCCTGCAAGGCAAAACTTTGGGGCTGGTCGGCTTTGGCCGCATCGCTCAGGCAACGGCGCGCAAGGCCCGCGATGCCCTGGGGATGGAGATTATCTATTATGGCCGCCACCGCGCCGCGCCGGAGACTGAGGCCGCATTGGGGGCGCGCTTCGTCGCCGATCTCGATGCTTTGCTGGCCGAGGCCGATGTGGTGTCGCTGCATGTGCCGGGCGGGGCGGACACACACCACATGATCGATGCGGCGCGTCTGGTGCATATGAGGGCCTCGGCCATACTGATCAATACGGCGCGCGGGCCGGTGGTGGACGAGGCGGCCCTGGCGCGGGCGCTGACTGAGGGGCGCATCCGGGCGGCGGGGCTTGATGTTTATGAGCACGAGCCGGACGTGCATCCGGCGCTGCTTAAGCTGGAAAACGCCGTCCTGCTGCCGCATCTCGGCAGTGCCACGGTCGAGACGCGCGAAGCCATGGGGATGCGCGCCGCCGAAAACATCGCGCTCTATTTCGCAGGTAAGCCGGTGCGTGACCGTAGCGCCTGATCGGATCGCTGGCGGACTGACGGTGCCAGCCAGGCTGAGCGTGCGGCCAGACGCGCAGCGACGCAGACTGTGATGGCGGCATAGGCCAGCACGCAGACCGGGGCACGGGGCAGGCCTGGAACCTCGAAGATATTGAGCGCCAGGGCGAAGATCAGCACGCCTGCAAAGGCCCAGCTTACCGCCGTGAAAAAGCGTTCGCCCAGCGGCTTGGCCATCATCACCACCAGCGCCATGAAGGGGGCCAGCGCCAGCATGTCGTAATCCATCAGGCGCGGATTGAGCAATTGCGCCACGCCCAGTCCGATGATGATCCGGCCAAGATGATCATGGCTTCGGCTCTCGGCCAGACACAGCCCGGCCAGACAGATCACCGCCATATAGAGGGCCAGTCCCGTCAGAGTAAGCCAGCCATAGGGCGACAGACCGAGCCACGAAGCCCAGGCGAAATAACCAATGCCCGGTTGCTGCGCCATCACCACAGTACCCAGAGTCTGATGCCAGTTGGCGCTCAGCGAACCGGCGGTCAGCATCTCGGCGGCGACGGCGGCAAGGCCGAGAGTGGATGCGCCAAACGTGGCGAAGATGCGGGCGCGCCAGGGCCGGTTATCCAGAGCCAGCACGATCAGATAGGTCAGCATGACCGGCTTGACGAGCGCGGCCAGAATGACGGCGGCCACAAAGGGCCAGCGCGCGCGCTTCAGATTGAGAGCGGCGGCAATGATCATGGCGTGCAGAATGAAGCCGATATTGCCGCAGACCAGCGCGCTGCCCGCCATAGCCGAAAAACTCATCAGGCGCAGCCGCCAAGGGCTTCCCGCCAGCGGCATGATCAGGGCATACCACAGCAGAAAGGCCAGGGCGGGCAACAGGGCGATCAGCCAGAGCCAGCGCGATTGTATCAGGCCGATGCCCGCCAGAGGCGCGAACAGCTTCGCCACCTGCGGCGCATAGACATAGACGGCGGGGCGTAAGGCTGTGCAGACCGGGTGCAGGTCGTAGGGGCTTAAACCCCGCCGCACATGGTCGGCACCGCAGATCAGGGCGTCGAAATCATTGAGCCACCAGCCGTGTTTGATGATCCGGCTGACCAGATTGCCGAGCGCCGGAAACAGACACAACAGGTAAAAGACGACGCGCCCCCACGGGCGCAGGCTGTGGCCTTCGATAAAGGCAACGGCGTCGCTTTTGATCATGCCGCCAGTCCATCGGATACCGGTTTGAAAGTGCGCAGGGCCAGACGCGCCGACGCCCACAGCAGGTAAAGCGCAAAACCCAGAACAGCCAGAGGCGTGGTGATGCCGGCCACCGTTGTCAGGCCGCCGATCAGGCACAGGACGCACAGGCCAAGGATGATAGCCGGGCCGCGCGGGGTCAGGCCTGCCGAGGCGGCCCGCCCGGCAATGATGATCAGACCGGGGCCGAGCAGGAACATATCCTGGCTCATCAGGCGCGGAATCAGCAGGACGGCCAGGCTGAAACCGAACCACAGGCGCTCATGGCGCGTCAGTTTCAGCGCTTCGGCCAGGGCCAGCCCACCCGCCGACAGAAGTGCGGCATAGATAAGATAGCCCGCCTTGGCGGTCATGGATGAAGGCGACAGCCCCGCCATCTGGAACCAGCCGAACCAGCCCGCACCGGGGGTCTGGTCATAAACGAAGTGCGACAACAGAGTGTACCACTGCCGGGCCAGTTCGCCGCCCGACAGGCTGAAGATCAGCATGGGCGCCAACCCGCACACTATGGCGACGGCGATCATGATCAGCCGCCTGCGCCATGTCAGTTGAGCCAGCAGGATGACCGCCAGATAGGTCAGGAAAACCGGCTTGACCCAGGCGGCGATGACTACCGCGGCCACGAACAACCAGGGCAGGCTTTCCAGGCTCAAGGCGGCCAGCAGAACCGCGCCGTGCAGGATGACGGCGATATTGCCCCACATGAAGGCGCTGCCGCTGAGAAAGCTCAGAAACGGCAACTGACCGCGCGTTCCGGGCAGGGGGGAGAGACGCAGGGGCATGACGGTCAGGGCCGCCGCCGCCATCAGATATACCAACAGGTAGATAACGAAAAAACCATGCTCGCCGCACAGGCTCTGGAGGAAAGCGGCGAGGCGCGCCACGGCGGGCAGGTAAACAAAACTCGAAGCGTGCATCCCAGAACAACTTAAATTTCGCGCATAGATGGGCGCACCTGCCAGCATCTTCTGACCGGCGCAGGCCACGGCCTGATAATCGCCGAACCACAGTTTTGAATGGTGCAGCTTGGCGATCAGGCCCAGAACAGGCGGCAGGGCGAACAGCCAGCCAGCGGAAACGGGCAGGGCGGGGCGTTGCGGGCTGGGTCTGGATCCGAATTTTAACATTGTGTTCTGTAAGTGAAGCAGATAATGAGCGGCGTTTGTCTTGCCGTTCATTGGCGCTTAGCGGTGTGCGAAGACTGTTTTTTGACCGTCTTGTTTCAGTTCTGATACTATCGCTTTCAGGTCTGATGCTATCGCGGGTGGATCGATCACAGATTTGCCACGGTTTGGTCTTTTAAGCGGGCAGCGGAGATGAGGGTAATATCGTGCTTGCCCGTCTGACGGGTTTGGTTGTTTTTTGATAGACTGTATTTGTCTGGTTTGACAAGTCAGGGTTGACGATTTTGTCTGGGGAGTCTGATTTTTTGGCCGATACCGAACGCGATTCCGGCGCTGCCGTATCCACTATGATTCCCGATCTCAGCCTCGTCATCTGCACGCTGAACGAAGGCACGGCCATCCGCTCCGTCATCAATGAGATTTGTGACGCGCTGGACGGCATCCGCCATGAGATCATCGTGGTGGACGATAATTCCTCGGATAATACCGGCAGCGAAGTGCTTGATGTGGCGAAGCTGCGTCCCAATGTGCGCCTGCATGTACGTGTCGGTGAGCGCGGCCTGTCATCGGCGGCCATCAAGGGCTGGGACATAGCCCACGGCCGCTATCTCGGTGTGATGGACGGCGACGGCCAGCACGACCCCAGGGCCATCCGCCAGATGGCCGACATGATCATGGCGGGAAATACCGATCTGGTCTGCGTGTCACGCTATCTCGGCCAGACCGAGACGGGGCTGTCGGGCCTGCGCGACATTGGCTCGAAAGTGGCCACCGCCGCCACCGGTCTGGTGCTGAAAGTGCCCTTGTCCGATCCGATGAGCGGCTGTTTTTTGATGACGCGCGACTATTACCAGTCGGCGCGGCCCAAACTGACCGGCATTGGTTTCAAGATATTGCTCGACATAGCCGCCTCGGCACCGAAAAAGCCACGCTTCGGCGAGGTCAAGGCGGCCTTGCGCGAACGTCAGGGCGGGCAATCGAAGCTCGATCTGCGCGTGGTGGCCGATCTGGGCGCTTTGCTGATCGAAAAGGCGACGGGCGGGCTTTTGCCGGCGCGTTTCGTGCTGTTCGCAGGCGTCGGCGTGACCGGTGTTGTCGTCTATGCCGTCGTGCTGATTGCTTTTCATCTGCTGTTGCGCGGCGAGCATCAGGCGCTCTATCGTTATCAATACCGCTATGACGACACGATCAGCTACAGTATGGCCATCTGGCTGTCGATGACATGGAATTTTTTCATCAATAACTGGCTGACCTTCCGCGACAAACGGCTCAAGGGTTGGGCCATCCTGCGCGCCCTGCTGGGCTTTTACGTCGCCTGTTCGATCGGTGCCGTGCTCAGCCTGGTGCTTTCACTGTTTATGAAGGAACACCTGCATATCCACTGGCTGGTGGCCGGGATCAGCGCTGCCCTGCTCAGTTCGGTGTGGAACTACTGGGGCGCGCGCATGTTATCGTGGCGCGACAAGAAGCCCGCCAAATAAGGGATCAACAGGAAAGGCCCCGGCTCAAACCGGGGCCTTCATCTTACCAGCGATCATGACGCTCATGATGGTAATGGTGACGGTAATCGCGGCGATCATAACGGTCATAACCGTCGCGGCGATCATAATAGCCATAGGCGGGCGCCACATAGACACGTTCGCGGACATAGGGGCGGGGCTCGACATAGACGCGGCTGTAGCCGTAGCCGCCGCGATAACCGTTGTCGTAATAGCCGGTATCGCGGTAGCCGTCATAATAGCAGTCGGTATTGTCGCGCGCGATCGACGAGCCAACAACGGCCCCCAGCACGGCGCCAGCTGCGGTGCCTGCGCCACGGCTGTGGCGGCCCGATACGCCGTTACCGATGGCGGCTCCGGCGACAGCGCCGAGAATAGCGCCGTTAGTGCCGTTTTCGCTGCGGCGGTAGCAATCGGCGGACGCCACGCCCGGCAGGGCCACGGCAATGGTGGCGGCGGTCAGGGCGGAGGCGATCAAGGTCTTGTGCAGAATCTTCATGGTTGTGTCTCCTTCTCGTGCGGCCACGAAGCACCTCCGAAGCCGATCATGAAGCCAGTATAGACGGGCGAACATGAACGGCATTTGAGCGCTGCGTTCATCTTCGTTCATCATAATTTTACGTCCGCAGACCTCTGTTCACGATGCCGATAGCCGCTCGTGTTGCAAGGCGCGGATAAAAAAACCGCCCCTTGCGAGGGCGGTGAAGTCTTCCGGGGGAGGAGGGGAGAAAAGGGTTACCAGTCGAAGCGGCTGCGGCCAAAATCGCTGCGGCTGATCGACCGAGAATGGTAATAGGCGCGCGGCGAATAGCTGTTGGTGGGCGTATAGTCGCGCTGGCGTTCGTCGAGCCGACGATAGGCACGGTTGTAAGAGCCATAGCCGTAGCCATAGGATCGGCAACCGCAGCCATAACCATCATAATACCAGCGTGCACGCGACACAGGGCGGGTATGCACAATGCCATCTCGGTAGCCTGATTGCTCGCGGTCGCGGTGATCCTGTGGTGGTGATCCGTCCCAGCGGTAATATTCGTCGCTCACATAATCATAGCCGAGATAGCGCCCGGCATAGGGCACGCCGCTGTCATCCTGACTGTCGCCTGCATAGGCATAGGCGTCGTCATCGTGGCTGCGTTCATAGGCATTGGGGGGATCGCGGTGATCAGAGGTTTGGTCGGAATAGCCATCATGGTCGTAACCCCGATCATAGCCATTATCGCTGTAGCCGTCATGATCATAGGCTTGATCGTAACCCCCAGCCAGAACCGTAGCCGGTATCATGGCCGCGCACAGCAGGATAGCCAATGATGAGCAGCGAGAGAAACGCGGCATGACGATGACCCCTCAGATGATAGTTCCATAGTCGCGGAAAAGATGAAAACTGTAAATATGCAATTTAGTCCGCTTTGTAAGGAAGGCGTAAGGGTAAATCCTCCTGCCGTTTCGGGCTTTGGTTGCGGATTGATGCGCCATGCTTTAAGCGGGCGCACATGGATAACAGCTTCGATCTCGATATTACGCGCATGGGCTTTCAGGGCGACGGCCTGAGTGCCGACGGTCAGGCCGTGGCGCTCAGCCTGCCGGGCGAGCGCGTCCGGGTCAGTCGCGGCAAGGAAAGGCTTGAACTGGAGGCGGTTTTGAGCGCCAGCCCTGAGCGCGTCACGCCGCCCTGTTCGCATTTCAGCGCCTGCGGCGGCTGCGCCCTCCAGCACTGGCAGATGGATGCCTATAGCGCCTGGAAGCGCGAAGCGGTGGTGACCCAGTTGCGCCGCGCCGGTATCGACGCCGAGGTGACGCCGATCCTGACCACGCCTGTAGCCACACGCCGCCGCGTGGGCCTGCACGCCCGCAAGCGCGGCAAGGCGGTTGAGTTGGGTTTCAAGGCGCGCCGCTCGTGGAATCTGGTGCCGATCGATACCTGCACCATCGCCGTGCCGTCGATCGTCAGCGCCATGCCGGTTTTACGCGAACTGGCCCTGCCTTTGTTCGAACATCCGAAATCCGCGCCCATCTTGCATGTTACAGCGTCGCTGACGGGACTCGACATCGATATTTCCGGCGTCGAGCGCAGCAAGAGCGGCGGCTTGTCGGCGGATGCACGGATGCAGATCGCCATGATCGCCGGTGAGGCCGATTTCGCCCGCGTGACGATGGGCGACGACATCCTCTATCAGGCGCGCACCCCGGCCGTCGCCTTTGGCCGGGCACGAGTCGGCCTGCCGATGGGCTCGTTTTTGCAGGCCAGCGCGCCCGCCGAGGCCGAAATGGCGCGGCTGGTGGGGGCGGCAGTGGCGGGCGCCAGGCGCGTGGCCGATCTGTTTTGCGGCGCCGGGGCCTTTACCTTCCCGCTGGCCGAACAGGCGAATGTCTGGGCTGCCGATGGTTCGGCCCCCGCCATTGCGGCGCTGAAAAGCGGCATGGCCAGCGCGCCGGGCCTGAAAACCATCACTGCCGAGGTGCGCGACCTGTTTCGCCGCCCCTTGCTGGCCGAGGAGATGAAGGGGCTGGACGCGGTGGTGTTCGATCCGCCGCGCGCCGGAGCCGAGGCGCAGAGCCGCGAAATTGCCCGTTCCGCGCTCAGTCGCGCCGTGGCGGTGAGCTGCAACCCCATCACCTTTGTCAGGGACGCGAAAATCCTGATCGAGGCCGGTTTTTCGCTGGACAGGGTGACGCCCATCGATCAGTTCTTGTGGTCGGCCCATGTCGAACTGGTCGCCGTCTTCTCGCGTTAGATAAGGCTCTTTTCCTGTGATTTCCGTCATCATGCCTACCCTGAATGCCGAAGACACGCTGGCGCGCAGCCTGTCGGCCCTCGTGCCGGGTGTCGTGGAGGGGCTGATCAAGGAGGTGGTGGTGGTCGATGGCGGTTCCGACGACGCCACGCTGGAAATCGCCGATTCGACCGGCTGCACCATTATTCATGGCGATGCCGAACGCGGCCTGCAATTATGGCAGGGCTGCCGGGCGGCGCGCGGCGACTGGCTTTTGATCCTGCATCCCGATTCACAACTCGGCGATGGCTGGATGGATCAGGTGCAGGCCCATATCCGCAACTATCCGTTACAGGCCGGTTATTTCCATCTCAAATTCGATGATCCGTCATGGCTGACCGCCTTCTGGGGTGAGATTCTGGCGCTGCGGGCGCGCTGGCTGGCCATGCCGAGCGGCGATCACGGCCTGCTTCTGTCACGCGCCCTCTATGACTGTGCGGGCGGCTATAAGGATCAGGTGGCGTTCGAGGATGTGGCCCTGTCGATGGCGCTGGGGCGGGCGAGATTACGACCGATGGCAGCGGCACTGACCACCAGCGCGGCGCGTTTCCATGCCCGTGGCTGGGCTTTCGGCACGCTGGGCCGCGCCTTTCGCTTTCTGCTGTACCTGCTGGGCGTGCCGCCCAGGCCGCCGGTGCATAAGCCGCTGGGTTAGAGGTCGTTTCCCTCAACCCAATTGACGCGGATTTTTAGAGCCGTCCAACTTGCTTTTCGGACAAGCCCTCAGACTTTAAGCGAGAACTCAGTATTGTAAGAACGACCGCTGCGATGAACGCAACGGAAGTTCCGATTAAGAATATAGAATCAAACGAAAGTTGCGAAATTGATAAATTCTTGTTCCTTGAATATATCATTATAGCGCCAATAATCATGAGTCCTGCTGCCACGCGAAAATATGCGGCTGCATATCTCATTAACATATTTCTTTTTGATATTTTGGGCAACTGGGCTCGATCGACAGATTTCATACTTTTTAATGAGCCATATATTAGTGCCATAGGAATTAAGAAATAAAAATCACCCAAGGGTGATGCTGCTATATTTAATAGAAATATTCCAATCAATAATAGTCCTATCCCTGTGATCGCAAGAGTTATGGATAGAGGTGTGTTTTTTTTATTCATCTTTTCCACATGCGCTGGATGAAAATTTACCTCTACTGATCCTTTGACACATCAATAATCGGCGCGTCATTGGCCGCCAGTTGCAGGCTATGCGTTGGCTTGTCCATGATCTGGCGATAGATCCAGTAGCTGGCGGCGACTTCTTCGACATATTGCCGTGTCTGGGCCACGGGGATCGATTCCATTACCAGCAGGGAATCGGGGTTATTACCCAGCGAATCGAGCGCGTCCTTCACCGGGCGCGGCCCGGCATTATAGGCGGCGATGGTGCGCAACAGGTCGCCATCGACAATGTTCGAATCCTGAAGGCGGGTAATATAGTCCTGGCCGACGCGCAGGTTGACCGCCGGGGTCAACAATTGTTTGGGGCGCGAATTGAAGCTCGAATCGTTCTCCACCAGGGCGGCGGTGCCCGGCATCAGTTGCAGCAGACCGTAAGCCCCCGCATAGCTGTGTGCACCCGGATCGAAGCGGCTTTCCTTGCGCGCAAAGGCAAAGAGCAGAGCCTTATCGACCGTATAACCGCCCTTGGGCTTGAAATCGGGCAGGGGGTAGGAGGCGGTGTTGAACAGCCAGTCCGAGGTGGTGAGCGCATTGACGGGCACGTGGGTTTTGGCGGCCAGGGCCAGCCAGTTTTCGCGATCATCGGCCCCGCCTGAATGCTGGATGGCCGATTGCAACTCGTCCTGGGCATCCGAAGTGCGGCCGACCTGAAGCAGGGCATTGAGGCGCTGGGCGCGCGCATCGGTCAGCACCCAGTTGAAATTATCGGTCAGGCTGGCCTTCAGCGCGTCGCGCGAGGCGATATTAAAGGTCGGCGGCAGGCCCTTCTGCGCCAGTTCGACCGCAGGCGTGACGCCCAGTCGCGCCTCGGCCACCAGGCCATAGAAGGTGAAAGGGAAGCTGGCGGCGATCTTGAACCAGGCATTGGCGGTGTCGGCCTGATTGAGCTTGGTGGCGCAGCGTCCGGCCCAATAGGCCCCGCTTGACTGGCTCCAGGCATTGCGGCTGGGATCGGTGGCCACGAACTTGAATTCGTTCAGCGCCTGGTCATAGCGCGCCAGCCGCCACAGGGCGAGGCCGGCCACCCAGTGATCGCCGATCTGTCGGCCCAGTTTCACGGCACCTTCGAGATCGCCATTATTATAGGCCGAGCGCGCCGATTTCGGCGTCAGGGGCGAATCGAGTTCGGGTGCGCCTTCATCCGGATCACCGGCAGGCGTGGACTGCGACAGCTTCGTGCTGCCCGACAGGGCCACGGCAGCATCGCTGCCTGCCGCTGCGGTGGCCTGCTGCCCCATCAGCGACGGGAAGGCCGGATCGGGCGCGCCCTCGGGCTTTTTGCGCTTGGCCAGGTTCCAGACGCGCATCGCCATCGGCTGATCGCCATAGGCATTGAGCCAGCCGATCAGTTCGTCATAGGTGGAGGTATAGCCCGCGCTGAACAGCTTGTGATATTCCGCATAGCCCATCAAACGTTTGTCGGTCACCTGAGCCAGTTGCGCCTCGGCCCCCGTATAATCACCCTGATCAATCAGGGTAAAGGCGGTGCGGTAGAGCGTGGCGTCCTGCGGTGACAGCGGACTGAGCAGCGGCTGGGCGGTGATCGGCGCGCCCTGACCCGCCACCAGACGGTAGGGTATGGGCGTGGCGTTCATCACCATTGGCGCAACAGCCGAGGCAGGCGCAGCGGCGGCATCAGCAATAGCCGGCGCGTTGCTGGCGAAGCCTTTCGGCGCCAGGGACAGCGCCTTGATCAGGGCGGCCATGCCATCGGCGGCGAAGGCTGAGGTGCTGACAGGTTTCGCTCTGGCAGTTTCGGTTTTTCTGGCAGTTTCGGTTTTTCTGGATTTAGATGAAACGGCTCTGGATGTTTTGACGTGTTCTGCGGCCCTGTGCGCGGTGGTCTTATGCGCGGCAGTCTTGTGTGCGGCAGTCTTGTGCGTGGCAGTCTTATGCGCGCTGGCGGCATGGCAGGGAACGGCCATGATCAGGGCCAGACCAAGGCCCAGGCTGAAAACAGAAAATCGGGTGAAAGCGCGGGTCTTTGACGTCAAAACGGTGCCTTGGTCAGAGGGTGGGCCGGTCGGCGCAAATCGGGAAGAACGAGGTTAGCCAGATATTGAGATCATGGCAAGCCATGACCTATTGTGTCTTTATAATCAGGCATGAGTTTACAATATGGCCAAAAAGGGTCGAACCTATCACGGCTTGGTGAGGTGGCTATAAGGCAAGCTGTGCCTTGAGCTGCAACAGGTCGCGCCACAACAGCGCCTTGGCCTGAGGCTGGCTCAGCAAAAAGCGCGGCGGATAGCTGGCAATGGCCGGTATGTCGAGGCCGCCTTCATGATAGCGCACAAGGCGACCACGTAGTTTGGACAGGCTCTGGTCGAGATTGAGCGCGCAGGCTACGGCGGGGGCGCCCAGCAGCAAAAGCGCTTTTGGCGCGGCCAGCCGAATCAGGGCGTGCAGGAAGGGTGCGCCCAGCGTGATGTCCTCAGGCGTCAGGGGGCGTCCGCCCGCCGGTCGCCAGAAGGCGCAAGGAGCCAGCATGGCGCGCTCCAGCAGGCCCGCCGCCTTCAGCGCCTTGTCCATCATCTCGCCCGGCTTACCGGCAAAGGCCTGCCCGCTGTCGTCCTCGTCGCTATCGGGCGGTTCGCCGATGACCAGCAGGTCAGGACTGGCCAGCCCGCGAAACCGCACGAGCGATTTGCCGCCCTCATGGCGCAACGGCATGTGCTGGAAGGCGTCGAGTTCGGCATAAAGCTCATCAAGGCTGCGCGCGGCATTGGCGCGCTGGCGGGCCTCGTGGGCCAGCGCCGCCACATCGATATAGGCTAAGCTGTGTGGGCGCAGCGCATTGACGGGGGCTGTTGCGGCCTGAGGCGTCACGTGAATTTGCGCGGACGTGGCGGCATTGGCTTGAAAACGCGGTTTATTTTCGCTCAGAGTCCTATTAAGAGGCTCTGTTTCATAGACTTCGTCCAGCTCATGATCGATAAGAAAGCCGAAATAGCTTTCGAGTGCCTGATAGGTGTCATCGCTGAACGGCATGGCTTGAGCGGATGGCCTTATGAAAACGAACGGTGGGCGCAGTCATAGAGGCTGGCGCGGCAAAGTTCAAAACAAAACACGTCCTGGCCGTTTGCAGGCCGCTTTGAGGAGATGAAGGTCATGTCGGATACGCCGAAAACCACCGAAGGGGTGGCGCGCGAATCGATGGACTATGATGTCGTCATCGTCGGCGGCGGGCCAGCGGGCCTGTCGGCGGCGATCCGTCTCAAGCAGAAGGCTGCCGAGGCCGGTATTGAGGTCAGCGTGGCCGTGCTCGAAAAAGGCTCGGAAATCGGCGCCCATATATTGTCGGGCGCGGTGATCGATCCGTCGGGGCTGGCGAAACTGTTCCCTGACTGGAAAGCTATGGGCGCGCCCCTCGAAACCGAGGTCAGCGACGACAAATTCATCTTCCTGGGGCCGCAGGGCGCGCTGGACATTACCTGGCTGCCCAAGCCCGACTATATGAGCAATCACGGCTGCTATATCGCTTCGCTCGGCAATTTAAGCCGCTGGCTGGCCGAACAGGCGGAAGGCTTGGGCGTTGAAATCTATCCCGGCATGGCCTGTTCAGAGGTGCTTTACGACGACGAGGGCGCGGTGGCGGGCGTGGTGGCCGGGGTGTTCGGTGTAGCGAAAGATGGCCATCACAAGCCCGATTACCAGCCGGGCCTCGACCTGCGCGCGCGTTACACCTTCTTTGCCGAAGGGGCGCGCGGCTCGCTGTCGCAGCAGGTGATCCGCAAGTTCGATCTGGACGCCAAAAGCGATTACCAGAAATACGGGCTGGGCATCAAGGAACTGTGGAAGGTTGCCCCCGACAAGTTCAAGCCCGGCCTTGTGCAGCATACGCTCGGCTGGCCGCTGGACGACCGCACCGGCGGCGGCTCATTCATGTACCATTTCGGCGACCATTATGTGTCGATCGGCTTTGTGGTGCATCTCAATTACCAAAATCCGTATCTGTCGCCCTATGACGAGTTCCAGCGCTTCAAGCACCATCCGCTGATCCGCGACGTGCTGGAAGGTGGCGAGCGCGTGGCCTATGGCGCGCGCGCCATCAGCGAAGGCGGTTATCAGTCGGTGCCGCGTCTGGTCTTCCCCGGCGGGGCGCTGATCGGCTGTTCGGCGGGACTGGTCAATGTGCCGCGTATCAAGGGCAGCCATAATGCGATCAAGAGCGGCATTCTGGCGGCGGATGCGGTAGTCAAGGCGCTGAGGTCAGAAACGCCGTCGCGCGTGCTGGAAGCGTATCAGACGGCCTATGACCATTCCGACATCGCGGCGGAACTGCGCCTTGTGCGCAACGTCAAGCCGCTGTTGTCGCGGCTCGGCACCAGTTTCGGCACGCTGATCGGCGGCCTTGAAATGTGGTGTACGCGGCTGCTCGGCGGTTTTTCGTTCCTCGGCACGCTCAGTCATGGCAAGTCCGACGCCCATGCCATCAAGCCTGCGGCGGAATGCAGGCCGATCAGCTATCCGAAGCCGGATGGCGTCCTGTCGTTCGACAAGCTGTCTTCGGTGTTTCTGTCGAGCACCAATCATGAGGAAGACCAGCCGGTTCACCTGAAACTCAAAGACCCGCATATCCCGATCGACATCAACCTGCCCAAATATGCCGAACCGGCGCAGCGCTATTGTCCGGCAGGGGTTTATGAGATTGTCGGGCTGGAAACGCATCAGCCGCGTTTACAGATCAACGCCCAGAACTGCGTCCACTGCAAGACCTGCGACATCAAGGATCCGACCGGCAATATCGTCTGGACGTGTCCGGAAGGTGGTGGGGGGCCCAACTATCCCAATATGTAAAAATGGCTGAGGCTGGCCTGCAACGGGCAGTTTTCTGCGCTTCCGGTGCTCACGGACTTGAGTACGCTGCGCTCCGGTTCTCGAAACCAGCCCGTTTCGTCACAGCCTGAGCCATTTTAAATGGCTGAGGCTGGCCTGCAACTAGCAGTTTTCTGCGCTTCCGGTGCTCATGGACTTGAGTACGCTGCGCTCCGGTTCTCGAAACCAGCCCGTTTCGTCACAGGCTGAGCCATTTTAAAAGCGCCCGGCTGCTGACATCTTGTCAACTTTTACGTGACAGGTTTTGACATTATATCCTACCTGCTTAAGTACAGCTTCCGTTCGACAAAAGGTCACCCGCCGTCGCCATGCCCAAACCCCGTCTTGTCCCGGCCCTTGCAGGCCTTTTGTCGCTGGCCTGCGCCACGGCGGTGCCCGCCAGCGCCCACTCGACCGCGCCTGTAACCGAAGCAGCGCAATCGCCCATCGCCGATTTTCTGGTGGGCCGTTATGCCATCGCCAATGGCGACATCGCCACGGCGGCCCAGGCCATGAACGCGGCGGCTCAGGCCGATCCCGCCAGTTCCGATCTGCGCGAAAGCGCTTTTCTGGTCGGCATTCTGGGTGGTGACATCGACCGGGCAGCGGCGATGGCGCCCGGCCTGAAGGATGGCTCAGACACGTCACGATTGATGGGGCCACTGGTCATGGCCGTCACCGAAATACGCGCAGGCCGCTATGGTGCGGCGCGCCGCCATATCGAAGCCGGCCTCAAGTTCAAGCCGCAGGATCGCAATCTGGTTTTGCTGCGCCCCTATGTGCTGGCGCTCGACGGTAAATGGAAGCAGGCTTTCGATGAGTCCGGCGATGCGGCCCTGACTGCCAGCGACAGCGGACGGCTGCTCGTCTACCTGCTCAAATCGGAACGCGCCCGCCTTTATGAACTGCATGGCGACAACACCAGCGCCGAAGTCCTTTACAAGGCCCTGTGCCAGCCCGGTGCGGCCAGTTATATTTTCGGCCCCGACTATGCGGCCTTCCTTGAGCGGCAAGGACGCGGCGACGAGGCCAAGGCGCTGTGGAGCACGATTGCCAGCCAATCGGGTGATCCCGCCGCCAAGGCCGCGCTCAAACGTATCGCCAAAGGTGGTGCGGCTCCGGCCTTGCCTGACCTGAAGGCCTCGATGGCGCAGGCCCTGTTCGTGTCGTCCACCATTGCCTTCAGCGAGCACGATTCCGAAATGGCGCTGGCCAGCATACGCCTGTCGCTGTATCTCGATCCGCAGCCCGAACGGCCGCGCATCTTTCTGGGCCAGATCGAGCAAAACCTGAAGGATACCCAGGCCGCCGATGCGGTATGGGCCGGAATTGGCCGTGATTCGCCCTTCTATGCCGAAGCCACCTTGCGCCGCGCCGGCATGTTGCGCGATGCGGGCGATTCTGATGGCGCTCTGGCCCTGCTCGATCAGGCCTTAAGCATCGATCCCGACAATCTGTCACTGATCAGCGAAAAGGCCGGGCTGCTTCATGCCGAATATAAGGATCAGGCGGCGCTTGATGTGATCGAGGCGCGCGTCAAGCGGGCGGGCGACAAGGATTTCACCTGGCAGGCCTGGTTTCTGGAGGCCATGATTTACGATTCGCTGGATCGCTGGAGCGATGCCGAGGCCATGATCACCAAGGCGCAGGCGCTCAATCCGGGCCGCCCGGAGATTCTCAACTTCCTCGGCTATGGCTGGATCGAGCACGGCATTCATATACAGGACGGCATGGATCTGGTGCGTCAGGCCATGAATATCAGCCCCAAATCAGGCGCGATCATCGATTCGCTCGGCTGGGGCTATTATAAGCTGGGTGATTATGATCAGGCCCTGACCTATATCGAACAGGCCATCCAGCTCGAACCCGCCGACGCCGACATCAATGAGCACCTCGGCGATGTCTATAAGGCGCTGGGGCGCAATACCGAGGCCGGTTACGAATGGCAGCGCGTCCTGACCCTGAAAACCAGCGACAAACAGGCCGCCGAAGTGCGCAAGAAGATCGATGACAATGCCGCCAGCCTGCGCATGGTGTCGGGCGCGGTTGCGCCGAAAGCCGGGGCCGTCAAGGTGGTTGCCACGGCGAATGACCCAGCGGCGCGGCAGCGCCCGTGACGGCCACGCAAACGGCGCGCGCCAAGGTCAATCTGTACCTGCATGTGGCCGCGCCCGATGCGCGCGGCTGGCATCCGTTGCAAAGTCTGGTGATGTTTGCCGATTGCGGCGATACGGTCAGTCTGACAGACGATGGTGGCCGGAGCATCACCGGGCCGTTTGGCGCAGGGCTAAGCACAGGCGAAGACAATCTGATCTGGAAGGCGGTGCGCGCCTTTGAGCAGACGGCGGGCGTTACTATCCGCCACGGTCTTCATCTCGACAAGCAATTGCCCATCGCTTCGGGGCTGGGCGGCGGCAGCGCCGATGCGGGGGCCGCTTTACGCCTGTTGCGCGAAGCTTATGCGCCGCAGATGGCCGATGACCTGCTCGACACCATCGCCGCCAAAACCGGGGCGGACGGCGTGATGTGCCTGCGCAGCGAAACCGCTTTTGCCGAGGGCTATGGCGAGCGTCTGACGGCGGTGAAACTGCCCTGCGTGCCGTGCGTGCTGGTCAATCCCGGCGTGGCCTGCGCCACCGCCGATGTCTATGCCGGATTCGATGCGCTTGAGCCTTTCGCGGCCATTGAGGCGAAGGGGGGCGAGGCGAAAGGGGGCGAGGCGAAGGCGGGCTTTGCCGATATTGTCAATTTGAACGGGCTGGTGGCGGCGTTGGCGGCCACGCGCAACGATCTCGAACCCGCCGCCATACGCCTGCAACCGGTCATCGCCGAGGTGCTGGCGGAACTGCGTGGTCAGCCGCAAACCCTGCTGGCGCGCATGTCAGGATCGGGCGCCACCTGCTTTGCGCTCTGCGCCGATGATGAGTCCGCCAGTGCCTTAGCCAGCCGGATGCAGACGATTTTGCCGGGCGGCTGGGTGCGCGCCTGCCGGCTTGGTTGAGACTGTTTTGGCTGAAGGGCGGGCATTGCGCATGGCCGGTTCGATGCGATGGCCGCCGCTTGTCAGGAATTTCCGATAAGCCACCGAATCTACCGGATAAATAGCGATTTTTCCTGCATCATTATAATGGGCACCGAAACCATAGGTCTTGGTGAGCGGCGAGGCGCGCATACAGGGATGGCCCTTGCTGAAAAAGGCCTCGCGGTGAGTGTCACGCACCGCGTCAGCAATATGGTTGCGCCGACACCAGACCTCGAAATTGAGGGCGTCGATGTCATATTCGTAAGGGTGTTCGCTCAGCAGATCATAATGCAGGCGGGCGATGGTCGGCCCCGCGTCACGCTCAGGCGGCGGCAGACCCTGGCTGGCGGGACAGTCTTCGGCGACGGTGATGAAGGTGTTGGTAATATGCACGGCATTTTCCCTTTTTGCCTTCGATATGCGACAGGCAGGGTAAGAAATCCATACGAGTTTACGCCGTTTCAGCGCGCCGTAAAGACTCCCTTTTGCCCCAGTCGCCAGCAGAGAAACAGAGTTGGAATGGCCAGGGCGGCGGTGAAGGCAAAAAACAGCGCATAGGCCGGGAAAAGCCCCAGGATCGGCTTAAAGCTGTCGATGAGCAGGCCGGAAAAACCCTTGAGAAATTTACCGCTTAGGGCCACCACCGAATACATCAGCGCATAGTGGGTGAGGGTGTGGTCGCGGCCCTCTTCGCCGCGCACGATCAGGCTGGTCATAAAGGCCACCAGCGCCGTTTCGGCAATGCCATCGCCGATGTCATCGACCACCAGAGCCGTGCCGAACAGCACCAGATTGCCATGCACCAGCGATAACCACGAAAAGAACAGATTGGAGGCAGGGCCAACCAGCGCCCCCAGCCAGAAGGCGCGCCGCAAACCGAAAAACAGCAGACAGGCTCCGCCGATGCCAATGCCGGCAAAGCCCGCTGCCAGCCCCACCGTGCCGCGCAAGGCACCGATGGCGTCGAGATCGAGGCCGGTATCCTGATACATGGGCGTGCAGACCGGCCCGATCAGATAATCGCCCAGCCGGTAAAAGGCGAGGGTCAGCAGGATCAGCCCCGCCGTGCCCTTGTGTTGTTGGTAAAAACTGACAAACGGCTCAATCACCAGTTCGCGGAAGGTTTTGGGCGCGTCACGGTCGCGGATTTCCGCCTCGGTGCGGTGGGCCAGAAGCGTGGTGATCATGCCAATGCCGATACAGGCGGCCATCAGTTCATAGGTAAAGGGCCAGCCCAGATGATTACCGACGATCAGAATGATCGACGAGGCCGACCACAGGCCGATCTTGACACCGAGGCTATAGGCGCTGGGGTTAAAGGCCTGATCGGTGCGGGTCTTAGTCTGCTCGACGCGCCAGGCGTCGATGGCGATCTCCTGCGAGGCGGCGCAGAAGGTGACGAACACCGCCGCCGCCACGAAGGGCCACAGGTGGCGCGGCCCGATCAGCGCCATAGCCACCAAGCCAATCGCAACCCCGATCTGGCTCAGCAGCATGTAGGATCGCCTCTGACCCAGCCACGCATAGAGCAAAGGCAGGCGCACCTTGTCCATCCACGGCGCCCAGACGATTTTCAGCCCGTACAGCAGCGTCACCCACGACATGAAGCCGATGACGGTCAGGGCAATGCCTTCGCCGCGCAGCCACAGGTTCAGGGTGGAGCCGACGAGCAGGAAGGGCAGGCCGGAGGAAAAGCCAAGCCCGATCAGCAGCCATGAGGTGGGCTGGCGCAGGCTGTGGCGCAGGTCGGCCAGATGGCTTGTAGTGGCCCGCAAGGGTGTTGAATTGTCAGGGGAATGGGCCATCGGATCGCACCTCTGGCTGATCAAGGCCGATTCGCGGCTTTTTTCCAAGCCGCGATGAGCTTTATTCATCGCAACTTGGCAAGGCCGACTGGCCGACGCCGCGTTAGAGCATCATGCCAAAAAGTGGATGCCACTTTTTGGAAAAACATGATGCGTAAGCAAAGACTTAGAGCGAGATGACGAGTCTATCTAAAGTCATCTTGCTCTAGCGGTGAGCCATGCGGCGCCTGAGCTACATGAACAGAAGGATTTCTTTGAAATCTGAGGGTCTTTCGGCTTGCGGCGCGCGGGGCGTCCCTTTATGTTCGCGCCAAATTTCGACCACCGGATTAGCCGAATTCATGCCGCCTGCCGAACCCGCCAAAGAGCCCTTAAGTTTTCAGGATCTGATCCTGACGCTCCATGCCTACTGGTCCGAACAGGGCTGCGCCATTTTGCAGCCCTATGACATCGAGGTGGGGGCGGGTACGCTGCATCCGGCCACGGTGCTGCGTGCGCTCGGCAAAAAGCCGTGGAAGGCCGCCTATGTGCAGCCGTCGCGCCGCCCGGTCGATGGCCGTTATGGCGAAAATCCCAACCGTTTGCAGCACTATTACCAGTATCAGGTCATCCTCAAACCCAATCCTGAGGACATGCAGGCGCTCTATCTGGAATCGCTTCGCCGCATCGGGCTTGATCCAGACCTGCACGATATTCGCTTCGTAGAAGACGATTGGGAAAACCCGACGGTCGGGGCCTGGGGCCTTGGCTGGGAGGTGTGGTGCGACGGCATGGAGGTGACGCAATACACCTATTTTCAGGGCGTCGGCGGCATCGAGGTCGATGTGGTGTCGGGCGAACTGACCTACGGGCTGGAGCGTCTGGCCATGTATGTGCAGAATGTCGATAATGTCTATGACCTGAAGTTCAACAAGGCCGGGGTCAAATACGGCGACATCTTCAAGGAGCAGGAGCGCCAGTTTTCGGCCTTCAATTTCGAGGTGTCAGACGTGGCGACGCTGAAGCGCCAGTTTGAGGATATGGAAATTCAGGTCAAGCGCATTCTGGAGATGAAAAACAGCCTTGGCTATCCGCTGGTTTTGCCCGCCTATGATCATGTGCTGAAAGCTTCGCATTTGTTCAATCTGATGGATGCGCGCGGCGCCATCGCCGTGGCCGAACGTCAGAGCTATATCGGGCGTATCAGGGATCTCTGTAAGGCGTGCGCGCAAGAGTGGGCGCGGCAGGAGGAGATGCGGTAATGGCCGGTAAATTAAAACCTCTCCTCCCCATTCATGGGGAGGGGGGCCACGAAGTGGTGGTGGGGTATCTCTCCGCCGATAGAATGACCCCTCCGTCATCGACGCTTGCGGCGCGATGCCACCTCCCCATGAATGGGGAGGAGAAATAAGATTATGGCCCAGCTTCTGATCGAACTGTTCTCCGAAGAAATTCCGGCCCGTATGCAACTCGGCGCAGCAATGCGTTTGGTAGGTCTATTTGCTCATGCCTTGAAAGAAAAGGGTTTGGCCGAAACAGCGGTCGTAAGCGAGCACTTGAAAGTGTATGTTACGCCTAGAAGATTGACTCTGGTGGGCGACAATCTTCCCGTGGAACAACCTTCTATCACTGAAGAGGTGAAGGGGCCGAAAGAGGGCGCGCCGGAACAGGCGATGGCCGGATTTCTGCGTAAAGTCGGTCTGACTCAGGATCAGCTTGTGCTGGAAAACGGCGTGTGGATGGCTAAAATCCATAAGCCCGGCCGTCGCACGGTCGAGGTTTTGCCCGACATGCTGCGCGACGTGATCTTAAGCTTCCCGTGGCCGAAGTCGATGCGTTCGGGCACCAGCAGCTTCCGCTGGGTGCGGCCTTTGAAGCGCATCCTGTTCCTGTTCGATGGCGCGGTGGTGCCGTTTGAACTGGAAGGGCTGACGGCTTCGAACCTGACCGAGGGGCACCGTTTCCTCGGTTCGGGCAAGCCCTTGGCAGTGAGCGATTTCGCCAGCTATGAGAAGGCTTTACGCGAAAATTTTGTCATTCTGGATCATGCCGAACGGCAGACCGTCATTCTGTCCAGGGCGCATGGTGTTTGCGAAGCCGCCGGTTGCGAACTGATCGAGGATCAGGGCCTGCTCGAAGAGGTGGCCGGGCTCAATGAATGGCCCGTGCCGCTGCTGGGCGACATGGATCCGGCTTTTCTGACCCTGCCGCCCGAAGTCATCAAGACCTCGATGCGCACGCACCAGAAGTATTTCGCTGTCCGCAGGAAAGCTGCGGACGTGCCCCCTCCGTCGCCGACAAGCGGCGACACCTCCCCCGCAAGCAGGGGAGGAGAAATGGCCCCCAAGTTCGTCATCACCGCCAATATGCAGGCTGTCGATGGCGGCGAAGAAATCAAGCGCGGCAATGCCAAGGTCTTGTCGGCGCGCCTGTCGGATGGCGTCTTCTTCTGGAAGGAAGACAATCGCGCCGGCAATTTCGATCAATGGTTGACGAAGCTTGAAGGCAGTACCTTTCACGTCAAGCTGGGCACGATGAAGCAGCGGGTAGAGCGCATTGTGGCGCTGGCCGCGCATCTGGCGCCTCTGGTGGGCGCGGATGCCGATAGGGTGGCGCAGGCGGCGCGTCTCGCCAAGGCCGATCTCGCCTCCTATATGGTGGGTGAATTCCCCGAATTGCAGGGTGTGATGGGCGGCTATTATGCCGATGCCGCCGGGCTGGATGCCGAAGTGGCCGACGCTATCCGTCAGCATTATAAGCCGCAGGGGCCGACCGATACGCTGCCACAAGGCAAGGTCGGCGCGGTGGTGGCGCTGGCCGACAAGCTGGATACGCTGGTCGGTTTCTTTGCTATCGGTGAAAAGCCGACCGGTTCTAAGGATCCATACGCTCTGCGCCGCTCAGCGTTAGGGATTTTGCGCATTCTGAGGGATCAAAATGTTAAATTGGAATTGCTGGAAATAACTCGCGCTTGGTATAGAAATCTGAAAGTGTGTGCGATTCCCACGGGAGAGCTAGGCTATGGTATCCGTGCGGCCCTGAATGATCAAATATACGCTGTCGGCCCAAGTGGAAATTTACCGGATGGAGCTCAAGATGCGCTTTTTGATGAGAAATTTTCTCTTGCGCTTACAAACGGTACTGTCGAAATTTTTAAATGTCCATCTGCTTACGGACGCACTCAGAAACACATAGATTATGCACCTAACACTGCCGAATACGAAGTACTTTCTACGCTGAATAAGCAGGACGAAGTCGCTTACGATCTCCTCGACTTCTTCAATGACCGTCTGAAGGTACAGTTGCGCGACGAGGGCCATGCGCCCGATGTCCTGGAAGCCGTTTTCGCGCTGAAGGACGACGATGTGCTGCGCCTGACGAAGAAGCTCGATGGCCTCGAAGCCGTGCTGACATCGTCTGATGGCGAGAACCTGCTGCAAGCCCATAAGCGCGCGGCCAATATCTTGGCGGCGGCCAAATGGACCGCGCCCGCCACCGCGCCCATCGCTTCGGCGCAAGCCGAACCGATGGAAACCGCGCTGGCCGAGGCGCTTAAACAGGCGCAAACGGCTGTGGCAACGGCTCTGGCAGCGGAAAATTACGCGCAGGCCTTGCAAACAATTGCTGCGTTGCGGCAAAATATTGATAGCTTTCTTGACGGCGTTCTGGTCAATGCCGAAGATGCGACGGTTCGCGCCGCGCGTCTCAATCTGCTGGCCGGTGTGTGTGCCCTGTCAGCCGATATTGCCGACTTAAGCAGGATCGTCTGATTGAATCTTTATAATCAATAATAAAAACATAGGGTTTTGCGAACCAACGCACCCGCTACATCAAAACTACATGCGAAGTGAAAAAGGGAAAGTTCATGTCAAAGCAATGGGTTTACGCTTTCAAGGCCGGTCAGGCCGACGGCAATGCCGGAATGAAGGCGTTGCTGGGCGGCAAGGGGGCCAATCTGGCCGAAATGTCGTCGCTCAACCTGCCTGTGCCTGCGGGGTTCACCATCACCACCGAGGCCTGCGTCCACTATTTTAAGAACAATGCCGAATTGCCCGATGGTCTGGTGGCCGAGGTCGATCAGGCGCTGGCCGACCTCGAAAAAGTGACGGGCAAGGGTTTTGGCCAGGTGGCCAATCCGCTGCTCGTTTCGGTGCGCTCGGGCGCACGCGCCTCGATGCCCGGCATGATGGATACGGTGCTTAATCTCGGCCTCAACGACGAAACCGTCGAAGGTCTGGCGACGCTGACCGGTGACCGCCGCTTCGCGCTCGATTGCTACCGCCGCTTCATCACCATGTATTCCAATGTGGTGCTCGATGTGAGCCACCACAGCTTTGAAGACATACTGGACGACCACAAGGATCGCCTGGGCATCACGGTCGATACCGACATCACCGCGAAAGACTGGGAAAAAATCATCGCCGACTATAAGGAGATGGTGAAATCCGAGCTGGGCCGCGATTTTCCGCAGGCGCCGCAAGACCAGCTCTGGGGCGCGGTGAAGGCGGTGTTCGGCTCGTGGATGAATGACCGCGCCAAATTCTATCGCAAAATGCACGACATCCCCGAAGACTGGGGCACGGCGGTCAATATCCAGTCGATGGTGTTCGGCAATATGGGCGACACCTCGGCCACGGGCGTGGCGTTCACGCGCAATCCGTCCAATGGCGATTCAGACCTGTACGGCGAATTCCTGCTCAATGCGCAGGGCGAGGACGTGGTGGCGGGCATCCGCACACCGCAGGCCCTGACCAAAAAATCGCGCGAAGAGATGGGTGAAAAGGCCCTGTCGATGGAAGAGGCGCTGCCCGAAGTGTTCGCCCAGTTCAAGGCGACCGTCGATACGCTGGAAAACCATTACCGCGATGTGCAGGACGTGGAATTCACGGTCGAGCAGGGCAAGCTCTATATGCTGCAAACCCGCAATGCCAAGCGCACCTCCAAGGCCGGGTTGAAGATCGCCGTCGATATGGCGAAGGAAGGGCTGATCACGCCCGCCGAAGCGCTGATGCGTGTTGATCCGGCCTCACTCGATCAGCTTCTGCACCCGATGCTTGACCCACAGGCCGAAAAGGTGGTCATCGCCAAGGGCCTGCCCGCTTCGCCGGGCGCGGCTTCGGGCAAGATCGTCTTTACCGCCGATGACGCCGTGCGTCTGTCGGCGGCGGGCGAGGATGTGATTCTGGTGCGCGATGAAACCTCACCGGAAGATATTCATGGTATGCACGCCGCCAGAGCCATCGTCACGGCGCGCGGCGGCATGACCAGCCACGCCGCCGTTGTGGCGCGCGGCATGGGTCGGCCGTGCGTTTCGGGCGCGGGAGAAATGAACATCTATGCCGAGCGCGGTGAATTTTCGGCGCGCGGCCAGACCTTCCGCTTCGGTGAAATTATCACGCTCGATGGCTCGACCGGCGAGATCATCAAGGGCGCGGTGCGGATGATCGAACCGGAATTTTCGGAAGACTTCCACCAGATCATGCGCTGGGCCGATGAGCATCGCAAACTGGCCGTGCGCACCAATGCCGAAACCCCGGCGGATGCCCGCACGGCGCTGGGCTTTGGCGCCGAGGGTATCGGCCTGTGCCGCACCGAGCACATGTTCTTCGATGAAGACCGCATCACCGCCGTGCGCGAAATGATCCTGGCCGATGACGAAGCCGGCCGCCGCAAGGCGCTGGAAAAGATCCAGCCGATGCAGAAGGCCGATTTCGCCGAACTGTTCGAGATCATGGACGGCCTGCCGGTCACCATCCGTCTGCTCGATCCGCCCTTGCACGAATTCCTGCCCCATACGGCGGAAGACGTGGCGCAGGTGGCCGAAATGTCGGGCGTCGGCGAAGAAAAGCTGATGAAGCGCACCAAGGAGCTGTCGGAAACCAATCCGATGCTCGGCTGGCGCGGTTGCCGTCTGGGCGTCACCTTCCCGGAAATCTACGAATCGCAACTGCGCGCCATTTTTGACGCGGCGCTTGATCGCGTCGAAGCCGGTGGCAAGCCGCAACCGGAAATCATGCACCCGCTGGTGGCGACGCGCGAAGAGATGAAATACCTCTCAGACATGACGCACCGTATCGCCAAAGAAGTCTTCGCGGCGCGTGGCAAAGAAATCGCCTATCTGGTTGGCACCATGATCGAACTGCCGCGTGCTGCCCTGCTGGCCGATAAGCTGGCCGAGACGGCGGAGTTCTTCTCGTTTGGCACCAATGACCTGACCCAGACCACCTACGGCATCAGCCGCGACGATTCGGGCCGCTTCCTCAATCCCTATATCGAAAAGGGAATCTTCGAGAAGGATCCGTTCGTTTCGCTCGATCAGGAAGGCGTTGGCGCACTGATCGACATCGCCGTCACCAAGGGTCGCAAGCAACGCCCCAATATCAAGATGGGCATTTGCGGCGAACATGGCGGCGACCCGGCCTCGATCGCCTTCTGTCACAAGGAAGGGCTCGGCTATGTGTCGTGTTCGCCCTATCGCGTACCCGTGGCGCGGCTGGCGGCGGCGCAGGCGGCGATTGCGACTGCTGAGTAACCGCGCCACATCTTAAGTGTAATGGGGCGCGGCTGGCGGCGGCGCAGGCGGCGATTGCGACTGCTGAGTAAGTTTTAGCCAACGGATGACACTGAAAGCACGGATGGGGCGGTGGCCCTGTCCGTGCTTTTTTGTGACGGGTGGAGGAAGAGAATCCACAGATGGACACAGATATTCAGGATCGCTTCACGCTACCGCTATCGAGGGCGTGAATATGTGTCACCACGGATTGGGCCTGCGGCCAAGACACGGATCGCCGCCGGGGCTGCGTCACGAATAAGAATGCGCCTTCGCTTTACCTTCCAGGCCCATCTCTCCGTTTTGCGACATACGGCGTGTCAAAATCTCTTCCGATAGCGGTAGCGTGAAAATAGTCTGCATATCTGTGTCCATCTGTGGATCAACTCACCTTAACAACATCGCCTGTTGATTGTTTTCGCTGGTTGTGTCGCGTCGAAAGCCGCGATAAAAGGTTAATAAAGTCATTGGAGGGGATGCCATGCAGGCTGGAGCCGTCTGGTTCTTGGGCGTATTGGGGCTGGCGGGCCTCAGTGCCGCAGCGGTCGTCAATGTGCTGCCCGCCATGCAGGCCGATCTGCAATCGAGCATCGACAAGGCTTTGCTGGCCGATGGCCTTGGCCATGTCAGCGCCGATGTGTCGGGCCAGAGCGTCATCTTGCGCCTGAAGGACAAGAATCCAGCCCATGCGGCGGAGCTGCTGCGTGCCAAAACTCTGGTGGAAGGCGTGGCCATTCCGGGCGAAATCCGGGTGCCGCGCGGCGGTATTTTGCTTAATCGCCCGGTCAGTTCGGTGACTGTGGCCGAAATGGCGACCCCGCCCGTACCCGCCAACAGTGATCACAGCGCCTTGCCCGCCGCCCAAACTCAGGCATCTTCAGTTGCGGCAGTCTTGGCCACGCCGGAAACAGTGGGTGGTGAGCGCGCCACCGTGATCGCCGCATCGGGTGATCTGCCGCGCGTGGCGGGCGATGCGGCGCAGGAGGCCAGTGTGCTGGCGGCGCGCTCGTGCGAAGACCGGGTGCGCGCGGTAGTCAATGATCGCCGCGTCGATTTCGAACCCGGCACCTATGAGCTGACCGGCAGCAGCCTTGATCTCGTCCATGATGTTTACAGGGTGGTGGCGGCCTGTCCGGCCCATGCGCGGGTGACGGTGGCCGGTTATACCGACAATGTCGGCGATGGCACGGTCAATCAGCTCATTTCGCAGGCGCGCGCTCAGGCCGTGGCCGATGCGCTGGTGGCCGATGGCTTAAAAACGGGACAGGTGACGGTGCGCGGCTTTGGCGCGGCCTTGCCGGTGGCCGATAACAGCACGGTGGCGGGGCGCGAACAGAACCGCCGCGTCGTGTTTTCCGTGAATGCGGGGTAGGGCGATGGTGCATCTGGTCATGGAATTGCGCTGGTTTCTGGCGGCGGCGGCGGCCCTGGGCCTCTTGACCGGCATTCTGGCGCGGCGGGCAAGCCGATGACGGGCATGGAATTTCTGATCGCCAAGACCGTGATCCTGTTCGCGGCAGCCTTTTTCGTACCGGCATTGATCGGCTTTCTTTTGACACCTGCGCGCCGCAAGCCTGTCAGGGCGATGGCGCGGCCCATGCTGTTCGATGATGAGCCTGAAAAGCAGGCCGAAGACCAGCCGGAAACTTTGGTCAAAGTCGCGGAACCTCCGCCCGAGGCGCAGGCAGACACCCGACCGGCCCGTCCTGAACCCGTCAGCTATCTCGATGCCGCCGCCGAAGCCTTTACGGCTGGCGTGGTGACGCCGCCCGGCGCGCCCCGCGCCGCGCGTCCCGCCGATCTCGGCCCCTATACGCCCCTGCCGGTCAGCGGAGGACAGGCCGCCGCCGCCAGCAGAAGCGTGGCCAATGTGACCATCCATCGCCGTGATACCAGTCTGCAACGCCGCGTTTCCAGCCTGGCGGTCATGACGCCGGACAGCATCGAGGCGGCGGTGCAGCAGGCGGGCAGCGGCCTTGAGCCCCTGCGTCTGGATGGCCCGGAAGGCGCGCCTGACGACCTGACGGTGATTTCCGGCATCAGCCCGTCCTATCAGGGCGAACTGAACGCGCTCGGCATCTATCACTACTGGCAGGTGTCAGGCTGGGGGCCGGAAGAGGTGGCGTGGGTCGCCAACCGCATTCGCCCGGCCCAGCGCATCGCCCGCGAAAACTGGATGGCGCAGGCAGCGCGGCTGGCCAAACTTTAGGTTTTGGCAATAAAGTCAGATTTGAACCACGGAAAACACGGATCATGGCCTCCGGCCATGTCACGGATAAGAGACAGCGTTCACGGTTGTTTTGGAGTCCGCATCACCCATCCGTGACGCCGCGAAGCGGCGATCCGTGTTTTCCGTGGTTTAAAGTCTTCGCCCTGCTGACTGGCAAAGGTCAAACTCAGGCTCTGGGCAGGCTCAGGCCCGATGACGGGCTGAAGCGGAAACGGTCGCGGTCATAGGCGTAAAGCTCGGCCGGTCGCCCGCCGGTATCTTCGCGCAACTGGCCAAGCGGCGTCACGAAACCGGTGCGTTCCAGGCCACGGCGGAAGTTTTGCTTATGCAGGCGCAGGCCCGACAAGGCCTCCAGCGATTTTTGCAGTTCGAGCAGGGTGAAGCGTTCGGGCATCAGCTCGAAAATCACCGGGCGGTATTTCAGCTTGCCGCGCAACCGCGACAGGCCGGTGGCCAGGATGCGGCGGTGATCCGACGCCATGACTTCGCCGCCTGCGGTTCCGGCGTCTCTGCCCGGTCTGGCTTCGCCGATCAGGCCGGCATCATAAAGTAGTTCGTAGCGGTCAAGCACGCGCTCTTCGTTCCAGTTGTCGAAATCGCGCGGGAACAGGATGTCGATGCGGCGGCGGCGCAACTCGGTTTCGTCCGGCGTTGCCGCCTGGGCGCACCACGCCGCAAAGGCCGGGCGCAGGGCTTCGAGCGCCGGGGGACTGTCGCCGCGCCGCCAGTCCTCCCACGGGAAGAAGCGCTGAAACGGCACCCAGGCAGCATTGATGCGGGCGCGAAAATCGCTGTCCGGCGTCAGGGCCAGATAGCCGACCGAAATGATGCGGGCGGCGTCGATGCCGGGAATCGCCGCCTCGCGGTCATCGTCGCCGAACGAATAGAGTTGCTCGACATAGCCGATGTCGAAGCCCGTCTGTTCGCTCACAAAGGCGCGTAAGCCCAGATCGAAGGTGCGGTGGGCGCGCGGTGCGAAGGGGCCTGAGGGCAGGGCGAAGGCTGGCCCCCCTGCGGATTTCGGCAGGTTGAGGCACAGAACCACGGCCTCGTTGTCGCGCACGGTCACGACCACGGCAGACAGTTCGATCGCTATGTCGCCGCTTGCCATCATGGTTTTAAAATCTCGTGCAAGCTTTTGAAACGCAATAAAAAAGCAGAACTGGCTTCAACTGGTGACAGGGGTGTTATGGCGAGGTGATAACCCTCAGGTGGTTCGCCGAACCACTGACGCGCCTCCGCGTCGCTGAAACCGGCCAGTTGGGTGGCCTCGAAAAAGGCGCAAGCCTGATCAGCGCGCTTGATCAGCTTTTTGACCATCGGCGGGGTGGTGGCCGACAGGCCGAAACGGATATGGATGGTTTTTTCGAGCTGATCCTCAAAGCGCCGGTAATCGAAGCCAAGCGCCGCTTTGAAGGGCGAAATCATGTCGCCGATCACATATTCCGGCGCATCGTGCAACAGGGCCATCAGTCGCCATGCCACGGCCAGATCGGGCTGGATATGGCCACAAATTTCTTCGACAATCAGGCTGTGCTGGGCCACGCTGAAGCCGTGTTCGCCGCGCGTCTGGCCGTTCCAGCGCGCCACGCGCGACAGGCCGAGCGCAATATCGTCGATCTCGACATCGACGGCGTGCGGATCGAGCAGGTCGAGGCGGCGGCCCGACAACATGCGCTGCCACGCACGGGGGGCTGGATCGGGAAGCTTTGCGGAACGTGAACGGGGAGAGGAAGGCATGATCGATCTAAAATGTCACATCAGGTTTTTATCACAAGAGGTATATAGATAAGGTGGTGCATGGGGGCGTACGATTCGCGCTTATGCACAGGATACGGGAGGCGAAAATGGTGGAAACATCCAAGGGACAGGCGTGGTCGCGCATCAGTGTGCCGATCAGTGGTGCCGAGTCCGAGGCCCTGTCACTCGAACTGGCGGCGCGCATCGCCGCGGCCTTTGAGGCGCGCCTCAATGTGCTGTTCACGCCGCCCGATCCCGCTGAACTGGCACCCTGGCTGGGCGAAGGCTTCATGGGCACGGTGCAGATGTCGGCGGTGGAAAGCCTGAAAAATGCCGCCGAAGAGGCCGAGCAAATGGCGCGTTCGCAATTCGACGGCCTCAGCTATCAGGCCAAAACCTTCACGGCCCTGACCTCGCCGGTGTGGCAGGATCTGGCGCTTGAAACGCGGCTGTCCGATATGGTCGTATTCGGTGGTCAGAGCGCACGCGGGCAAGGGCTGCTGTCGGAAGCCTTCCAGCAGGTGCTGATGGAGGAGCGCGCCGGTGTCTTTATCGCGCGTCAGCCCTTTGATGTCAGCGGCACGGCTCTGGTGGCCTGGGACGGCAAGGAACCTTCGTCACGCGCCGCGCGCCGCGCCGTGGCCCTGCTCAAAAAGGCGTCGAAAGTGGTGATCATCGGCGCGCCTTCGGGCGATGTGCCCGCCGATCTGCACCGTCTGGCCGATTATTACGCCGCGCACGGCATCCCGACCGACATCGACGAACTGCCCAAGGGCGATCTGGTGGCCCAGTTGATCGAGGCCAATGCACGCCATGACGCCGACTATATGGTGGCGGGGGCCTTCGGTCGTTCACGCCTGCGCGAATTCGCCTTCGGCGGCACGACACGGGCGCTTTTGCAGAATACCCAGCTCAACCTTTATATGGCGCATTAAATCTTGCGGTCAGTGCTTCCTGGATGGCCTGCATGGCAGGCTGCCAGTCCGGCAGTTTGGATGGGCTGAATGTTCGCACGGTCGGATACCACGGATAATGCGGCTGCCCCAGTTGTGGCCAGCTTCGGGGTGGCATGATCAGCCACACAGGTGCGCCACAGGCAGCGGCGATATTGCTGGTGGCATTGGCGGGCGCGATGATCAGATCGAGCGCCAGACTTAAGGCCGCCAGTTCATCGAGATCGTCCTTGAGATCGAGGTCGGGCAGACGGATGAGCGCTGCGCCCCAGGTTTCGGCGCAGGCCTGCTCTTCCGCCGTGTCACCATATTGCAGATTGATAAAATGCGCGTTCGGCGTGGTCAGCACGTCGCGCCAGTCGGTGAAGGGCGCGAAGTTCGGATCGCGTTGCAGGCCGCTTTTCAGGCTTTTCCATAGAATGCCGATTTTGGGTCCGTCACCCAGGCTGTCGAGCACGTTACGCCAGTGGGCTATGCGCGCCGGATCGGGCGTCAAAAAGGCATTGCCGGACGGAAAGCTGTCGATACGGCTGCGATAGAGCGGCAGGAAGTCGGCGAGCAGCGCCCACGCCTCGATGGCGGACTGGTCAAGGCCGGGGAAGGTGCGTTGCAAACGGCCATCGATTTTTTGCGTGTGATGCGCCACGATATGGACGGCTGGAAAACTGCGCTGAAACAGGCTGACAAGGCGCGGTTCGACGGCCAGGGTCAGGCGGCCAAAAGGGCCGAGATCGCGCAGCAGATCAGGCAGGATGGAGGCGAAAAGCACTTCATCGCCAAGGCCCTGTTCGGCGCTGACCAGAAGCTTGCATCCGGCAAGCGGCTTGCCGGGACGCCAGTGCGGCGACCAGACGGCATAATGCACCTCCTGCGCCGTGCCATAGCGATAACGGGCGGTATAGGTTTGCCAGCCCTCTGCCAGATGGCCGTGGGCCAGCAGGGCCTGGGCATAGGCAATACCGGCGCTGGAACTGCTGTCGGGATCTTCGAAAGTGTCTGCGGCATATTTGAGATCGGACAGGGCCAGGGCGTGCTGATCCAGCGCCATCAGCACGCCGCCACGATTGAGGCGCGCGGCGGCGTCATCGGGTGCCAGGCGCAGGGCCTCATTATAAAAAATGAGGGCGTTGTCATAATCGAGGCGTACCGACAGCACATCACCGAGTGCCGCCCAGAGTTGGGGCACGTCGGGATGCTGGCCGATCAGCGGCTTGAGCAGGGCGATGGCCTCGTCGAAACGGCCCTGTTCGCGCAAAGAGGCGGCGTAGGCGCAGATGACCGGCAGTTCGTGCAGGCCGTGCGTGATCAGATGGGCGTAAAACCGTTCGGCCATGTCGAAATGGCCCAGGCGAAAAGCCAGTCCGGCCAGACGACGGGCAATATCGAGCGAATCGGGCGCTTCTCTTAAGGCCGCTTCATAAGCGGCCAGCGCGCCGGGCAAATCCTGCTGCGCCTCAAGCGTCATGGCGCGTTTAAGAGCCGTTTGCGTCATGCCCGGCGGATGTCCGGCTGATCGCTCAGATGGGTGGCTATGAGGGCGTCGCGCACCTGCGTCATGACCGGGGCCCAGTCCACCAGCGAGTCGGTGAAAACGCAGCGCGTCTTCGGATACCAGGGGAAATAGTCGGTGCCGAGCGCTGTCCACGAACCGCGCGGCAGGATCAGCAGGATGGAGGCCCCGGCGGCACCGGCGATATTGCTGGTGGCCACAGCGGGCGACACGATGGTATCGAGCGCCACGCTGAGGGCGGTCAGATCATCGAGATCGTTTTTCAGATCGAGGCCGGGCGGAGTCCAGATGTCGATACCGGCCTCGGCGGCCCACGCCATTTCTTCGCTCGTATCGCCATATTGCAGATTGACGAATTGCAGGCCGTCGAGCCGCAGCAGGGTTTCCCACTCGGCGAAGGGCGAATAGAAGCGGTCGCGCCGGGCGTGCTTGATCATGCTCTTCCACAGAAGGCCGATCTTGGGCTTGTTGTTCAGGCTGTTCAGCATCGCCTTCCAGTAGGCAACGCGCTCCGGGTCGGGCGTCAGGTAGCTGTCCGTGGCCGGAAAGGTTTCGATGCTGCCACGGTAGCGGCCGAGGAAATCGCCAATAATCGACCAGGCGTCATAATCGTCCCAGTTGTTCACTTCGGGAAAGACGCGCGTCGGCAGGTTTTTATAGCGTGTCGTGTGGTGGCGGCACACGGTGGCGGCGGGAAAGCTGCGCTGGAACAAAGGCACAAGGCGCGGTTCGGTGGCGATGGTCAGATGACCGTCCGGGCCCATTTCGGCCAACAGGTCGGGCAGGAGGTTGGAAAACAGGACTTCATCGCCCAGGCCCTGCTCGGTGGAGACGAACAGACGTTTTCCTACCACGGGCTCACCGGGCTGCCAGCGCGGGCGCGGGATGACATAGTGCATGGTTTCGGCGGCACCGTTCCAGCTACGCGCCTCGTACCATGTCCAGCCTTCGGCTAGCCTGCCCAGGCTGAGATTGGCGAAGGCCATGCTCAGTTTGCAGGTATAGATGTTGGACGGATCGACGAACAGTTTCAGCGCGCGGTGCAGATAGTCCAGCCCCTCTTCGGGCGGAATGACATTGCCGAGATTATACAAGGCGTGGACGTGGTTCGGATCGAATTTCAGCGATTCCCGGTAAAACAGGGCGGCGTTTTCATTGTCGCCGCGCGCATTGACCACGGTGCCCAGGGCATTCCACAATTGCGCGTCATGCGGAAAGCGCGGCAGGAAGTCCTGAAGCAGGGCGATGGCGTCATCGATCTGTGAGGATTCGCGTAAGGTGGTGGCCAGGTTATTGACGGCTTCGAGGCTGTCGGGACACTTTTCGAGGTGGAAGCGGAAGAATTTTTCCGCCATGTCGGTAAAGCCCATCTTGTAGGACAGGCGGCCGAGATCACCGGCAATGGCGGGATTTTCGGGCTGGATGCGCAGGGCCGTTTCGTAGCAGGTGATGGCCGTTTCAAAATCATTGCACTTGTCACGCGCCACGCCGAGAATATGCCAGGCCTCGCCGCTCTTTTCATCAATATTCAGTGCCTGCAAAGCCAGGTCGCCGCCATTCGCCCAGTCGCCGGTCTTGAATTTCTGGATCGCTTCGCGCAGCAGCTTGAGGGTGTCGGTGCGCCGGATATGCTCATTGGCTTCGGCAAGGATGCGCAGGGCTTCGCTGGAACCGGCATCGCCGAAAATTTGCCGTGACGGCGCCGCGGAATCGAAGGCCGGAAAGGGCAGGGCGGTATCGGTAACGGGAGCCGGTGCGGACGGTACGCTCGCCAGCGGCAGAAAGCCTTTGGCCGGATCGGCCGCGCCACCGGTGGCTGGTGGCTTCATAGGCAGACCCCGCTTTACAGGCAAAGGTTTCCGGTGTGAGGACATAGGCTAGCTCCGCAACGCATGACGTGTCATTCTGTAAATAGGGATTCGTTTAAGACAACCTAAACATATGGATTCCGGCCCCTTCTGGTGACCCGTCTGGCTGGTGACCCGTCCGGCAAGGGGCGTCTGTAACCTGTTGCAGGTTTCTTTGAAACCGGATGTTAACCTCGGTGGCTTTATAGACGGATGGGCTGTCTGTTTCGCACCGGTCGGCTCTAAGGAAAAAAAATGCCTTTAAAACTGTCTTTGAAGCCCGGTGAAAGATTTGTTCTGAACGGGGCGGTTGTGCAGAACGGCGATCGCCGCTCTTCGCTGGTGCTGCAAAACAAGGCGTCGGTGCTGCGTGAAAAAGACATCATGCAGGAAGAAGAGGTCACCTCGCCCGCGCGCCACGTCTATTTCCCCGTCATGATGATGTATCTCGATGAAGCGGGGGCTGACAAATATTACGATGAATTCCTGCGCCGCATGACCGAGTTCATGAACGTCATCAGCAATTCTCTGGTGCTGGCCGAATGCGTCGGCATATCGAAGAACCTGATGGCGCGCGAATATTACAAAGCGTTGATGGGCTGTCGTAAGCTTATCGAGTATGAGGACGAGAGACTGGGCCATGTCGCTTAAAGCGTATCAGACCACCGCCGCCCGCGCCGAAGATCCCCGGCAGACCGAGTATCGCCTGTTTGGGCAGGTAACGCGGGCCCTGATGGAGGCTGAGAAGCTTGACCGTTCGCAGATTTGCGAACGCATGGACGCCCTGGACTGGAATCGCCGCATGTGGTCGATGCTGGCCGCCGATTGCGCGCTCGAAGGCAACCGGCTGCCTGATCAGATACGCGCCAATATTATTTCGCTGTCGATCTGGGTCAATAAGCATACCTCGCTTGTCATGCGCAATGCCGAAGAGATCGCGCCCCTGATCAATATCAACCGCATCATCATGCAAGGGCTGGCCCCCAGCCAGGCTGCCGAGCCGCAGCCCGTGGCGCGCCAGTCTTTTGGCTGACCAGTCTTTTGGCTAATAAGTCTTTTGGCTGATAACCCTTTCAGATAATTTGACATAGGCAAGCCGGGCGGCTTCGGCTAAACAGGCGGCCATGTTCGTGTGGCGATCCTTTATCACTCCTGAAACCAGGGCGGCGTTTGCCGCCCTTTTTCGCCTGTCATGGCCGGTGGTGGCGGCGCGCGTCGGCATCATGCTGATGGCTCTGCTCGATACGATCGTGGTCGGGCGCTATTCCACCGCCCAGCTTGGTTTCCTGATGCAGGCCCAGGCCCTGCACTGGGTGCCCGCCCTGACCGGCATGGGCCTCTTGATGGGGGTGCAGGTCAAGACCGCGCATTTTCTTGGCTCAAACGAGCCGCATCGCATCGGCGCCGTGGTGCGGCGCGGCCTCGGCTATGCCCTGATCTTAGGTGTCGGCTGCATGATCGTGCTGATCGCCGCCGGGCCGGCCTTTCTGCGCGCTACGGTGCAACCCGACATCGCGCAGGGGGCATACCTGCCGCTGATCCTCTTTTCCAGTTCCCTGCCGGTTTTTTTGTGCGGTATCGTCGCCACCCAGTTTCTGGAGGCGCTGGGCCGGACGCGCGATGTGCTGATCGCCACCCTTCTGGCCAATGCGCTCAATGTGGTGCTGCTTCTGTGGCTGGTGCCGGGCCATGTCAGCCTGTTCGGCATCACCTGCAATGGCGCGGCCGGAGCGGCGGCGGCCACCCTGATCGCGCGCACGCTTCAGGCTGGCGGACTGCTCATCTATGTTGTGTGGATGCGCGCGGCCCGTCCGTTCAACCTGCTGGGCCGCCAGCCGCCCGACCATGACGGGGCGGTGGAGCAGCGCCATGTCGGCTATGCCACGGGCGCGGCCTATTTCATCGAGGTGGCGGCCTTTTCCGGCATGACGGTCTTTGCCGGTCATGTCGGTGAAATGGCGGTGGCGGCGTGGTCGATCGTGCTCAATTTCGCCGGTGTCATCTTCATGGTGCCGATGGGGCTGTCCGCCGGGTGCTCGGTGCTGGTGGGGCGGGCTTACGGCGCAGGCGACCGGGCGGGCGTGGCGCGTATGGGACGGGTCAGCTTCATGACGGCCACCTTGTTTACGCTGGGCGTGGTGGTGCTGGTGCTGATTTTCAGCGAACCGGTCACCCGTTTCTATACGCACGATCCGTTGCTGATTCCGGTGGTGCGCCACGGGCTTTTGCTGGCCTGCCTGTTCTTCGTGCCCGATGGTTTGCAGGTGGTGGGGGCGCAGGCCCTGCGGGCGCGCCGCGATATTCTGGCCCCGACCGTCATCCACTATGTCTCGTATGGCGCGATCATGCTGCCGCTCGGCTTTATCTTTTGCCTGACCCTGAACCTGGGCGTGGCGGGGCTGATCTATGCCGTGGTGGTGGCCTCGCTGATAGCAGGCGGTTTTCAGACGGCGCGGTTTCTGTGGCTCGATAAAAAGCCGGTGCCCATCTCGACTTAGGAATCGATCCGACCTAATAAGTCGTACAATTTTTAAAGAAAGGCCATGCCATGCTCGACGACCTAAAGGGGAAATGCGTTCTGATCACCGGGGCCTCGACCGGCATCGGTGCGGCGGCGGCCAGGGGCTTTGCGCGCGTCGGCGCAAAGGTGGCCGTGCATTATCACCAAAGCGCCGCCGAGGCCGAAGCTGTGGCCGCCGACATCAGGGCTGAGGGGGGTGAGGCGCATCTGGTGCAGGCCGATCTCAACCGTTTTGAAAACGCAGCGGACATGGTGGCGCAGGCCGCCGACAAGCTGGGCGGGCTCGATATATTGGTCAATAATGCCGGATCGCTGATGACGCGCACTCTGTTTGCCGACTGGAGCGACGCCCTGTTCGATGAGGTGATGAACCTCAATGTCCGCTCGGTGCTCGACGCCACCCAGGCCGCCGTGCCGTATATGGAGGCCGCGGGCGGCGGGGCCGTCATCAATCTCGGCTCGATCGCGGGCAGCAATGGCGGGGGCCCCGGTTCGGGCATGTATGCCAGCGCCAAGGCCTTCATCCATAATGTCACGCGCCACATGGCCACCGATCTGGCTAAAAAGAACATCCGCGTCAATGCCATCGCGCCCGGCGTGATCAAGACGCCGTTTCATGACAAGACCCCTCCCGAACGCATGGCCGCCATGCTGGCCAGCGTGCCGATGGGCCGTCTCGGCGCGGCCGAGGATTGCGTCGGGCCGATCCTGTTCCTGGCCTCGGATCGCATGAGCGGCTATGTCACCGGCCAGATCGTCCATATCAATGGCGGTCAGTTTTACGCCGGTTGAGTGTTTCGCGGAGCCATTTTCTGAGCGGATCACAGACCCAGAATCCAGCCTTCTTCCTGCGCGGCGATGAGCCGTTGCGCCTCGTCCAGCTTCGGTGCGGCGAAGGCCGCGCCAAGCTGGCCCTTGTCATCGAGATCAGCCAATCCTTGCGCGGTCAGGCGTACCGAGGCCGCGTCCTTCATCTCGCCCGCCTCGGCGACGCCGTCGAACAGCGGCGGATGCACCTCGACGACCAGCGTGTTCAGTCCGGCCAGTGTGTCGGGCGTCTGAGCCTCGAAACCGGTCTGGAACGGCCAGATTTTCGCAGCCTCGCCCAGTTCGGCCACAAGGGTGCGCAGGGCGGTGATGCCGAGCATGGCCGTGCCGCCGGCCACGCCCGCGCCGTGCATCTGCCACAGGCTTTTCGGCATGGAGGCTTGCGGCAGTTTTCGGGCGCGCACCGCCTCTTCGGTCAGGCGATATTCAGGAAATTCGCCGTACGAGTCGGGCTTGAGCGTTGACAGCCATTTCTGCGCGGCATTCTTCGGGCAGCCCCAGAAAGGGTAGGCGGCGTCGGTCATCAGCCGGTTGATCTTGGCCGCCACCTGAAAGCGGTTATTGCTGTTGTCGGGCTTATCGACGATATTTTTGGCCAGAAAATCCCACACGGCCCGCCACGGTTCGCCATCCAGCTTAAGGCGTTCCGCCGTGCCACGGGGCAGGCCAAGCGGAAAATTGACGGCCAGCAGGATGCGGTCGCCGCGCTTGTGCAGGTCGGCCAGAAGCTCGCGCAGCAGAGCCAGACCTTCGGCGCGCGTGGCCGGATTATGCGTCTCATAGGACAGGCGGAAACGCACATCGCGCTTCATCACCCCGATCCACATCGAGGAGTCACCGGTCTTCTTGCCTTCGGCGGCGCTGTAATCGACGACGACATAGGCGCCAAACAGACGTGACACGGCGGAACCTCCGGTGAGAAAACGAATTGCAGGGATGGGCTGCGACCGGCGGGCCGCGAAAAACCCGGCGCTTCTAGCCTGAATAGAGGCGCGACAAAAGCGCTTTATGCGCTCCATATGCCGCTTTGCACAAATTATGTTTTGAAATCTTATCGCAAAACACGGTAAGCAGGAGCCCGAAGGTACGGCAATGGCGAGAGATGACGATGACGAAGATTTTGCGCGTCGGTGTGGCGGGAGCAGGTGTTTTCGGCGGCTATCACGCCAATAAATATCGTCAGATCGCCAATGTCGAACTGGCGGGGGTTTATGATCTCGACAAGGGACGCGCCGAAACCCTGGCCGACCAGCATGACGTGCAGGCTTTCGGTGCCGATGATCTTGACGATTTCCTGAGCCGGATCGACGCCCTGACCATTGCCGCACCGGCCTTTGCCCATGCGGCCATCGCTTTGAAAGCTCTGGAAAAGGGCGTGCATGTCTATTCCGAAAAGCCGCTGGCGGCCACGGAAGATGACGGCGAGGCCATGATCGCCGCCGCGGCGGACAAAGAGCTGGTGCTGGCCTGCGGCCATCAGGAACGCGCCGTTTTTGAAGCCATCGGCCTCTATGGCGTGCCGGAGCGCCCCTTGCGTCTCGAAGCGGTGCGTAACGGCACGGCCAGCACGCGCAATCTCGATGTGTCGGTGGTGCTCGATCTGATGATCCACGATCTCGACCTCGCCATCTCGCTGGCCGGTGCGCATCCGGGCGGGTTGACGGCCACGGCGCGCTACCGGCAGGAACCGGGCTATCAGGCGACAGGTGCCGATGAGGCGGTGGCCGATGTCGATTTTGAAAACGGTATGAAGGCCATTTTCAGCGCCTCGCGCATGGCCGAAACGCGCCAGCGCACCATGCGCATCGTCTATCCGCAAGGGCAGGTGGAGATTGACTTCCTCAACCGCACCTTCGTCAATACCACGCCTTTCAAGCTTAATGCCGATTTCGCCGAAGCCGACATCGCCCGCGACCCGCTGGGCACCAGCGTCGGACGGTTTCTGGAAACGGTGCGCGGCGAACGGGCGGTGCCTTTGTGCAATGGGCGCGAAGCCCTGAGCGCGCTCAGCCTGGCCCTGGCGATCGACAGTGATCTGGCCGATGTGGCGCGGGCCTGAGCGTTTATTGCGGCTGGCCCTTGAAGATCAGCCCGAAGGCCAGAACCCCAAAGCCGCCGGTCATCAGCCAGTACTGGTAATCGCTTAAATAGGGAATGGCGCGGAAATGGCCGATCAGGCTGGCCAGAACCAGCGCCACGGCCACGAAAAACATGAGTAATGTGAAGGCTGAAAGCTTCATAACCCGACGCGCACCCACCCAAACCGACGTCCACAGAATTAGTCTGCGCCCATTTGTTCAAAAACATGTGACAAGATCAACGAAAAATTAACCGCGAACGCTTCGCAAGGGCTGATCTCTGGCAAATATATCGCAGGTGCGTAAATTAAAACGCCCGTACCGTGAACAGCAGTTCGTGCAGGGTGAGGAAAACGCTGAACATCGATACGGCCAGCAGCGGGCGCACCACGCCCAGTTCTTTGGCGTCGAAGGCGATGCGGCCTTCGATAATGGCCACGAAGGGCACGATCGACGTGCGGCGCATGATCGAAGCATAGACATCGCCCATCAACGTCATGCGCTTGCGGTCGATGGTGTTGGCACCTAGGCCGCACAACGCCAGCAGGGAGCCGAAAAAAATCCAGGCCGCCAGATTGCCATTGCAGATCATATGGGTCAGGGCCCAGATGCCGATCCCGGCCAGAACCGGGTGGCGGGTGATGCGGATAATGCCGTAAACCGGTTTTTCAGGCATGTGCCACAGGGCGGGCAGGCTGGTGGCCGACGGCGTGGTGTAGCCCATCACCACCAGCAGGAAGGCCAGGAAATTGCCAGCTATGCCGATGACGCGCAGAAAGGGGCCGGAGTTCCACAAGGCGTAATTCATCGGATCGCCCAGCGCCATGCCGAAGGCGACGCAAAGCCAGATCAGCCCGCCGATCGACAGCAGGGAAAACAGGATATAATAGGCCGTGCCGCCGATCTTTTCGATCACACGATCCTTCAGCGATGTGGCGCTGATCATCAGGTGGATGAACAGGAAAAAGGCGCTGGCAAGCGCAAGTGTCCACATCAGTCGTCTCCGCTTTGATCAGCAGGCGCGTCGTTCCATACGGGCTTCGGGCAATATGGCTTCAGGTCATCCGGCTTCATGGGATTCGCTTAGCACGGCTGGCAGGGCTGCGCCACAGGACGGTGGCCTGTGCCCTGTGCATAAACCTTAAGCCAGAACCATGCCGCATCAGAGATAGGGAATCATCGGCGCATTGAGCACATCGCCTTCACTCTTCGGCGGCGCGTCGGCTTTCGGCGAGGCCGGAGCCGGCGTCACCGATGCCGTCAGTTGCGCAGGCATGGGAGGCATAGGGGGTGGCATGGGCGGTGGGGCGGCGATCAGGGCAGAAGCCGGTTTCGGTGGTGCGCTGGTGCGGCGTAAGACCGCCTCGACATGATAGAACCATTTACGGGCATTATTGAGCGCGGCGCGCGGCCCTTCGGCGCGGGCGGTCATGGCGTCGTGCGGATCCCAGATCACCAGTTCGAAATCGGGGTCGGACGGATCGTCGAACATCAGCCGCAGGGTGACGCGGTGCACGGTGGGGGCGATGTCATCGAGCAGTTTGGTGGGCCCGCCGCGCACCACCCGGCCCGCCACCTTGTCATCGACAAAGACCTCGATGCCCATCAGTTCGGCCATCGTATAGGGCTTGTGCGGTATTTTGCCGAAATTGCGCACGATGATGATGCGGTCACCGGCAAAGGATGAGGCGGCCGCCGCCTTGCGCACCGGCTCCAACGCCTGAACATCCGCCTTGAAGCCGCCAAGGCCTTCGCGCAGCTCGTCTTCGAGCTTTTTGGGCTGTTCGACGCGCGAATCGTAAAGACGATAAAGCACGACCAGTATGGCCAAGACGGCTGCCGACAGAATGATAATGACGGGCAGATAAGGCGGCACGATCAAGAACCCGATGCTAAGCGGAAAGCGAACTTAACCACGTTTTTGGGCCGAGGTTAAGCGCTCTGGTGTTTTTTACCGCATTTCATCGTCATACGTGTCATGCGCGTCATCGTCTTCCCAGGGCGGAAGCGGGGCCGGGGCTTGCGGCCTGTCGCCGTGGCGCTCGGTTTGACGGGCGGCGACAACCGGTTCGGCTTCAGGATAGGGCGAGGGCTGGGCCGACTGGCGCTTGATCACCGCATCGACGTGCGACAGCCATTTGCGCCCCAGCCGGACAGCCTCGGCGGCGGTCTTGGCGTGCACCGGATTATGGCTGACATCGCCGAACAGATTGATTTCAAATTCCGGGTTCTGCACATCGGCAAAGATCAGACGCAGCGTGACATGGGCGGCCTGGGCGTGGGTTTCGTTGAGCACCTTGCGGCTTTCACCGCGCTGGGCGCGCGCCACCACGCGCTCATCAACGATCAGTTCAGCCCCCTCGATCTCGTCAAAAGCGAACACCAGCCCTTGTCCGCTGGGGCTCCACATGACGGCCAGATCACCGGCGGTGAAATCGAGGCCCGCCGCCTTGCGGCCGTCAAGGTCGTAAACAATGGCGTCCGCCGGTTTGCCGAGCGCGGCATTGAGCGCACGCGCCAGACGGCGGGAGGCTTCGAACCACCACATCAGGCCCGACGCGATCAGGGTCAGGCCGATTCCGCCAAACAGAAAATACAGAAGTACGCGCGCGGCATGGGCCATGTGGGGAGTCACGCCAGTTGAACTATGGATAACAAAACCTTATCGCCGATACGGGTTAAGATTGTGTTGTCAGCATGATCTCAACCGGCACATGATCAGACGGTTTGGCCTCGTCATGGGTGCGACCGCGTGTCTCTTTGTGGATGACCAGATCGGTCAGCCGGTCGGCGGCCTGCGGCGACAACAGGTGGTGATCGATGCGGATGCCCTGATTCTTCTGCCAGGCCCCCGCCTGATAATCCCAGAAGGTATAGCGGTTGCCTTCGGTGGGGTGCGAATCGAAGGCGTCGGTATAACCGAGATTTTTCAGGCCCTGATAGGCGCGGCGCACAGCGGGCTGATAGAGGGCGTCGTCGAGCCAGACACTGTCATTCCAGCAATCTTCCTTGGTCGGAATAATGTTGAAATCTCCAGCCAGTACGGTCATTTCCTCAAGTGAAAGAAGAGATGCGGCATGGGCGCGCAGCCGTTCCAGCCAGCGCAGCTTATAGGCATATTTGTCGGTGCCGAGCGGATTGCCATTGGGCAGGTAGATGGCGGCGAAGCGCACCGGCTCAGGGGCCTCGATCACCGCTTCGATATAGCGCGATTGCTCATCGGCTTCATCGTCCGCCAAATCGTTCCGGGGAAGGCCGCGCCGCACATCCGACAGCGGATATTTCGACAGGATGGCCACGCCGTTCCAGGTTTTCTGCCCGAAGACGGCGCAATTATAGCCAAGCGATTCAAAAGCTTCTGTGGGAAACTTCTCGTCGATACATTTCAGCTCCTGCAAGCCGCAGACATCGGGCGCGGCTTCGCGGAACCATTCGAGGATCAGCGGCAGGCGGGCATTGACGGAGTTGACGTTCCAGGTGGCGAGTTTCATGCGTCCAGATTTAGCGGGCGTCATGGCGAAGGGCAAGGCGTTTAGAATTTGAACCACGGAAAACACGGAAATCACGGAAATCAAACAGAGTGTTCCAAAGCTTGCTGGGCGAAAAAGGAGCGCTATGTGCTCAGACTATTTTTCCGTGCTTTCCGTGTTTTCCGTGGTTCAGACAATTACAGCGCGAAGCTGGTTCCACAGCCGCAAGACGAAACCGCCAGCGGATTCAATATCTTGAACTGCGATCCGACCAGTTCCTCGACATAGTCGATCATGGATCCGGCCATGAGCGGGGCCGATACCTCATCGATCAGGGCCGTGGCGCCGTCCAGTTCGATACGGCTCTCATCCTCGTTCGGCGCATCCGTCAGATCGAGCACATATTGAAAACCCGAACAGCCGCCGCCTTCGACCTGCACGCGCAACATGACCGGATGACCGGCCTCGGCGGACAGGCGGTTCAGGTGACGGGCGGCGGATTTGGTCAGGGTGATGTCGGGGTGCATAGGGTAAACTCTGGGAGAACTCCGGCTAATATGGGCGCGAATCCGCATAAAATCAGCCCCCCATCTGCATGTTCTGTGAATTTTTAGGCGCTGGTCACACTTCATAGTATATCGACAGCCATCTGATCCGCACGGAGACACCCTTATGTCCGTTCTTGCTCCTTATGCCGCCGATGCCAGCCAGAACCAGGGGCGTCTGCACGCCGAACCGGACAGCGCCACGCGCACCGCCTACGCCCGTGACCGCGACCGCATTATCCATTCGACGGCCTTTCGTCGCCTGAAGGGCAAGACGCAGGTTTTCGTGGCGACCGAAAGCGACTATTTCCGCACCCGCCTGACCCACAGCCTCGAAGTGGCGCAGATCGCCCGTTCGCTGGCCCATGCGCTCAGGCTCGATGAAGACCTGGCCGAAACCATCGCTCTGGCGCACGATCTCGGCCATCCGCCCTTCGGCCATGCCGGTGAGGACGAACTGCACGCCTGCATGTTGCCGTGGGGCGGGTTCGATCACAATGTCCAGACCTTCCGCGTCGTCACCCGGCTGGAAGTGCGTTACCCCGCCTTCGATGGCCTGAATCTGACCTGGGAAACCCTTGAAGGCATTATCAAACATAATGGCCCGGTCAGCCAGCACATGAGCGAGCCCTCATGGAAATCCATCGTTGATTTCAATGAGCAGTGGGATATTCGCCCCGGTAGTTTCGCCTCGCTCGAAGCCCAGTGCGCCGCGATTGCCGACGACATTGCCTATAATAATCACGATGTCGATGATGGTTTGCAGGCCGGGCTTTTCAGCATTGCCGACCTGCTCGACGTGCCGATGATCGGGCCCGCCCTGCGCAGCGTCCAGGCCGACTGGCCGCAGATCGACGACCGGCTTTTGCGGCTGGAGGGCGTGCGGCGCATGATCGGCGTGATGATGCGGGATGTGCTGGAGCAGACGAGGGCGCGCCTGAGCGTAGCCGGTATCGAAACCGCCGAGGATGTGCGCGTGGCGGGCAGCCAGATGGTGCAGTTTTCAAAGCCGGTGCATGACGACCTGTCGCGGCTGCGCGGCTTTCTGTTCGAGCGCATGTACAAGCATTACCGTGTCAACCGCACGCGCTCGCACGCCAGACGCCTGCTGAACGAGATGTTCCATCTGTTCATGAAGGAGCCCGACACCCTGCCACCCGAATGGTATCAGCTTGTCTGCGCCAGGGATGCCGAGGCGGCGCGGGCACGGGTCATCTGCGACTATATTGCCGGCATGACCGACGCCTATGCCACGGAAGAACACCGCCGCCTGTTTTCATTTGGTGGCTAGCCGTTAGACATCAGGCGTCGGCCACGGTCTGTTTTTGTGTGCCGAGGCCCGCAATACCCAGTTCCATCACATCGCCCGCCTTCAGCCAGACCGGCTCCGGCTTGACGCCCATGCCAACGCCGGGCGGGGTGCCGGTGGTGATGATGTCGCCCGGTTGCAGGCTCATAAACTGCGACACATAATGGACGATATGGGCCGGTTTAAAGATCATGGTGGCGGTTGAGCCGTTCTGGTAGCGGTGGCCATTGACCTCAAGCCACATGTGCAGGGCATGGGGATCGGCAATCTCGTCCTTCGTCACCAGCCACGGGCCGATCGGGCCGAAGGTGTCGCAGCCCTTGCCCTTGTCCCAGGTGCCGCCGCGCTCGATCTGAAACGCGCGTTCCGATACATCATTGACCACGCAATAACCGGCCACATAGTCAAGCGCCTCGGCTTCGGAGACGTAAGCAGCGTGTTTGCCGATGACGATGCCGAGTTCGACCTCCCAGTCGAGCTTGGTCGAACCGCGCGGTTTCAGCACCCTATCGAACGGGCCGCAAATGGCGCTGGTGGCCTTGGTGAAGATGACTGGCTCCGATGGAATCGGCAGGTTTGATTCGGCGGCATGGTCGGCATAGTTGAGGCCGATGCACAGGAATTTGCCGACGCGGCCAACGCAGGGCCCGATGCGCGCATCCTGCGGCGCCAGAGGCAGGCTTGACGGATCGAGGCCGCGCAATTGGGCCAGACCGGCATCGGAGAGCACATCTCCGGCCATATCGTCGATCACGCCGCTGAGATCGCGGATCTGGCCGTTCGCATCAAGCAGGCCGGGTTTTTCCTGACCCGCAGGGCCGAAGCGCAAGAGTTTCATGAGCAGTCTCCAAATGTCGTCTTGCCTATAAAACAGTTTTTACCGCTTGCGAAGCATCGCTTAACCGCATTCTGATTTTTTCGCGGCGGGCTTGGCATCGCATGACGATGATGTCCGGCCTATTCTGTCCCCTTACACACAATTTGCGATGACGGTTCGCGAAGACAGAGATGTTTGGGTTCAGATTGAGCAGCCTCAGATTTAACGGAGCGGCGCTTGCCCTCGCACTTTGTACGGCGGTCGTAGCTCCGGAGCTTATACCAGCGACCGCTGACAGTTTATAAGCCATTTCCGGGTTCGGGCGACGCCCCCCAAGCGTTCGTATCCGGAATGCGAGCCCTTCAGCCTTTACTGGTTGAAGGGCTCTTCTTTTTGCAGCCTCAATCCACCCACGCTTTTTTCAGCGTGCGCGACGCACCGAACAACAGCAAGGCGGCCAGCAGGTAAAAGCCAAGCCCGATCACGAAGGCCCATTTAATGGAGTCTTCGCCGTACATCGGTTTGAGCAGGTCGGACACCTTGCCAAAAAAGTAAGGCCCAAGGCTCAGGCCGATCAGATTATTGACCAGCAAAAACAAGGCGCTTGCCTGACTGCGGCCATTGACCGGCACAAGATGCTGGACGGCGGTGAGCAGCGGTGCGAGCCAGACAAGGCCCAGCGCCTGCGGAATCAGCACCAGCAAAAAGGCTTGCAGCGGCGTATGGGCCATCACAGCCAGCCCGTACAGCGGGGCGGAAACGAGCAGGGCGCAGGCCGGGATGAGCGGATAAGCGCCTTTGCGCGCCTGCCCCAGACGGTCAGCCAGCCAGCCGCCCAAAGGTATGCCGATCAGGCCGCTGATCAGAAAGGCCATTGAGAACAGGATCGAACGGCTGGTTATGTCCATGTTCAGGCTGCGCGCCAGAAAGGTGGGGAACCAGTAGAGAAAGCCGTAGCCGACCATTGAGGCCGCCGCCGCGCCCAGCGCCATCAGCCAGAAGGCCGGCTTGGCGCAGACCAGACGCGCCGTGGCCAGCAGGCCGGGCGCTGCGCCCTGCACGGGCGCGTCATACTGGCCACGCGGCGGATCGCGTACCAGCAGGCGAAACAGGGGCGCGACCACCAGCCCGACAAGACCGATGACCAGAAAGGCGTAGCGCCAGTTGACATGGGCCGCCATCAGCCCGCCAAACAGAATACCGGCGGCGCTGCCGAGCGGAATGCCGAGCGTATAGACCGAGATGGCGCGCGCCCGGCTGTGCGGCGGATAAAGATCGGCGATCAAAGCATAGGCGGGCGGCACGCCTCCGGCTTCGCCGACCCCGACCCCCATGCGCGCCAGAAAGAGCTGGCCGAATCCGGCGCTCAGGCCGCACGCAGCGGTGAAGGCCGACCAGACGGCCAGCGCCACCGTCATCAGCCAGACACGCGAGCCACGGTCGGCCAGCCAGGCGGCGGGCAGGGCCAGCACCGAAAAGAACAGGGCGAAGGGCAGGCCGCCCAGCCAGCCGGTCTGGGCATCATTGAGATGCAACTCGGCGGCGATCGGCTCTTTCAGGATGCTTAAGATCTGGCGGTCGAGAAAGTTGAGCATATAGACCACGATCAGCAGGATCATGGTCAGGTTGCGGCCTTTGGCAGCAGGAAGAGGATCGGTCATGGCAGCTTTGCGATTCGCATTGTTTTGCTATGGATGAGGTCATACAACGGCAGTCGGCATTCACACCAGATGAAAGGTTCTCCCCATGATCCGTACAGCAAAGGCCCATTGGGCCGGTAATGGCCAGCAAGGCGAAGGCAGCCTGACCACGCAGAGCGGGGTGCTTGACCAGCAGCCCTACAGCTTCAAGCTGCGCTTTGAAAATGCCGACGGCAAGGCGGGCACCAATCCCGAAGAACTGATCGCGGCGGCCCATTCGGGCTGTTTCTCGATGGCGCTGGCCTTTGCCCTGGGCGCGGCGGGCTTTACCGCTGACAGTATCGACACCGAGGCCAGTGTTGACCTGCAACCGGCGGATGGCGGTTTTGCCATCGCGGCGATCAAGCTGAAGCTCAGCGCCAAAATTCCCGGCATTTCGGCTGATCAGTTTCAGGAGATCGCAGCGGGCGCCAAGGCGGGCTGCCCGGTATCCAAGGCGCTGTCGTCCGTGCCGATCACGCTGGAAGCCGTTCTGATCTAAGGTATTTGGCAATCAGGCGTTTTGAGTCGACCGCGATAGAGATGGAAGTCCGTCTTGCGGCTGGCTCTGGCGCGTGAGGCCGTGTCGAGATCGCTTAACTGATCAAAGCAGGTGGTCAGGTCGGGCGCATGGTTGGGGGCGACGACGATCAGGGCCATGCCCGGCGGCACGGGCGTGGGCCAGTTGTAGCGCGCCCGTTCGGCCACGGCGCGCACGGTCTGCTGCGGCAGGTGGTAGCTCAGTTCGCCCTGCGTATCATAGTCGGTGGTGGCGATCCATGTCGCGCCGCTCGCCTGACGCGCCGCGTCTATACGGCTGGCAAGGCCATTCCAGCCCTGAGCCAGACCCGCCGCACCAAGGCCGGGGGCCTGATCGCCGAGCGCCAGAAAGCCAAGCGCCAGAACGGTGATGGCGATGCCGAAGGGCGCGGCCCAGCTTCGCAGCCGTGGCCACCAGCGGCCCTGCAAGCCCTCGCTCGCCGAGGCCGCCAGCACGACCAGTCCCGGATAGATGGGGGCCGGCCAGTTGCCCTGAATGCGGTCGTGAAAAACATGGATCAGCAGATAGACCAGCAAAGGCAGGGGCAGGGCGATCAGCAGGTTGGCGGCGGGGTCGCGGCCTTTCCACCACCTTGCCACAGCCAGTCCGGCGAACAGGGCGATGAAAGGATTGATCAAGAGCGGTTGCGAGATCAGGAATTCGATCAGATAGCGCGCCGTCAGATGGCTGGCTTCGAGCCGCCCGAACTGCTTGGCCACTGTGATCCAGCCATGCTGCGCGTTCCACAGCAGGTTGGGGGCCATGACGGCCAGAGCCAGCACAGCACCCAGCCATAACCAGGGCCGCGTCAGGTGACGGCGGGCGTCACGATCCATGACCAGCCAGACCAGTACGCCTAAGCCTAAGAACAGATTGGTGTATTTGGCCTCAACGCCCAGACCCGCGAACAGGCCGAACACCAGCCACCAGCGGCCATCATCGCTCCTGACCAGTCGCGCCAGTGCCCACAAGGCCGCCGCCCACATCAGCACGCTGGGCGGATCGGGCGTGGCCACCACCGTGCCGATGCTCAGCAGCAAACAGGCATTGAGCCAGAGCAGGGCCCGTTTCGCCACCGTGGCGTCGAATAATGTGCGCGCCGTGTTGTAAACCAGCGCGCACAGGACGAGGAAACCCAGCACGAACGGCAGACGCACCCAGAGCGCCGCGTTGCTGACGGCGGTGAAGGCGGCGATCCACCACGCCACCATCGGCGGGTGATCATAATAGCCGAAGCTCAGATGCTGCGCCCACAGCCAGTAATAGCTCTCATCGGGCACAAGTCCGGCCCGTCCCGCCGCGATCAGGCGCAAGGCCGTCAGGGCGAGGATCAGCGGCAGGTAGGGGATGGTTTTCAGGCGGGCCAGCATGTCGCCTTCATGGCTGGTTTCGCCGCTTCTGGCAACTACAGCCTGAGGAACCAGCGATCCGGCACGGTAACCTCCCTTGTATTCTTATTTTCATCGAGGGTAGAGCGGTTTGCATTCTGCTTGAATCAGTCAAAGGAATGCAACCCGCTCTACATTTTGCGTTTTTCCGCATCTCGCATTCAATTTGTAAGTCAAATTAAACGCTCGTTGCTCTGGAGCGGTTTGCATTCTGATTGAATCGTTGAAAGGCATGCAACCCGCTCTACATTTTGCGTTTTTCCGCATCTCGCATTCAATTTGTAAGTCAAATAAACGCTCGTTGCTCTGGCGTGGCGGCGGTGATCACTCCATATCGGGAGCGCGCCCACATTTTAATGTACCGGAGATGAGCATGAGTGTCCTGTTTTCCCCCATCGCCCTGCGTAGCCTCAGTTTACGAAACCGCATCGTGGTGTCGCCCATGTGTCAATATTCGGCGGAGAATGGCCGCGCCACGGACTGGCACATGATCCATCTTGGCCATCTGGCGCTGTCGGGGGCGGGGATGCTGATCATCGAGGCCACGGCGGTCGAGGCCGATGGCCGCATTACCCCCGGCGATCTGGGGCTTTATGATGAGGCCTGCGAAGCGGCGCTGAAGCCGGTTCTGGCCGCCATCCGGCGCTGGTCGGATATACCCGTGGCCATCCAGCTCGGCCATGCCGGGCGCAAGGCGTCGTGCCATCTGCCGTGGGAGGGCGGCCAGCAGATCGCGCCCGATGCGCCGCAGGGCTGGCGCGTCCATGCGCCGTCAGACGTGCCCTATCTCGAAACGGACGCTACGCCGATTGCGCTCGATAAGACCGGACTGGAGCGCGTCAAAGCCGCCTTCGTGGCGGCGGCGCAGCGGGCCGAGCGCCTCGGTATCGACGCCATCGAGATCCACGCCGCCCACGGCTATCTGCTGCATGAATTCCTGTCGCCCCTCAGCAATCACCGCGATGACGACTATGGCGGCTCGCTGGACAACCGGATGCGCTTTCCGCTCGAAGTTTTTAAAGCGGTGCGCGACGCCTTTCCGGCGGATAAGCCGGTGGGCGTGCGTGTTTCGGCCTCCGACTGGGTGGAGGGCGGCTGGGACATCGACCAGACGGTCGTGTTTGCCAAAAAGCTGAAAGCGCTGGGCGTGGACTGGATCGATGCCTCGTCGGGGGCTTTGTCGCCCTTGCAACAAATCCCGGTTGGCCCCGGTTATCAGGTGCCGTTCGCCGCCGCTATCCGTGAAACCGGCGTCACCACCTTTGCCGTGGGGCTGATCACCGAAGCGCAGCAGGCTGAGGATATTCTGGAATCGGGCAAGGCCGATCTGGTGGCTCTGGCGCGCGCCATGCTCTATGATCCGCGCTGGCCGTGGCACGCCGCCGCCGAACTGGGGGCGCAGATCGATGCGCCCGCACAATATTGGCGCTCCGCCCCGCACGGGGTGAAGGATCTGTTCCGAACGTGACGGTCTGAAAAAAAAGCCCTGGATCGCTCCGGGGCTTTCTTTCATTTTACTTGCCGATCACCTGTACGAGGCCAGGTGCGGTTTTGGCCATTGCGCCTGAGGCGGACAGCTTGCCTGAGGCGTCATCCCAGGTGAGCTGGCTCGTCACCGTGCCCTTGCCCGTTTCGTAACCATAGGTTTTGCCGTCATCATCATAGAGGTTGAAGGTGCCGTCAGCGCCCGGATAGACCTTCAAGGCGGTGATGGTTTGCGGCGTGGCGGTGGACTGGATGTCCGAACCCACGGGGATGATCGAGCCTGCCTTGACAAACAGCGGGATCTGCTCGATCGGCGCGGCCACATCAACCCACTGGCCGCCGGTCAGCTTTTCATTGGTCCAGTAATTATACCAGTCTGAACCCGCCGGCAGATAGACCTTCTTCTGGGTTTGCCCCTGTTCGGTGACGGGAGCCACGAGGAAGGCCGGGCCGAACATATATTCCGTGCCGATGTCGCTGACATTCGGGTCGTTCGGGAAGTCCATCCACAGGGCGCGCATGAAGGGGGCACCCGTATCATAGGTATGTTTGGCGCTGGAATAGATATACGGGATCAGGGCGTAGCGCAGCTTGTCGTATCTGGCCATGATCGCCTCGGCCTCGTGACCGAAGGCCCAGATTTCGGTGTGTTTGCGATCACCATGCAGGCGTAAGGTCGGCAGGAAGGTGCCGTATTCGAACCAGCGCGTCAGAAGCTCAGGATAGTCGTTGTTCTGGCCCACCACGTCGCGCGCATCGGACGGATCGAGCAGGGGCGGCTTGGTGGCGGTCGTGGTTTGCGGCAGCCATTGCCAGCCGCCGATGTCATTGCCCCAATAGGCGATGCCCGACGCCGTCATGTTAAGCCCGGTAGGAATCTGGCGCTGCAAAGCTTCCCATGACGGGTTGATGTCGGACGACCAGAACAGGGCCCCCGTGCGCTGCGAGCCCAGATAGGCGGCGCGCGCCAGGATCAGCACGCGCTTGTCGGGCTTCCAGGCGCGCATGCCATCGGCCACGCCCTCAACGTGCAGCAGGGGGAAGACATTGTGGTAGCGGTCGCCCGAACCGATCGAGAAGAAATAGCCGTCCGGCACCAGATCGGGCTCGGTTTCGTCGAGCCACGGATAGTCGTAACCGTGCGACAGGATATTATCACGCGCGTGATCCCAGTACCATTTGCGGGCGTCGGGATTGGTCGAATCGATCAAGGCGCCGGTGCGGTCGGAACGGAAGGGCAGGCCATCGACCGGGTTCCCGTCCTTATCCTTCAGGAAATAACCCTTAGCGGCGAGTTCGTTATAATAACGGCCTGAGGTTTCGAAACGCGGCCAGATCGAGATGATCGACTCTATCCCCATATCGTGCAACTGCTTGTTCATGGCGTCCGGATCGGGGAACTGCGCCGGGTCGATGTCCATCTGGCCCATGCGCGTCCAGTAGAACCAGTCCTGCACCATGATGTCGAGCGGATAGCCCTTCTGGCGATAGGTATTGGCCACGCGCAGGATTTCGGCCTGGCTGTCGTAACGCGCCTTGGACTGGATCAGGCCGAAGGCGGCCTTGGGCGGGATCGGTGTGCGGCCGGTGACGCGGGCATAGGCCGAGTAAATCTCTTCGGGCGTATCACCGGTGACGACGAAGAAGGAGACGCGCTCGCCGACCTCGGACTGGAATTTCGTTGCGCCATTGATGCCGGCAATGAAGTGCGTATCGGACGGGTTGTCCCAGATGATACCATAGCCTTTGGACGACACCATAAAGGGCACGCAGACGGTTTCACCGCCGGGCGCATCATACCAGTGTTTGCAGTCGATCACCCGGCCGCGCAGATCGAGCGGGCCGCGTGACATCTGATTCTGGCCCATGCCGTAATAATGTTCGTCGGTGGGCGCGGTGAAATCGGCACCAACCTGAAAGGTGTGCTCGCCATTGACATCGTGCGGGGCCATTTCCCAGCCGGTCATGTTGAGGATGGTTTCGCCTTTGGCGTTCGTCACCTGCAAACCGACGGGCGGCAGGGACGGGGCGAAATATTTTTCACCCTGACTGGGCACATGCGGCGCGGGGGCAGCATTGACATGCAAGGTCAGGGCGTTCGAGGTGAAGCTGTCGCCGTTTGCGTCGCTGGTTTCGCGGAAGGCGGAATTATCGGCGTGATCGGCCAGTATGCCGTAACCGGGGCCTTTCAGCGCGTCGGCCTTGTCGATGGCAATGGTGACGTGGATGACGTTCGGGCCGTAAGCCTCGACGCTGACCCACGCGCCGTTGCGGTCCAGCGTGGTGATCGGCGCAGAGTGGGCGCTGACGGCCAGGCTTAAGGAAAGAGCGGATACGACACCGCAAAGAAGGGCCTTGAAGGAACGCATCGGTATCTCCCCTGACAGCGTTATCATTTTTCTTACGGCTAAGGCGGCGCAGGCCTTGCGTCAAGCTATTATCATACAAGTTTGGGCGTCACCGTCGTAAAACCGACGATGGTGAAATTGCTCCATCGCCGGTTTTCATCGATAAATTACATCTTCATGCCCGACATAGGCATCCAATGGGTTTTTAACTGTATGAAGCCGACTGTGCCGTTCGGATGGTCGCCATAAGCCGGTTTCAGAGGCTTCGGCACATGGTTGAACTGGCGCACCACGCCGAGACCCAGGGTTGCGCCATGACCGATTTGGAAGGTGCGAATGACGCCGATCTCTGTCTTGGCCACCCACCAGGCATGGCCTGGAACCAGTTCGTCATTATAGACACGTTCATAACGCGCCAGTCCGATCCAGGGGCCTTTGAAATGGAAACTGTTTTCGAACAGCCACGCATCGGAGGGTTTAACGTTTCTATGTTCTTGCGCTTTGCGCCCGAAGGCAAGGGTTGAGTCCAGCCTGCCCGTAACGAAATTGCGCGTATAGGCGAGGCTGGCGCTTTTCTGAATCAGATTGATGTCCGGCTCCAGTTCTTCCGGGCTGACCACACGCGCCCATGAGCCTTGCGCTGACAGATCAGGTGTGATCCGCCATGTCAGGCGCATGGCCGTGGAATCAAGATGCGGACGTTCAAGATTGAAGCGATGCTCATCCGGTTCGCGGCCGGTGAACTGGCTGACCTCAATCTGCACGGGGCCTTGGGTCAGGCCCGCAGCCACGACGCCCATGGTGATATGTCCGGCATCGAACCAGTGGTGGGTGATTGGCGCAGTTGGGAAATTCTCGCCGGAAGGGCGGTGCATGAAAGCCTGCGGCCCGAAGCCATTTTCGCCCGGCCAGCCGACGCGCACGAAACCGCTCATATCACCATCGAAACGGTGGGTGACGGTGGCGGTCAGGCCCATGAACAGGTCGTGTGGATGCTGGCGATCGACGAGCGGGTGCACGCCGTCAGCCGTTTCGCCTGTCTGGAGCAGAAGAGGGTAGCCGTTCTTGCCCATGAAGGCGTCCGGCGACAGCATGGCCTGAAGATCAAGATCGGTGCTGTCGTTGAGCGCATGGCTGGCCATGATCATCGCCATGCCTTCGACAAAGCTCTTTGAGCCGCCACGGGGGCCCTGTTGATCATCGGCGGCAAAGGTGATCGCCGTATGGGCCATGATATGCCAGCGGGAGCTTTGTTGTGGCATGGACATATCCGGCATGTTCATGCCTTGCATCTGAGCATGGGCTATCTGGGGAAGGGACAGCGAAAAAAACGCCGCCGCGCAGGCGGGCGTGATAAAGCGGTAAGACATGGATGTATTTCCGAAAAAATTGATGGAACAGGTTTCAGACCATCAGGCGTTTTTCGGCGGGCGCGGTTCCATGAAAGTGGACAGGCCGACGAGGGTGGCGGCAGGTGAGGCCGTGAATTGTATGGCCGAGGTTTTGCGCGCCATGGGAACCGGGCTAGCGTCAGGTGCTATCATGGCGGGCTGATTGCAACAGGGCATAAGGTTCTGATCGAGGGGCGGGGTCCGGTGTTGAACATCAAGTCTGACGATGTCCTGCATCATGTCCATCGGCATATGACACGGAGCGCTGGTGGTGACCGCCGTCGCATGAGCCGCGCTGCTCACAGCTAGCATAGTCCACAGGATAGCAAGCATGATGCGCAGGTTTTTCATGCTGTTTCGCCGACGCGAACGCTGCCGAAGCGCCAGCGGCCCAGTTTTTTGCCGAGATCGAGCAGCAGGTCTTCCGGTTTTTTCGGCAGTTTGGCCTTGAACTTTTCAAACGCCATGACCTGTTCGATATTGCGCGCGATCTGGGCGGTTTGCGCTTCGCGCTCTTGCGTCAGGCGCGTCATCAGGGCGGTGGTCAGGATGCCGCAGACAATGGCGCGTTTGGAATAGTGATTTTCATCAAGCGCCACATCGCCGGCCAGCCGCCAGATACGGTCTGCCGTGGCCCATAACAGCCGATGATAAAGAACGGCGTGGCCGGGCAGGGCAAAAAAGCCCATCAGGTGACGCGCCACCTCACCATCAACGGCGGCGGCATCAAGGCGCAGATTGAGCAGAAAGCCGATTCGCTCACGAATCTTCATGGCGGCCAGAGATTGACGCATATCGGGATCATCGAGCGCATCATCGGCCATTCGCCATAGAATAGCGGCGATGTCGGCGGCCCCATTGGGGGCGATCAGGCTGGCCTCGGCTTCGGAAAACCCGGCGGCGCGTGCACCCGCCGCCACGGCTTGCCGATTGAGGCCAAGCGTGGCGATATAGGGCATAACGGCCTGGGCGAGCTGGTTTTCAGCGGTGCGCAGCGGTGAGGCATGATCTGTCATGGCCTGAGAATAGCGCCTGCATCGCCCGCCGCCAAGAGACGGTTTACGGCCTTTGTGTAACAAAATGGCGGTAAGGGGCAAAAAATCACCGCGAATTCCCCTTTTCGCGCGGGCTTTGGCTGGACATGGGCTTGCGCCTCATGTAAGGCAATCCCGACCTGCCCGCCAGCTTCTGTTGGCGGGTTAACGTTTTTATTCACTATCGGGCTGAAGGCATTGCGCCCCGCAAGGGCTGGTCATTTCCCTCTCAAGCCTTCGCACCCTGAATGGAGAGATACCTCTGGTACAGATTTTTGTCCGCGACAACAATGTCGATCAGGCCCTGAAGGCCCTGAAGAAGAAGATGCAGCGCGAAGGTTCCTTCCGCGAAATGAAGCGTCACGTCCATTACGAAAAGCCGTCCGAAAAGCGCGCCCGCCAGCAGGCGGAAGCCGTGCGTCGTGCGCGCAAGCTGGCCCGCAAGCGCTTGCAGCGTGAAGGCGGTCTGCCGGCCCCGCGCACCAAGTAAGACCTGTCCGGCGCGCCCTTTGCAGCGCGCCGTTCGGAGATTTACACATAACGCCGGGACGGGTTCGTTCCGGCGTTATTTTTTTGCCATATCCAACTTGCCGGAAACACTCTCATGGCCAAATCCGCCGGTATCGACACCGATGCCCCCGACCCCGCCGATCTCGGCATCCTGACCACCGCCATGCCTTCGGACACCAATCCGTCCGGTGATATTTTCGGCGGCTGGCTGATGTCGATGATGGATCTGGCGGCGGGAAATATCGCTGCCCGCTATTCGAAAGGCCGCGTCGCCACCATCGCTGTCGATGGCATGGTGTTTCTCACCCCGGTGCAGGTGGGCGACGAGGTGACAGTGTATGCCAAGCTTTTGTCCGTGGGCCGCACCTCGATCCGCATGAAGGTGGACGCCTATCGCCGCCCGCGCGAAGGCGAACTGAAAACGCACGTCACCGAAGGCATTTTTACCTTCGTGGCCATCGACGATCAGGGGCGGCCGCGGCCCGCCGTGACGGGCGACAGCAAGGACTCGCTTCCGGAATAAATTGTGTTAACACTATGAACAGGCCGTGATGACTGTGATCCATGATCGCCGTCATGCGATAAAAAGCCGGTTCAGAACAGGGGCAGACATCATGAAACCGTCATCCTTCAGCCGCTTTCAGGATTGGCTCAGCGCGTGGGACGACGCCAAGACCCGGCAGGTTCTCGTGGTGGTTCTGGCGGTTCTGTCCGGTCTGTTGCTCGGTATGCTCGTCTATACCATCACCAAATATGTCCTCGATCAGATGTTCCCGTTTCCGCCGGGTCTTTACATGATGCAGGGTGCGCAAAAGGCCGAACTGATGAAAACCGTGGCCTTGCAGGTGTTTCTTGTCATCCCGATCACCTGGATGGTCGGTACGCTGGTCGGCGGTTATTGCGCCACGCGCATGGGTAAGGTGGGGCAGTTTCCCGCCTGGATCACCGGTATCCTGCTCATCGCCTATTTCTGGATCGACCTGCTGAGTCTGCCCAACGACATGGCGCTGTTTGTGCTGTGCCCGATTTTGGTGGTGATCTGCGCTGTAGCGGGTGGCTGGCTGGGTATGTATATGACGGTGCAGAAGAGTCTCAAGTCCGCAGCCTGAGCGGCACTGGCGGGCTGCAAGCCGTCATCTCACTGCGCGCATTGGCTCGTGTACAAGGGTACACGTCGCGGCATGTGCTCGTGAGCCAACGCCTTTCGCCGCCCCATTGCCACTCAGGAGAGTGGCAAGCTGATCAATGGCCTGAGCGGCACGGACGGGCTGCAAGCCGTCATCTCACTGCGCGCATTGGCTCGTGTACAAGGGTACACGTCGCGGCATGTGCTCGTGAGCCAACGCCTTTCGCCGCCCCATTGCCACTCAGGAGAGCGGCGAGCTGATCAATGGCCTGAGCGGCACGGACGGGCTGCAAGCCACCTCAGTTCGTATCGAACAACACTTTCGACGGCATGTGGCTGAGCTGAATGCGCGTGGCCCCCTTCACATCACCGGGCACGAAATAGGGCGTGCCTGCCGGATATTCACCGTTCTGCGTGGTTTTCGGCAGACGTTGCGGGCCGCTGGCCGTGGTGGCCACAGCCTCACCGCCGCCGACAAAATAAACGCGGTCGAGTTTCGACAGGGTGAAGGCCAGAATACCGGCGATCTTGTTCATGGCGTCATTGCCCTGCTGGATGCCCTGCGCCAGACCATTCGCGTCATAGCTCTGCCTCAGGCCCTGCGCCGGGGTGACCTTCAGCTTCATCGCCACTGAGCAGGTTTCGGGGCGCACGGTCGTGATGGTGGCGTCGCTATTGAGCTGGGCGCGCGTCGGCAAGGGCGTGATGCGGCCATCGCCTTCAATGCGCAACGGAATGGCGCGGCCATTATCGTTCAGCGTGGCCCTGACCTTTGAGGCGTCGCAATGCTTGATGCGCAGGACGTAATAGATGTCGATCAGGTCGCGTTCGCCGGGCGACAGATTGAGGAAGCTCTTGTAGCCGAGAAAAGCCTGCGAGGCCTGTGCGCTTTGCGTCACCATGCCATTGGCCGTGGTGGCGGGCGGCAGCCTGGGCGTAGCCAGCGCCGGGGCGGCGCAGGCCAGCAGGGCCAGGGACATTACAGAGGCAGGCTTGAACATAGGCTTGGCGGCTTCGGACATGGTTTCCATCACAACTGATCTTACGGTCTTAAATCTACCGTCACATCTATAAGGATGTAAGACTGAATGGAAGCTGAACGGGGTGGTTTCGTGGCCACCCCGTTTTTCACAGCGCCTTGACGATGCCCTCGACCATCTTCTTCGCATCACCAAACAGCATCATCGTATTGTCGCGGAAGAAGAGTTCGTTCTCGACCCCGGCATAGCCGGCGCTCATGCCGCGCTTGATGAAGAGCACAGTGCGCGCCTTTTCGACATCGAGGATCGGCATACCGAAGATCGGCGAGGCCGGGTCGGTCTTGGCCGCCGGATTGGTGACGTCGTTGGCGCCGATGACGAAGGCGACATCCGCCGTGGCGAATTCGGAATTGATGTCTTCCAGTTCGAACACCTCATCGTAAGGCACATTGGCTTCGGCCAGCAGCACATTCATATGGCCCGGCATACGGCCCGCCACCGGGTGGATGGCGTATTTGACCTCGACGCCTTCCTCTTTAAGCTTGTCGGCCATTTCGCGCAAAGTGTGCTGGGCCTGCGCCACCGCCATGCCGTAACCGGGCACGATGATGACCTTTGAGGCATTCTTCATGATGAAGGCGGCGTCATCCGCCGAGCCCTGTTTGACGGGCCGTGTCTCGATCTTGCCCCCGGCGGCGGCCGCGCTCGTATCGCCGCCAAAGCCGCCCAGGATGACCGAGATAAAGCTGCGGTTCATCGCCTTGCACATGATGTAGGAAAGGATTGCGCCCGATGAGCCGACCAGAGCGCCGGTGATAATCAGGGCGATGTTTTCCAGCGTGAAGCCGAGCGCTGCGGCGGCCCAGCCCGAATAGGAGTTGAGCATTGACACCACGACCGGCATATCGGCTCCGCCGATCGGGATAATCAGCGTGATACCCAGCACCAGAGCGACGGCGAAAATGCCCCAGAAGGGCCAAGTGGCCAGTCCGTGCGTCAGGATCAGGGTGACGATCAGGGCGACAACCGCCAGGGCCAGCACGATATTGAGCAGGTGGCGGGCGGGCAGGATGATCGGTGCGCCCGACATATTGCCATTGAGCTTGGCAAAGGCGATGACCGAACCGGTAAAGGTGATGGCGCCGATGGCGCAGCCTAAGGATAGTTCGATCAGGGACTGGGTTTTGATACCATCGAGTCCGTCATCAATGCCAAAGGCGCGCGGCGCATAGAGCGCCCCCACGGCCACCATGCAGGCGGCCATGCCGACCAGCGAGTGAAAGGCCGCCACCAGTTGCGGCATCTGCGTCATGGCCACCTTGTTGGCGATGATGGAGCCGACAATGCCGCCCACCGCAATGCCGCACAGGATGATGACGATGGTGACCGGATCGAGATCGCCCTTGGTCAGCAGGCTGAACAGGGTGACGCCAACGGCGATGGCCATGCCGACCATGCCGTACAGATTGCCCTTGCGCGAAGTTTCCGGCGACGACAGGCCACGCAGGGCCAGAATAAACAGAACGCCCGAAACGAGATAGGCGAGCGCGGCGAAGTTGGTAATATCCATTTACTTTCCCTCCGCTTTCGCAGCCGGTTTTTCTTTTTTCTTGTACATGGCCAGCATCCGGCGCGTGACCATGAAGCCGCCGAAGATATTGACGGCGGCCAGCATCGAGGCGATCCCGCCCGCGCCCTTGGAAATCCACACGCCCGAACCCATGCCCGCGGCGCTGGAGGCGGCGGCGATCAGAGCGCCGACGATAATCACCGAGGAAATGGCGTTGGTGACGGCCATCAGCGGCGTGTGCAGGGCGGGTGTGACGCTCCACACGACATAGTAGCCGACAAAGATGGCCAGCACGAAAATGGCCAGACGGAAGATTGTGGGATCAACGGCTTCCATAATTTTTCCTTTTTATCGGTGCCGTCGAGAAGGCGGCATTGGCCAGACGGATCAGGCCCTGATCGTTATATTCAAAGGTTTCCGCGACGATATGGCTCGACTGGTTGCGATAGACGAGCGTATGGCCCTGCGCGCCGACACAATTGGCGACCGGCTCGTATTTCAGCTTGGGTACGCGCGGCAGGGTGGCCGAAACATAGCTGAAAAAGGCCTGAATATCGGTCAGCACGCCGCGTTCCGACAGGCCGAGTTTGGCGACGAAGGGCGAGATAAAGACCAGATTATCGGCATAGAGTTCGCATATGGCCTGGGCGTCGCGCGCATTCCACGCGGCGTACCACGCCAGAGCCTTTTGTTCGTAGTCGATAACCGGGCTCATGATGCGCTTTTCAGATTGGGGTGAACGATGGCGCCGCCCTGGGTGACCAGCGCAGCTTTCAGGATTTCATCTTCCAGATCGGGGGCCAGTTCGCCATCCTTGTTGATCAGCAGACCGACAAAGGCTTGCAGGTTTTTGGCATAGAGCGCCGAGGCATCGGCGGCGATGCTGGCGACGATATTCGAGAAACCGATGATCCTGACGCCGTTAGCATCGACGATCTCATCGGCCTTGCAGCCCTCGACATTGCCGCCCTGCGGCGCGGCCAGATCGATCAGCACCGAACCGGGCTTCATCGAGGCCACCTGTTCGCGCGTGACCAGCACGGGCGCGGGACGTCCGGGAATGAGCGCCGTGGTGATGACAATGTCCTGCTTGGCGATATGGCTTGAGACGAGCGCCGCCTGCTTGGCCTTGTACTCCGCCGACATTTCCTTAGCGTAGCCGCCCGCCGTCTGGGCGTTTTTGAACTCTTCATCCTCGACGGCCAGAAATTTCGCGCCCAGGCTTTCGACCTGCTCCTTGGTGGCCGGACGGACATCGGTGGCGGTGACGACTGCACCCAGACGCCTGGCCGTAGCGATGGCCTGAAGGCCTGCCACGCCCACGCCCATGACGAAGACCTTGGCCGGGGCCACTGTGCCCGCCGCCGTCATCATCATCGGGAAGGCTCTGCCATAGGCATTGGCCGCCTCGATCACGGCGCGGTAACCGGCCAGATTGGCCTGCGACGACAGCACGTCCATCACCTGCGCGCGGGTGATGCGCGGCACGAATTCCATCGCATAGGCGGACGCGCCCTGTGTGGCCAGAGCCTCCAGCGTCGCCTTTTCGCGGTAGGGATCGAGCGTAGCGATGACGATGGCCCCCGGTTTAAGCGCCTTGATCTCATCGACCGAGGGGCCGCGCACCTTTAGCACAATATCGGCGTCTTTCAGGGCGTCACCGGCGGTTGTGACAACGGTGGCACCGGCGGCGGTGAAGGCATCGTCAGGCAGGGAAGCGCCCAGACCTGCGCCCGTTTGCAGGCGCACAGCCAGACCCGCCGCAACCCATTTTTTGACGGTATCCGGCGTGGCGGCGACGCGCGTTTCGCCGGGGGCGGTTTCTGAGGTAATGGCAAGGGTCAGGCCCATTTGGCTTCCTCTTGAAGTGTGGCAAGGCTGCATTCGCAGCTTTATTCGCCGCTGACTCAGCCAGGGCGATTGTTGGTTATGGTTGCTAGGTATGAGCAAATCGGGCGCAAGTCAAAGACTTGTTGCAGGAAGTTTACAGCGGGTGCGCTTAAGAACTGGCCACCGCGAACAGAGACGGCGCGACCGTTAGCGCTATCATCATTGCATCTTAAGCCTGAGGCGGATCGGCATTCAGCCCCTTGCTGAAGAAAGCGACCCCTCCGTCTCGACGCGCTTTGCTGGCTCGACACCTCCCCATGAATGGGGAAGAGGGTGGGGCCGCTTGTTTCTCTCTCAGACGCCGCTGGATTTAGTGCGACGGGTTTTTTTGCTTGAGAAAGTAGAAACCGGCCACGGCGACGATGGCCGCGCAGATAAAGGCAGTGATGAAGCCCGCCTTGGTGGAGGTCAGAAGCACGAGGAAGACGAGCAGAACGGCAATATGCAGACTGACCCATTTGGTCAGGGCATTGAACAGGTGATAGGAGGCCTGATGCTCGTGTATATACATCTCGCCGCGCACATAGTCGTCGGAAGAATCGTGGGGATCGGCCATGAGAATCCTCGCTAAACCTGTATTTTTATAAACCGCCGCAGCTTTTTTGTGCGCGGTGATACCGTGTTCTTACAAAAGCCCGACGCTTCGGTCAATGGCCTGCTCAGCGCGAGGCAAAACAGATACAAACCCAAACCATTTCAGGGCGGGATTAAAAAAGCGCCTCGAATTGCTCGATCAGGCTTTCCAGGCGATGGCAGCCCATCTTCCAGAAGGCCTTGTCGCGCGGGTTCATGCCGAAAGGCACCAGAGCTTCCACGTAGGTTTTCGTGCCGCCGCCCGCCAGAAGCTGCTCATACAATGGCGCGAAGCTTTTCGGATCCTCGCGGCGCTTTTCCATCAGGGCCGATACCAGCAAATCGCCGAAGGCGTAGGCATAGACATAGAAGGGCGCGTGGACGAAATGGCTGACATAGGCCCACCACACCTCATAACCGTCATTGAGCTTGATGGCGGGGCCAAGTGATTCGCCCATGATGTCCAGCCAGATGGCGTTGATCTGCTCCAGCGCCACCTCGCCCTCCAGACGCGCGGCGTGGAACCTCTCCTCGAAGCGGTGAAAGGCGATCTGGCGGACAACCGAATTGAGGCCGTCTTCAATCTTGCCCGCCAGCAGGGCTTTTTTATCTTCCAGCGAGGCGGTGGCCACCAGATGCTCGAACACCAGACCTTCGGCGAAAATCGAGGCGGTTTCGGCCAGCGTCAGTGGGGTGTCGGCCAGAATCGAGCCCAGCGGCTGGCACAGGGTCTGGTGAACGGCGTGGCCCAGTTCGTGGGCCAGGGTCAGAACCTCGCGGCGGTCGCCGGTGAAGTTGAGCATCACATAGGGATGGCGGTTGGCCGTCACCGGATGGGCATAGGCGCCTGACGATTTGCCGGCGCGCGGGGCGGCATCGATCCACGGATGCTCAAAAAAGGTGCGGGCGCGCGCGGCAAATTCCGGCCCCATCTGGGCGAAGCTGTCGAGCACGATTTTTTTGGCATCTTCCCAGCTATAATGCTTTTGCACATCTTCGGTGAGCGGGGCGTTGCGATCCCAGAAATCGAGCGATTTTTTGCCCATGACGCGGGCCTTCAGCGCATAATAGCGGTGCGACAGGCTGGCATAGGAGTCCGACACGGCCTCGGCCATCGCATCGACCGCGTCCTTATCGACCTCATTGGCGAGATGGCGTGAGGCGGCGGGGTCTTCGTACTTCCGCCAGCGATCCTCAACCTGCTTTTCAAAAGCCAGCGTGTTCATGGCCAGTGCCAGAACGGGCGCATTGTCGCGTAAGGCTTCGGTCAGCCCCTTGGCGGCGGCCTTGCGCACCGAAGCCTGCGGCGCGGACAGGCGCGTCAGGGCGTCGTTGAGGGTCAGGCTTTCGCGTCCGACCCTGGCGCGCAGGCGGGTCAGGGTTTCATCGAACAGGCGCGTCCATTGCGACACGGCGGGCATACGCTCCAGCATCAGCCGTTCGAGATCGGCCGAAAGCTCGTGCGGACGCGAGGCGCGAATGCGGCGCAGCCACGGACGCCAGCGTTGCGCCTTTTCGGTGGTACGTAAAGCCTGCTCGATCTCCCAGTCTTCGAGCCGGTTCAGTTCGAGGCTTAAATAAAGTGTGCCTGCCGAAATCATGGCGGCTTGCGTCGATAAATCTGATTGCAGCTTGGCGATGGCGGTGTTTTCGCGGTCGATGGTCGAGGCCAGGGTGGCATAGGCCAAGGCCCCGCCCATATCGTCCATCGCCTTTTCATAAAGGCTGGCCGCCTGATCGATCAGCAGGCCCAGCCGTTCAGGATTGGCGCGGGCGGAGATAAAGGCGTTTTCCAGCTTCGCCAGTTCTTTCACATGGCCTTCGCCGCGCGCGAAATCGGCGGCGATGCGCGGGTCTTCGGGGCCGACATAGAGGTCGGATAAATCCCAGACGGGCAGGCCTGAGGCGGCGTCAATCGGCAATATCTGTGTCATGGCCGTTCTGATAAGCCTGTCGGACGCGAAAATCGAGAGGTAATTTATCAGCGACCAGCGACCGAACGGGCATGCCGCCTGCGCAATGCTGTGGCACATGCGCCTGAGCGCTACTCAAAATGAAACGTTAAGGATAAGGCTACACCCGATTTTTACCCCAAGACGATACACATGTCTCAAAACAGGTCGTGTCCGCCGGGCAGGGCCGATGATGATGACGGGTGACTTCCATATGGCTAAAACCATCCTGATCTGCGACGACGATCCGACGCAGCGCCGCCTGATTCAGGCCGTGCTGGAGCGCGAGGGTTTCGCCGCCCTGCACGCCGAGAATGGTGCGCAGGCCTATGAACGCCTCAGTCAGGCGCAGGGCATCGACGCCGTGATCCTCGATCTGGTCATGCCGGGACAGTCGGGCATCGACACACTGAAGGACATCCGCGCCGCCGGTATCCGCACGCCGGTGGTGGTGCTGACCGCTTCGGGCGGCATCGATACAGTGGTCAAGGCGATGCAGGCCGGGGCGCAGGACTTTTTTATCAAGCCCGCTTCGCCCGAACGCATTCTGGTATCGGTGCGTAACGCCCTGCAAATGGGCGATCTGTCGGCTGAGGTGCAGCGCCTGCAAAAGCGCAACACCAATCGTACCTCGTTCGATGATCTGATCGGCACTTCTGCCGCCATGCAGATGGTGCGCAGGCTGGGTGAACGGGCGGCGAAATCGAATATTCCGGTGCTGATCTTAGGCGAGAGCGGCGTCGGTAAGGAACTGATCGCGCGCGCCATTCAGGGATCATCCGAACGCGCAGGCAAGCCGTTCGTGGCCGTCAATTGCGGTGCCCTGCCGGAAAATCTTGTCGAATCGATCCTGTTCGGCCATGAAAAGGGTTCCTTCACCGGCGCTTCCGACAAGCATCTCGGCAAGTTTCAGGAGGCCAGCGGCGGCACGCTCTTCCTCGATGAGGTCGGCGAACTGCCGCTCGACATGCAGGTCAAGCTGCTGCGCGCGCTGCAAGAAGGCGAGATCGATCCGGTGGGATCGAAGCGCCCGGTCAAGGTGGATGTGCGCATTATCTCGGCCACCAATCGCGATCTGGCCGATCAGGTCAGGGCGGGGGCATTCCGGGAAGATTTATTCTATCGGCTCAATGTCTTTCCGGTGGAAGCTCTGGCCTTACGCGAACGCCGCGACGATATTCCGGCCCTGATCGATCACTTCATCCGCCGCTTTAACATCGAAGAAGGCAAGCGCGTCACCGGCGTGTCGGGCGAGGCCATGCAGATGCTGTGCGCCTTCGACTGGCCCGGCAATGTGCGCCAGCTCGAAAACACCGTGTACCGCGCCATCGTCCTGTCCGACAGCCCGTATCTGCAAGCCTTTGATTTCCCGGCCATCAGCGGCAAGGCGGCCCCTCTGTTTGTCGTGGACGACAAACCCGATAGCGTCCACGTCCCCAATGGTGTCCACGTTATCGAAGAGCACCATGCGGCGATCAATGCCTTACAGGACACGCCGGTGCGCATCCTCGACGAGTCCGGCCACCTGCGTAAGCTCGACGAAATCGAGCGCGACCTGATCGAACACGCTATCGGCGTCTATGCAGGTCACATGTCGGAAGTGGCGCGTCGTTTGGGGATTGGCCGTTCCACCCTCTATCGCAAGGTGCGCGATTGCGGTCTGGAAAACATGGTCAGGGAAGCGGGCTGACGCTCTGGAAGCGGGCTGACGCTTCTGGAAGTGGGCTGGCGCTCTGGCGCCGGACACGGTTTCGCTCTAGGATGGCTCTTTTGCCCCGGAGTCGCGCCTTGCCCATTACCCTTCACCGTCGTCAGATGCTGGCCGCCACCACGGCGCTCGGATTCATGTCCCTGTCCGCCCGCGCCGCCACGCCCGGTTCGGAATTCTTCGTCGGCGCCTACACGACCGATAGCTCGAAGGGCATTGTGCCGCTTTTCTATGCCGCCGACAGCAACACATGGACATTGGGCGCGCCTGTAACCCAGATCGAAAACGCCTCCTTCGCCGTGCGCCATCCGTCCGGCAAGCTGTGGTACATGCTCAATGAACAGGCCGACGGCAAGGTGGGGGCCTGGGCGCGCCACGAAGACGGAAGCTGGACGCCGGTAGCGGAAGTTTCCAGCCACGGCGACGCGCCCTGTTTCGTTTCGACCGACGATACAGGCGGCACGCTGGGCGTGGCCAATTACAATACCGGTGATGTGGTTTTCTACCGTACCGATGCGGCCACGGGCGCGCCGCTCGAACCGGCCTCGATCCGCCGGAATACGGGCAGCGGCCCGAATAAGGATCGCCAGTCAGGCCCCCACGCCCATTGCGTGCGCTTTACCCCGCAGCAGGATTTCATCTACAGCAATGATCTCGGCACCGATCAGGTGCTCGGCTATCCGTTCGATGCCGCCAGCCAGACGGTGGGCGATGTCTTCACCGCCGTCACACTGCCGGGCGGGCAGGGGCCGCGCCATATCGTCTTCCATCCGTCCCAGCCTCTGGCCTTTCTGGTGACGGAAATGGGCAATTGCGTCTTTGTGCTGCGCCGTGAAAAAGACGGCACGCTCAGCATCGTGCAGCAGATTTCGACCATCCCCGCCGATTTCACCGGTCACAGTCAGGCGGCGCATATCGTGCTCAATCAGGCGACGAACCGGCTCTACGTGTCGAATCGCGGCCACAACAGCATCATCGTGTACGATGTGGCGGCGGATGGCAGCCTGACCACGCGCCAGATCGTTTCGACCGAGGGCGACTGGCCGCGCTTCTTCCTGTTGCTGGAGGACAAACAGCGCGTGGTGGTGGCCCACCAGAATGGCGGCACGCTCAATGTGTTCAGCGTCAAACCGGACGGTTCGCTGGCTTCGACCGGTCAGGTTCTGAAGGTGCCGCAGCCGGTCTTTATCGGCCAGCTTATCTAAAAGCTAATGGCGGCGGCGGTCTTCAGTTCGCGGTCGCCATATTGCGTGCTGGGTTCGATCTCGCTGCCTTCGTGCCATTCATTGAAACTGACGATCAGCAGCCAGTCCGGTTTGGCGGCGATGGCGTCGGCCAGCAGGCGCCGAAAGGTCTGGCCGCCGTCGCGCCTGACGATCGGGCGTTTGCCGTCGCGTCCCGGCACCAGATGGTCGTCGAAACCGGGCAGGACGGTGGCGGTGGTGACGGCCAGCCCCTTCTGGGCGCGCACCCATTGCCGGTAATGATGCGCCCGCCACAGGCCGCGTAAAAAATGCGGATGGGCGATGTCGAACTGCTGGGAATAGATATGGACGGCGTCGAAATGCGGGCCGCGTTGCGCGATTTCGTCAAGTGTATTGGCCGTGCCGATAAAGGCCAGAGCGCCGGGGGCCTTCGCTTCGATCAGCTTGCGCGCCTTGTCCCAGCCGTCGAGGCCGAGATTTTGCATCAGCCGGTCGAAGAACATGATGACCGGTTTACCGGCCAGTTTCAGCCAGGCCGGATGATGGGCGTAATGGCTGTGCAGGTACAGCACATCCGTCGCCACGCTGTCGGGTGAGGTCGCCGGTTCGACATAGGCGCACACCTTCAGCCCCTGCGCGGCGCAGGCATCGAGCAGCAGGGGCAACTGCTTGTCGGTACGGTCATCCTGCCCCCACCACGAGGCGATGAAACCGGTCATACCGGCGGCTTTCGCCTGCGCCACCTGCCGTTTGATCACCGCCGGGTCGAGGCTGTCATAAAAGCCACCTTGCGGCGTGTCGAGAATAACGTCCTCCGGCCCGGCGTCCGGCCAGTGGGCGGACTGGCCCGAAAAGGCTTTGGTGGCGTACCAGCCGTAATAGAAGGCCAGCACCTCCTTGCTGGCGGGCGCGGCGCGACTCAAGGCAGGCCAGAAGGGCAGCAGGGCGAGGGCGGAGACGATGGTGCGGCGATCAAGATTCACGGTCTTGTCTTCTCTTTTTTATCGGCTTTTTGGCGGATTTCGCGCAGCTTGATGCCCTGGCGCAGGCTGAGTGTGCCGTTCATCGCGCCCTTGTCGGGATCGGCGAAGGCGCGGCCATAGGTTTTGACACGCTCACTCACGCTGTCGATAAAGGCGTCTTCCCATTCCGATAGCTCAACACCCTGTTCGGCAGCGGCCTGCCGCGCTTTGTCGAGGGCGCGCAGGGTGCGTTTTTGCAAAGCCTTCTTTTCCTGGGCGCGGCGTTCTTCGGGCGTGACAGCCTGGGTTTGCAGGCCGGATTTGGCGCTCAGACCGGTCTTGGATTGCAAGGATGTCTTGGATTGCAAGCCGGATTTTGATGTCAGCGGCTGGCTGCGGCGCATACCGGCAGCGGGCGTTTTCGCTTTAAACGCCATGATCGCCGCGCACAACTGACAAGACCATCCTCATCTTTTGATGATGAGGATGGTCTGAACAAAGGGTCAAGCGTTTTTGTCTGCAATCAACGGTCGCCGATGGCGGTCAGGTACAGGTCGAGAATGGTTTCCTCTTCCTCGCGCTTCAGCTTGTCCTTCTTGCGCAGGGCCACCACCTTGCGCAGGATTTTGACATCAAAGCCCTCGCCCTTGGCTTCGTCGTAGATTTCCTTGATGTCGGCCATGATACCGGCCTTGTCTTCCTCAAGGCGTTCGACACGCTCGATAATGGTGCGCAGGCGGGTCTGGGCAGCGCCGGAAATCACGTCGTCGGCGGCAAAGGCGGGGGCGTCATCGGCCATAGGGTAATCCTGTCGGTTCGGGTAAGGGCTTTCCACTTAACCATAGTCAATGCGAATCACGACCTCAATCTCGGCTTTGCGGATAAGTACGCTCATCTGTGGATGAATTGCGAAAAAGCCGGAAATCAGACACGAAAAAACGCCTGAAGCGCGGCGGCTCCAAGCGTTATCCGATAAGTATCAAGACGGCAGATACGGCCTTGCGGGCGCAGCCTTGCTGAGCTTAGCCTTGCTTCGCCTTGAAGCGCGGGTCGGTCTTGTTGATCACATAGACGACACCCTTGCGGCGCACGATCTTGCAATCGCGGTGGCGACCTTTAAGCGACTTAAGCGAGCTGCGGACTTTCATGGTTTCACCCGGTCTTATAAAAAATGGCGTTGGAAGAAGCGGCGGCACACAACAATCTTGCCGATTGCGCACATGGCCAACTTCGTCGGAGCGCAGCGATCTAGGGGAGGCGTCGGGAAATGTCAACGCCGTTTGCCATGATTTCGCTCTGAGAAGGAAATTTCGCGCGAAAATAACATGGCAGGCCCGATTCACGCCGAAGTGAGGCGCGGGTGGCTAGGCATGTGCCGGGCAATCGGGCTACCCTGAACGGGCACTATCATTTCGGAGATCCCATGCGCGCGCATTATCTTGGCTTCTGCGTTCTTCTGACGGCCTGCGCCTCAACTGCGCCTTCTCCGGCCCTGCCGCCTGCGCCTGCGCCCGCGCCCGCTCCAGCGGCGGTTACACCTCAGCCGACCAAAGCGCCAGCGGTCGCAGCGGTGGCCCCGCCCGCCACAGGTGTGATGAGTTTTGACGATTGGCGGCAGAGCTTTATCAACAAGGCTGTGGCGAAGGGCTTCGATCCGATCTTCGTTACCAATGTGATGGCGGGCGTGCAGCCTTTGCCAAGTGTCACCTCGGCTGACTCGCAGCAACCGGAATTTTCGAAGCCGCTTTCCACCTATATTCGTAATACCGTAACGCCCGCACGCGCCGCTGCCGCGCGCGCCGCCCTCGATGCCGATCCCGATGTCGCCACTATTGTCCAGACCTATGGCGTGCCCGCCGAAATTCTGGGCGGAATCTGGACGATAGAAAGCGATCTCGGCCGCGTTCAGGGCTCCACCGATGTCGTGGCGGCGCTGTCAACCCTGGCCTATAATGGCCGCCGCCGCGACTGGGCCGAGGGCCAGTTGCTGGCCGTTCTGACCATATTACAACAGGGAAAGATCGACCGCGCCATGCTGAAGGGGTCGTGGGCCGGTGCAATGGGCCAGACCCAGTTCGAACCCGACAATTATCTGTCGCTCGGCGTTGATGGCGATCATGATGGTAAGATCGATATCTGGAATTCCAATTCGGACGCCCTGGCGTCTGCGGCCAATCTGCTGGCGAAGGCCGGATGGAAGCCGGGCGAGGAATGGGCGGTCGAGGTGATCCTGCCGGTCGGGTTTGATGATTATCTGGCCGAAACCCAGCAGATGACGCCGACCCAGTGGGCCGCTATGGGGGTTAAGCGCGCCGATAACGGCTATTGGAAGCCGGGCGAGGCGGATGAGGAGGCCACGCTCCTGTTGCCGTCCGGCGCAAAGGGCCCGGCTTTTCTGGCCCTGCCCAATCATTATGTCATCCGCAAATATAATAATTCGACCGCCTACGCCCTGGCTGTGGGGCTGCTGGCCGATGGCATTGCCGGGCGACCGCCTCTGGTCACGCCCTGGCCGGATGAGCCGCCACTCAGTCTCGACCAGCGCGAGAAAAGCCAGATGGCGCTGAAAGCGGCGGGCTTCGATCCCGGCCCGATCGACGGCGTGATCGGCACCGGCACGCGCCAGGCCATCCGCGAATGGCAAAGGGCGAATCACCTGGCGGCGGATGGCTATCTGAGTTTCGACCTGGCCAACCGGTTTACATCTATGGTGGATACGGCGGGCGCCACCACGCCTGTATCCTGAACAAAATAAGGCCAGTTGCGCCAATAATACGGTAAAAAAGTGCGGTTAAGGCCGCCGCGTCGAAACCGCCCCTTAATGATTAACGGCGATAGTGACCACATCTTTCAGGTCGCAGGTCGTCATTTTTCATGTTCCAGATCATCGGTATCGTTCTTCTTTTCGGCGCTGTCTTCGGCAGCTACATCATGACGGGCGGTAATCTGGCCCCGGTCATCGAGGCGGCACCGCACGAACTCATGTGTATCGGCGGGGCGGCCATCGCCGCCACCCTGATCGGCAACAGCCTGACCACGATCAAGGGCATTGCCGGGGGCTTTGGCAAGATTTTCAGCGGCGCGAAATGGAAGGCATCCGATTACCGTGACCTGTTATCGCTTTTGTTCCTGCTGACCAAGACGATGAAATCCAAGGGCGTGATCGCACTGGAAAGCCATATCGAAAAGCCGCATGAGTCCTCGATCTTCAACCGCTTCCCCAAGATCGTCAAAGACCATTTCGCCACCGATTTTATCTGCGATACCCTGCGCATGATGACCATGAACCTCGAAGATCCGCATCAGGTCGAAAGCGCCATGGAAACCCAGTTGGAAAAGCACCATCACGAGGCGCTGGGGCCTTCGCACGCCTTGCAAAACATGGCCGACGCCTTGCCGGCGCTCGGTATCGTGGCCGCCGTTCTGGGCGTGATCAAGACGATGGGATCGATCACCGAACCGCCGGAAATCCTGGGCGCCATGATCGGCTCGGCCCTGGTCGGCACCTTCATGGGTGTCTTCCTGGCCTATGGGCTGGTGGCGCCGTTTTCGGCGCGCATGGGCGCGGTGGTCGATGAAGAGGGGGCTTTTTACAAGATCATCCAGTCCGTTCTGGTGGCCCATCTGCATGGCAATGCCGCCCAGATCTCCGTCGAAATCGGTCGCGGTTCGATCCCGTCGGAATCGCAGCCGTCGTTCCTGGAAATGGAAGAGGCGCTGAACAACATACCGGCCGAAGCCGCCTGATCCCTTGCGCTATGAGGGGGCCTTCTGACGGGCCTGTGTTCACAATTTTCCACCGTCTTGTCTCGCAGCGGTCGCTTTACGGCTTGTATTTGTGGCCCAAATTCGTCACTTCATCTGAAAAGCATTGAGATTGTCGCTGCCACGATCACAGTTTTGTGAAATAAGCCCTTGCGAGACTCGGGGCTTTTCGGTATGGGTTTTCCGTGAGTGTGGGTTCGCTTCCTGACGCTCTAACGTTAGAAAAAAGGATTGGGTTCATGACATCCAATATCGTCCGCGCGGCTCTGGTCGCCATGGCTGCTATCGCTGCTCTGTCCGTCGCTGCCTGCTCGAAGCCGGCTGCTACCACGGACGAATCTGCCGCCTCTTCCGAAATGGCTCCGGACGCTGCTCCGGCTGATTCGGCTATGGCTGCTGATACCTCGGCCATGCCGGCCTCTGACGCTGCTTCGTCGATGTAATTCCGGACATCCTCTCACGAGGGTGTCTCAGGAGGGTCGCTTCGGCGGCTTTCGCCTTGCGGGGGCTCTAATTTTCCGCAACAGACCACTATCTCTTTTGTCTCTTAAAAACAGGATTTGATCCATGACCTCCAAGATCGTTCGCATCGCCCTCGTCGCCGCTCTCGCCGGCGCTGCCCTGACCGTCGCCGCTTGCTCGCCGAAGGCTCCCGCCACCGACGCCGCTGCCGCTGCTTCGGATGCCGCCACCGACGCTTCGGCCGCCGCTTCGACCGCCGTTGACGCCGCTTCGGACGCCGCTTCGGCCGCTTCGGACGCCGCTTCGAGCTAAGTCCTTTGCCTTAGGGCAAAAGCTGATGAAAAGGGTCGCCACTGGCGGCCCTTTTCTGCATTCTGCGCCGTGATTCGCCACAATATGCGCCTCAGGAATTTGATGATTATGTCCCGTACAAAGGTTGCTGCCGCCGCTGCATGTTTGCTGATCGCCGCCCTTTCCTTAAGCGCCTGTAAGCCCAAGGCTGATGATGCGGCTCCGGCGGCCACGGCCGCCACACCTGCCGATGCCGAACTCGACGCCGCCGCTTCGCAGGACGCCGCAGCGGCGGTGGAAGCGGCTATGGCGGCCTCGCCGAGCGCCTCCGATCCGCTGACCTCTACGGACGCTGCATCATCGGCTTCGTCGTAAAGGCGATCTGATGAGTGGCGATCCGGGCCTCTATTTCGCCGAGGACGGCGCGCCGCGCTCGCAACGTTTCGGCGACATCTATTATTCGCTGCAAGACGGCCTCAACGAATCGCGCGCCGTCTTTCTGGCCGGGTGCGGTCTGCCGGATGCATGGCTGAACCGGCAGGATTTCCGTGTGCTCGAACTGGGTTTCGGCACCGGGCTGAATATCGTCGCCCTGCTCAAACTCTGGGCGGACACGCGCGTGCCGGGGGCGCACCTGTCGATCTTTTCGGTCGAAGCCTATCTGATGACGGCTGAGGAGGCGGGGCGGGCGCTGTCAGCATGGCCGGAACTGGCCCCTTACGCCGAAGCCTTATTGGCGCAGTGGCCCGCTGCAAGGCGCGGCTTCGCCCGGTTTGATTTTCCGCAATGGGGTGCCAGCCTGACCCTGGCCCTGATGGATGTCCGTCCGGCGCTCGATCAATGGCAGGGGCGGGCCGACGCTTTTTTTCTTGATGGGTTTTCACCGGCCCTCAATCCCGACATGTGGGGCGAGGATGTGATGCTGGCCCTGGCCGCACATGCCAGACCGGGCGCGCGACTGGGCACCTTTACCGTGGCCAGCGCCGTGCGGCGCGGCTTGCAGGCGGCGGGGTTTGAGGTGGCCAAACGGCCCGGTTTCGGGCGCAAGCGCGAACGACTGGAAGCCGTGCTTCCGGGGGAGGCGGAGGCTGCGCTGCCCGCGAAACGCATCGCTATTGTCGGCGCGGGCATTTCCGGCGCGGCGCTTGTCTGGCAGGCGCGCCTGATGGGGCTTGAGATCGATCTGTTCAGCGTGGGCGAGGGGGCGTCGGCCAATGCAGCGGCTCTGGTGACGCCACGTTTCGATGCCGGCCATGAGGCCGACGCCGCTCTGTTCGCCGACGCCTTCGCCTATGCCAACGCCTTTTACAGGCGGATCTGCCCGCACGCCATATTGGCCGAGGGCATCGATATTGCCGCCACCTCAGAACGCGAGGCCGAACGTTTCGCCCGCATCAGGACGCAGGATGTTTTTGCTGATGATGATCTGATCCTGTTCGCGCCGGGCGACTCCGTCGCCATGCCCGAACTGCCGGGATTGCGCCTGCCGGGGGGGCTGGCGATCAGGCCGGGGGCTGTGATCAAAAGTCTGCTGGGCGATCAGTCGGTGATCGCCGAAAAAGTAACCGGCTGGCGGCGTGAGGTGCGGTTGTTCAGTCTGATCACCGAAGCCGGAACGCATGAAGCCTATGACGCCGTGATTCTGGCCTGCGGGGCGGGCCTGCTCGATTTCCCCGCCGCCCGTAAAGGTTTGCGGCCGGTGCGCGGGCAGGTCGAGCTTGCGCCTGTATCGCCGCCGCTGCAACCGGCGAGTTGGGGCGGCTATGCTGTGCCGGTGGATGGCGGCTGCCTGTTCGGGGCCACGCATGACCGCGACGACCTCGGCACGGAGGTGCGCATGGATGACCGCCAGGACAATCTCGACAGGCTGAACAGGGCCATGCCGCAGGTGGCGGCGGCCATCGATCCGTCATCCCTGACATCACGGGCGTCGTTGCGCATGAGCAGCCGCAACCACCTGCCGCGTTCGGAAAGTCTGGAGCCGGGTCTGTGGCGCTTAAGCGGCCTGGGCGGGCGCGGATTTTGCCTGGCCCCCTTGCTGGCGGCCGATCTGATCGCCGATCTGGCGGGCCTGCCGTCGCCTTTGCAGCGCAGGGCAAAAAAATTATTGTCGTCGCGCGACACAGTTTGAGCCAGATGAGCGTATAAGCTTTTGTTCATCCGCGGTTCAGCCTGACAGGATTAGGCTGAATGGCTTTGTCGGCAGGAGAGTTGTGATGAAAATTTCGGCTGTTTTGGCTTCGATGATGATTACGGCGGGGGGGCTTGCCGCGATTGCCGGGGTAGCCTCCGCCATGTCGGCAAAACCGGATGGACAAGGCGTGCCGCCACCGGCCAGCCATGACCGTTTCGCCTGTTTCGACCCGTCCTTCACCGAAGGGTTCCAGACGATCAATGATCACAAGATGATCGTGACGACGCCGCGCAACCAGGCTTACGAACTGACGCTCGGCGGCGTCTGTATCGGCCTCGACACCAGCTTTACGGTCGGCATCCGCTCGCGCAACGGCATGTCGCAGGTGTGCGGGCCCTTCGATGCCGACATTCTGTACAATGATATGGGCGGCCTGCGCCATATGCAGTCCTGTCCGATCACCTCTGTGCGCCATTTGAGCGCAGAAGAGGCGGCACCCTATGTCGGCAAACTGCGCAAGGCGAAAAACGATAAAAAATAAAGTGCAAAGGAAACAGAAATGAACAGCTTCAAAAAAGGCGGTGCTTTTATCGGCTTTGCCGCCGCCGGACTTCTGGCCGGTATCGTCAGCGTCGCGGCCTTTTCCGGCGTCGTTTCGGCACAGGAAAGCCATGTGGCTGATGCCGCCGATATGAACAAGATGGCCCCCAAATGCCTCGATGGCCAGCATACGGGCCGGATGCACGTCGTCAATGACCATACCTTGCTGGTTTATGACCAGTGGCAGAACGCCTACAAGCTCGATATTGGCGGGCCGTGCCGCTCGATGAGCGACATGTCGCATTTTGGTTTCGAGTTTCAGGGATCGACGCAGATATGCCGCGCCCACGACGCCATGCTCCTCTATTCGGTGGATCGTGAACGCCCGGTCAAGTGCCTGATCAATGGGGTGACCCCTCTGACCAAGGCCCAGGCCAATGAGCTGGATCCCGGCTAGGTCATGCGCCGTTTGTGGATGATCGCCGCCGTGCCCGTGATCGTGCTGGGCGGCTGCGCCGGCCCGATGGCTCCTCAGGATCAGATGAGCCGCCTGTCATCGGATCAGTGCATCTTCCGGCCCTTGCGCGATACGCGCGTGATCGACGACCAAACCCTGTTGCTGGTCGGGCGCAGCGGGCGCGGGGCTCTGGCCCACATGGCCTCGGCCTGTCTGCGCGTCAATGAGGCCGTGGTGCTGCGCTATGATGGCGGCGCCAGTATCTGCGGGCCGCTGGATGTCGATGTGTCGGGCGGCATGGAGATGCTGGGCGTTGGCAATGCCAATGTGCCCGTACACTGCTATGTCAAAAGCCTGACGCCGCTTAGTCAGGACGATGCCAGCCGGATGATGAAAAGCGGCAAGTCCTGATGATCAGTCCCTGATGATCAGTCCCTGATGATCAGTCATTGTCCATTTTCAGCGCGGCGATGAAGGCTTCCTGCGGGATTTCGACACGGCCGAACTGGCGCATCTTTTTCTTGCCTTCCTTCTGCTTTTCGAGAAGCTTCTTCTTGCGCGTGGCGTCGCCGCCATAACATTTGGCGGTCACGTCCTTGCGCAGGGCGCGCACGGTTTCGCGCGCGATGATCCGGCCGCCGATAGCCGCCTGAATCGGAATGACGAACAGGTGCTGCGGGATCAGGTCTTTCATCTTCTCGCACATGCCGCGCCCGCGCATCTCGGCCCGGTCGCGGTGGACGAGCATGGACAGGGCATCAACCGGTTCGGCATTGACGAGGATCGACATCTTGACCAGATCGCCCTCGCGGTAGTTTTCGATGGCGTAGTCGAAGCTGGCATAGCCCTTGGAAACCGATTTCAGCCGGTCGTAAAAATCGAACACCACCTCATTAAGCGGCAGATTATAGACCACCATAGCGCGGTTGCCGACGTAAGAGAGATCGACCTGTTCGCCACGGCGATCCTGACACAGCTTGATGATAGCGCCGAGATAATCGTCGGGGCAGAAGATGGTGGCCTTGATCCAAGGCTCCTCGATATGGTCGATCCTGACCGGATCGGGCATGTCGGCGGGATTGTGCAGATGGATCACATCGCCGTTGTTCATGTAGATTTCATAGACCACCGAGGGCGCGGTGGCGATCAGGTCGAGATTGAACTCGCGCGTCAGACGCTCCTGAATGATTTCAAGGTGCAAAAGCCCCAGAAATCCGCAGCGGAAGCCGAAGCCGAGCGCCGCCGAGGTTTCCATCTCGAACGAGAAGCTGGCGTCATTGAGACGCAGGCGGCCCATAGCGGCGCGCAAATCTTCGAAATCGGCGGCGTCCACCGGGAAGATGCCGCAAAAGACCACCGGCTGCACGGGTTTGAAGCCGGTGAGGGCGGCGCTGGTGGGCTTTTTCTCATCGGTGATGGTGTCGCCGACTGCAGCGTCGGACACCTCCTTGATCTGGGCGGTGAAGAAGCCGATCTCGCCGGGGCCCAAGCTTTCGACATCGACGGCCTTGGGCTGGAAGACACCGAGCTTGTCGATCTTATAGGTCTTGCCGGCATTCATCAGCTTGACCTGCTGACCGGGTTTCATGCGGCCATTGAAGACGCGCACCAGCACCACCACGCCGAGATAGGCGTCATACCAGGCATCGACCAGCAGGGCCTTCAGCGGCTCGGCGTCATCGCCCTTCGGCGCGGGCAGGCGGGTGACGATGGCTTCGAGCACGTCCTCAATACCAAGACCCGACTTGGCCGAACACAGAACGGCGTCGGAGGCGTCGATACCGATCACGTCCTCGATCTGGGCGCGGATACGCTCCGGCTCGGCGGCGGGTAGGTCGATCTTGTTGAGAACCGGCACGATCTCATGGTTGTTGTCGATGGCCTGATAGACATTGGCCAGCGTCTGGGCCTCGACGCCCTGCGAGGCATCGACGACCAGGATCGAGCCTTCGCAGGCGGCCAGTGAACGCGACACTTCGTAGGCGAAATCGACGTGGCCCGGCGTGTCCATCAGATTGAGGATATAGCTCTTGCCGTCATGGGCCGTGTAATTGAGCCGCACGGTCTGGGCCTTGATGGTGATGCCGCGCTCGCGCTCGATGTCCATATTGTCGAGCACCTGCTCCTTCATCTCACGCGCCGTCAGCCCGCCGGTGAACTGAATCAGGCGGTCGGACAGGGTGGACTTGCCGTGGTCGATGTGGGCGACGATGGAGAAGTTGCGGATCAGCGAAAGGTCTGTGCTCATAAGGCCAGCGCACTAGCATGGCCTACCCCAATAAGGAAGAGGCAATAGGCAGGGGCGATTAAGGACGGTGGTTCCGCAGCCGCCTGTAATCGATTGCAAAATTTCATGGCGGCGTGGAGTTTCGACTGGTCAGGCCGGGACGAAAACGCTTATGTCATCCCCGAAGGCTCGATCTATATCCAGTTGGTCAACGCCACCAATGCGTTGAAGTAGGATTTTGAACCACGGAAAATATGGAAAGCACGGACTTTCAGGGATATAGCTCAAATCGCCATCTCACCCTGCGATCCGTGTTTTTCCGTGTTTTCCGTGGTCGATCACTTAAATAAACTCAGATCAATCGCATCGCCCATCGCCTTGTAACCGGCCATGCCGGGATGCAGGTGGTCGCCGGAATCATAGGCGGCTGACAGGCGATCAGGAGCCTTCGGATCGCGCAGCAGAGCGTCGAAATCGATCACGGCATCGAAAGCACCCGATGTGCGGATCCAGCTATTGATCGCCTGACGGTCGGCCTCGACCTGGGAATCGGGATGGTAATAATCGTTGCCGGTAAAGGGCGTGATGGTGGCCCCATACACCTTCAGGCCGCGGGCATGGGCGCGGTAGATGACCTGCTGGTAATCGGCGATGATCTGGTTGACGAGGGCCGTATGGGCCTCAGGCGGAATGGGCGCGTCGCGCGTGGCCGTGCCGAGATCGTTGACGCCCTCGAACACGATCAGCCACTTCGCTCCGGCCTGCCCCAGCACATCACGGTCGAGGCGGGCAATGACATTGGGGCCCAGCCCATCAAGATGCAGGCGGTTGCCGCCGATGCCTTCATTGATGACGGCGATATTCTGACCGGCCAGGCGCGCGGCCAGTTCGTCGGTCCAGCGGCCATTGCTGTCGTTCTCGACCGCGTGGCCGTCGGTGATCGAATCGCCGAGCGCCACGATGGTTGACCCGCCGCTATCGACATCGACGCCGGACAGGTTGAACCAGTTGGCCTGGGTTTTCGCATCCTTCATGTCGGCGTCGTCGCTGTGATCACCGTGCATGATATAGGTGGTGGCGCGCGAGCCGGGATGGCCGGTCTGTTGCGTGATGGTGCCCGGAATATAGAGGCTGATGGCCAGGCTGGCCCCGTCAGCCACGTTCAGGTCAACGGGATCGGAAATATATTCGCCGGAAGCGGGCACCAGCACATCCGTTGAACCGCCAAAGGTGACGGCGCTGTCGGTGGCCGGATCGATGGCCGATGAGCCGAGCTTGCCGAGCGCGACATGCACGTCCTTTATTTCCAGCGGCACTGAACTCATGACATTGGAGACGCGGATGCGGATTTTCGGGCCGCCTTCCGACACATGCACGACCTGACGCAGGGTGATGTTGGATGTGTTGTCGGCGGACAGGGCATTTTCACCGGTCGGCACCATCTGCGACGAGGCCCAGGTGGCGTTCCAGCCTGGATCGCCTGAGGTGGCGGCGTGCGCAAAAGCGGGCATCGAAAAGGCGAGCAGACCGCAGGTGGCCAGCAGAAGACGGCGGGTGATCATGGGTATTGTCCCTGTTTATGGTAGCGTTATCAGCAACTATGCGGCAGAGCGCTTCGCCTGACAAGGGACAAAAGTTCCCCGAAGACCAGAGTTGATCTTCGGGGAACGGGCATTACGAAGCGGGCAGCAAAACCTTGTCGATGACGTGGATCATGCCGTTCGACTGGTGGACATCGGCGATGGTGATGTCGGCGGTGGCGCCGGTTTCATCGGTGAGTGTGATCATGCCGCCGTTCTTTTTGGCGGTGAGCACGCAGCCGCCGAGCGTGGTGAGCTGATAACTGCCGCCATTCTTATCGATCCAGCCCGCAAGATCAGCCGCCGATACATTGCCCGCCACCACATGACAGGTCAGGATTTTGGTGAGCTGCGCCTTGTTTTCGGGCTTGAGCAGCGTATCGACCGTACCTTTGGGCAGGGCGTCAAACGCTTCGTTGGTGGGCGCGAAAACGGTGAAGGGGCCTGGGCCTTCAAGCGTATCGACCAGGCCGGCGGCCTTGACGGCGGCGACCAGCGTGGTGTGATCGGCGCTGTTCATGGCGTTTTGTACGATGGTCTTGTTGGCATACATGGCCGCGCCGCCGACCATCGGGTTTTGCGCATAGTGCATCAGATGGGCCGTGGTATCGGCGGCAATAGCCATAGGGGCTACGAATATGGGGGCGATAGCGGACAGGGCCAGAATGCAGGCGGGGAGAACAACAAAAGAGCGCATGGAGATGATCCTTGAGGCATGTGCATGACAAAATGGCCATGTCGGAAGCTGTTACGCTGTCAAAGCCTTGCCGGACGTTTCCTTTATAGAATTTTACCAAGCCACCACCTGCTCGCACATGGGAAGTTTACATGAGGCTTCACATCGCCACAGTGCAACCGGGAAAATGGAAATGGCGGCTATGCTGACATTCGAAGACCTGCAAAGTCCCACCCGGACAGGCTTAACCAATAAGGCGAACTTGCGGCTGGTTGAGCCCTATTGCTGACATAGGAAGATGCGAATCTGGCCTTTACGGGGCGACGTAAGGGTTATTTAGTAAATCTGATCTTAACCTTCACGACGATACATCCCCGCTAAAATTCCGAGGAGCCGTCATGAAGCGTCGTCAATTTCTAATGGCTGGTATGGCCCTGGCGGCTGCACCGCTTGTTCCGCAGTTCGCCCTTGCCCAAAATCAGCCGCCTGCGCCTGCGGATAACGACACGCAGAACGGCCAGCACTATTATTCGCGCGATGAAATCCTTCAGGCGGGATCCAATTTCCTGGGCGTCACGGTCGAGGCGCTGGGGGGTGCGATGGAAAAGATTTTCGCCGATTACGGCGACCACCCCACCGCCTATATCGCCGGTCAGGAAGTCTCCGGCGCGGTCGGCATCGGTCTGAACTACGGCAAGGGGATGCTGTATATGAAGGACGGCGTGGCCCCGAGCGAAATCTACTGGCAGGGGCCTTCGATCGGTTTCGACACGGGTGCCAATGCGTCGCGCGTCTTTACGCTGGTCTATAATCTGCGCGAACCGATCTTCATGTATCGCCGTTTCCCCGGCGTCGAGGGTTCGGCCTATTTCATCGGCGGTTTAGGCGTAACCTATCAGCGCGCCGAAGGCATTATCCTGGCCCCGATCCGCGCCGGTGTCGGTTTCCGCCTCGGTGCCAATGTCGGCTATATGAGCTTTTCCAAGAAGCGCCGTATTTTTCCATTATAGAAGAATACGGCGGCCTTCGCGGGCGCTCAAAAAACCCATTTCGAGCAGGTGCATCACCTTCAGCGCGTCCGTGGCCAGTACCGGCACGGGCGCGTTGTCGCGTATGGCGGCGGCCATGCCTTCATAATAGCCGGGATAATGGCCGGGCAGGGCGGGTATAAGCTGTTCGACGCCGGGTGAGCCATCGCCGGTTTCACGCAGCACGCTCATTTGCAGATCGACGCCCCAGCCTGCATCGCCCGGTGTACGGCCCGCCTTCAGCATGTCCTCCTGCGTGTCGAGGCCGTGCTTGATCCAGCCGCCGCGCGCGCCTTGCGCCTCAATGGCCGGGCCGCTGATCGTCGTCATCATCGATGAATGCAGGATAACCCTCAACGGCCCATAGGCCAGCACGACATGGAAATAATCGTCGGTACTGGCACCGGGACGCTGGGCGGCGATGTCGGCCTCGATCCAGTCCGGCTGCCCGAACAGAGTCAGCGCCTGATCGATCAGATGCGCGCCGAGGTCGAACCAGATGCCGGAGCCGGGGCCTTCGCGTTCGCGCCAGCGGTCGCGCACCTGCGGCCGCCAGCGATCAAAGCGGATGATGACCTGATACAGATCGCCGAAGCGCGGCAGCAGCGCCTGAAAGGTCAGGTGATTGGAATCCCAGCGGCGGCAATGAAAAACCGACAGGTGCCGCCCGACCCGTTCTGCATGACGGATCAGCGATTCGCCTTCGGCCACCGACAGGGCGAACGGTTTGTCGATCACCACATGCTTGCCCGCATCGAGCGCTTCGTGGGCCAGCGGCGCATGACTGTCATTGGGGGTGGCGATGACCACCAGTTCGATGTCGGGATCGGCGACGGCGCGGCTGTAATCGCTGTTCACCCTTATATCGGGCAGATCGGCGCGCACATTATCGGGCCGTGATGAGCCGATCAGCGTCAGTTCCAGCCCCGGCACGGCGCGGATCAGCGGCGCGTGGATCACCTTGCCGGCATAGCCATAACCGATCAGAGCGGTTCTGACGGGTTTAGCCATAGTTGAAGCTCACCGAAATGCGCACATCTTCGCTCATATTGATCGGCACCTCATGGCGCAGCCAGCTTTCCCACATCAGAAGGTCGCCGGTCTGAGGCTGGACAGGCACAAAGCTCTGGTGTTCGGGACGGCCCGGTTTGCGCAGAGGCGCGTTCATCATCATCGGCAGGCGCGGGTCTTCGAGACGCAGGGCGCTGGCCCCATCGGGCACATGCACGTAAAATGTGCCGGACAGGATGCTGCGCGGGTGGATATGGCCGGAATGGTGGCCCATCGGTTCGAGAATATTGATCCACATCGAATCGAGCTTCAGCTTCTCACCGCCGAGATCGAAATCGAGCGTATCGGCAAAGGCGGCGACGTGGGCGTCGAGCAGGGTCTTCAGGTCGGAAAAAACACTGGCGCGCGCCGGAAGATCGGGCAGGGAGGCATAGGAGGTATAGCCGAGATAGCCCTTGGTCTGCGACCAGGTCTGTCCGGCCTCGTCCTCATCGGCGAAGGCGCGGCAGGTATCATCGAGATCCTCCAGCCAGATGGCGAAGTCGGGTCGTGCACTCAGACGGGCGCTGTAAAGCTCGGTGACGAACAGCGGGGTGATGGCGGCGGGGGGCAATTTGCTCATCCCGCCTGATTAGGCCGATCCTCCCATCCCGGCAAGGGGGCTATTGCAGCTCATAGGTCGCCGAAACCTGCACGCTCAGTTGCAATTCTCCCGAAGCCACGGGGGTGGAATCGGATGCCGCCTTCATCATCATCATCGGGCGCGGCGGGGTGATAGTGCTGGTGGAGCCTTCTTCGAGCGTCAGCAGGCGGCCGAGTTTCATGCCGGTGGCGTCGGCATAGAGTTGGGCGCGCTGGCGCAGATTGGCCACGGCGTCTTTACGCGCCTGATCGCGGAGGACGCTGTCGTCCTTCAGACCGAAATCGATGCTGTTGATCTGGTTGATGCCGGCACCGATCACCGCATCGACCACCGGGCCGGTGCGGGCCGTGTCATTGACGCGCACCGTGATCTGATCCTGCGCCTGATAGCCGGTCAGTTTCGGGGCCTGACCGTCCTTATAGTCATATTGCGGATTGAGATTGAGGCTTGATGTCTGGATGTCGCGCGCCTCGATCCCGGCCTTTTTCAGGGCGGCCATCACAGCATTCATGCGGACATTATTATCCTGCATGGCAGACGACGCGGTGGCGCCTTGCGTCACCACGGCGAAAGTAACCGTGGCCATATCGGGGGCGGCGCTTTCCTCACCCGTAGCGGTCAGGCGCAATGTGGTCGGCATGGGCTGGCTGGCAGCAGTTTGCGCGAAGGCAGGCAGGGCCGTGAGCGGCGCGGCAGCCATAAGCAGACCTATCAGGGCGGGTTTCAGCAAGCGGGAAGCGGACATGGTGGGGGCCTTTCGACGGAGAGTTGCTGGTGGTGATAATATATAGGTGCGATGAACCCCGGCTGAACGTTTTTGAGGCACGCCCCTGTGGACAAATGCCTCGGTGGCTTTGTGCGCATTGCGGTTTGACGAAAGCCGTGTTAGCACGCGCCTCTCCCATATTCGGGGGCGAGTAGCTCAATGGTTAGAGCCGACCGCTCATAACGGTCTGGTTGGGGGTTCGAGTCCCTCCTCGCCTACCAATCCCAAAATACAACCTTGAGATTTATGCAACCCAATAAATCGTTATAGGTTTATAAACGCATTTGATGCAACCTTAGATGGAGTTTCTGTTTGGGGTCGCAAAATGCCAGACCTGTCTGCCTATTTATCAGGCTTTCAGCGAAATCGCACCGGGGCGACGGCGCTGGAGTTCGCGCTGATCGCACCGATCCTTATCATGATGGTGGGAGGGATTATCGATTATGGCGGCTATTTCGCCTCGGCCCACGCCGTGCAGCAGACGGTCAATGACGCCGCCCGCGTCGCCATTTCCGGCACGACCGCCGATGAGCGCCTGGAACTGGCGCAGCAATCCATCAACAGCGACATGACCAGCTATGCCATTCTGGCGGGCGGGCAGACGAGCCTGTCCATCGATGAAGGCGCGCAAATCATCGTGGTCAGCCTGACCTACACACCGCAAGGCGACAGTTTCGAACTGATGCCGATGGCACCGGGCCTGCCGCATTCCCTGACCCGCACCGCATCCATCGTCCGGGGCGGCTACTGACCGCCTGCGCTGGCCCCATCGCAGGCGGTCTTTTTTTATAAATGCAAGCTTTCCCAAAGGAAGCGTCATGTATCTGTTCTTACTACGCTTTCGCCAGGATGATCGCGGCGCTGTCGCTATAACTATGGCCTTGATGATGACGGTCATCATCAGCTTTGCCGCGCTGGCGGTCGATACCGGCTATCTGTATCTGAAAAGCCGCCAGTTGCAGGGCACGGCCGATCTGGCGGCCTTGTCGGCGGCGGCGCATCTCGACCATGCCGATGCGGCGGCGCAGGCGGTGGTGGCGGCCAATGAAAGCGATGCGGTCAGTGTCCAGACGCAAACCGGCGTCTATGATCCGGCTTCCGGCAGCGACCCGGCCTCGCGCTTCAAAGCGGGTGCGTCAGGTGACAGTGCCAGTAACGCCGCCCGCGTCGTGCTGACCGATCACGCCGACCTGTTTTTCGGGCGCATATGGCGCAACAGCCCCGTGGCCATATCGCGCACGGCCACGGCGTCGAACGTGCAGATGGCCGCCTTCAGCATCGGCAGTCGGCTGGTCTCGCTGAACGGCGGCGTGGCCAATGCGCTGTTAAGCGGCCTGACCGGCAGCCAGATCAGCCTGAGCGTCATGGATTATAATGCTCTGGTCGGCGCAAAGGTCGATCTGCTCAGCTACGTACAGGCCCTGCACACCAAAGCGAACCTGACCGCCGCCAGTTTCAGCGACACGCTCAACAGTCAGATCAGCGTCGGCGATGCGCTCGATGTGCTGATCGGCCAGAGCGACATACAGAATAATCCCAGCCTGAAAGCGCCGCTGACCGTGCTGGCCAACAGTGCCGTTCGCAACACCAAGATCCGCCTCGGCGACCTGATCGATACCGGCGTCTATGGTGATCAGGATCATATAGTGGGCGGTGTCGATTCCGCCATCCATGTCAGCAGCATGGCGCTGGTCAATGCCCTGCTCGAACTGGCCAATGCCGACCGTCAGGTGCAGCTTGATCTGTCGGCGCAGGTGCCGTCACTGGCCGGGGTGAAGGTATGGCTGGCGATCGGCGAGCGGCCCAACCATTCGCCCTGGCTGACCGTGACGCGCAGCGGCGATCCGATTATCCGCACGGCGCAGGCAAGGCTCTATATCGAGGCGTCTGTAGCGGCCAATAATGCGTTGCTGAAACCGCTGGGCGTGACGGGCGTGCGTTTGCCGGTCTATGTCGAACTGGCCTCGGCGCAGGCGAAGCTGTCGGCCATTTCGTGCGATGCCTCAGGCCACAGCGTCAATCTGCTGGTCAGTCCCAGCATCGGTCAGGCGGCCATTGGCGACATCGATACCAGCCAGCTCAACGATTTCAAAACACCGCTCACCGTTTCCACCGCCACCGTGCTGGGCCTGCCGCTGATCAGGGCCACGGCACGCGCTCAGATCAGTCTGGGCGGCGTCACCTGGCAGAACGTCCGCTTCAATGCCGCCGATATTGCCAACCAGACCCTGCATACGGTCAAGACCGATGATCTGGTGCAGGGCCTGACCACCTCCCTGCTGCAACAGACGCAGATCAATGTCAGCGTGGCGGGGCTGGGGCTTAATCTCGGCGGTGTCACCTCGGCTGTGGGGGGGCTGCTGACGCCGGTGGGGCCGCCGCTCGATGGTGTGCTCAACGGCCTGCTCGACACATTGGGCCTGGGGCTGGGTGAGGCCGATGTGCAGGTCAATGGCCTGCGCTGCAATGGTTCGGCTTTAGTGATTTAGGCCGGATGCCGTTTGATCCACACCGCCGCATAGTCGCAGATCGGTACTACTTTCAGATCCTCGGCGCGGGCTCTCTGCATCAGATCCGCCATCAGCCGTCCGGCGGCGCCGGTGCCGCGCAATGCGGGCGGGGCCTCGACATAATCGATATAAAGTGTTGCGCCATCAAGGCGATAATCGGCAAAGGCCGTGTGGCCGTCTTCGCTCAGTTCGAACCGCCCGCCGGGTGATGATAGTTGCTGATCGTCCGTGTGCATGGTGTTGTCCTTACAGGTCGAAATCTGGGCATACGAAACCATATGTGCAAGACATGACAGGACGAAAATATCCCATCTCGCCGATGAACATTTTTGGACACAGGGCTGTCAAAATCGTCTGCCACACTGTAGGTAAAGCTGAAGATGCAGGACGCTGAAGGGCGAATCAGCGTCTATTGCTGCGGTTTGGCGGCTTTCTGCACCAGGGAATATACGACATGTCTGACGAGGATCGCGGCACCTATTCGCCCCCGACCGAGGATCATCTGAGCTACGAATCGCGCCGCCCCGTCTCGCGCGATCAGGCTCCGGTGACGCTGATCATCAGCGGCATCTGTCTGGTCGTCTTGCTGCTGATTGTGGTGCTGCTCTATAATTCCGGCCTGAACAAGCATGGCAAGCTGGCGCCGGTTGTGGGTGATTCCATTGCCAATATGAAGGATGCTCAGGTTCAGGACGCCCAGCCGCTTTCCGATTCCGACACGAGCCTTGATGAGACGGGCCAGCCCATTTTCGCGCCGAGCGCCGAAGCGCCCGTGGCGCGCGACCTGGCCCCGCCGACCGCTGCGCCGATCAGCGGGCCGCTGCCCTCGCAGGCCGGTAATTCCGCCGTGGCTGCCGCTGCGCCCGCTCAGGCCTCATCGCAGGTCGTGTCTCAGCCCGCCGCGCCGGTCGATAACACGCCCGTACCCGGCGCGCCCGTAGCAAAACCGGTGGTCAAGCCGGCCGTGGCGGCCCCCGCCGCTGCCAAACCTGCCGCTGCCAAACCTGTCGCTGCCAAACCTGTCGCCGCCTCAGGCGGAGCCGCCGTGCAGATCGGGGCTTATGATTCCACTGATACGGCCAATGCCGAATATGCGCGTGTCGCTTCCAGCTATGGCCTGTTCGTCGGCGGCGCGGGCAAGCGGGTCGAGAAGGTTCAGACCGCCAACGGCACCTTCTACCGCACGACCTTTACCGGTCTGACGCCTGAGAAGGCAAAAGCCTTTTGCGCGGCGCTCAAGGCCAATGGCCGCGATTGCATTATTCGCTAGGAGCGTAAAACCTTGGTCAGGGCGTGCATCCTGGGGCTGGCCGGGCCGGAGCTGACGAAGGCGGAAGAGGCGTTTTTCGCCGAAACCCAGCCTTTGGGCTTTATCCTGTTTCGCCGTAATATCGAAACGCCGGGGCAGGTGGCGGCGCTCGTCGCGGCCCTGAAATCTTTAGTCGAACATGCGCCGCTGATCCTGATCGATCAGGAGGGCGGTCGCGTCCGCCGCCTGCGCCCGCCGTACTGGCCCGACTATCCGCCCGCCGCGCGCTTTGCCGAGGTGTGCGCGACACAGGATGCAGAGCGCGAACTGGTGCGGCTGGGCGCGCGTCTGATGGCGCACGATCTTTTTGCACTCGGCATCAATGTCGATTGCGCGCCTGTGCTCGACGTGCCGCAACCGGGCGCGCATGACATTATCGGCGACCGCGCCTATGGGCGGACGGCGCGCGATGTGGCCGTGATGGGGCGCGCCGCCTGCGAAGGCCTGCTGGCGGGGGGCGTTCTGCCGGTCATCAAGCATATTCCCGGTCATGGCCGTGCCGGAGCCGATTCCCATACGGCCCTGCCGGTGGTCGATACGTCGCTTGATGAACTAATGGCCGTCGATTTCTATCCGTTCCGCGTCCATGCCGACATGCCGCTGGCCATGACCGCCCATGTTCTCTACACGGCCATCGACCGCAAGAATCCGGCCACCACGTCAAAAGCCTGCCTGAAGCTGATCCGTGAGATCATTGGCTTTGATGGCCTGATCATGTGCGATGATCTGTCGATGAACGCGCTGTCGGGCGATCTGCGCAAACGCGCCCGCCAGACCCTGAGGGCCGGGTGCGATGTGCTTTTGCATTGCAATGGCCAGATGGAGCAGATGCGCGAGGTTGTGACCGAAACGCCGAAGCTGAAAGGCGCGGCGCTGCGACGTTTCGAGGCGGCGATGAACCGTCTGCTGGCCATGCCCGAACCGCTTGATGTGGCGGCGGCGCGGGCGCGTTTCGAGGCGGCTGTGGGCGGCAAGGCGGAGTTGCGCGCCGATCCCACCGAAGGCCATACAAAGGTAGTTGTGCCGTGAGCCGCCCCGGCGAGCGCGACATGGCGGGGCTGGAGCACGACGTCCTGCAAAGACGGCTCGATTTCGAGGCCCCCGGCCCGGACATTCCCGAAGACATTGCCGCCGATGAAACTCTTGTGCTCGATCTCGATGGCTATGAAGGGCCGCTGCATGTTCTGCTGGCTCTGGCGCGTCAGCAAAAGGTGGATTTGCTGCGCATTTCGATCACCCGTCTGGCCGAGCAATATCTGGCCTTTATTCAGGAGGCGCGCCGCCTGCGCTTTTCGCTGGCCGCCGATTATCTGGTCATGGCCTCATGGCTGGCCTATCTGAAATCACGCTTGCTGCTGCCCAAGACCGAGCGCCAGCAAACCAATGAGCCGCAGCCGGAAGAACTGGCCCAGGCCCTGGCTTATCGCCTGAAAAAGCTTGAAGCCATGCGCAAGGCAGTCGAGGCCCTGACCTCGCGGCCGCAACTGAAGCGCGATATGTTCGCGCGCGGCGACCCGGAGGCAAGGCTGGTTCTGCCATCCTCACGCATTGAGGCCAATGTGTTCGATCTGATGAGCGCCTATGTGACGCAGCGCCGCCGCGAACTGGATCGCCATTATGATCCAACGCGGCGCATCGAGGCCTATTCGCTCGAAGACGCGCGCGATCACCTGCGCGCCCGCCTGCCGAATCTCAGCAACTGGACGGCGCTCGACGATGTGGCCCCGGAGCCGCAAACCGAAGCCGGGCCAAGGCGCGTCTCCTATCTGGCCTCCACCCTGTCGGCCTCGCTCGAACTGGCCAAGGAGGGCCATTTGCAGCTTCAGCAACTGGCGACGTTTGAAACCCTGTATATGCGTAAGCGCCAGCCGATTCTGAACGCGGGAGCCGGGCATGACGCCTGAGGAAACGGAACGCGCCATCGAGGCCCTGTTGTTCGCCGCCGCCGGGCCCTTGTCGGTGGCCGAACTGGCCTACCGCCTGCCGGAAGGTGCGGACGCCGGCAAGGCGCTGGCGGCCTTGCGCACCCGCTATGCGGGACGCGGTGTGACGCTGGAAATCATCAATGACCGCTGGCAGTTCCGCACCGCGCCGGATATGGCCTATCTGATGGTCGAGGAGCGCGAGGAGCCGCGCAGGCTTTCCAAGGCTGCGCTCGAAACCCTGGCCATCATCGCCTATCACCAGCCGGTGACGCGCGCCGAGATTGAGGCCGTGCGCGGGGTGGGGCTGTCGCGCGGCACGCTCGATGTGCTGCATGAAATGAACCTGATCAAATTACGCGGACGCAGGCGTTCGCCGGGTCGGCCCGTCACCTACGGTACGACCGACACCTTCCTTGAACAGTTCTCGCTGCCGTCCTTGTCCGACCTGCCGGGCATGGCCGAAATGCGCGCGGCGGGCCTGCTCGATCTCAATGTACCGGCTGATTTTCTGGTGCCCGATCCGGGGCAGGGGCAGTCTGCCGACGGCGAGCCTTCGCTGCTGGAGGACATGGATGAGGTCGAGTTCGCGCAGGATTTCTTTGACAATAAAACCTGAGATCGCCGTAATTTGATGCAAAAAGGCTTTCCTGACTTGGGCAGATAAGCCTATAAGGAAGTGATAAGCCCTCATCGGGCTGTTGTTTAGTGAGCGCCGTGCAGGCTTGACCTGATGCAGGCGCAAAGGAGACGTATCATGTTTTCAGGTGGATTGAGCATCTGGCACATTCTGCTTGTGGCGGTCGTGGCCCTGCTGCTGTTCGGCGGCGGCGGCAAGATTTCCCACATTATGGGCGACGCGGCCAAGGGCATCAAGGCTTTCAAAGACGGCCTGAAGGATGAGCCTGAGGACGACAAGAAAGCCAAGAAGGACGCCGACGAGCCCAAGGCCTGATCGTGGTTTTGGCTTAACGCCCTGATTTCAAGCCCGATTTCAAGATAGAAAGCGTTCGATCATGGTGCCCGGTATCGGGGGCGGTGAGCTCGTCGTCATAGCTGTTGTGGCTCTGATCGTGGTCGGGCCGAAAGACCTGCCCAAGCTATTGCGTCAGTTAGGCCGGTTTGTCGGCAAGATGCGGCGCATGGCCGACGAATTCCGCACATCTTTTGAAGACATGGCCCGCCAGAGCGAGCTGGATGAGTTGCGTAAAGAAGTCGATGCCCTGCGCGCCAATACGTCGCAGCCCTCCATCGTCAGCGACATCAACAGCCAGATGCGCGCCATCGAAACCGACATCAATGCGCCCGCAGCCGGCAGTTTCACGCCTGCGCCTGCCGCGCCTATCCCCACCACGCCGATTTTCTCAGAGTCTTTGGCCGATCTAGCGCCCGCCGAGCCGGTCAATCCGCAACTCGAAGGCCTGCCGCCGCGCTCAGGCGCCAAAACCAGAACCAATAAGGTTGCTGAGCCTGCCCCAGCCACCGTAAAAGCACCGCGCAAACGCGCCGTGAAAGCCACACCCGCCACGTCCGAACCCACGCTGAGCGCGCCAAAAAAGCCGCGCGCCCCGCGTAAACCGAAGGCCAAGGCATGAGCGAGGACATTACCCTGCCGCAAACGGTCGAGGATTCCGGCAAGCGCGAGCTGATCAGTCCGGTTCTGCCTCATCCGGACGAGGTGGAAATCGAATCGTCGCGCGCTCCTTTGATGGATCACCTGATCGAGCTGCGGTCGCGCCTGATCAAGATGGTGGCGGCGTTTTTCGTCTGCGTCATCGGCTGCTACGCCTTCCATAACCACATCATGCAGTTTCTGGTGCATCCGCTGGCCGTGGCCTCGGCCCTGTATCAGGAGCAGCAGGGCGGCCATAAGGGCGGACCGTTCGACCTGATTTTTGTGCTGACCGGCCTGAAGCACGTAGCGCAGGTCAAGGATATTCCGCTGATCGCCACTGCACCGATGGAGGTGTTCTTCACCAATTTGCGCATCGCCATGTTCGGCGGCGTGATCGTCAGTTTTCCGGTGCTGGCCTGGCAGGTGTATCGCTTTGTTGCCCCCGGCCTCTACAAACGCGAACGTATGGCTTTTTTGCCGTTCCTGTTCGCCGCGCCCGTTCTGTTCGTCATGGGCATGTGCCTTGTCTATTTCGCCATCCTGCCGATGGTTCTGTGGTTCTCGCTTAACCAGCAGATCATGAGCAATACCGGCGTCACCGTGCAGTTCATGCCCAAGGTGTCGGAATTTCTCGAACTGGTCGAAACCCTGATGATCGCCTTCGGCCTCTGTTTCCAGTTGCCGATCGTCATTACCCTGCTGGGTATGACCGGCATGGTCACGTCGAAAATGCTCGGTTCGTTCCGCCGTTATGCCATCCTGTGCATCGTGGTGGTGGCCGCCATCGTCACCCCGCCCGATCCCATCTCGCAATGTCTGCTGTCGGTGCCGATCATCCTGCTCTACGAGGTGTCGATCCTGTGCGTGAAACTGGTGGAATTTAACAGACGCCACCGCAAGGCCTGAGCCTTGCCTGAAACCACGCAATACGTATAAAGCAACATCCCTCCCTGCGCAGCGGGGAGGGGGGACCGCGAAGCGGTGGGAGGGGCAAACCTCTGACTTCATCTCAAGGCTGACACCATGCACGATATTAAAGCTCTGCGCGAAAATCCGGACATGTTCATCGAGGGCTGGACGCGGCGCGGACGCGACTCTGCCGCCAAGGATGTGCATCTGGCCGTCAGCCTCGATGGTGAACTGCGCGCCGCCCAGACGGCCTTCCAGACGGCGCAAGGAGAGCTGAAGCGAATTTCAGCCCAGATCGGTCAGGCCAAGGCGCAAAAGGACGAGGCGCGGGCCGCCGCCCTGATGGCCGAGGTCGAAGGGCTGAAAGTTGCAATTGCCGAGGCGCAGGAGACTGAACGCGCCAAGACCGAAGCCTTGCGCGACCATCTGGCTGCCTTGCCGAACCTGCCGTTCGATGAGGTGCCGGTCGGGGCCGATGAGCATGAGAATGTCGAGGTGCGCAAGCATGGTGCGCCGGTGAAGCTCAGCTTTGCGGCCAGGGATCACGCCGATCTTGGCGAGGCGCTGAAAGGCCCGCTGGGGTCGATGATGGATTTCGAAGCGGCGGCGAAAATGTCGGGCGCGCGCTTTGTGGTGCTGAAGGGGCAATTGGCGCGACTGGAGCGCGCCATCGGCCAGTTTATGCTCGATGTTCAGACGACCGAGCATGGCTATCTGGAGGTCAATCCGCCGGTGCTGGTGCGTGATCACGCGCTGTTTGGCACTGGGCAACTGCCGAAGTTTGAAGAGGATTTGTTCAAGACTAAAGGTGAAAAACTAGATGTTGCTCGCAATGAAGATCTACGTTCGTATCTAAATGGCCAAATTAAGTTTTCATTGGATAAATTGGAAGTAATAAATTTTATTGATAGGTATGATAAAATAACGAATCTTAATGTAATTGCTCAAGAATTTACTACCGCAATGCAAAAAGATAAACTGGCGGAAAGGGTTTCTAATCGTTATTACCTCATCCCCACCGCCGAAGTATCCCTAACCAATCTTGTCCGCGAAGCCATCACCGCCGAGGAGGAACTGCCCCTGCGTCTGACGGCCCTGACCAACTGTTTCCGCGCCGAGGCCGGATCAGCAGGCCGCGACACCAAGGGGATGATCCGTCAGCACCAGTTCCAGAAGGTCGAACTCGTCTCGATCACCACGCCGGAGCAATCGGGCGAGGAGCATGAGCGCATGACCAACTGCGCCGAAAACATCCTGAAAAAGCTCGATCTGTCGTTCCGCACCATGCTGCTCTGCACCGGCGATATGGGTTTCGGCGCGAAGAAGACCTATGATCTCGAAGTGTGGTTGCCGTCGCAGAATACCTACCGCGAGATATCAAGCTGCTCGAACTGCGGGGATTTTCAGGCCCGCCGCATGGATGCCCGCATCCGTAAATCCGGCGAAAAGGGCACGCGCTTTCTCCATACGCTCAATGGTTCGGGCCTGGCCGTGGGGCGCACCCTGGTGGCGATCATGGAAAATTATCAGGACGAGGGCGGACGCATCGCTATCCCCACCGTGCTGCAACCCTATATGGGCGGGTTGAGCCATATCGGCTGAGTTTTGAAAGCAAGAACCCCCACCACCATCTGCGCTGCGCTTGATGGTCCCCCTCCCCATCGAAGATGGGGAGGTATAAGGTGAAGGGGCGCTTTCTCCATACGCTCAATGGGTCGGGGCTGGCCGTGGGACGCACTTTGGTGGCCATCATGGAAAACTATCAGGACGAGGGCGGGCGCATCGCTATCCCCGCCGTGCTGCAACCCTATATGGGCGGGTTGAGCCATATCGGCTGAGTTTTGAAAGCAAGAACCCCCACCACCATCTGCGCTGCGCTTAATGGTCCCCCTCCCCATCGAAGATGGGGAGGTATAAGGTGAAGGGGCGCTTTCTCCATACGCTCAATGGGTCGGGGCTGGCCGTGGGCCGCACCCTGGTGGCCATCATGGAAAATTATCAGGACGAGGGCGGGCGCATCGCTATCCCCACCGTGCTTCAACCCTATATGGGTGGGCTGAGCCATATCGGCTGAGTTTTAAAGCAAGAACCCCCACCACCATCTGCGCTGCGCTTGATGGTCCCCCTCCCCATCGAAGATGGGGAGGTATAAGGTGAAGGGGCGCTTTCTCCATACGCTCAATGGGTCGGGCCTGGCCGTGGGCCGCACCTTGGTGGCGATCATGGAAAACTACCAGGACGAGGGCGGGCGCATCGCCATTCCCGCCGTGCTGCAACCCTATATGGGTGGGCTGAGCCATATCGGCTGAGTTTTAAAGCAAGAACCCCCACCACCATCTGCGCTGCGCTTGATGGTCCCCCTCCCCATCGAAGATGGGGAGGTATAAGAAAAAGGTCTTCCTCAATCTATACCTCCCCGACTTGTCGGGGAGGGGGACCGCGCCGAAGGCGTGGTGGTGGGGGTTCTGACTTGCGAACCCTATCCCTTCAGCGCCACCTCATAGGCGGCTTCGGTCTTGGCGGCGATCTCTTCAAGCGTCACATCTGGCGCCAGTTCGGTGAGGATCAGGCCCGAACCATCAGGCTTGACCTCGAAAACGCCGAGCGTCGAGATGATCACATCCACCACGCGCGTGCCGGTCAGCGGCAGGGTGCAGGCCTTCAGCACCTTCGATTCGCCCAGCTTATTGGCGTGTTCCATCACCACCACGACGCGCCGCACACCGGCCACCAGATCCATCGCCCCGCCCATGCCCTTGACCAGCTTGCCGGGGATCATCCAGTTGGCGATGTCGCCGTTTTCGGCCACCTCCATCGCGCCTAAGATGGTCAGGTTGATATGACCACCGCGAATCATGGCGAACGAATCAGCCGACGAGAAGAAGGAAGTTTCCGGCAGGGCGGTGACGGTCTGCTTGCCGGCGTTGATCAGGTCGGCGTCGATCTCGTCTTCGTAGGGAAACGGCCCCATGCCCAACATGCCGTTTTCCGACTGGAAGGTGACGGTCATGCCTTCGGGGATGTGATTGGCCACCAGGGTGGGGATGCCGATGCCGAGATTGACATAGAAGCCGTCCTGAAGCTCTTTTGCCGCACGCTTGGCGAGATCGTCTCTTGTCCAAGGCATATTAAGCTCCTTCCCCATTTGAGTGCGCTACCGCTGCGCTGCTTGAGCGCTCGCGCACGGTGCGCTGTTCGATCCGCTTCTCGAATGTGCCCTGCACGATGCGATCAACATAGATGCCGGGCGTGTGGATATGATCGGGATCGAGGCTGCCGACCGGCACGATCTCTTCGACCTCGGCAATGGTGATCTTGCCCGCCGTCGCCATCATCGGATTGAAATTACGCGCCGTTTCGCGGAAGATCAGATTGCCGCGTGCATCGCCTTTCCAGGCCTTGATAATGGCCAGATCGGCCACCAGTCCGGTTTCCAGCACATAGGTACGGCCACCAAAATCCTTCAGCTCCTTGCCATCGGCCACGATGGTGCCGACGCCGGTGGCGGTATAAAAGCCGGGAATGCCCGCGCCGCCCGCCCGGATGCGTTCGGCCAGCGTACCCTGCGGATTGAATTCCAGCTCCAGTTCGCCCGCCAGATATTGCCGCTCGAACTCTTTGTTTTCACCGACATAAGACGAGATCATCTTTTTGATCTGGCGCGTTTCCAGCAACTGGCCGAGGCCGAAACCATCGACTCCGGCATTGTTGGAAATCACCGTCAGTCCCTTCACGCCCGAATCGCGTAAGGCCGCGATCAGGTTTTCCGGGATGCCGCACAGGCCAAAGCCGCCGGACATGACGGTCATGCCGTCAAAGGCAAGGCCAGCCAGGGCGGTTTTGGCGTCGGGATAGACTTTGGGGGTAGAAGTTTCGGCCATGTTATCCTCAGTCAGCGGAGGCAGGTGTTTTGAAGCTAACCGCAATTATCGCGCAATGTCATGTCAAAATTGTGCGTTGCGACAATAAGATCGACGCTCAGGCGGCGGGCGCATTGAGATAGGGCTTGAGCGGCGCATCGCCATCGGCGACCACGGCTTCGTCAAGCGCCGGGCCACGCGCGATCAGCAGCTTGGCGGCCATGAAATCGGCGGGGCGGCTGACGCATTCGGCGGTGCGCAGGCGGTTTTGCGCATCGAGATGATAGACGCTGAAAGCCCCCGTCGCCGGATCGCCGCGCACAATGGCGCGCGTATCGGGCCTGAGCAGTCCGGCGATTTGCAGTTTGAACTCATACTGATCCGACCAGAACCACGGCGTCTCGACCACGGGCGGTTTATGGCCGGTGATGGCCGCCGCCGCCTGCTTGGCCTGCTCCAGCGCATTGGGCACGCTTTCCAGCCGGAAACGGCCATCATAAAAGGGCAGGGTGCGTGAGGTGACATCGCCGATGGCGAAAATGGCCGGATCGGATGTGCGCGCCTCGTGATCGACCACAATGCCATTATCGACCTCAAGCCCCTCTGCCCGCGCTAGGTCGTCATTGGCCAGCGCGCCGATGCCGACCAGCAGCAGGTCGAAAGCGTGTTCGGTGCCGTCCGCCATATGGACAATCTTCTGATCGCCCCCGCCAAGACATAAGCCTGCAATAGCGCAACCGGTAATCAGGTTCGCGCCGCGGCCCTGGTGCATCTCGCTGAAAAAGGCCGACAGTTCGGCGGAGGCGACGCGCGCCAGAATACGCGGTTCCTTCTCAAAAATCGTCACGTCGCAGCCGAGATGACGCGCCGACGCCGCCACTTCGAGCCCGACATAGCCCGCGCCGATCAGCCCTATATGATGACCGGGGCGCAGGGCGTTTTTCAGCGCCTCGGCGTCATCGAGCGTGCGCAGGGTGTGGTGCGGCACCCTGTCAGCGCCGCTGGCCGGATAGGGGCGGGCGCGCGAACCGGTGGCGATGATCAGGTGGTCGTAGGGCAGGGTTTCGCCGCTGGTGAGACGGACGGTTTGGGCTGACCGGTCGATGGCCACGACCTGTAAGCCGAGCCGCGTTGTGATCTGCTGATCGTCATAAAAGCTGTCGCCGCGCAAATACAGATCATCGAGTCCGGCCTCGCCTTTCAGCCATGCCTTGGAAAGCGGCGGGCGCTGATAGGGCAGGTAGGGTTCCGCGCCGATCAGCGTGATGGGGGCGTCATAGCCATATTGACGCAAAGCCCCCGCTGCTGCGCCGCCCGCATGACCCGCGCCGATAATGACAATGCCGTTGGACATGGATGGATCCTAAAAAGTAAGCCCCCCACCACCACGTCGCTACGCTCGCGGTCCCCCTCCCCAGTGAACTGGGGAGGTATAGGGAAGTGTTGGCAGAACGGTACGAGTGGCGGCGGTGGGAACGATTTGCTCAAACGCCTTCCGGCACGGGCAGATTATTCTGCAAACAGAAGGCCTTGATCGTATTGTTGAGCAGGCAGGCGATGGTCATGGGGCCGACGCCCTTCGGCACCGGCGTGATGGCCAGGGCATGGGCCTTGGCCGCCTCGAAATCGACATCGCCGACCAGCTTGTTCTTCGGGCCTTCGGCTGTATCGACCGTGATTCGGTTGATGCCGACATCAATGACATAGGCTCCGTCCTTCACCCAGTCGCCCTGCACGAAGTTCGGACGGCCAACGGCGGCGACCAGAATATCGGCGCTGCGGCAGACCGAAGCCAGATCGCGCGTTTTGGAGTGGGCGATGGTGACCGTGCAGTCCTGTGCCAGCAAAAGCTGCGCCATCGGCTTGCCGACAATATTGGAGCGCCCGACGATGACGGCAGTCTTGCCCGCGAAGCTGTCGCCATAGGTCGTCATGGCGTCTTTGAGGAGCATCAGCGAGCCCAGCGGCGTGCAGGGCACGATGCCGTCCAGCCCGACGGCCAGCTTACCGGCATTGGAGACGTGGAAACCATCGACATCCTTGTCGGGGTCGATAGCGTCGATCACCTTCAGCGATGACATATGCTTGGGCAGCGGCAATTGCACCAGGATGCCATTGACCGCCTGTTCGTGGTTCAGTTCGGCAATCAGGGTCAGCAATTCGTCTTCGGAGGTGGTGTCGGGCAGTTTGATGGTGCGCGATTCCATGCCGATGGCCTGGGTCTGTTCGCCCTTGTTTCTGACATAGACCTGACTGGCCGGGTCTTCACCAACGATGACCACCACCAGGCAGGGCACGAGGCCGTGCGCGGCTTTCAGATCGGCGACGTGCGCTTTCAGGCGCTCGCGCAGACGGGCGGCGTAACCGGCACCATCGATGATATGACCGCGGGATGTTGACATGTTCAGACCTCTTCTACAGGGCTAAGTCTTTGTTTTATAGCTCTTCCTTATCCAAAAAGTGGAACCACTTTTTGGGGAAACGCTCTAAAACAAGGCCGCCACCAGCGTGCGCAAGGCAGAACTCAAGGGGCTGGCAAGGCCTGCTTCATACAGGTGGGGTGTGGCCAAGTCCAGATAAGTGGACTGAACTATTTCGATTTGCAGGGCATAAATATCATCCTGCGGTTGCCCATAATGGCGGGTGGTGTAGCCGCCGGTGAAACGCCCGTCCAGCACATGGCTCCAGCGTGTTTCATGAAGGCACCAGTTGCTCAGGGCCTCTTGCAGGCGCGGCGGTAGGGTGCGGCCCGAGTTCGTGCCGAAATTGAGATCGGGCAGGTGGCCTGCGAACAGATTGGGGATTTCCGGGCGGATCGAATGGGCATCGATCAGCAGGGCGTAACCGTGGCGCGCCCTGGCGGCATCAAGGGCGCTGCGCAGAGCATCGTGATAGGGTTGCCAGTAACGGGTGCGACGATGGCGTATTTCGGCGTCATCGGGTTCGTGACCCGGCAGGTAGATCGGATGCAGGTCGAAATCGCTTAACGGACACAGGCCCGTCTCGAACCTGCCGGGATAGAGGCTGGCGTCATCGGGCGGGCGATTGAGGTCGATGACATAGCGTGAATGGGTGGCGAAGAGTGTGGTGGCGTCAAACTCAGGCGCGAAATCGAACAGGCGGTGGACGTGGAAATCGGTTTCGCCGACGCTATGGCCGGTGGCGTTCATCTGAACAGCGATGGCGGGCGGAATATGGGTGCCGACATGCGGAGCCGCGATGACCAGAGGGCCTAAGCCCCTATGCAGGTCGAAAAGCGGATATTCGTCCGTAGGCGGCGTATCGGAAGGCATGGTTTCAGTTGAACCGGTCAGGCTGTCTGCGTCAAGGGCCGCAGACCCCAGCCGGGATTATTTTTGGTACACCCGCACATAGTCAATCTGCATCTGCGCCGGAAACGCCGTGTCATCGACACCCTGACGCCCGCCCCAGGTGCCGCCCACCGCCACATTGAGGATCATATATTCCGGCTGATCGAACGGCCAGGTGCGTGCATCGGCACCGGCGGGTTTATCGAGACGGTAATAGGGCTTGTTATCGACCAGAAAGGTGATGTGATCCGCCGTCCATTCCGCCTGATAATCATGAAAGGCGCGGCACAGATCAGCGACCTCGGTATGGCCGCCCTGATGCACCTCGTCCTCGACCGTGTGCGTTGAATGCAGGGTGCCATAGACGGTGGTGGGCTCGAAGCCGACCTCTTCCATGATGTCGATCTCGCCCTGCTGCGGCCAGTGCCAGCCGCCGATCAGCCAGATGGCGGGCCACTGGCCGACGCCGCAGGGCAGTTTGGCGCGCACATCGAAAAATCCATAGGTCCAGCTTGCCTTGCCATTGGTGGTCAGCCGCGCCGACGAATATTTCTGGCCGCCATAGTCGCGCTGGCCGGTCAGGGATTCGTGGCGGGCCTCGATGATCAGGTCGCCGTGCGCGACGCGGGCGTTCTCAAGGCGATGGGCGGAATAATATTCCAGCTCCTTGTTCCACCAGCCATCGCGGTTGCGCTGAGTCTGATAGCCCCATTTGGCCGGGTCGGGCGCGCCGCCCTTGCTGAACTCATCCGACCAGACCAGATGATAACCGTCCGGCACGGTTTGCGCATGTGCGGCAGCCGGCAAGGTGGCCAGAGCGACGGCAAGGCCCAGACGGAATTTCATGACAACGGCTCCCCTAGTTTTAAAGCGATGCTGGCAGGTTTGGCGGCAATGGGCAAGTAAGCGCCGCAATACGGTATTTTCCAGCCTTGCAAGCCCGTGCTTTGTGGCTAAATAGGCGGCATGGACATAAGGCTGCTGATCAATATCTTCGTCTTCCTCATGGCGGGTGCCTTCGTGGTGCCGCTGGCGCAGCGCTTTCGGCTGGGATCGGTGCTGGGCTATCTGATCGCCGGGATCATTATCGGCCCGTTCGCTCTGGGCCTGATCGGTCAGGCCGACAAGGTGATGCACTTTGCCGAGTTCGGCGTGATCATGATGATGTTCCTGATCGGCATGGAACTGGAACCGGCGGTGCTGTGGCGTCTGCGCCGTCAGATTGTGGGGCTCGGCGGCTTGCAGGTGACGGTGACGGCGGCAGCGCTGATGGCGGCGGGGCTGTTGCTTGGTCATGGCTGGCGGCCTTCGCTGGCCGTCGGGCTGGCTCTGGCCATGTCATCAACGGCTTTGGTGTTGCAAACCTTGCAGGAAAAGAACCTGACCCATTCGCTGGTGGGGGAGACATCGTTCGCCGTCCTGCTGTTTCAGGACATGGCGGTGATCCCGATCCTCGTCGTGATTCCGTTGCTGGCCCAGACCATGTTTGCCCATGTCACGCCCGCCGATGACGCCAGCCTGATCGCCCACTGGCCGATCTGGTTGCAACCCGTAGCCGTGGTGGCGGTGATCGCCCTGGTGATCCTGATCGGGCGCTATGCCTCACGCTATCTGTTCCAGTTGATCGCCAGGGCCAATCTGCGCGAGGTCTTCACCGCCGCCTCTCTGGCGCTGGTATTTGGTGTCACCATCCTGATGGAACTGGTGGGGGTGTCGCCCGCCTTGGGGGCGTTTATCGCCGGGGTGGTTCTGGCCAATTCGCAATATAAGCGCACCATCGAAACCGACATCGAGCCTTTCAAGGGGCTGCTGCTTGGCCTGTTTTTCATTTCGGTGGGGATGGGCATGGATTTCGGCGTGCTTGTCCAGCACCCGCTGGGCCTGTTTGGCGCGGTGATCGCGCTCATGCTGATCAAGGCGCTGGTGCTGTGGTTTCTGGGTGAGCGCTTCGGGCTGGATACGCCGCTGGCGCTGGGGCTGGCTTTCGGCCTCAGTCAGGGTGGTGAATTCGCCTTCGTGCTGCTGCAACTGATCGGCGGGCTGAAGATGATCGACGCCGAGACGCAGAAATTCCTGACCCTGCTGGTGGCCCTGTCGATCGCCGCCACGCCGCTGCTGACCGCCGCCTATGCGCGCTTTATCGTGCCGAAATTCATGAGCCGCCTGCCACAGCGCGATTTTGACGAGATCGACGAGCATAATCCGGTGATCATCGCCGGTTTCGGGCGGGTGGGGCAGATCATCGGTCGCTTCATGCTGTCGCAAGGTCTGGCCGTGACCGTGCTGGAAAAAAGCCCGGATCAGGTCGAGGCCGTGGGGCGGTTTGGCTTCAAGGCCTATTTCGGTGACGCCACGCGCATGGATTTGCTGCGTTCGGCGGGCATCACCGAGGCGCGGATGCTGGTGGTGGCGATCGACGACCCGGACGCCGCCATCGACATTGTTCGGCAGGCGCGCGAGCATTATCCGAAGCTGAAGATCTTCGCCCGTGCCCGCAACCGCCGCCACGCCTTCGATCTCAATAAGGCGGGGGCTGATTATTATCACCGCGAGACGCTCGACGCTTCGCTGGCGATGGCGCGCGAGGCGATGGTGGCGCTGGGCTACCCCAAGGCGCAGATGGAGCGGCGGGCCAAAAAGTTCCTCGAACACGACATCGCCACTTTGCGAAAATCGTTCGAGTTTTTCGAAAGCGAGCCCGACATGATCAATTTCGCCAAGCTGTCGCGGCAGGAACTGGAAGGTATCCTGCGCGACGACGCTCAGGAAGGTGAGGGCGCTTAGGCTGGTCATTTCGTGCGCTGTATTATTAAGGGCGTCCACTGAAAACCCGGTAGTGACCTTCGCGGGCAGCAGCGATCATCTCCCGGTCGCCGCTGGTGTCGCCATAGGCGGCTTGCAATTCGAAAGCGTCCCCGAAGGCTTCGCGCAGGCGGCACATCTTTTCTTCGCCGCGGCAATTGGGGCCGTCGAGATCGGGCGTCAGCCGACCCTCGGCGGTAAAGCCAAGGCGGGTGCCGATAACGCGATCCGCGCCGATCAGCTTGCCGAACGGGCGCACCAGCAGGTCGGGCGAGGCGGTAACGATGACGCGCCTGATCTTAACGCCCCTGACATCTGCCGACTCATGGCCGCGCCACGTGGCCAGCGCATCCGGGCGAAACAGGTCCATGCCGGTGCGGGTAACGAAGGCGCCGATCAAGGTTTCGAGTTCGGCCTGCCGGATCGGCCCCAGCAGGTGAAACAACAGACGCGATTTGAGGGTGCCGCGGTCGCGCGTTTTCAGATAATCGAGGCCCAGCGAGGGTTGCAGCGCAAAGGCTGAGGCCACGCGCGCCCTGCCGCAGGTGGCCATGAGAAAAGCATTAAAGCTGTCCTTGCAGGTCAGGGTGCCGTCGAAATCGAAGGCGACGATCGGGCGGGAATCCGTAGCCGGAGCGGGGTTTGTACGGGTCATGAAAACTTCAAAATCTCGTTATAGCGCATGTGTCACTTTCAAACTGCCCGGCTTATCCCATATAAAGGTGGTTAAGCGAAGCTTCACGGAACTTGCGTGGTTGAGACGTGGTCTAAACTGTGCATAATCGCCATAATGTGAAGCTAATATGACGTGGACCTGTGCCAAAATCAGCCTTTCATTAAGGCTTGCGGGTTTAGGTTTGTGATATGTAAGGCGAAATGGGCCCGGTCTGCCGCGCACCTTTCGCCGATTGAGGATTGAAAGCCTATGACCAAAGCCGCTTCTGGCGACTCGAAAAGCACTCTGTATTGCTCCTTCTGCGGAAAGAGCCAGCATGAGGTGCGTAAGCTCATCGCCGGGCCGACCGTGTTCATCTGCGATGAGTGCGTCGAACTGTGCATGGACATTATCCGCGAGGAGCACAAGATCGCCTTCGTGAAATCGAAGGACGGCGTGCCGACTCCGAAGGAAATCCGCGAGGTTCTCGACGACTATGTCATCGGTCAGGGCCAGGCCAAGAAGGTGCTGTCGGTGGCGGTGCATAACCACTACAAGCGCCTCAACCATGCCCAGAAGGGCAATGATGTCGAACTGGCCAAGTCCAACATCATGCTGATCGGCCCCACCGGTTCGGGCAAGACCCTGCTGGCCCAGACCCTGGCGCGCATTATCGACGTGCCCTTCACCATGGCCGATGCCACCACCCTGACCGAAGCCGGTTATGTGGGTGAGGACGTTGAAAACATCATCCTCAAGCTGTTGCAGGCGGCGGATTATAATGTCGAACGCGCCCAGCGCGGTATCGTCTATATCGACGAGGTCGATAAGATTTCGCGTAAATCCGACAATCCTTCGATCACCCGCGATGTGTCGGGCGAGGGGGTACAGCAGGCGCTTCTGAAGATCATGGAAGGCACGGTCGCCTCCGTGCCGCCGCAAGGTGGCCGCAAGCATCCGCAGCAGGAATTTTTGCAGGTCGATACCACCAATATCCTGTTCATCTGCGGCGGCGCCTTTGCCGGTCTGGAAAAGATCATTTCCGGCCGTGGCAAGGGTTCCAGCATCGGTTTCGGCGCCACGGTGAAAGACCCGGAAGATCGCCGCACCGGCGAAGTGCTGCGCGCGGTTGAGCCTGATGACCTGATGAAGTTCGGCCTGATACCGGAGTTTATCGGCCGTCTGCCGGTTCTGGCGACGCTGGAAGACCTTGATGAGCATACGCTGGTCATGATTTTGACCCAGCCGAAGAACGCGCTGATCAAGCAGTATCAGCGCCTGTTCGAGATGGAAAACGTGACGCTTACCTTCACCGACGAGGCCTTGCTGGGCGTCGCCAAGAAGGCCATTGTGCGCAAGACCGGCGCGCGCGGCTTGCGCTCCATCCTCGAAGGCATCCTGCTCGACACCATGTACGAACTGCCGACCATGCAGGGCGTCGAGGAAGTGGTGATCAATGGCGAGGTGATCGAAGAACGCGCCCAGCCTTTGCTGATCTATGCTGAAAAGCGCAGCGGCGGCGCGGCTTAAAGCCACTCTGGCGGACTGCGAACCGTCATCTTGCTGCGAGCCGGTGCTCACGTACTTGAGTACGCTGCGCTCCGGTTCTCACAAGCTAACGCCTCTCGCCTCGCCATAGCGGCTCGGTTACGTAGTAATAAAAAAATGGCTCCGGTATTACCGGAGCCATTTTTTATTTAGGTGAAAAGCGGTAGTGGCTTCTGTTCCGGCGATTTTATCCTCCGCGGTTTTGGCCCCCGTTTTTGCGGAAGCAGAGCGCGCCCATGGACAGCTTCAAGCTGTTCGATCCACGCCTTCGCACCGATGGGCCTGCCGATCTGTTCGGCTTGCAGAAGACGCGACCAGCACTCGTCGTCAACGGGCGCGGATCTAACAAATTCTGCAAAGTCGGGGATGCGTGAAAGCGCCGGCTCTACCTGAACATAGGCCGTATCCTGACCCTGAATATGGGCCGCTGCGCTCGACCACGGCCAGTCCTGTGCGCGCTCGACAAGTCTGGCCTTGACGGGGTTGAGGGCCACATAGCGAAACGCGGCCAGCAGATGAGCCTCATCCATGGCCACGGAGCCAAACCGCCCCTGAAACAGATGACCTGTCCAGCGTTGCCGTGCGCCGATAAAGCCCGTATAGCGCCGGTGCGCTTCGCCTACGGCCCGCGCCAGACCCGTCTCGTCTATCGGCGTCAGAATGAAGTGAACATGATTAGGCATCAGGCAATAGACCAGGCAGGCAACATTATACCTCTTGAGTTGAGTGGCCATAAGATCGAGGTAAATCTGCTCGTCGCCCGGCTCGAGAAATATCCGCTCACGCCGATTGCCGCGTTGCGTTACATGGTGCGCCACCTCCGGTATAATCATTCGACCTAAACGCGCCATGTCCCCTCCGTTTAAGGTGCAATCTTATTGGGTAATTGGTATCGTGTCACCGTAATGCACACCGTAATGCAAATAATTTAGTAGGCCGTTCGCAAATGTTGACTGGGGGTCAGTTGTGACATTTCCCATTATTGGCCTCCGCCAAAGGAACTTTCTTCGAACAGATGATATAAATCAGACTTTTCACACGCTGATCCATTTGCAGAATAGCCTTTGTTAACTACGTAATTAACACCCTTCGCAAATACCTTATTTCCATTCCCCCGCAACTCTTGAGCGTATCCGATAACATTTGGAACGGAATTTGAAATATAACTAACAAAAAACAAATTATATTTATTTATGTCTAATTTTCCGCCATAAGTCCAAACTAGGCATGTCGTACTTGCATTTTTTCTTATTGGAATATCTTTAAATCCAGAATCATTACTAAGAACATGCTTCACATTATTGCATTCTGGTGAATTAATATTCGCTTCTTTAATTGTATATACTCCAGGAATTGCATCATCTCCTAAAACTCTTACTTCTATGTTTCCAATAGATCCGACGTATGCATCAATTTTACTAACAGGTAACACTTGAAATAAAGTTTCAGCTTCCTGTATTGCCCCAAAATTACTACCATTTTTATCCGGAACAAGAACTTCATTTGTTTCCAAAGGATTTTCCACCTTTTGCAAAACAAGTAAATTATCAATTTTTGGTATTGGTAGCAACCATCGCGCCCTACCATCCACTTCACATTGCGTTTGAAGATTCTCCACTTCTGAATGAAAGCTCACTGCAGTTGAAACGTCCGCAATCGGCGCACATCCGGATATCGTAAATACAGATAAACACCCAAATACCGATATACACACAGAAACCTTTTTCAAAAAAAGGATGTTATTTTCTTTCGAATTTCTTAGAAATTTCCATGCACATTCTATACTGATATTTTTTGTTCTATTTCTCACTTCTCTCTCCCAGCTTCATGCACGGCCCTGGCCACGGGTGACCACAGATAGTCGATGACGCGACGCTTTCCCGTGACCACTTCGAGCGTAGCGCTCATGCCTGCGGACAAAACAGCGCGATGACCACCGACCATCAGGTCCGACTGCGTAAGCTTTACACGTATGGGAAATACCAACCCCCTCTTGTCGTCCACCGTCGCATCCGGCGACACGTATTCGACAACCCCATGAAGCACACCGTAGCGTGTAAATGGAAATGCATCAAGCTGGCTGGCCTGGCACAAAACCAGCATCGGGATCAGGCGCAAGCCTTCGGTGTTTCGCCGATTATGACGAAGCTGAGTGCGCTTAAATCAGTCACTATTGAACTTCACCAAAGTGTCACCACATCTGTTGCAACGCCGCATAGTGGGTGAAAAGAGTGGACTTATCCCCTTTTTGTCATGGTTATGACGGCAAAACCGAAAAGACCCGGTTGAGCCTGTGCGCCCAAGGTTTAAGGTGAGCACATCCGGCGACTGAGTCTTGTAAGGCGGTCTTCCCGCCGCAAGGAGTATCGATGTTAGATGTTTTGACCATTCCCGTCTTGCCATTGCGCGATATTGTGGTGTTTCCGCATATGGTCGTGCCGTTGTTCGTCGGGCGGGAAAAGTCCGTTCAGGCGCTGGATGAGGTGATGAAGGGCGACAAGCAGATCCTGCTGGCCACCCAGAAAAATTCCGGCGATGACGATCCGGCCGCCGACGCCATCTATGAAATCGGTGTGCTGGCCAATGTGTTGCAGCTTCTGAAGCTGCCCGACGGCACGGTTAAGGTGCTGGTCGAAGGCAAGTCGCGCGCCCGTATCAAGCGCTTTGTCTCGACCGACGCCTATTATCAGGCCGAGGCCTATGTGCTGGAGCCGACCTCCAGCGCGGGGCCAGACGCCGAGGCGCTGGTGCGCGCGGTATCCGAGCAGTTCGAGAACTATATCAAGCTCAACAAGAAGATTCCGCCCGAATCCTTGAGCGCCATCGCCGAAATCCACGATGCTGATGTGCTAGCCGATTCGATCGCCGCCCATCTGGTGGTCAAGATCAGCGAAAAGCAGGCGCTACTGGAGCAACTGGGCGTGGCCAAACGCCTTGAGAAGATTTACGCCCTGATGGAGGGCGAAATCTCGGTCTTGCAGGTCGAGAAGAAGATCCGCTCGCGCGTCAAGCGCCAGATGGAGAAGACGCAGCGCGAATATTATCTGAATGAGCAGATGAAGGCCATTCAGCGCGAACTGGGCGAGCAGGACGAAGGCAAGGACGAGCTGGCCGATCTCGAAAAGAAGATCAAGGCCACCAAGCTTTCCAAGGAGGCCCGCACCAAGGCGATGGCCGAGCTGAACAAGCTGCGCCATATGAGCCCAATGTCGGCGGAAAGCACGGTTGTGCGCAACTATCTCGACTGGCTGCTGGCCATCCCCTGGGGCGCGGCCAAGACGAAGCCGATTGATCTGCAAAAGGCCGAGGATATTCTCGAAGCCGACCATTACGGTCTGGACAAGGTCAAGGAGCGCATTCTTGAGCATCTGGCCGTGCAAGCGCGCATGGGCACGCTGAAAGGCCCGATCCTGTGCCTTGTCGGGCCTCCGGGCGTCGGCAAGACCTCGCTCGGCAAGAGCATCGCCAAGGCGACCGGGCGCGAATTCGTGCGCATCAGCTTAGGCGGCGTGCGCGATGAGTCGGAAATCCGCGGTCACCGCCGCACCTATATTGGCTCGATGCCCGGCAAGATCATCCAGAACATGAAGAAGGTGAAATCGACCAATGCCTTCTTCCTGCTCGATGAAATCGACAAGATGGGCAATGACTGGCGCGGCGATCCGGCTTCGGCCCTGCTCGAAGTGCTGGATCCGGCGCAGAATTCGACCTTTGCCGACCATTATCTCGAAGTCGATTATGACCTGTCGAAGATCATGTTCGTCACCACGGCCAACAGCCTGAACATGTCGCAGCCCTTGCTCGACCGGATGGAGATCATCCGCATCCCCGGCTATACCGAGGATGAAAAGGTCGAAATCGCCAAGCGTCACGTCCTGCCGAATCTGATGAAGGAACACGGCCTGACCGAGGCGGAGTTCGTGGTGCCGGAAGCGGCGATCCGCGACATCATCCGCTATTACACGCGCGAGGCCGGCGTGCGTTCGCTGGAGCGCGAGTTGGGCAATCTGGCGCGCAAGACGATCCGTGATCTGGCGCGTGAAAAGGTGGCTTCGATCACCATCGATGATGAGCGTCTGGCCAAATATGCCGGTGTGAAGAAATATCACTACGGCGCGACCGACGAAACCGATCAGGTCGGTATCGTCACCGGTCTGGCCTGGACCGAATTCGGCGGTGACATCCTCACCATCGAAGCCATCAAAATGCCTGGCAAGGGCCTGATGAAGGTGACCGGCAATCTGAAGGAAGTGATGAAGGAATCCGTTTCGGCGGCCAATTCCTACGTCAAGGCTCTGGCACCGAAATTCGGTATCCTGCCGCCGGTTTTCGACAAGACCGATGTCCACGTCCACGTGCCCGAAGGCGCTACGCCCAAGGATGGCCCTTCGGCGGGCGTGGCGATGGCGGTGGCGATGGTGTCGGTGCTGACCGGCATTCCGGTCCGCAAGGATCTGGCCATGACGGGTGAAATCACCCTGAGGGGCCGCGTCCTGCCGATTGGCGGGCTGAAGGAAAAGCTGCTGGCGGCCCTGCGTTCCGGCATCAAGACCGTGCTGATCCCCAAGGAAAACGAGAAAGACCTCGTGGAACTGCCCGATAATGTCAAGGCTGGGCTGGAGATCATCCCGGTCGGTCTGGTTGAGGAAGCGCTCGGTCATGCCCTGACGCGGCCCCTGACGCCCGTGGACTGGATCGAACCGGTTATCGCCGCGACCGCAACGCCGGTGGATGACGCCGACAGTGCCACGGCGCATTAAGCCGGGGCCCAACACCGCTAAAGAAGCCCGCCGCATCCGTGGCGGGCTTTTTTGTGTGCGCCCGAATCAGGGCTGCGTTTTGTGGATTTGAGTCCTTATGGCGTAAGGAGCGGGTGGGTTTTGCGGCGAAATGGTCGTTTCAATATGAAACAAAAGCCGGCAAATATGTGCAAAAGGATCGAAAATAGGCGCAAACCCTTTAAAAAACACGGTTTGCAGCGCAGCAATCGCCATTTCTGTTTTGACCTTCCATAAATTTTGTAGTCTCTATCACGTTCACCCACTGACGACTCAAGGCATTGCCGGCGTGCAGAGGGGATGAGCTGAAGCGAACCACCCGATGCCGGGTAAGGGAGAGAAACTGATGACGAAAGCTGAACTCGTGGCCGCCATTGCCGATCAGGGCGGTCTGACGAAAGATCAAGCCAAGAAGGCCCTCGACGCCTTCACCGACAGCGTGGTCGGTGCCCTCAAAAAAGGCGACGACGTACGCCTTGTTGGCTTTGGCACCTTCCTGGCCGTCAAGCGCGAAGCTGGCACGGCCCGTAATCCGCGCACCGGTGAAACCGTGCAGCGCGCGGCCAGTGTCACGGCGCGTTTCCGCGTCGGTGAAGGCCTGAAGGGCGCGCTGAACAGCTAAGATCAGGCTGTGCAGACCATGATGTGTTGCTTTTCCGGCAGCGCCTCTTGGACGTCAAAAAGTTTTAGAGGCGTTTCTGTCAGGGCGATTTGTTGGCCCGAAGCGGAAACGCCTCTTGACTTATGGGGGGCAGGTTGGCACATCGTCCGCTCCCACCGCAAAGGGGGCGATTAGCTCAGCTGGCAGAGCGGCTCGTTTACACCGAGTAGGTCGGCGGTTCGATCCCGTCATCGCCCACCAACTATCTGATTCTATTGAACATTCTCAATATTTTCACGAAATTGACCCATCTTTTGACACCAAACTGGTTCACCAGACGGTCTTAGAACAGTCAAATTCACCATTAGAATCAAATACTAAGGCATGCAGATCGTGCCCCAGGGCGTGGTGTAATTGAGCGCTTGGCATCAATGACTTCCGGACAGGTCCAGGCTTTTATCAGTTTGCCACGGCGGGCATGCTGATAAGCGGATCATCGCTGAGTTGTGCGATGGTTTCAAGGGTAATGTAGCGCCCGCGCTGAACCGCCCATTCATCGTTCTGTTCGAGCAAGATGGCGCCGACCAGTCTGGTGATGGCATCGTCGTTTGGGAAGATGCCCACGACATCGCAGCGACGCTTGATTTCGCCATTGAGCCGTTCAATGGGGTTGGTTGAGTGCAGCTTGATGCGGTGTTCCTTCGGGAAGGTCATATAGGCCAGGACATCGTGCTCAGCCTCGTCCATGATCGTGGCCAGCTTTGGCATTTTGGGCCTGAGCTGGTCGGCGACGTTTCGCCATTGGGTACTCGCCGTTTCCGCCGTCTCCTGGGCGAAGGCCGTGCCGATGAAGGCAGAGACGACGCGTCGCCCGCTCTTGCCGGCATGGGCGCAGACATTGCGCATGAAGTGAACACGGCAGCGCTGCCAGGTGGCGTTGAGAACCTTGGAGACGGCACCCTTGATGCCGATGTGGGCATCAGAGACCACAAGTTTGACACCACGCAGGCCCCGGCGTGTCAGGTTGCGCAGGAACTCTGCCCAGATCGGTTCGGCTTCCGAGGTGCCGACCTCCATGCCCAGCACTTCACGCCTGCCGTCGCTGTTGACGCCAACGCAGATGATGACGGCGACCGAGACGATACGGCCGCCCCGGCGCACCTTCAGATACGTAGCGTCAATCCAGATGTATGGCCATTCCCCTTCAATGGGGCGGTTCAGGAAAGCCTTCACACGGTCATCGATCTCTTCGCACAGCCGACTGACCTGACTCTTGGAGATGCCGCTCATCCCCATCGCCTTGACCAAATCATCGACAGAGCGCGTCGAGATACCCTGAACGTAAGCCTCCTGGATCACAGCCGTCAGTGCCTTCTCGGCCATGCGCCTGGGCTCCAGGAAACCCGGGAAGTAACTGCCTTTACGAAGCTTCGGGATCCGAAGCTCGACCGTGCCTGCGCGTGTTTGGACTTGCCCGGAAAAAGTGGAGAGCGAACCGGGTTTTAGGCAGCCAGCTTGAGAGCGGTGCTCTCGAACTGGATGGGGCTCATATAGCCTAAGGCGGAATGCCTTCGGCGTGGGTTGTAGAAGCCGTCGATATATTGGGATATCTCGGCTTCTGCCTGCTGGCGGGATCTGTAGGCCGTCCGCCATATCAGCTCGGATTTGATGGTCTTGAACACCGTCTCGACCATCGCATTGTCATAACAGTTGCCCTTGCCCGACATGGACAGGATAAAGCCTCGGCCCGTCAAGAGCTTTTGGTAGGCCTCGGAACAATATTGGCTGCCGCGGTCGGAGTGGTGAATAACGCCACGCGGCGGTCTGCGTATGGCGATGGCGCGTTGCAGGGCATTGAGGGCAAGATCCTTCTTCAACCGGTCGCTGACCGACCAGCCGATAATCCGGCGGGAATAAAGATCGAGCACGATCGCCAGGTAAAGCCAACCCTCCGCCGTCCAGATATAGCTGATATCGACACCCCATTTCTGGTCAGGCGCTGACGCCTCAAAGTCCTGATCCAGAATATTGGGCGCCACAGGCCCGCCATGATGGCTGTCGGTCGTTTTCTTATAACGCCTTGTCTGCAAGGCCTTCAAACCGTTGTCGCGCATCAGACGGGCAACGCGATGGCGCCCGACCTCGACGCCGTCTTCCTGCAATTCGACCGTCATACGCGGGCTGCCATAGGTTTCATGCGACGTGGCGAACTGCGACCGGATATGCGCCAGAAGCACCAGGTCATCCTTCTGACGACGGCTGGGCGCACGGCCCTTCCAGGCGTAAAAGCCGCTCATGCTGACGCCGAACAGGGCGCAACTGCGGCGGACAGGAACGGTGGCCTTCTCCGCATCGATGACCCGAAATATCATTTCGTGGTCTCCCGCGCGAAGAAGGCGGCTGCTTTTTTTAGAAGGTCGCGCTCCTGGCGCAAAATCTCATTCTCTTTGCGAAGCCGCGCCAGCTCCTTGCTGACGTCTGAGTGCGGCCCCGACAAAAGATCGGCCTCCCGATGTTGCGTCAGCCAGCGCGTCAGCGTCGATTTTCCAATACCCAGATCTTCTGCAATTGCGGCAACAGATCGGCCACTCGTCTCAACAAGACGCACAGCCTCAGCACGGAACTCCGGCGTCACACCAGCATGGCGACCACGCCCGCCTAATGTCTTCTTCTCGTCCTTCATGGATCAAACTCCTAGCAAATTTTAGAAGTTCGCTCTCCACTTTTTTCGGGCAAGTCCATTTCGAAAATGGATCGCTATAATAACCCGTGGTGCTAAGCGTCAGTTCCGGGAAGAGTTTCTTGCCGTGTTTGCGGTGCTGGTCAGACACATAATCCAAAAATCCGAGTCCAATGAGCTTGGCGTGGATCGGCACGATCCGGCGGCTGCTCATCGTCTTAAGCTTCTTGTCGTCGCGCCCTCGAACGCATTCGGTGTTGACCGAGAAGCAGGCTATTCCGTCGATTTCTTTCACATCTTTAAGATCAAGCTGGCATATTTCGTTTAGTCGCATTCCACTGAACAACGCGATAAGTGGAATCCAGAAGCGACCACGCCGTGGCCGAGCCTGCCCCGGAATGTGGTAGCCAGCCTCGTCATCGCGACATCCCCGATAAAGTGGGGCGTTGAAAATGCGGGTCAGTTGCTCTGGGCTGAATGGGTGTCGTTTGTCACGGGGATGAACGTCATCTTTAACTTGTAGCCCCCGGAACGGATTGCGATCCACCAGTCCTTCGTTGATTGCGAAGTTCACCAACGTGGAAAGCTTGATGATGTAATCATTCACCGACTTTGGACTGAGAAGGGCATACCTACCAGTGCGCCCCTTCTCGGCGGCTTGCCGAAAATCCAAACGCGGAAAGCGCTTCTTTGCGTTTGACGGCACCCATTTTAACGTCGCGATGATGTCTCTGGCGGATTGTCGGTCATAGTCGGTGATGACCTTGTTCTTGCCTTGTACAGCCTCAGCCAATTCGACAGCATTCCAATAGCCCGACGCCGCTTTCTCTGACCGGTTCTTGGTGGGATCGGACAAGAAAACCTCGCAGACCTCTCGCAAAGTCTTGCCGGTAGGCTTGGGGACGAAGCTGGCAGGGGCGGGGGCTACTACCGGATCAGGAGCCGCAGCAGGCGGAGTAGGTCGTGTCCCAGCGAGTGGTGTAACTGGGTAAGAGCGTAGCGCATGGCTCGCCGCCCATTCAAAAGGGCAAAGCGAGCCTTAGCGTAGCGGGTTGGTCATCAGTGATTTTCGGATAGGTTTGGGTTGCGACACTCATTCCAGAACGAAAGAACACCGATGACCGACGATATGATGGCCCTGAAAGGGCTTGTTGAAAAGACCTCAGACAGCGATTTGTTGCGCGACATGATCAGCTTCACGGCTGAACGCTTGATGGCATTGGAAGTGAGCGGCATGACCGGTGCCGGCTACCATGAGAAAACCGGCGACCGGCTGGTCCAGCGCAACGGCTATCGTGACCGAGACTGGGAAACACGCGCAGGCACGGTCGAGCTTCGGATCCCGAAGCTTCGTAAAGGCAGTTACTTCCCGGGTTTCCTGGAGCCCAGGCGCATGGCCGAGAAGGCACTGACGGCTGTGATCCAGGAGGCTTACGTTCAGGGTATCTCGACGCGCTCTGTCGATGATCTGGTCAAGGCGATGGGGATGAGCGGCATCTCCAAGAGTCAGGTCAGTCGGCTGTGCGAAGAGATCGATGACCGTGTGAAGGCTTTCCTGAACCGCCCCATTGAAGGGGAATGGCCATACATCTGGATTGACGCTACGTATCTGAAGGTGCGCCGGGGCGGCCGTATCGTCTCGGTCGCCGTCATCATCTGCGTTGGCGTCAACAGCGACGGCAGGCGTGAAGTGCTGGGCATGGAGGTCGGCACCTCGGAAGCCGAACCGATCTGGGCAGAGTTCCTGCGCAACCTGACACGCCGGGGCCTGCGTGGTGTCAAACTTGTGGTCTCTGATGCCCACATCGGGATCAAGGGTGCCGTCTCCAAGGTTCTCAACGCCACCTGGCAGCGCTGCCGTGTTCACTTCATGCGCAATGTCTGCGCCCATGCCGGCAAGAGCGGGCGACGCGTCGTCTCTGCCTTCATCGGCACGGCCTTCGCCCAGGAGACGGCGGAAACGGCGAGTACCCAATGGCGAAACGTCGCCGACCAGCTCAGGCCCAAAATGCCAAAGCTGGCCACGATCATGGACGAGGCTGAGCACGATGTCCTGGCCTATATGACCTTCCCGAAGGAACACCGCATCAAGCTGCACTCAACCAACCCCATTGAACGGCTCAATGGCGAAATCAAGCGTCGCTGCGATGTCGTGGGCATCTTCCCAAACGACGATGCCATCACCAGACTGGTCGGCGCCATCCTGCTCGAACAAAATGACGAATGGGCGGTTCAGCGCGGACGCTACATTACCCTTGAAACCATCGCACAACTCAGCGATGATCCACTTCTCAGCATGCCAGCCGTGGCAAACTGAGCGAAACCCGGACCTGTCCGGAAGTCATTGATGCCAAGCGCTCAATTACACCACGCCCTGGGGCACGATCCAGAATCGGTACAAAAAATCGGTACAGCAGAAAGGCTGTTAGTTGTTGATTCTAATGATGAATTTTGACATTTCGGATCATCGAATTGGAACACTTCACCAGCACAACAGTCGAGATTATGGACTGAGAGCGTTGGGTATGGATGATTAAAACCGTTAAAAAGCAACGGTTTGAGATCATGGATTTCGATTGTTGGGGGGAAATGGTGGACGTGACAGGGATTGAACCTGTGACCCTTCGCGTGTGAAGCGAATGCTCTCCCGCTGAGCTACACGTCCGTACCAATTTCGCGGGCCATTCCACAGAAACCGGAATGGCGGCGGGGAGGCGTGCTATTAGCGTGGCGGGCCTGCGCTGGCAAGACGGAATTTCAGGAAATTGTGGAAACCAGCCGCGCCACGGCGGCGGGCAGGTCGCGGAAATGGTCGAGCAGGGCGTCGGGCCGCAGTTCAGCCAGCGGGCGTTCGCTATAGCCATGCGTGAAGAGGATCGACGGCACCTTGGCGTTGCGCGCCGTCATATGGTCGGTTTCGGAATCGCCGATCATGATGACACGGTTCATATCACCGCCCATTTCGCTGACAGCGGCGATCAGGTGATCGGGTGAGGGCTTCTTGTTGGGCACGGTGTCGGCCCCTTTGATGGCACCGAAGCGACCGGCCAGTCCCATGCGCGTCAGCAGCTCAACTGCCAGATAGGTGTGCTTATTGGTGCAGACACAAAAACGCGCGCCCGCGGCTTCCAGCGCGTCGAGCGCCGCTTCCATGCCGTCATAGGGCCGGGTCAGTTCGTCGATATGGCGCTCATAATGCTTAAGCATCAGCTCTAACAGCGGCCCCTCTTGTTCGGGGGCCAGAGGCGCACCGGCCAGGGCGAAGGCGCGGCGCAACAACTCCATCGCGCCCCGGCCGATCAGCGGGCGGGCATCGTCGAGTTTATAGGGTTCGACGCCCTGTTCGTGCAGCACCTTGTTGAGCGCGCTGATAATGTCGGGGGCGCTGTCCACCAGCGTGCCGTCCAGATCGAAGGCGAGACTATAGCCGCTCAGGTTCATTTTTGTCGAAACTTTCAAGTTTGCCATCGAATTCATGTTCCGTTTGGGCTAAATCGGCCTGTCCCGCAACCCAAAGAGTCGCAGTCATGGCCGAAAAACCCGCTTCCGCTCGCGCCGCCGTTATCCTCGCCGCCGGGCAGGGCACGCGCATGAAGTCGCCCCTGCCCAAGGTGCTGCATAAGATCGGCGGACGCACCATGCTCGACCGGGCCATTGACGCAGCGCTGGATGTGGGTTGCGAGCGCGTCATCGTGGTGGTGGGCACGCATAGTCCTGAGGTGCGCGCCGTCGCCGAAAAGCGCGTCGGTTCCGCCAATATCGTCACCCAGGATCCGCCGCAGGGCACCGGCCATGCCGTCAGTGTGGCCAAGGCCGCCCTGGCCGATTTCGACGGCAGCGTGATCATCACCTATGCCGACTCGCCGCTGATGGCGCGCAAGGTGCTGGAGCCGGTGTTTGCGCTCAATGAACGCGCCGATCTGGCCGTGCTGGGCTTTAACGCCGCCGATCCTTCGGCCTATGGCCGCCTGATCCTCGATGGCGACGGGCTGGAGGCGATTGTCGAAGCGCGCGAATGCACGCCGGAGCAACTGGCCATCACCGCTTGCAATTCCGGCGTCATCGCCTGCGACCGGGCGCTGTTGTTTGAACTGCTGGCCGGGGTCGGCAACGACAATTCCAAGGGCGAATACTACCTGACCGACATTGTCGGCATCGCCCGTCATCGCGGCCTGTTGCCGCGCGTCTGTTTTGCGCAGGAAAACGAGGTGCTGGGGGCAAATTCACAGGCCGAACTGGCGGTGATCGAGCGCGTCTGGCAGGACGGTGTGCGCCGTGGTTTTATGGACAATGGCGTCCATATGCCCGCGCCGGAAACGGTTTTCTTTGGCTGGGATACGCAGATTGCGCCCGGTGTGGTGATCGAGCCCCATGTGGTGTTTGGCGAAGGCGTTACGGTGGCCACAGGCGCGGTGATCCGGGCCTTTTCGCATCTCGAAGGCGCAAAAGTGGGCGAAGGCGCGCTGATCGGTCCCTATGCCCGTCTGCGCCCCGGTGCGGACATAGGCCGTGACGCGCATATCGGTAATTTCGTCGAGGTCAAGAATGTGACGATCGGCGCGGGGGCCAAGGCCAATCATCTCAGCTATCTCGGCGATGGCGAGGTGGGGGCGGGCTCCAATATCGGCGCGGGCACCATTTTCTGCAATTATGACGGCTATTTCAAATACCGGACGATCATTGGTGAAAACGCTTTTATCGGCTCGAACACGGCGCTGGTGGCGCCGGTGACGGTGGGGGCGGGGGCCATGACCGGTTCGGGTTCGGTGATCACGCGCGATGTGACGCCGGGGGCGCTGGCTTTTGAACGCGCCGATCAGATCGAAAAGCTGGACTGGGCCACGAATTTCCGTGCTCGTAAGGCGGCGGAAAAAGCGACCCGCGCTCAAAAAGCGAAGCGTTAGCGCAAGGAAACTGCAAATGACCATGTCGGCGGATGAACAAAAAAAAGCCGTGGGCGAAGCGGCGCTTCAATATGTCAAAGATGGCATGAAGGTCGGACTGGGCACCGGCTCGACGGCGGCCTGGTTCGTCAAGGCCATTGCGGCGGCGGTGCAGGCCGGTATGAAGCTGACGCTGGTTTCCACCTCGGTGCAGACCACGCAACTGGCCCAGAGCCTTGGTCTGGCCATCAAAGACATCAATGAGGTCGGGATGCTCGATGTCTGCGTCGATGGCGCTGATGAGGTCGGGCCGGGCCTGGCCCTGATCAAGGGGGGGGGCGGCGCTCTGTTGCGCGAAAAGCTGATCTGGGAACAGGCGAAGACCTGCGTGGTCATTGCCGATGCCGGTAAGGTGGTCGAGATGCTCGGCAAGTTCCCCCTGCCGGTCGAGGTTGAGCCATTCGCCTGGAAGGGCACGGTCAATCGCATCACCGATGTGCTGGCCGAGTTCGACATCACCATGATGCCGGTTATGCGCAAAAAGGAGGGGGAGGGCTTCATAACCGATGGCGGTAATCTTATATTCGATATTGCCTGCGGGCGCATCGAAGACCCGGCCGGACTGGCTCACGCGCTGAAATCAGTGACGGGTGTGGTCGATCACGGCTTCTTCCTCGATCTGGCCGAGGTGGCCTTGATCGGTACGGAGACGGGCGTGAACACGCTGGAGCCGTAAGACTTTGAACCACGGAAAACACGGAAAACACGGATTTGAGGCTTTTTTCTCGAACGGATCCTGTCTTTCCGTACTTTCGGTGTTTTCCGTGGTTAAAAACAATAAAGGCGCTGCCGCGCCCGGAGTAACACATGACCAAGTACGATTATGATCTGTTCGTCATCGGCGCAGGCTCCGGTGGGGTAAGGGCGGCGCGTCTGGCGGCGCAACTCGGCAAGAAGGTGGCCGTGGCCGAGGAAGACCGCCCCGGCGGCACCTGCGTGCTGCGCGGCTGCGTGCCGAAAAAGTTCATGGTCTATGCCTCGGAAGTGACCGAGCAGATCGCTGAGGCGCGCGGGCTGGGCTGGGATGCGCACAGCGGCACCTTCGACTGGAACAGCTTCCGCGACCGCAGTCAGGCCGAACTGACGCGGCTGTCGCAGATCTATTCGGCCAATCTGGTCAAGGCCGGTGTCGAGATCGTCAATGCCCATGCCGCCTTTGCGGACGCCCACACCCTGATCCTGACCACCAAGGCGGGTGGCCAGCGCAGGGTGACTGCCGAAACCATCCTGATTGCGACAGGTGGCTGGCCCTTCCTGCCGCAGCATTGCCCCGGCGTGGCCGAGCATGGCCTGACCTCGAACGATATGTTCCTGTTGCCGGAATTGCCGAAAAGCCTCGTCATCGTCGGTGGCGGCTATATTGCGGTTGAGTTCGCTGGCATCATGCACGGGCTGGGCGTCGATGTGACCCTGCTTTATCGCGGTCAGAAAATCCTGCGCGGCTTCGATGACGATGTGCGCGATCATCTGGCCAATGAAATGGCTCTGCGCGGCGTGAAAATCCGCACCCAGCTCGATCCGGTGGCCCTGCGTCTCGATGACGGGGGCCGCACCATCCTGTCGCTCAATGACGGCAGCGAAATGACAGCCGACAAGGTGCTGTACGCTTCAGGCCGCAAGCCGAAGACCGAGGGGCTCAATCTCGAAGCCATTGGCATCACGCCCGATGCGCATGGCGCCATTCCGGTTGATCCGTTTTCGCGCACCGAACTTGCTCATATCTACGCCATCGGTGATGTGACCAACCGGATGAATCTGACGCCGGTAGCGATCCGCGAAGGCGTGGCCTTTGTCGAGACGGTCTATAAGGACAACCCGACCGCTTTCGATCATGAAAACATCCCGACGGCGGTGTTTTCGCAGCCGCAGATCGGTACGGTGGGCCTGACGGAAGCCGAAGCTGTCGAGAAGGCCATTGCCTTTGATGTGTACACGGCGCGCTTCAAACCGATGAAGACGGCCTTTATTGGCGGGGACAGCCGCATCTTCATGAAGCTGATCGTCGAACAGAAAAGCGATGTCGTACTGGGCGTGCATATGGTGGGCGGCGATGCGGGCGAAATCATCCAGTTGGCCGGGGTGGCCGTCAAGGCCAGGCTGACCAAGGCGCAATGGGACGCCACCTGCGCCGTTCATCCGACGGCGGCTGAAGAGTTAGTAACATTGAAGGATAAGCGCGCATGAGCGGGTATGAGGGGGGAGGCGAAGTGGCCGTTGCAGACGGTCTGTGGCCGCGTTTTCGTGAAGCCTATACGCCCTGGGTGCTGAAGATCGGCTTCGCGTTTCTGCTGCTTTTTGCCTTCTTCGCGCCTGACCATATCGCCGCCCTGATCTTTCTGATCGGGGTCTTTCTGCTCGGCTATCTGCGCCATCTGCGCGCCATGATCGTGCCGGCCGTTCTGACGGCGCTGATCCTGCTGATGGCGTTTGCGCGTTCGGATTTCGTCGACTTTCTGCGTCAGGGCATGAGTCTCGGCGCAGCCTACACCAGATCGGTGCGTTATTTTCAGGCCCCGATGGTGGAATGGTTTGTCGGCTGGGCGGTGATCCTGGCGGCCTTCCGGCTGAAAGGGCGGCAGGCGGCGGATGTCATGACCTGGCTTTACTGGGCTTTCGCGGGCCTGACCGTTTTGCAACTGCTCGACGGGGTCAGTCTGATGAGCCTGCGCAACAGCATCAACAACGCCTTTTTCGGCGGCCATCGCCCCGAAATGGTGGTGGTGCTGGTGTCCAATTCCAATACGATTCTGACCATGCTGTTCTGGCCGCTGGCCTATTATCTGGTGGCGCGGCGGCGCTTCCTGCTGCTCTGGGCAGCGGCCCTGACGGTTCTCGGCGTGGCGGTGGTGGTCGATACCAATGCACAGGTCTTGGCCATGGCGGCGGGTTTTATTGTTTTCATGGCGGCGCGCCACTGGCCAGCCGGTCTGGACAAGAGCGGCGTGCGGCCGGAGCGCGTTCTGGCAGTTTTGTCCGCCGTGGCCGCGCTGGGCTTTCCGCCGCTGGTACTGTGGTTGATGCGTTCGGGGCTGGCGCTGAAGATCAAGACCGACCTCTTGCCCTCATGGGCGGCGCGCATCGACATCTGGAGCTTCGCTGTGACGAAAGCGCTGGAAAAGCCGGTCTGGGGCTGGGGATTTGAATCCTCGCGTAACTTTTCACCGATGATCCCCGATCATCCGCATAATATGTCGTTGCAGGCCTGGCTCGAATTGGGCGTACCGGGTCTGATCCTGCTGTCGGTTTTTTGGTTCAGCGTCTTCTGGTCGCTGAAGGGGACGGGCAGGGTGGTCGCACGTGAGAAGGGCTTGACGGCGTTGACGGAAGAGGCTGCCGCACCAGAGCCGGTCAGTGACACGCGGCCCTACTGGCTGGCCACGGCCACGGCCTTTTATCTGGTTAATACGGTCAGTTTCGGCCTGTGGCGCGACTGGTTCTATTGTCTGGGAGCTTTTGCGGTCACTGCTGCTTTTCTGGCCGAACGCGCGGTGCGCCACGTCCGCGATGAGACGTAAGGTTGCAAATTTAACAACAGTGTGCGGGCTTTACAGGCCACAACTACCACCTATATAGGTTTGCAACAGGTTTTTCCGGTTGAGTTCAGGCCGGACGAGAGTTTAGATAGTTACATGAAAAAGATATGGTCCCCCAAAGACTGGCGTTCGTTACCCGCTCTGCACATCCCTTCGGATTATCCCGATGCGCAGGCGCTGAACGCCGTTGAAGATGAACTTTCGCACCTGCCGCCTCTGGTTTTTGCAGGCGAAGCGCGCCGCCTGACTCAGGCGCTGGGCAAGGTGGCCAATGGTGAAGCCTTCCTGCTGCAAGGCGGCGATTGCGCGGAAAGCTTCAAGGAGTTTTCGGCTGACAATATCCGCGACAGCTTCCGCCTGATCCTGCAAATGGCCGTCATCCTGACCTTCGCCGGCGGCAAGCCGGTGGTCAAGGTGGGGCGCATCGCCGGGCAATTCGGCAAGCCGCGTTCGTCTGGCGTCGAAACCATCGATGGCGTCACCCTGCCCAGCTATCGCGGCGACAATATCAATGGCATGGATTTCACGCCGGAAGCGCGCCTGCCCGATCCGCAGCGCCTGATCAAGGCCTATCATCAGTCTTCGGCCACGCTGAATCTGCTGCGCGCCTTCGCCAATGGCGGCTATGCCGACCTGTACAACATCCATAAATGGACCCTAGGTTTCGTGTCCGGCAGCCCGCAGGGCGAGCGTTACCGCGCCCTGGCCGACAAGATTTCCGAAACCCTGAGTTTCATGTCGGCGATTGGTATTTCTTCGGAAAGCCAGCAGGAGATACGTCAGGTCGATTTCTTCACCTCGCACGAGGCGCTGCTGCTGAATTACGAGCAGGCGATGACGCGCGTCGATTCCACGTCGGGCGACTGGTACGACACCTCGGCCCATATGCTGTGGATCGGTGAACGCACGCGCCAGCTTGACGGCGCACACGTCAACTACATGCAGGGGATCAAGAATCCGATCGGCGTCAAATGCGGCCCGACCATGGAGCCTGACGATCTCAAGCGTCTGATTGATGCCCTGAACCCGGAGGCCATTCCCGGCCGCCTGACCCTCATCGGCCGCTTTGGTTCCGACAAGGTGGCTGAGCGCTTGCCCAAGCTGATGGAGGCCACACGCAGCCACGGCGTGCCGGTCGTCTGGTCAATTGATCCGATGCACGGCAATGTCATCAAGGCGGCCAATGGCTATAAGACGCGGCCTTTTGATCGCATCATCTCGGAAGTGCGTTCGTTCGTTGATATTGCGGCGGCTGAAGGCGTTCACCCTGGTGGTATGCACCTCGAAATGACCGGCCAGAACGTCACCGAATGCACAGGCGGGGCTTTTGCCCTGTCGGAAGAGGATCTCGGCGACCGTTACCATACGCATTGCGATCCGCGCCTTAATGCCGATCAGGCGCTGGAACTGAGCTTCCTGGTGGCTGAACGCCTGCACAGCCTGAAAGTGAAGGCGCAGGCGGCTGCCTGAGAGCCGATGCTGAAAAAAAAATGACTGAAAACGCCCGGCTATGTCCGGGCGTTTTTTTGTGCCGTCGCCAGATTATGGTTCATGACCGGTTAAAATTGCCCGGTCTGATGAGTATGCGCGGCACCTTTTGCCGCAAGTGCGAAACCTGCTTCGATTCGCAGCAATGGCAATATAAAATTATATATATAATTCAATCAGTTATAATAATTTTCGCGTGCATACCCTATGGCCTCCGGCTTGCTTTGATCCTGTTAGCTAAAATAGCTGATCGGCAAAAGCCGTGATTATTTCCCCCCGACCAGAATGGAAGGTTCTCCGATGTCGAATGTATCGGTCAATACCAATGTGGGCGCCATGGTGGCGCTGCAAAACCTGAACGCAACCAATACCGAGCTGCAAATGACTCAAAACCGGATCAGTACCGGTTTGAAAGTCGCCAGCGCCAAGGATGACGGATCGACCTGGGCGATTGCCCAGAACCAACGCGCGACCGTTTCGTCTCTGGATGCTGTCAAGGACTCGCTGAACCGGGCATCGTCAACGATCGATGTTGCCATGTCGGCGGGGCAGAGCATCTCGGATATGTTGACGCAAATGAAAGCAAAGGTACTCGCAGCTTCGGACACATCGCTCGACACCACCAGCCGGAAGGCCCTGGATGCCGATTTCAAGGCCTTGCGTGACCAGATCAGTAAGACCGTGAAAACGGCCAGCTTCAATGGAATCAATATCCTTGATGGCAGCACAACCGGGATCAAGGCGCTGGCCAATGCCGACGGCACGTCCGTTTTGACAATCAGTACGCAAAACCTGTCATTGGGGGGAGGGATCATTACCCTCACCGCATCGCAGGACTTCACCACTTCGACCAATGCAGCATCGCTGATCTCGGTAATCGATACCTCGCTCAACAATGTTTCATCGGCCCTAGCGAATTTGGGTACGTCATCGAAGTCTGTCGATTCCCAAACGCAGTTCATTGGTAAGCTTCAGGATTCACTGACGGCAGGTATAGGTAATCTTGTTGATGCCGACATGGCCAAGGAAAGTGCCAATCTTCAGGCGCTGCAAACCAAGCAGCAACTGGGTGTTCAGGCGCTTTCAATAGCCAATCAGTCGCCTCAGACGATACTGAGCCTGTTTAAGTAATCCCCTCAGCCGGGAAGCGTCCCCTCGCTTCCCGGCAGCCTTTTGACTGGGCACATATTGCCGGAGTGGGCAAAAATTTCCCGGCAAAAGCGCTAACCCGGCAGATATTGCCGGGAAAAACATCCCTAACGGGACTTTAAAATCAATATAATCAATTTGTTGAGCAGGCATTTTTCAGGCGGAATATCTGGCCTGTCCCTTGCATATAGCTACTCAGGCAAAATGCCGCCGGCCGACAAAATGTCGCCGGATATCCAGAACAAGGAAAAAAGCTATGTCGAATAATAGCATCAATACGAATGTTGGCGCCCTCATTGCGCTGCAAAACCTCAATGCGACCAACACCCAACTGCAAACGACCCAAGACCGCATTTCGACAGGTCTGAAGGTTGCCAGCGCCAAGGATGATGGTTCGACCTGGGCCATTGCCCAAAACCAGCGCTCCACCGTTACCTCGCTTGACGCCGTGAAGGACTCCCTGTCCCGCGCATCGTCGGTGGTTGACGTGGCTTCCAACGCCGGCAGTTCGATCTCTGACATGTTGACCCAACTCAAGGCGAAGGCTCTGGCCGCGTCCGACACATCGCTGGACACGACGAGCCGCAAGGCTTTGGATGCCGACTTCAAGTCGATCATCGGTCAGATCAACAAGACGATCAGCACCTCTTCGTTCAACGGCATCAACCTGCTGGACGGCTCCAAGGCCAATGGCATCACGGCTCTAGCCAATGCTACCGGCACCAGCGTTTTGACTGTCGCCGGTCAGAATCTGTCCCTTGGCGGTTCGATCATCACCCTGTCCGCTGCCGCTACACTGAGTTCGGCTACCCATGCCGGTTCACTGTTGTCGACCCTTGATACGTCGATCACCAATGTGTCGTCAGCTCTGGCCAATCTCGGCACGGCTTCGAAATCCATTGCGAGTCAGTCTGACTTTGTCGGCAAGCTTCAGGATTCAATCACGGCGGGTATTGGTAACCTCGTCGATGCTGACATGGCCAAGGAAAGCGCTAATCTGCAAGCCCTGCAAACCAAGCAACAACTTGGCGTCCAGGCCTTGTCAATTGCCAACCAACACACATCTTCGGTTCTCAGTCTCTTCCGTTAAGGAATTGGCGGGTGTGTCGCTGCCGGTTACAACGGTAGCGACACGCCTGAACCGCCGACGTTGCTATCTCCAGAAAAGGTATCGGTCTGACAGGCCGCACGTATTGGAAATGATTAATAATGTCATAAGTTTTCCGCAATTGCCCGACGTGGCTCAAATCAAGCCTACGCCGATCTTGGCACCGGCTGTAACTGCCACGAATGCGTCCGGCGATGCGCCGCCACAAGACGAAAAATCTGAACTGGGTCAGGACAAGGGCCGAGATCAGGAGCCGCCTTTAGCTTATACTTTGCGCCTGACGATCGATAAGGATCCGACGACGGGCGAATGGATTTATAGGGCAATTGATCGCTATACGGGCAAGATTGTAAGCCAAATGCCTCACCAAACGGTTAAAGAGTTAATAAGTTCAATGTACTATCAAGTGGGTTCTGTTATTAAAACAGATATTTAAACAGATTTTTAAGCTAAATTAAAAAACTATCCACCGTGCAATTTGTGTTGCGCGGTAAAAGTCGTTTGCACCCGTTAACACTTTGCTTACCATGAACGTTAAGATTCGAATCAGTTGAACTGAGTCGGCGTTTCAATGGAGGTTTCCGGGCCATGACCGTAAGTGTGCATACCAACACATCGGCAATGATTGCCTTGCAGAATCTGACGAGCACCAACAAGGCTCTTGAAGACGCGCAAAATGTTATTTCAACAGGATTTGCTGTCAACTCCGCCAAGGACAATGCTTCGGTTTACGCGATCGCGCAAGGCCAGCGCGCCGATCTGAGCGGACTGAACGCAGTGACCGACAGCCTCAACCGTGCCTCGTCGATCGCCGATGTTTCGATGGCAGCCGGTCAGTCTGTGTCCGATCTGCTTAATCAGTTGCGTGAAAAGGTGGTTGGCTCGATGGATACCTCCATCGACACGACCTCGCGCAATGCACTGAACGCCGATTTCAAGTCCATCCTGGGCCAGATCACGCATGTCGTTGAGAACGCCACTTTCAATGGCACCAATATCATCGATGGTTCGCTGGCCAAGTCGATCAATTTCATCGCCAATGCCGACGCAACCTCGACTATCACGCTGAGCGTACGTACCATTGCTCTGGGCGGGCCGATCATTACCCTGACGGCGGGGTCTTCCCTGACGAGCGCCACGATGGCGGGCAATATTCTGGCCAAGCTTGATACCTCGATTGACAGTCTCAACGCCAATCTCGGTGCGCTCGGTTCGCAATCGAAGCAGATAGAGGGCCATCTGGCTTTCGTGTCCAAGCTTCAGGATTCGATCACCAGCGGTATCGGCAATCTGGTTGATGCCGATATGGCCAAGGAAAGCTCGCAATTGCAGGCTTTGCAGGTGCAGCAACAATTGGGCACGCAAGCCTTGTCGATCGCCAACCAGGCACCGCAGCAAATCTTGTCGCTCTTCAAATAGGGCTGTTTCAAATGCTGAAGAAAAGCGGGCTGCGGCTCGCTTTTTTTATGATTTAAATCTTCTGAAACCCGATAAGAGAGCGTGTTCCTATCTGATCGGCGCTCTAAGTTTTTTTATGCGCATCTTAATCCCGAAAAAATGCGTTACACTTTTTGGATGCGCTTTATTGCACAATATTTACACTTATTAAGATTTGCTCAGGCACAGTCGATCACACCTTTTACGTTTGGTTTGTGTCGATTCTGTCATGATCAACCTGGATACCTCTCTGCTGACGAGTTATTATAACGCGAAGTATGGCATTGCTTCAGCGGATACGTCAGGCGCGTCCTCAGGCGGAGGGGCGGGCGGTGCCGACAAGACCAATTCGCCAACGGGCATGGCTGCGGCCCCGACCGCGCCGTGGGCGGGCAATTCAGGTATGTTGAGTGAGGATGATCTCGTCAGCAAGGTGCTGGGCGGGCAAAGATTCATCAATGCCAATGCTGTGCTTTCCAATGTTACCGGGGCCTCACCGGACTATACCAAGCTGTTTACTCTCTATCAGGGGTTGAATGCGCTGGAGGGCCTGGCCCAGCAGGCCAAGGGCGGCCATCTCTCCGCCTTCGCCCTGTCGGCCCTGAAAAGCCGCTTCGATTCCGGTATGAAAGAGGTCAGCGGCTATATCGGCAGCACCCGGTACGACCACATCAATCTGAGCGCCGGTACCCTGACCGACGAAATGAAAAGCGATTCAGGCACGGCGCGCACCGATACACTCTACAATGGCCCGGCCATCGCCAGCGGGGCGGCTTCGACGGCGGTCAAAGCCTTTACGGGCGATATCCGTTTCGCCATATCGGCCCAGAAGATCGGCACCCATGAGCCGATTGTGGTCAATCTCGACCTCAGCGATATGGGCGACCAGACGCGCAGCATGTCGAATGTGGTGTCCTACATCAACAGCCAGCTCAAGGCGGCGGGACTGTCGAGCAGGTTTGCCGTCAACCGTACACCGGCGGTTCCGGTGACCACCACGGTGAACGGCAAGACTGTTACCCTGTCGGATGGGCAGGACACGCTGGGCCTGCAAATCAAGGGCGTCACCACAGAAACCCTGACTCTGAGCGCGCCCGTAACGACCGATTCCGTCTATGTAGCCCAGACAACGGGCGATCCCGACAAGAAGATCACGCCGTCCACCAGCGCTTCGGCAACCTCAACGACAACGAAAGATGACAAGGCTGTTCCAACCACGGATGTGACATCGAAATTATTGAAATTTCAGACAGATACATCCGGCGGCGCAGTCCTTGCCAGCGGCGATCCGCAGCCGCCCGACACGATTTCCAAGGTTGGCGCGCAATATTGGGTCAGCGGCGAGGCGGGGCAGACGGCCTTGCCAGCCTCGGTGACCAATGTCCACGCCACGGCGGCGGGCAAGGATGGCTCGCTCTATGTGCTGGCCGACATCAATGACACGACCGGCGGACAGGTGGTGGGCGGCGCGCAGGATGTGGCGCTGATGAAATACGATTCGGCGGGTAATCTGGTCTATACGCGCGTACTTGGTGCCGCCGATACCGCCACCGGCCTGGCCCTGACGGTGGCGGATGATGGCCGGGTAGCTGTGGCCGGATCGGTGACCGGCGCGCTCGAAACCGCCGCCACTAAGACCACCACCTATGGCACGGGCGACAAGGCCGTCAGCTATACCGCCACCACGGAAACGGGTTTGAATGGCGTCGATAACGCCACGACGGACAGTTTCGTTACCGTATTCGACGCGGATGGTGTGGAGGCGTGGACGCAGAGGCGGGGGGCTTCGGCTTCGGATGAAGCGACATCGGTGGCTTTCGGCGAGGATGGCTCGGTCTATGTCGGCGGGCGCACCCAGTCGCTGATGCCCGGTGCCAATGGCGGCACGCATGGCGGCTGGGATGGCTATGTGCAGGGCTACACCGCCACGGGCATGCCGAAATTCACCCTTCAGACCGGCTCGGCCAACAGCGATACGGTTTCGCAACTGATGACCGACGGCAATATGCTCTATGTGGCGGGCAGCAATAATGGCGATGCGACGCTGACCGCTTATGCGCTGAGCAGCACCACGACCGTTGATGACAAGGGTAAGAGTACAACTAAATATGCCGCCACCCAGACGACGACGCGCGATCTGGGCGGGTTGGGCGGCGGCTCCATTACTGGCATGGCGATTGATAATGGCCAGATCTATCTCGGTGGCTCCACCGGCAATAGCGGCCTGCTTAGCGGCGGCACGGTCAGCAAGGCGGGGTCGGGCGGCCAGGACGCCTATGCCTTGTCGGTGGCAGAAAATCTCGGCGATACAAGCCGCGACACCATCGCCTTTTACGGCGGAACCGGGCAGGAAAAAGACGCCCATGTGCAGTTTATCGGCGGCAAGGCGTGGATCGCCGGTTCCACCACCGGGACGATTGACGGCACGACGCAACTCAGCACCAAGGACAAGACGCAGGACGGTTATCTGGCGCGCCTCGATGTGGCCAGCGGCGCGGTGGAGTATCAGACGCGCTTCACCTGCACGGACGGCATCGTCAATCCCAAAGCCATTGCCGTGTCGCAAAATTCATCGAGCGCACTCGACCGGCTGGGCCTGCCGCTGGGCACGATCCAGCAGACCGATTCCAATCTGGTGATCGCGGGCACCAGCGTGCGCACGGGCGACCAGTTTTACCTGATGGATCCCGATACCGGCGTCAAAAAAACCATCACCATCGAAGCCAGCGACACGATGAAAAGACAGGCCACCAAGATCGTGCGTGCGTCGGGTTACAAGCTCAGCGTCGATGTCAGCAAGATGCTCGGCGAGCAAACCGACCAGCTCGTTATTAAGCCCACCAATTCGAACAGCCGCATGGAGTTTGTCAGCGGGGCGGTGGGCAAGGATGCGCTGAAAGGGCTGGGTATCGATCCGGGACTGGTCAGCAACGACGCTACCAAGACGATGAATGCCTCGTCGGCCAGTTACCTGAAATCGCAAAAGCCGATGGGACTCGATTTTGACGGCAGCCTCAATCTCAATTCGGACGCCAATATTCAGAAGGCGCTCGACAGCTTGCAGGCGGTGATGAAAAACGTACAGAAGGCCTATAGCTATCTGAGATACGGCGATCCGCAGGCATCGGACGCCAGCCATAAAGGCAAAACCGGCGGCTCGGTGCCGACCTATCTGACCAACCAGATCGCCAATTATCAGGCGGCGCTCAACCGTTTGCAGGCGGGCAGCAGCAATAATAATAGTGGCTCTTCATCCACCGGCCTTTTTGGTCTTTGATTTTTGGGCGGATAACGCCTTGCCTTGGGATGACCTTAAATCTTAATTGTATTGAGGCTTGGCCTGAGGCGCGCCTCTGCTATGATTGCGCCTGAAAACCAAGTTTCAAGAAACCGAGTCTCAAGGCGGCATTTACCGGTCGCGAAGGGGGAAACGAATGGCGATGCAACCTGAAAAGCGCTGGCTGTGGCTTGCGGGCGGCGCGATCGTGGCGCTGGTGATCGGCATTGCGTTGGCCGTGGCTATGTCATCGGGTCACAAAGACGAATCGAAAATGAACGATCAGCCGACCGGGCTGACCTTCAATGTCAGCGATCCGAAGCCAACCCTCGATCCCAAAAAACCTCTGCGCTGCTATGTGGCTGGGGCCTATGTCGGCGAGGTCACTCTGGCCGAGTGCGCCAAAAGAAATGGCGTGGCGGCGCAATCACTCGATGTTGGGCAGGATGATCAGGGCAATATGACGGCGGCTCCCACCGGTTCGTTGGCACCCGTGCCGTTGGCACCCGCCAGCAGCGTCAGCGCACCGGAAGCGCAAGCGGCAAATACTGGCGGCGAAGTGGTGCCGCCGACCGTACCCGCCGCCGCCGGGCCCACGGCAGCCTGCCTGCGCTATAATTCCAATAGCTGGAACCGGCTGGCCGACAATATCACGCTCGGCCAGTGCGCCGTGTTGCTTTATGATGGCCGTTGCGTGTCGCCTGGGCAGGCGTCTTACGGCCGCTGGGGATCGAAGACCCTGCGCCTTGTGCCGCATCGGGTGGAGCAGTCGGACGACAACACCAATTTCCACGGGTTTGTTGATCAAGGACAGGGCTGTTCAGTGCCTTTGGTGCGCTGAGCGGCGACCTGTGCTTTTTTCTTGGTGCGAAGCCCCGGTTCGTGGTTAAATCGCTACGCAATAAGAACGACAGGAACGGAAACAGGATGCGTCGAAACGCGGTGATGATCATGGGTGTGGCCGGGCTTGGCCTGGGTGCGATGGCGCTGGCGGGCTGCACGCCGCGCGTCCAGTCGCCTGATGCGCCGGGGGTCTGTTATTTCATCGGTCACCCGACGCCGAAAGAAAACAAGTTCAATGTTCTGGCCACCAATGTGCCCGACCTCGAACACTGCGCTGTCTATGTCTATAATGCCCGCATGGACATGCTGAAAACCGGCACAGCCGGGCCGGAAACCGACGGTGCCTATATGGGCAACTTCCTGTTCGCCGATAATCATGAGGTGCGGTCGGGCCAGCATTATGAAGGGCCGGCTTTTCCCTTCCTCGTCAAGGCCCCGGATGGACGTCTGGTGGCGCCGGGGTCGATTGTTCAGGACGATGGCGAACCGACCGGGCCTCAGTCGGTGAATATCCCGAAAGACCTGCCGAAGATTTCTTCTGGCGACAAGAAATAGGCCCGGCCACGACCCTTGCGTTAACGATCTGTGGATAGGCCGATTCCGAAACGGGCAAGGCGGGCCTCAGGTCTTGGCTTGGCGGCGTTAAGATTCTAGTGTGGTTTTTTTGAGTCGCGTAAAAGACGGCGCATCGCGCGGACCGCGCGGTTCACGAACATATAAAAGGCAAGAGCGATGGCAGGCAGTGTCAACAAGGTCATTCTGGTCGGCAATCTCGGCAAGGATCCCGAAATCCGCACCCTCAATTCCGGCGACCGCGTGGCCAATCTGACCATCGCCACCTCGGAATCGTGGCGCGACAAGATGAGCGGCGAGCGCAAGGAAAAGACCGAGTGGCACCGCGTCGTCATTTTCAATGACAATCTCGCCAAGATCGCCGAGCAATATCTGCGCAAGGGCTCCAGTGTCTATATCGAAGGCAGTCTGCAAACGCGCAAATGGACCGACCAGAGCGGCGTTGAAAAATACTCGACCGAAATCGTGCTGCAAAAATACCGTGGCGAACTGACCCTGCTGGGTGGTCGTGGCGATGGCGGCGGCGCATCGTCCGGCATGGGCGGCGGCGGTTACAGCGATTATGACGATGGACATAGCGGCGGCGCACCGGCTTCGAGCGGCCAGCGCGCTCCGGCTTCGGGGCCTGCGCAGAATTTCGATCTCGATGACGAGATTCCGTTCTAGGGCTGGGCACGCAACCTATGCCAAGGCTGGCAATATTGCCTCAAGCCACAAGAGTTCAACTGTAAGATATTGATTTCATGAACGATAAGACAATGGACGATTCGGATAATACAGGCCAGACGCCTCAGGGCGGAGGCGGCCTGCCGCCGGGAATCAGCCACGTCACTATCGAAGACGAACTGAAGCGGTCCTACCTCGATTACGCCATGAGCGTGATCGTGTCGCGCGCCCTGCCGGATGCGCGCGATGGCTTAAAGCCCGTCCATCGCCGCATCCTCTATTCGATGCACCAGTTGGGTATGACGCCCAATAAGTCCTATTCGAAATGCGCCCGCGTCGTGGGTGATGTGCTGGGCCGTTTCCACCCGCACGGCGACCAGTCGGTCTATTTCGCATTGGTGCGCATGGCGCAGCCCTTTTCGATGGGGCTGATGCTGGTCGATGGTCAGGGTAATTTCGGTTCGGTGGACGGCGATATGCCGGCCTCGATGCGTTATACCGAAAGCCGCATGGACCATTCGGCTATGGCTTTGCTGGCCGATATTGAAAAAGATACGGTCGATTTCCAGCCCAATTATGACGGCAAGGAAGAAGAACCGACCGTCCTGCCAGCGCGGATTCCCAATCTGCTCGTCAATGGGGCGGGCGGTATCGCGGTCGGCATGGCCACCAATATTCCGCCGCATAATCTCGGTGAGATCGTCGATGCCGGTCTGGCCATGCTCGATAATCCATCGATCACCACCGAAGAACTGCTCGACATCGTGCCCGGGCCGGATTTCCCGACCGGCGGTGAAATCCTTGGCCGATCAGGCTCTCGTCAGGCGCTGCTGACCGGGCGCGGCTCGGTGATCATGCGTGGCAAGGCCACGGTGGAAACCCTGCGCAAGGACCGCGAAGGTATTGTCGTCACCGAAATCCCCTATCAGGTCAACAAGTCGAGTCTGATCGAACATATCGCCGATCTGGTGCGCGAAAAGCGGCTGGAAGGCATTGCCGACATCCGCGACGAATCCGACCGTCAGGGGATGCGCATCGTCGTCGAGCTGAAGCGCGATGCGTCGGGCGAGGTGATCCTCAACCAGCTTTATCGCTACACGGCGCTGCAAACCTCGTTCGGCGTCAATATGCTGGCGCTCAATCATGGCCGCCCGCAGCAGATGGGCCTGCGCCAGTTGCTCGACATCTTCCTCGAATTCCGCGAAGAGGTGGTGGTTCGCCGCACGCGCTTTGAGCTGAACAAGGCGCGGGATCGCGGCCATGTTCTGGTCGGCCTGGCCATTGCGGTGGCCAATATCGACGAAGTGATCCACATTATCCGCACCTCGGCCGATCCCAATGCGGCGCGCGAACGCCTGACCAGCCGTGTCTGGCCCGCCGCCGACATGGCGTCGCTGGTAGGCCTGATCGCCGATCCGCGCTCGATCGTGCTGGAAGGCGGCGATGTGCGCCTGACCGAAGAGCAGGCGCGCGCCATTCTGGCGCTCACCCTGTCGCGTCTGACCGGGCTTGGCCGCGACGAAATCGGCGACGAGGCGCGCGCTCTGGCCGCGTCGATTGCCGAATATCTGGCTATTTTGTCGTCGCGTGAGCGGATCATCAGCATCGTACGCGAAGAACTGGTGGAGGTGCGGGAACAGTTCGCCGTGCCGCGTCGCACCCAGATTGCCGAGGGCGAGGGTGAGCTGGAAGACGAAGACCTGATCCCGCGTGAGGATATGGTCGTGACCGTCACCCATTCCGGCTATGTCAAGCGCACGGCGCTTAATGCCTATCGTGAGCAGCATCGCGGCGGCAAGGGCCGGTCGGGTATGGCGATGAAGGATGAGGACGCGATTACCGGCGTCTATTCGGCGACGACGCACCAGCCGATGCTGTTCTTTTCGTCGAACGGCAAGGCCTATAAGCTGAAAGTGTGGCGTCTGCCGCTCGGCACGCCGCAATCCAAGGGTAAGGCCTTCGTCAATCTGCTGCCGCTCGACAGCGGCGAAACCATCACCAATATTCTGGCCCTGCCGGAAGACGAGGCGGCGTGGGACGGCCTCGACATCCTGTTCGCCACCCGTTCAGGCGATGTGCGCCGTAACAAGCTCAGCGATTTCGTCAACGTCAATCGCGCCGGTAAAATCGCCATGAAGCTGGAGGATGGCGACGCCATTGTTGGCGTGGCCATTTGCAGCGAAGACAATGACGTCTTGCTGGCTACATCTGGCGGACGGGCGATCCGCTTCGCCGTCGATGAGGTGCGCGTGTTCAAGGGCCGCGACTCCACCGGCGTGCGCGGCGTGCGCTTGCAGGGCGACGACAAGGTCATTTCGATGGCCATCTTAAAGCGCGTGGATGCCACACCGGCTGAGCGCGCCGCCTATCTGAAGGAGGCTTCGCGTCGTCGTCAGGCCATGCTGGAAGGTGGCGAAGGCGAAGAGGTTGTGGCCGTCGCTGATGATGAGAGTGATGAGGCCGCCGATGCCGTGGCGCTGAGCGAGGAGCGTTTCGCCGAATTGCAGGCCACGGAAGAGTTCATCCTCACCCTGTCCGATCTTGGTTTCGGCAAGCGCTCGTCCTCCTATGATTACCGGCGCACGGGCCGGGGCGGGCAGGGCATTGTGGCGATGGATCTGTCCAAGCGCGGCGGTAAGCTGGTCGCCTCCTTCCCGATTGAGGCTACGGGCGGTTTGCTGCTGGTGACATCGGGCGGGCAACTGATCCGCACCAATGTGACCACGGTGCGTGTGGCCGGGCGCAATACGCAGGGCGTCACCATCTTCCGCGTCGGCGATGACCGCGTCGTGTCGGTGGAACGCCTGCCGGAAAGCGAAGACGAGGCGGAAGACGTGGCGGCAGAAACTGCCGAAGCCGCGCCACCAGCCAGCGAAATCTAAAGATTTCAGGGGAAGCGCATATGCGGATCGGGCTTTATCCGGGCACGTTTGACCCGATCACCAACGGCCACAGCGATATTATCGGTCGCGCGGTCAAGCTGGTCGATAAGCTGGTGATCGGCGTAGCGCGCAATACCGGCAAGGCACCGATGTTTTCGCTGGAAGAGCGCGTCGAGATGATCGCCGAACAGGTGGCCTATCTCGGCGACCGGGTCGAGGTTCTGCCGTTTTCAAGCCTGCTTTTGCATTTCGCCGAAGAGGTGGGGGCCGGTGTCATCATACGCGGCTTACGCGCCGTGGCCGACTTCGAATACGAATTTCAGATGACAGCGATGAACCAGCAGCTTAATCGTGAGCTGGAGACGGTTTTTCTGATGGCCGATCCGCGCCATCAGGCCATTGCCTCGCGTTTGGTCAAAGAAATAGCCCAATTGGGCGGCAATATCACGCCGTTCGTGGCCGAAAGCGTCGAAAAGCGCTTGATGGCCCGCGTCCGGAACTCAGTTTGAACAGGATCATTGGATGTCGGTTGTGAAAAAGAAGGCCATCTTGGCGGGGGCGGTCGTGGCCTTTTTTGCGGCGGGTATCTGCGGTTCCGCGCTCGCGCTCGATCCCGGCTATCGCGCGCCGGACGCCGATAATACGGTGGTGATCGACACGACCAAGGGCGAGATCATTGTCGAGCTTTATCCTGCCCTGGCGCCTCTGTCAGTGGAGCGGATCAAGACCCTGACACGCCAGCACTTCTATGATGGCCTGACCTTCCACCGCGTTATCGAAGACTTCATGGATCAGACTGGTGACCCCAAGGGCGATGGCACGGGGGGCTCTACCCTGCCGGACGTCAAGGCCGAATTCACCATACGTCATGATGCCAGCTTCCCGATGGTGGTGGCGGCGCGCCCCACAGGTTCGCAGATTGGCTTTCTCGGCGCCATGCCGGTGGCCAGCCAGGTCAATGAACTGATGCCGATGTCGGCCGATGGCAAGGTTGAGGCATGGCCGCTGTTTTGCCAGGGTGTGATGGGCATGGCGCACAGCTATGATCCCAATACCAATAACAGCCAGTTCTTCCTGATGCGCGGTTCCAATTCGTCGCTCGACAAAAACTACACCGCGGTCGGCGTTGTCCTGTCCGGCATGGAGGCCGTGCGCAAGATGAAGATCGGTGAACCGCCCGTCGATCCCGACAAGGTGACGAAGATGCGTATGCTCTCCGATATTCCTGAGGCCGAGCGTCCGCAGATCGAGGTGATGGATACGTCTTCGCCACAGTTTCAGGCCGTGATCGACCAGACTCGCAAGGATAAGGGTGCAGATTTTTCAGCCTGCGATGTACCAATGCCGTTCAAGGATCTGAAAGCCAAGCCCGCTGACGCCGCGCCCGCCGCTGCACCGGCTGCCATCGCTCCTGCATCGCCATTAGCCCCGGCCAGTGCTGGGAATTAAACCTCCTAAGTTTAGCCCGGCCCCTGCTGATTGGGGCCGGCGCTGGCGATGACGCTGTCGGCCACAAACGGATTCGTCTGACGTTCAATGGCGAAGCTCGACATCGGGCCGTGGCCGCAGACAAAACGCACATCGCCCCCCGGATTCTGACACAGCGGCCAGAGCTTGTGCGTGATGGCGTGGATCAGGTCGGCATGGTTGCCGCGCGGAAAATCGGTGCGGCCAATTGAGCCGCGAAACAGAATATCACCGACCTGCGCAAACTGGCTTTCGGGCTGATAGAAGATAACATGGCCGGGCGTATGGCCGGGGCAGTGGATCACCTGCCAGGTGGTGTCGCCAAGCGTAACCGTGTCGCCATCCTCCAGCCAGCGGTCGGGCGTGAAGCTTTCACCCTCCAGCCCCCAGCGCGCGGCGTCTTCCGGGATGCGGTCGATCCAGAACTGATCGTCGCGGTGCGGCCCTTCAATGGGCAGGCCGGTGCGGCGTTTCAGTTCCGCTGCGGCCCCGGCATGATCAGCGTGACCGTGGGTAATCCAGATTTTTTCCAGCTTCAGGCCGCGCCGGTCAATCTCAGCCAGGATCGGGTCAAGATCGCCGCCCGGATCGATAATGGCGCAGGCTTTCGTCGCGTTACACCAGACGATGGTGCAGTTTTGCTGCAAGGGCGTAACAGGCGCGACAAGCAGACTGATCGGTAATTCGGACATAACAACTCTCGAACGGCGGGATGGCCGGGGCGCGGATGACAGTTCAGCAAAGATAGTTGCAGATTTAATTTATGCGTTATAGGCTTCAACCTTATCAGGCCGCAACCGGGGCAGAATAAAGGTTTAGTGACCTGAAAAAAACCAGCAAAAAAGGTGAAGGATGAATATTTGGCGCGTGAAGTCACTGGATGCGATTCTGGCGACGGCGGAAAAGAAGTCTCTGCACCGCTCGCTGGGGGCGTTCCAACTGACCATGCTGGGCATTGGCGCAGTGATCGGCACAGGGATTTTCGTGCTGACGGCGGCGGCGGCGCAAAAAGCCGGGCCCGGCATGATGCTGTCCTTCGTTGTGGCCGGACTGGTCTGCGCCGTGGCGGCCCTGTGTTATTCCGAACTGGCTTCGATGGTGCCGGTTTCAGGTTCGGCCTATACCTATACCTATGCCGTGATGGGCGAACCGATTGCCTGGATGGTGGGTTGGGCGCTGATCCTTGAATATGCGGTGGCGGCTTCGGCGGTCTGCGTCGGCTGGTCGGGCTATGTAATGGGGCTGATTAAGAGTACGACCGGTTTCGCCCTACCCGAAGCTCTGGCCAATGGCCCGCTGTGGGGGCTGAATGGCTTTCTGCCGACCGTCGATTTCAGCCACGGCATCGTCAATCTGCCAGCCATTCTGGTGGCGGCGGCGGTGACCTGGCTTCTGGTGATCGGCACCAGTGAAAGCGCCACGGTCAATGCTATCCTCGTGGCGATCAAGGTGGCGGCCCTGACAGCCTTTATCGTTCTGACCATGCCCCTCCTGAAGGGGCATAATTTTACCCCCTTCATGCCGAACGGGCTTTTCGGCCATGATGGTCTGGGTGTCATCGGCGCGGCGGCCTCGATCTTTTTCGCCTATGTCGGCTTCGATGCGGTTTCGACTGCCGCCGAGGAAACCAAGAACCCGCAACGCAATGTGCCGATAGGACTGATCGGTTCGCTGGCCATCTGCACCATTTTTTACCTGCTGGTGGCGGCTGGCGTGGTCGGCACGGTGGGGGCGCAGCCGATTCACGATGCCAATGGCGCGATCATGGGGCCTGATGGCGCCGATTTCGCCCTTCGCTGCAAGGCTTTGGCTGCCGCAGGCACGCCACCTATCGTCTGTTCGAAAGAGGCGCTGGCCGAAACCCTGCGCCGCATCAATTTTCCCTTTATCGGCAATCTGCTCGGTCTGGCGGCCTCGATCGCCCTGCCGAGCGTGATCCTGATGATGATTTACGGCCAGACGCGGATATTCTTCGTGATGGCGCGCGATGGTCTGCTGCCGGAAAAACTGGCTGATGTGCATCCGAAGTTCAAGACGCCGTGGAAGATGACGATCTTCACCGGCATCTGCGTGGCGGTGGCCGGGGCCTTCTTCCCGGTGGGGCAACTGGCCGATATTTCCAATTCGGGCACCCTGTTCGCCTTCTTCATGGTGGCCATTGCCGTGGTGGTGCTGCGCAAGACCGATCCGAACCGTCACCGTCCATTTCGCACCCCCTTTATCTGGGTGGTCGCACCACTGGCCGCGCTGGGCTGTCTCGGCCTCTATTTCAACCTGCCTTTCGTGGCCAAGATGGTGCTGCCAGTGTGGGGCGCCATTGGTTTGATCATCTATTTCGCTTATAGCCGCAGTCATAGCCATGTCGGGCGCGGCCTGATCGAGGTGCACGAATCCGACAGTGATGTACCGCCGCCTTCGGTGCCGCCTATCGTATAGTCTTCGGGCGGATGTTTTTTGTTTCCTTGTGCGGGGAAGGGCCCTAAACCGAAGCGGCTTTGTGTAAGGTTGAGCCGTGCTGCCCGTCGAAGAGATTTTTCCCGCCCTTAAGGCGCATCTGGCCACCGTCTCGACAACGGCGCTGATCATCGCACCGCCGGGGGCGGGCAAGACGACTGGCGTGCCGCTGGCCCTGCTCGATGCACCCTGGCTTGCCGGGCAATCGATCCTGTTGCTCGAACCGCGCCGACTGGCCGCCCGGGCCGCGGCGACGCGCATGGCCGAAACACTCGGTGAAAAGATCGGGGAAACGGTCGGTTTCCGCGTGCGCGGCGAAAGCCGGATCGGGCCGCGCACCCGAATCGAGGTGGTAACCGAGGGTATATTTTCGCGCCGTATTCTCGATGATCCGGGGCTTGAGGGCGTGGCCTGCGTTATCTTCGATGAGTTTCACGAGCGCAGTCTCGATGCCGATCTGGGGCTGGCCTTTGCGCGCGACAGCCAAAGCCTGTTGCGCGAAGATTTGCGTCTGATCGTCATGTCGGCCACGCTTGATGGCGAGCGCATATTAGAGCTGTTGCCGGAGGCCGGACGGTTTGAATCGCAAGGCCGCACCTTCCCGATAGAGACGCACTATCTTAGCCGCGACCAGAACCGGCTGATGGAGGCCGATGTGGCGCGTCATGTGACGAGGCTGGCGGCGAAACTGATGCCGGAACGGGCCGAAACGATGCTGGTCTTCCTGCCCGGACAGGCGGAAATCCACCGCGTGGCGCGCCATCTCGATGAGATCGGGCTGGCGGCTCATATCGAGGTGCATAAGCTTTATGGCGCTATGGATGTCCGCGATCAGCAGGCAGTGCTGGCGCGCAATACCCCCGGCCATCCCAGGATCGTGCTGGCCACCGCTATTGCTGAAACCTCGCTGACGCTTGACAAGGTGGCGATGGTGATCGATTGCGGCCTGTCGCGGTTGGGCCGCTTCGATCCGGCGCGCGGCGTCACCCGCTTTGTGACTGAGCGCGTGACGAAGGCTTCGGCGGATCAGCGGCGCGGCCGGGCTGGACGGACGCAGGCTGGCCATGCCTATCGGCTGTGGGATGCCGAGCAGGATCGCTCGCTAATACCCTTTGCGCGCCCGGAAATTCTCGAAACCGACCTGTCGCAACTGGCCCTGGGCCTGCGTCAGTGGGGCGCGAAAACGACGCAAGGCCTGGCCCTGCTCGATCACCCGCCCGCCGCCGCCATGAACGAGGCGGTGAAGTTGTTGCAGGGCTTGGGCGCGCTGGATAAGGCCGGGGATATGACGGCGCACGGGCGGATGATGGCGCAACTGCCGATGGCACCGCGTCTGGCCCATATGTTGCTGAAGGCGGCGGAAGCCGGGGCGGCCATGCAAGGGGCGCAACTGGCGGCGCTTTTGTCGGAAAATGGCCTAGGTGGACGTTCCGGCGATCTCGATACGCGGCTTGAGGCTTTGGCGCGCGATCGCTCACCAAAGGCCATGCAGGCGCGCAGACTGGCCGAAACCTGGGCGCGTCAGGCGGAAAATCTGGTCACAAAAGGGGCAAAAACAGCGGGCGGACGGGTGTTTTCGCATCATCTGCTGGCGGAGTGCTTCCCGGAGCGCGTGGCCAAGGCCAGAAAAGCAGCAGATGGCAAGGCGGGGCAATTCGTCATGGCCAATGGACGTGGCGTCTATGTTGACGAGCACGATGCGCTGGCGCGGGCCGACTATCTGGCCGTGGGCGATCTGGGCGGGGGGAAAGACCGCGACCGTATCCTGCTGGCCGCGCCCCTGAGTGAGGCGGACATCCGCACCCTGTTCGCCGACCGGCTGGAAACCTCTGTTGTGCTGGAGCGTGGCGGCTCTGGCTTTCGCGCGTTCGAGCAGGTGCGGCTGGGGGCGGTGATCCTGTCCAGCAAACCGCTGGAGCGTGTGCCGTCGGACATGCTGCTTGAGGTCGAGGCTGAGGAAATTCGCGCCAAGGGTCTAAAAGCGCTGAAATTTTCTGATGGGGCGCAAGCCTTGCGGGCGCGGGTCGCTTTTTTGCGGGCCGGGGACGATAGCTGGCCCGATATGTCGGACGAGGCCTTGCTGACAGGCCTTGCCGACTGGCTGGGCCCCTATGCGGCCGGGAAATCCATGTTGCGGCTGGTGCAGGGCGAAATTCTGCAAGCGCTGAAGGGCCTGCTGACCTCCGATCAGCAACGCCTGCTCGGCAAGCTGGCCCCCGAAACCTGGCCCATGCCGACCGGTTCCCAGATCCGCATCGATTATGCCGCCGAGGGTGGGCCACGTCTTGAGGTGCGGGTGCAGGAGCTTTACGGCACGACGACGCACCCGTGCGTGGGGCCGAAGCGCACGCCCCTGACCCTGGCCCTGTTATCGCCCGCCCATCGGCCGATCCAGATCACCAAAGACCTGCCCGCCTTCTGGGACGGATCGTGGCGCGAGGTGCGCAGCGAGATGAAAGGGCGCTATCCGCGTCATGTCTGGCCCGAAAATCCGCGCGAGGCCACGGCGACAACGCGCGTTAAGCCGCGCGGCACCTGAACCCATTCGCGTCTTGCGCCGTATAAGGTCACAGGAGGCACAATGATCACACTTCACCATCTTGAGAATTCGCGTTCGCAGCGCATGATCTGGCTCTTGGAAGAGCTGGGGCTCGACTATAGGCTCAAAATTTACAAGCGCCGCCCCGATATGCTGGCGCCGCCCGAACTGAAGGCGGTGCATCCGCTCGGCCATGCGCCCGTCCTGACCACGGCGCGCCGCACCCTGGCTGAAAGCGGCGCGATTGCCGAATATCTGCTCGTCACCTATGGGGTTGGTCGCCTGACGCCGCGCGAAGGCAGCGCCGCCTGGATGGACTATATCTACTGGATGCACGCCACCGAAGGCTCGGCCATGCCGCCGATCCTGCTCAGGCTGATTTGCGAGACCGTGCCGAAAAAAACGCCGTGGCCGCTGCGGCCATTGGCTTCGGCCATCATGAAAGGGCTGGAGCGCATGATGGTGACGCCCAATCTGAAGGCGCAGACAGCGCTGTGGGAAGACACGCTGACACGCCATGCCTGGTTTGCCGGGCCGGTCTTCACCGCCGCCGACATCATGATGAGCTTCCCGGTCGAGGCGGCGGCGCGCTTTGGCCTGCTTGAGCATTCACCGCAGACCCTGCAATGGCTCAAGACCATTCAGGCGCGCCCGACCTACCGGCGAGCCTTGCTGCGCGGCGGCCCCTATACCTTCGTGTTAGATGGTGATGCAGCCGGCGAAGGTGAGGCCGATCAGCGGCAGGATGAGCAGTTTGAGGATAAGCGACGTCAGGCGATTCATTGAGGCAACTCCGGTTTTCAGTCAGCGCAGACTAGACTTTCCGGCGCTGAAGAGAAACCGCAAAAAGCTTTTCCTTACGCCGGGTTTATCAAATAAAGCCCGATCCGGCGGCAGTTACTTTTCATCACAGCCCCTGCGCTGCATAGATCATGATGCCGGTGGCGACCGACAGGTTAAGACTGTCAGCGCGACCGCGCATCGGGATTTTGACATGGGTGTCGCAGATGGCGGCGAGGTCAGGCGTCAGGCCTGACTGTTCGGTGCCCATCAGGATCAGGGTGGGGCGGCGATATTCGGCGGTGCGGTGGTTGTGGCTGGCGGTGAGCAGGGTGCCGACCAGCGCGCCCGTCCAGCGCGCCCGGTCGGCCAGAAAAGCCTCGCGCGTGCATTTAACGATGGGCAGGGCGAAGATCGAGCCCATCGTGGCGCGCACGGTTTCGACCGAAAACGGATCGACGCAATCGCCGATCAGGATCACCCCGCCTATGCCCGCCGCATCGGCGGTGCGGATGATGGTGCCGAGATTGCCGGGGTCGCGCACCTGTTCGAGCGCCACCCAGACATCGGCGGAGGCAGGGTCGATCTCATCAAGACGATGCACGATCTGCGCAAAGACAGCGATGACCATCTGCGGATTATCTTTACGCGAAATTTTCTCTAAAATTTCGCGCGTTACCTCAAGAACCTCGCCCTGTGCCGCAAGCGTGGCGGCGATGGCGCGTTCCAGCAACGGATGGCGATCAGCGTCCCTGCCATAGACCAGTATGCGCGGCGTCATGCCCTGATCGAGGGCGTCGATGATGATTTTCAGTCCCTCGGCCAGAAACAGACCCGTCGCCTCGCGTTCCTTACGCATGTGCAGGGCGCGGATGTCTTTGACCGTCTGGTTGGTGAGCGAGGTAATCTCTCTGATCATCCCTGCCACCGCGCAAAGAAGGACAGGCCGATCTCGCGCGGTGCGACATCGGCGGGCTTGAAACCTTTCGGCGGTTGGGCTTCCTCAATCAGGGTCAGTTCGCCATGATCGATGCGCCCCTCGCGCGGGCCAATCGCTTCGGCGACCAGATGCGCCAGTGCCGGGCCGGACACACGCGCCGCATAGGCATTGAGCAGCAGGAAGGCGGCTTCGTCGCTCAAAAGCTGGGCGCACAGATGGATCATTTCCGGCAGGTCTTCGAACAGACGCCACACCTCGCCCGTGGGGCCACGTCCGTATTTTGGCGGATCGAGGATAATGCCTTCATATTTCGAGCCGCGTTTGACCTCGCGCTGCACATATTTGCGCGCATCCTCGCAGATCCAGCGGATCGGCGCGTCACTCAGGCCGGACAGGGCGGCATTGTCACGCGCCCAGCCAATGGCTTTTTTCGACGCATCGACATGGGTGACTTTGGCGCCCGCCGCCGCGGCCGCCAGCGAGGCGACGCCCGTATAGCCAAACAGGTTGAGCACGCGCATACCGTCCCCCTGACCACGCCGCGCGGCGATGACTTCGCTCTGCCATTGCCAGTTGGCCGCCTGTTCGGGGAAGAAGGCGAGGTGGCGAAAATTGGTGAAGCGGCCATGAAATTTGACATCTTGCCAGCCCAGCACCCATTGCTCAGGCGGCGGGCGGCTGAAGCTCCAGCGGCCTTCGTCTTCATCGCCTGCGGGGTCAAAGATGGCGTCGGCCTTGTCCCAGAGGGCCGGGTATTTCGGGCTCCACCAGCATTGCGGTTCAGGACGCACGACGAGGAAGTCGCCATAGCGTTCGAGCTTGCGCCCGTGGCCGGAATCGACAAGGGCGTAGTCAGCCCAGGCTTGCGTTCTTAAGGTTGTGGCTGTGTCGGCGATGATCATGCTCATCGCCATACTGGCGCGCGGCGGCTTCGTAAAGAGGCGGCTCATCTTTTTGCGGCAGGCCCTGACATGCCGGGACAGATACCGGGGCATGATCGGTCTTGTCCCAGTGGAAAGGACGCGCGAAAAGCTGATGGGCCGCAAAGGCGGCGGCGATCGATTGCAGGCTCCAGTACAGGGGGGCGGCGAACAGATCGCGCCAGCGCAGGGCCAGACCGGCGCGCTTGCCGCCCGTCTGCATGGCGATCAGGCCCGCCAGATTGCCGAGGACGAACAGCAGCAGATCATGCATGGCCGGATCACGCACGGCATGGCCCGGATCGAATGTGCCTTGCAGGCCGAACAAAAGCAGGGTGACGACCATCATGAAACTGAGCGGCGCATAGCAGAGCGAAGCCAGAACGCTCAGGCCCACACCGATGACGACGCCTGCCCACACTCTGAGGCTGCGCGGGGCGGTCAGGCGCGTATGCACCAGAAGGGTCTGGATATAGCCCTTGATCCAGCGCGTTCGCTGCGGGATCCAGGCGTGGCTGGTGGCTGTGGGTGTTTCAAGGGTGGGCAGGCTGAGAAGGCCGCTGGCATAACCCGAATCGGCCAGCCTCAGGCCGAGATCGGCGTCTTCGGTGACATTATAGGCATCCCAGCCGCCTAGTTTTTTCAGCGCCTCAGCCCGGAAGTGATTGCTGGTGCCGCCCAGCGGAAAGGGCAGGCCGAAATAATGGAGCGCCGGCAGCAGGACATCGAACTGCACGGCATATTCGGCAGCGAACTGGCGGGCGATGAAGCCTTGCGCATGAGCCGGGCGCAAAGGGGCCTGCAAGCAGATCAGGCGTTTGGGGCTGGCGGCGAAGGTGCGCGCGGCTTCGAACAACTGGCCGGGATCGGGGCGATCCTCGGCGTCGTAGATCACGACCAGATCGCCGCGTGCCTCGGTCAGGGCATGGTTAAGGGCGCGCGGCTTGGTGCGCGGGAACCCCACCGGCACCAGTATGGGGCGCATATAGGACGGCAAATCGGTGGCACACAGGGCGGCGATGGTATCGGCATCGTCTTCTTCAAGGGCGAACAGGATTTCCAGACGATCCTGCGGATAACGCAGGGCCTGCATGGCAGCCACGACCTGCGGCACGATGTTGGCCTCATTGTAAAGCGCCACGATGACGCTGTAATAGGGCATGGCGGCCGGATGGAGATAGGGCGTTTTGACGCTGCGCCTGGGCAGGAAGACCGCCGTGACGCGCAGAAGGGCATTGGCGCAGAAGCCGGTCCACAGCAGGGCCTGAAGCGTGTTCAAAGTCGTATGCGGCGCGAAGATGGAGGCGGTGATCAGCAGGCCCAGCAGGCACAGGGTTAAAACGGCCTGATGGCGCGTCATGCGGATGATGGCCGAGCGGGCGCGGCTGAGCGGCAGAATGGGGCTGCGGCGGCGGCGGCGTGGACGGGCACCGGGAAAAAGACGTATCGGGCCTGTTCCTGTCCGGCCAGAATCCTTATAGGCATTCTTATAGGCCCATTTTTCCCTGAACGCCTCGGCCTTGAAAATCCAGCTCATCACGCCCCCCGCTGCCCTGTGCCGTTTTGAGACGGCAGATTATGAAGAGCGGGTTTTACAGAGAGATAAAAGCAATTGCCGGTGGAGATTTTGCGAAAAACGCTCACCCTTTGCGCGAGTTTCGTCTGGTTTTTCGCCTGCGTGACTTATGCGCATGGCCTGTCGGGTGCGCCGACCGTGGTTTCGCTCGATGAATGCGCCGATCAATATGTGCTGGGTCTGGTGGAACGCAACCGCATCCTGGCCCTGTCCGATCATGTGCGCTTTGGCGACTCCTATTTTCGCGACCGTGCCGGTAATATGCGCCGCATCAAGCCTCGGCTGGAATCGGTGCTGGCGCTTGATCCCGACATCGTGGTGCGCACCTGGGGCGGCGATTTTCGCCTGATTCAGGCGCTTCAGCGCCGTGGCATCAAGGTGATCAATATCAATGATGTTAACAGCTATGTTCAGGCAAAGGATGAGCTGTTTCGTGTCGGAAAAGCGCTGGACGCGGAAGCGGGCGCCCGCATCGAGGCGCACAATTTCGATGAAGCCTTCAGCGAAATCAAGCCGGTCGGGCGCGGTCGCAGCGTGCTTTATTATACGCCGTCGGGCACCAGTGCGGGCCCCGATACCATGACCGGCGACATGCTGCTCAAGCTGGGTTTCCGGCTGGAGACACAGGACAAGGGTTATTTTGCACTGTCGCCGGAGGTCTTGCTCGGCATGAAGCCCGACGTGTTTGCGCTTGGTTTTTATAACGACCGTTACGCCATGCGGCGCGTGCCCGGCAGACAGCCTCTGGTGCGCGCCCTGATCGCACGCACACCGCATTTCACCCTGCCGGCGCGGGCTTTGAGCTGTGGCGGCTGGTTCACCATCTATGATCTGCGTGACCTGTCGCAAACCCCCATACCTTAGGGCCTCCATGCACGTATCCACCACCCTGCTGAACCTGTCGCTCGCGGTCGCCATTGTGGTGCTGCTCATCGTGATGATGCTGTTCGGCGATGTGCCTTTGAGCGCCGCGGCCTGGCTCGACGCCTTTATCCACTGGCAATCGATCGGCGCGGAAATCGTATGGGGCATCCGCCTGCCGCGCAACCTGACGGCCATTGGCGTGGGGGCCATGCTGGGCATGAGTGGTGCCCTGATGCAGGGGCTGCTGCGCAATCCGCTGGCCGAACCGGGCCTGCTCGGCGTCTCGGCCGGGGCGGGGCTGGGCGCGGCCATCGCCATCGTGCTGGGGCTGGCCCTGATCCCTTTCACCGTCGCCGGTTTCGCCCTGATCGGCGCAACCGGCGTAGCGTTTCTATTGCTGGTTTTCGTGCAAAAATTTCCACAGCGTCAATCCTTGATTTTGCTCGGCGTTGGCCTGTCGGCCCTGTGCGGGGCAACGATGGCGCTGGTGTTTAATCTGTCGCCCTCGCCGGTGACGACATCTGAAATGCTGGGCTGGATGATGGGGTCGGTCGAGAACCGCGACTGGTTCGATGTGATGCTGTGCGTCGTGGGGCTGGCCGCCGCCGGGGCCTTGAGCTACCGCGTCGGCAAGGGGCTGCGCTTTTTGACGCTCGGCGAGGAGACGGCGCGTTCGATGGGTATCGACATGACGCGCCTGACGCAACTGATCGTTATCAGTTCGAGCCTGCTGGCCGGGCTTTCGGTGGCGGTGGCGGGCGTGATTGGCTTTGTCGGCCTGGCCGCCCCGCATTTCGTGCGCGCTATGGGCATCCGCGATCCTTATCGTTTGATCGTGCCCTCAGCCCTGACCGGCGCCCTGATCGTGCAACTGGCCGATGGGCTTGTGCGCATTATTCCGACGACCGGCGAGTTGCACCTAGGCGTCGTCACCTCGCTGATCGGTGCGCCCTTGTTTGCCGTTCTGGCCTATCGCAGCGCCCGCTCATGGATGCAGGATTAAAGCCATGTCAGATGTGAAACCGGAACTGCACATTAAACAGGTCAGTGTCAGGCTGGGGGGCGACACCATTGTCCGTGAGGTCGATGCCGTCTTGCCGGCGGGCAGACTCTATATTCTGGTCGGGCCGAACGGGGCGGGCAAGACCACATTGTTGAAGGCGATGGCGGCGCTTTTGCCGCTCGATCAGGGGGCTGTGACACTGGAGGGCCGCGATGTGGCGGCCATGCCGCCTTTCGCCCGCGCCGCGCAAATGGCCTATCTGCCGCAGGAACGCAGCATCGCCTGGAATTTGAGCTGCGTCGATGTGGCGGCGCTGGGCGCGCAGCACCTGCCGCCCGAACTGGCGCGGCAAAAGGCCTTTGCCGAACTGGAGGCGCTGGGCTTGCAGGAGATTTGCGATCGCGGCGTATTTGCTTTGTCGGGCGGACAGAGGGCGCGGGTGCTGCTGGCGCGTGTGCTGGCGGGCCCGGCATCGGTTCTGCTGCTCGATGAGCCGCTGATCGCGCTTGATCCGGCCTGGCAGCGCCATGTCCTGGTGCGGTTGAAACAGCGCGCCGAGGCCGGACAGACGGTGATTTTAAGCCTGCACGACCTGCATCTGGCGGCGCAGTTCGCCGATAGCGTCATGCTGATGCACAGGGGCGAGCTAGTGGCGATAGATGACCCAGAAAAAGTATTTACATCGAGATATTTATCTGAAGTTTTTAATCTTGATGGTGAACTGTCCGGCCCGCCGGATCAGCGTGTATTACGTCTGGAAAGCCGTCCGCTTTTCTAGAGCAACGAGCGTTTAATTTGACTTACAAATTGAATGCGAGATGCGGAAAAACGTAAAATATAGAGCGGGTTGCATTCCTTTGACCGATTCAATCAGAATGCAAACCGCTCTAGCGCTTCAGCGCCGCTTATGATGGCTGGCGGCTTTCGCCTTTGACTTAGATTTTGTCTTCGATTTGACGCTTTTCTTTTCCGTCCTGTGCGTCTTTACCGCCTTGTGTTTAGTCCCGGTCCGGCGCCTTGCCTCAGTCCTGTGCGCGGCAACCGGTCTGGCCTTCGGTTTTGGATCGGCGATGGGCTTCATACTGACCGGGGCGGCGGTAAGCGCAGCGGCGGCTGTGGCGTCCTGGGTTTGGGCCTTCTGGTAATCCATATAGCTGATCGGCGCATCGGGCGTGTCGCTGCCATCACCGACATCATCGGGATCGAAGCTGCCGATCGGCGCAGGGCTGCCGCGCGTCACATCGGCCGTGGCGGTGAGGGGGGCCGTGCCGCCATTCAGGCGGGCGCGATAGATGCGCATATTTTCGGTGACGCGCATCATATAGTCGCGCGTTTCGCCCAGCGGCATACATTCAATAAAAGACAGGGCGTCGGCCCCCGGTCCGCGCGGTTCGCCACATTGCGCAATCCACTGGCCCATACGACTGGGCCCGGCATTATAACCGGCGGCGGCCAGAATATAGGAGCCACCGAAACGATCCACCAGTTCGCCGAGATGGTAGGTGCCGAGCGTCATATTGTAATCAGCGTCATAAAGCCTGGAATCGCTGAAACCGAGATTGAGGCGGTTGGCCACGGCCCGGGCGGTGGAGGGAATAAGCTGCATCATGCCCTTGGCATTGGCGGGTGAGCGTACGCTGGGGTCGAAGCCCGATTCCTGACGGGTAATGGCCAGCACAAAGGCTTTTTCCGGCCCCGGCACATTGGGCACATCGCGGATCGGATAGGCGCGTTCCGGCAGGTAAAAGCCGCGCTGCATCGACATGCGCGCCACCTTCATGGCCATAGCCTGACTATCGTAAGAGGCCGTCAGGTCAACGAGCAGGGCTTCCTCCTCGGCATTGGGCAGGACGGTGTCGAGATCGAAGATGATGGCGTGGAACAGGCCCATTTCGCCCAGCCCGCCAAGGATTCGCGCCGCCTTCACCTGTTCGCGGTTTTCAAAGCGCGCCTTGTCGGCGGCGGAAGGCACCGGATCCTTGCCGAGGCTGATCTGGGTGACACCTGCTTTTTCGGCAGCCATCTGGCCATAGAAGGCATAGATATATTGCGCGCCCTTCTGATACCAGGCGCGGGCCGTATCGGCGTCGCTGACTTCAGTGGCCGTAGCGGGATGGTTGCGTGCCTCATAGGCGCGGCCCAGCCAGTAATCGGCACGGCCTTGCGTGATCGGCGAGGTGCCGGCCTCGGCCACGCCCTGAAAATGGCAAATGGCGGCGTCGGGATCGTTCAGCTTGATGAGCGCCATCCAGCCCGCGAAAAACTCGGCCTCAGCCTCGGCCTCGCCGCCATCGAATCCGCCGCCATTCATGGCATTATAGGCGGTGCGATAGTCCTGTACCTTCAGGGCGGCGCGGAAATAGGCGAGGCGCAGGCGGTAAAGCTGTGAGGCCGCACCGGGGCTCATCGAGGCGGGCGGCAAATCGGGCAGCAGGGGAAAGCCGAGCGGTTCCAGCCCCTTGCCCGACAGGTATCGGGCGCGGGCATAGGCCAGAACCGGATTATGCGGATCGCTGGCCAGAGCGGTCTGGTACAGGCCATCGGCGGCGGCGGAACTGCTGCGCATGGCGATGACGGCACGCGCGACATCGCCTGTGTGGGCATCGACATAGGCAATCATGTCGGTGATCGATTGCGAACTGGCGTTTTGCGTATCCAGCATCAGACAGTTGATGCGCGCCAGATTGTCGGCGGCAGTCAGGTAACGGCTGAAGGCCTGATAAAAATTGGCCTGGGCGATCGAATCGAAAACCTGGGTGCGCCACCAGATTTTGGCCAGGCTTTGCGCTTCGCTGGTGCGACCGAGATTGCCATAGGCGGTGATCAGGGCCGTGGCGCCCTCGATGCTTTGCGGCGGTGCGCCCTTGAACCAGTCCACGATCTGCTGGTCGGTCATGCCGGATGCGGCGATCAGTCTTTCGGCGGCGATCTGGCGATTGGCGGCGCGCGGCCAGCCCCACAGGTCGCGGCGGGCGGCGTCGAGCGCGGCGAACGAATAGATGCCGCCATTATTATTGATAATCGTCCAGGTGACGATCTTGCGCGCCACCGGATCGGTCAGGCCCTTAGCCAGCGAATCGGCCTGGGCGAAATTGCCGGTCTTGACGGCTTGCAACGCCTGTTCGAGCAGGGCGGAATCGGCGGCGGACAGGATGGACGGCACGTAAGGCCGGGCCGTCGTACCGGTATCGGGCTGGTCGCTGAGCTGGCTATAGGGAATCGGCCCCGAATCGTCCTGCGCCTGAGCAGGCCCCAACCCGGTCAGGCTCAACGCGCCGACACTGCAGGCCAGCCACACCTTGCGGCGCAGCGTTTTCGTACCGAAGGGGGGGCGAAAGGCGAGCGGAAGGCGAAGGCGCGTCATAAGAATCCTTTTTAGGGTGGTGGCGTCCACTATAGGTGATAGTTTCTTTTTATAAAGCCATTGCGGCGAAAGCTTAGTCGCCGTAAGGCTAATTTTGCATTTAATGGCAGGCGAATACGGGTGAAAAGACACATCTTCTCGCGGCCAATCACGATCACGGATTCAAGATGAGCGACGCAAAGCCCACACCCCTGTTTCAAGGGATTTTCACCGCCCTGGTGACGCCTTTTCGCAATGGCGAGGTCGATTATGCCGCTTTCGAGCGGCTGGTGGAGCGCCAGATTGCGGCGGGTGTGCATGGCCTGGTGCCGGTGGGCACGACGGGCGAAACCTCGACCCTGTCGCTGGAAGAGCACAAGGCCATCGTCAGGCTGTGCGTTGAAAAGGCCGCCGGTCGTGTGCGCGTCATCGCCGGGGCTGGTTCTAACAATACCGCCGAAACGCTCGAACTGGCGCACCACGCCAAGGCCGTGGGGGCTGATGCCGTGCTGGTGGTGGCCCCCTATTACAACAAGCCTTCGCAAGAGGGTTTGTATCAGCATTTCAAGGCTTTGAACGATTCAGTTCAGATTCCGGCTGTGCTGTATAATGTGCCGGGTCGCACCGTGGTTGATATGAGCAACGAAACGATTGCCCGTCTGGCCGAACTGCCCAATATTGTCGGCATCAAGGACGCGACCGGCGCGCTCGACCGCATGAGTCAGTTGCGCGTAGCGATTGGCGGCGATTTTTCGTTCATTTCGGGCGATGACCCGACCTTCCTCGGCTATCTGGCGCATGGCGGGCATGGCGTGATTTCGGTCACCTCCAATGTCGCGCCCGCCAGCATGGTGGCGCTGTATGACGCCGTGCGTCAGGGCGCTTATGACACGGCGCTGGACTGGCAGGACAGGCTGATCGGCCTGCACAAGGTTCTGTTCGCCGATGCTTCGCCTTCGCCGACCAAATACGCCATGAGCCGCCTTGGCCTGTGTACGGATGAGGTACGCCTGCCGATCACGCCATGCGCGCAGGCCGTGCGTCCGCTGGTCGATCAGGCGATGGCCGTGGCCGGTCTGGACATGGAGACGGCATAGGCACCCGCATGGCCGAACTTCAGCCCAATTACAAAGTGATCGCCGATAACCGGCGGGCGCGTTTCGATTATTTTCTCGAAAATAATATCGAAGCGGGTCTGGCCTTACGCGGTACCGAGGTCAAATCCCTGCGCAATGGCCGGGCCAATATCGCCGAGTCTTACGTCAGCGTCGAGGGCGACGAACTGTGCCTGATCAATGCTGACATTCCGCCCTACGGTCAGGCCAACCGCTTCAATCACGAACCGCGCCGTATCCGCAAACTGCTGCTGCATCGCAAGGAAATCCACCGTTTCATCATCGCCATCCAGCGCGAGGGCATGACCATCGTGCCGACCAAGCTCTATTTCAACGATAAGGGTCTGGTGAAGCTGGAGATCGCCCTGGCCAAGGGCAAGAAGATCCACGACAAGCGCGAAGCTTCGGCCGAACGCGACTGGCAGCGCGATAAGGGCCGCCTGATGCGTGACAAGGGCTAGAGCAACGAGCGTTTAATTTGACTTACAAATTGAATGCGAGATGCGGAAAAACGTCAAATGTAGAGTGGGTTGCATTCCTTTGACCGATTCAATCAGAAGGCAAACCGCTCTAGTTATTAACCCGGCGCTTGAGAGAAGAACCCCCACCACCACATCTCAGCCGCTTCGCGGCCTCGTGCGGTTCCCCTCCCCATCGAAGATGGGGAGGTACAGGAAAGGTGACAACACGTCGATTTGTGCCGAAATTCTCAGGCCTCGTCGAACTCATCATCGGTTTGCAGGAATTTCGGCGCGTTCTGGCTGCGCGGACGCCCCACCACGCCTTGCAGATCGGCCAGATCGACGAAGGTGTCGGCCTGACGGCGCAATTCATCCGAGGTCATGGGCGGCTGCGACTTGACGGTGGAAACGACCGTAACACGCGCGCCCTTGCGCTGCACCGATTCGATCAGGCGGCGGAAATCGCCATCGCCGGAAAACAGCACCAGATGGTCGCAATGCTCGGCCATTTCCATCATGTCGCAGGCGATTTCGATGTCCATATCGCCGCGCCAGCGCTTGCGGCCCTGACTATCGGTATATTCGCGCGCCGATTTGGTGACCAGACTGAAGCCGTTATAATCAAGCCAGTCGACGAGCGGGCGCACCGGCGAATAGTCGTCGCCCTCGACCAGTGCGGTATAGTAGTAGGCGCGCACCAGAATGCCGCGCTTCTTGAATTCATCGAGCAGCTTACGATAATCGATGTCGAAATTGAGCGCCTTGGCGGCGGAATAGAGGTTGGCCCCGTCGATAAAAAGCGCGATACGGTCGCTGGGATAAAAACTCATCGAAATACTCTCGGAAAATGGCGGGATGAAATGACGGCAGATACAGAAATAATCGTGGCCTATGGCGCCAATCTGACGCCGCCGGACATGACTGCATCGCAGGCTTTCGCGGCCCTTGTCAAGACGCTGGAAGCGCGTGGTCTGACCATGATAGCGATTTCGCGTTTGTGGCACTCAAAGGCCTGGCCTGATCCGGCTGATCCGCCCTATTATAATGCCGTCATGGTCGTGGAGACGGAGCTGCCGCCGCAGGCATTACTGGCGCTTTTGCATGAGGTCGAGCGTGAGGCCGGACGCCTTCGCCAGCCCGGTTTGCTAAATGCGCCGCGCACGCTCGATCTCGATCTGATCGCCTATGGACGGCGCGTCATGACGGAGGATGGGCTGATCCTGCCGCATCCGCGCAGCCATGAGCGCGGTTTCGTTATGGGGCCGCTGGCCGAAATCAGGCCTGATTGGCTGCATCCCGAACTGGGTCGCACCGCCACCGATCTGTACCGCGAGGTGAGCGTAGGGCGCGACGCTCAGCCTGTGTCTTAGAAGGCTTAACCACGGAAAGCACAGACGGTCGCAAGCGACCACACGGAAAGAACAAACTGCATTATCTTCTCTTATCCGTGCAGATGGTCGCAGGCCATCGTCCGTGTTTTTCGTGGTGAGTTTCTAAATATCGATGAACCTTAAGCCTCGCGGCGCGCTGCGCGCTGATCGAGCCACAGATAGAGGCCGACGCCTGCCAGCACCAGCAAGGTGCCAACCAGATCGGCGGCGGTAACCGGAATGGTCAGGATGAGCGCGCTCATAATCAGGGTGAAGACCGGATTGACGAAGCCGATCACCGCATTGGCCTGAGATGAAATGCGGCTGAGGGCGAAATTGATCAGGTAGCTGGGCATGACGGTGGCGGTGACGGCCAGACCGAGGCTCAGGTAAAGCAGCGGCGGGCTGAGATGAACGCCACCCTTGTGATGCAGGATGAAAAACTGGCTGACCGTGACGACCGCCGCGCCGCTCATGGCCCAGGAGGTGAACAGCGACGGGCCCAGGCGGCGGATCAGCGGCTTGGCCAGCAGCAGATACAGGGCGAAGGCGATTGACGACACGCTGCACCACAGGACGCCGACGGCGATGACCGAACCGCTGGTCTTCAGATCGGTCAGGAAGACGAGGGCCAGCCCGACATAGGCGATGGCGAAGGCCCAGATCGCCTTCAGCCGCAAGGGCTGGCCGAAGAAAAGCGCGCCGAACAGGATAACGAACAGAGGATAGGTGAACAGGATCAGCCGTTCGAACTGCGGCGACAGGGTGGTCAGGCTGACAAAATCGGTATAGCTGGCCAGCCAGTAGCCGAGGGCACCCACCGCCATCGCTTGCAGATAAAGGCCGGGACGGCGTAGCGGCGAGGGCAGGGCGTCCTGCCCCTTGCGACGGGCGCGCCACCAGGTCATCAGGCCGATCAGCAGGTAAAACGGCATGGCGATGCTGAGGCGCAAGGATAGGAGCGCGCTGGCGTCGATGCCATAGCGATAGGCCAGCTTGATCCAGATGCCCTTGGTGGCGAACAGGAAGGAGCCCACAAAGGCCAGTGCGTAGCCTGTCCAGTTTTTCATCTGGAATCCGGGACGTTCAGGCGAAGGAGAGGCAGCGGGCGGCATCGGCAGGCTCGTAAGAGGGGGCATTGTCCGATGCGGAGCGCCCCGTTATGACGGGGGGCGCGAAAAAAGTTTACGCGCCCGGTGTGCGATTACGGTCAGAGCGTGTTGTGCCCGGACGGAAGATACGCACGGACTTGCACGCCCGGCTGAGTCTGGACATGATGTCGAGGTGCGTCAGCACGAAATGATTGGCGAGGCTGGTAAACATGAGGCGGCGTGTACGCTCTGACGGTTTCAAATGCAACTGCAACCTGAAGCTTTTCGCGCTGTGGCTGTCACTTTGCGTTACGGTGTGTGGTTATCTGACGCCTTTGCCTGTGATGGCCGCTGTCGGTTTAAGCGGCCCGGCCTATGTCATCGACGGCGATACGATTGTCATTCATGGCCGCCATATCCGTTTGTTTGGCGTCGATGCGTTTGAGCACGATCAGACCTGCGGGCGCTTCGCCTGCGGGGTAGCGGCGACGGAGGCCATGCAAGGGCTGGTGCGCGGCAATATGGTCGCTTGTGTTCGGCAAGCGACTGATCCCTATGGCCGCATGGTGGCGGTCTGCCGGGCAGGGGCGAACGATCTCGGACAGGTCATGGTGCATCAGGGACTGGCCGTCGCCTATCGCGCCTTTTCGACGCGCTATCTGCCGGATGAGAATTGGGCGAGGGTGCATCATGCCGGGGCCTGGGCGCATGGCTTTGACAGTCCGCGCACCTGGCGCGAGACGCATGTGAAGTAGATTTGAACCACGGAAAACACGGAAAACACAGATGATTTACGTCATTTCCGTGTTTTCCGTGGTTCGTCTATCTATTCCGGCGTCAGCTTGATCTCATAGAGGTGCGGCCACAGCTTGCCGGTGACGAACAGGCGGTCATGGGCGGCGTCATAGGCGATGCCATTGGCCACCGCATCAGGATCCGTGCCGGGACTGACGATTTCCGGCAAGCTGTTGAGGTCGATAATGCCGGTGACATGCCCGGTTTTCGGGTCAATGCGTACAAGCTGGCGGGTGCGCCAGATATTGGCCAGCACCTCGCCCTTCACCCATTCCAGTTCGTTGATCTGGTCGAGCGGCTGGCCGTCCAGCGTCACTTTGAGCGTGTGCACCACTTTCAGCGTCAGCGGATCGAGGAATTTGAGCGTTTCGGTGCCGTCGCTCATGATCAGCTCGTGGCCGTCGCTGGTCAGGCCCCAGCCTTCGCCTGTATAATGGAAGCTTGACAGGCGATGCAGATTTTTCTGCGACCAGACAAAGCCTGTGCCCGCCTGCCAGGTCAGGCTGATGATGCGGCCCTGCCAAGGCGCGATGCCTTCACCGAAATACTGCTTGTCGATACTGACCTGACGCAGCACCTTGCCGGTTTGCAGATTGACCTGGCGAATCCACGATTGGCCATTGCGGCCCGTACTCTCATAAAAGGTGTCGTCCTGATAGAAGAGGCCCTCGGTAAAGGCCTGCGTATCGTGCGGATAGGTGTGAACCACCGAGACGGCATAGCGCGGCACAGCCGCCTGAGCCTGCGCGCCGGTCAGGCCTATGGCTAAAGCGAGGAGCGCCGCGCGCCACATCATCTGCGGCCTACAGGGCGTTGGCGGCACTGAGCACCGCCTTGACGGACGCGGTGGCCACATCATCATCGATGCCGACGCCGAACACGCGACGGTCATCACTGGTTTTGGCCTCGACATAGGCGACGGCCTGACCATCGGCCCCCTGCCGGATCGCGTGCTCGGCATAGTCAACCACGTCGAGATCGAGGCCGTACTGGTCATTGAGCGCCTTGACTGCGCTGGAGATCAGCCCGTTGCCGTGGCCGATCACCGAGGCTTCGACGCCATCATGGCTGATCCGCCCCACAAAGGTGCGCGTGCCGCCCGAACGTACCGGCCCGGTCTGTTCGTACTCGATCAGGCCGTATTTCTGTTCGCCGGTCAGATGATAGGCTGACTGGAAGGCGTCCCAGATTTCGAGCGACGACAATTCGCGTGACGAGGCGTCGGTGATGTTCTGGATTTTGTGCGAAAAATCGACCTGAAAGCGGCGCGGCAGTTTCAGCCCGTGGCTCTGCTCCAGCACCCAGGCGATGCCGCCCTTGCCCGATTGCGAATTGACGCGGATGACCGCCTCATAGCTTTCGCCAAGATCGGCCGGATCGACCGGCAGATAGGGCATTTCCCAGATACCGTCATTGCGCTGTTCGTGGGCGGCGAAGCCCTTGCGGATGGCGTCCTGGTGCGAGCCGGAAAAGGCGGTGAAGACCAGTTCACCCGCATAGGGGTGACGCGGATGCACCTTGATATTGTTGCAATATTCGACCGTCTGCACCACTTCGCGCATATTGGAGAAATCGAGCTGCGGCGACAGGCCCTGGCTGTACATATTGAGCGCCAGCGTCACGAGATCGACATTGCCCGTGCGCTCGCCATTGCCGAACAGGCAGCCTTCGATGCGGTCGGCGCCCGCCAGCAGGCCCAGTTCGGCGGCGGCGGCACCCGTACCGCGGTCATTGTGCGGATGAAGGCTGATGACCACGCTGTCGCGGCGGCTGATATGGCGGCAGAACCATTCGATCTGGTCAGCATAGATGTGCGGGCCCGCCACCTCGACCGTGGCCGGCAGGTTGAGGATCAGAGGCCGTTCGGGCGTCGGCTCGATGACGGCGATTACCGCCTCGCAGACCTCAAGCGCGAATGCCGGTTCGGTGGCAGTGAAGGTTTCGGGGCTGTATTCGAACAGCCAGTCGGTGCCCGGCTGTTTGGCGGCCTCGTCGCGCAGCAGGCGCATCCCGTTCACCGACAACTGCACCACCTCTTCCTTGCTGCGGTCGAATACGACGCGGCGGAACAGGGGTGAGGTGGCGTTATAAAGGTGGACAATGGCCGTCTTCGCGCCGCGTAAACTTTCAAAGGTGCGTTTGATCAGGTCTTCGCGCGCCTGCACCAGTACCTGAATCGTCACATCGTCGGGGATCAGATTGTCTTCGATCAGCTTGCGCACGAAATCGAATTCGGTCTGCGACGCCGAAGGAAAGCCGACCTCGATCTCCTTCAGGCCGCATTTGAGCAAAAGATTGAAGAAGATCAGCTTCTTTTCCACATCCATCGGGTCGGCGAGGGCCTGATTGCCGTCGCGCAGATCGGTGGAGAGCCAGCGGGGTGCCTTTTCGATGCGCTTCGACGGCCATGTGCGATCCGACATGTCAACGCCGAGCGAGAAGGGCAGGTACTTGGTTTCAGGGTTCTTCAGCATAGTCCGGCTTGTGTCACGCTTGGGGCGGTTTCGTCAATTGTCATTGCATTTTTCGCAGCTCAAACGCCGCCAATCTTCTTTGATTTAAGAATGGGCTCCTCGCATAAGCTCGGGCGCGCAGTCGCGCTTGCCAGGTTGCGATTGAGTCAAGATCATCGCAACCTGGTATTACAGGCATTTGCCTAGCATTTTTCTTGTCTTTGGCGAGGAAGCGCTTTATAGACCCGTTCAAAGATTATCCGCTTCGCCGATGGCCTGCCGCCCGATGGGCAGGGCTGCGTGCGAAGCTGTCCCTGTTACCGAGGTATTTCATGGCCCGCGTCACCGTCGAAGATTGCGTTGAAAAGATCGACAACCGCTTCAATCTCGTGCTTCTGGCCGCGCACCGCGCGCGCGCCATCTCATCGGGTTCGTCGATCCTGGTGGATCGTGACAACGACAAGAATCCGGTCGTTTCCCTGCGCGAAATCGCTGACAGTGCCGTCGATCCTGAAGTTCTGACCGAAAGCCTGATCGCCTCGCTGCAACGTGTCGATGAGCGCAGCGAAGCCGAGGAAGAGGCCGAAACCCTGGCCCTGCTGGCCGATCCTTCGCACCAGCAAATGTCGGAAAGCGAACTGATCCGCGCCTTGCAAACCGACCGAGACGGCGGCCAGGAAGAGCGTTACTGATCAGGTTGCGCCTCAGGTCGCATCTGGCTTTCAGCGCGAAACAACCTATCTAAAAGGCCCGTGGCGCATAGCTTCGGGCCTTTTTCATATCAGATGTGACGAAATCAGGCATTTTCCCTTAAAAAGCCTTGTGAATATTCCCACCTGTGAGAAACTTTTAACCCCAGTCTTTGAAGAGATGGGGTGCATGGATACGGACACACGATGAACGCAGATGGCGAGCAATTGGTGGGCACGACGGCGACGCAGGCGAATGCGGCGGCCGGTTCGGTTGCGTCCGCGCCTCAACCCGTCTCCCAACCTGCGCCCGCCCGTCCGAGATTCCTGCGTCAGGTCGAACTGATCGAGCGCGTGGCGGCCTATGACCCCACGGTCGATGAGGCCATGCTCAACCGCGCCTATGTCTATGCCATGCGGATGCACGGCGCTCAGTTGCGCGCTTCGGGCGATCCCTATTTCGCCCACCCGATTGAGGTGGCGGGCATCCTTACCGATTACAAGCTCGATTCCGCCGCCATCGCCACCGCGCTTTTGCATGACACGATCGAAGACACCCCGGCCACGCGCGAAGACATCGCCTCGATGTTTGGCGAGGATGTGGCCCAGCTCGTCGAGGGGGTCACCAAGCTGACGCGGCTGGAGCTGCAATCGGAATATACCAAGTCGGCGGAAAACCTGCGCAAGTTCATCCTGGCCATCGCCAAGGATGTGCGCGTGCTGCTGGTCAAGCTGGCCGACCGTCTGCACAATATGCGCACCCTGCAATATGTGCCCGAACACAAGCGCGAGCGCATCTCGCGCGAAACCATCGAGGTCTATGCGCCGCTGGCCCGCTCCATCGGCTGCAACCGCTTTGCTACCGAACTCGAAGACCTGGCCTTTTCCTTTATCAATCCGCGCGCCCATAAGGCGATCATCCGGCGGCTGGAGGAGATGCGTAAAGAACGTGGCGACACTATCGCCGCCATTGCCCGCGATGTGGCCGCCAGGCTTGAAAAGGCCGGCATGTTCGCCCGCGTATCGGGGCGCGAAAAATCGCCCTATTCGATCTGGCGCAAGCTGCAACGCAAGAGCGTGGGCTTCAATCAGCTTTCCGACATCTATGCCTTTCGCGTGGTGATGCAGAATGTCGATGACTGTTACCGGGCGCTGGGCATATTGCACAGCACCTGGCCGTGCGTGCAGGAGCGGTTCAAGGATTTCATCTCGACGCCGAAGAGCAATAATTACAAGTCGCTGCATACCACTGTGGTCGGCCACAAGGGCACGCGCATCGAATTACAGATCCGCACCGCCGAAATGGATCGTATCGCTGAGGAAGGCGTGGCGGCGCATTGGGGCTATAAGAACCAGACCTATGGTTTCGACGAGGAAGCCGCCACAGCCGATGGCGGGCGTAATCCGATCAATTCCTTGCGCAATATCGTGTCCATCGTCGAAAACGGCGGCGATTCCGAGGACTGGGTCGAGCACGCCAAGATGGAGATGTACCTTGATCAGGTGTTTGTTTTCTCGCCCAAGGGTCGGCTGATCTCGCTGCCGCGCGGTGCCATGCCGCTCGATTTCGCCTTTGCTGTCCATACCGAGGTCGGAGAAACAGCGATTGGCTGCCTGATCAATGGTGAGCACAGGCCGTTGCGCACCGTGCTGCAAAATGGCGATCAGGTCGAGATCCTGACCGGGCTGGAATCGCGCGTCAATCAGGACTGGTTCTCACTGACCACGACGGGCAAGGCGCGCGCCGCCATCCGTCGCCATCTGCGCCAGTCGGAGCGCGAGGATTTCATCAAGGTGGGGAAGGTCGCTGTCGAGCGCGCGGCGGCGCAGGTCGATAAGGGGCTGGACGATATTAGCTGGCGTCCGGCCTTTGACCGTTTCAACGTGACCAGCGAAGACGAATTGTTTGAGCTGTGCGGGCGCGGCAAGATTCTTCCGGCCAAGATATTAGAGGCCATCTTCCCCGGCCTCAAACTGCCGATGACCCTGTCGATCGATACATTGACGCGCATCCGTGACAGCGACGGCGGTATGGCCTTTGTGCGCGGCACGGCCCTGCACGAGGGGCATAAAATCTTCTTCTCGACCTGCTGCCATCCGGTGCCCGGTGATCGCATCGTCGGCATTGTCGAGGCCGACGGCGTGCATGTCCACTCCATCGAATGCGAAACCCTGGAGGCGCTGGAGGCCGAAAAAGACCGCTGGATCGATCTGCACTGGACGCTCAACGCTGAAAAGAACACGCTGTCCGTGGCGCGTCTGCGCGTCAATATGCAGAATAAGCCCGGTGTTCTGGGTCAGGCCTGTACCTTGATAGGCGAGGCGAGGGGTAATATCGTCAATATCGCCCTGACCTCGAAACCCTATGATTTTCTTGATGTCGATTTCGATATTGAGGTGCTGGATGCCCGCCACATCATCAATATCTCGGCGGGCCTGCGCACTTCGCCGATGATCGAGAGCGTCGAGCGGGTGCGCGGCGAAGAGTTGGGGCCCGCCGCCTGAATTTCGGAATCATGGCTTGAATTTTCGCTGCAAACAGGCGAAAGGCGGCGGCATTGTTGTGACATTTCAGGATAGCTGCCATGCGTAAGCTCATTTCTTCCGGTTCGCCCTTCGAGGCCACCATCGGTTTCTCCCGCGCCGTGCGCAGCGGCAACCGGATCGAGGTTTCCGGTACGGCCCCGATTCGTGACGGCCAGACGGCGGGCGTAGGTGACGCCTATGAGCAGACAAAGGCGGCGCTGGAGATCATCGTCAAGGCGGTCGAGGAGGCGGGCGGCAAGGCCACGAACATCATCCGCACGCGCATTTTCATGACCGATATTTCGCTGTGGCAGGATGCGGCGCGCGCGCATGGCGAGGTTTTCGGCCAGATTCGCCCGGCCTCGACCTTTGCCGAGGTCAAGGGGCTGATCAATCCCGATTGGCTGGTCGAGATCGAAGCCTCAGCGCAGATCGAGGAATAGGGCCTGAATAGAAAAGCTTTGCCCTGAGGCTTTTAGCCCTTGATCGGCGGGGGAAGTTGGGGCATAAGGCGCGCCTTCTGTCTCACATGCCGACATGGGCTGTGAGCCTGACCCCATTTATTATGCCTGAAGGCTGTGGCTTTCGGCTTTTGACCAAGAAGAGAGACGGAAATGGCCGTACCTAAGCGCAAAGTCTCGCCCTCGCGTCGTAATATGCGCCGTTCGCATGACGCCCTGGGCCCCAATCCCTATACGGAAGACAAGGACACCGGCGAACTGCGCCGTCCGCACCATGTCGATCTGAAGACCGGCATGTACAAGGGCCGTCAGGTGATCACGCCGAAGAAGGACTAATTCTCCTTTTATCGTCAGATTTAAAAGCGCGGGCGCTGGCGACAGTCCCGCGCTTTTTCGTGGCGGACAGCCTATTGCGGCGACGGCAGATCGACGATCAGGGTTTCGGGTGTTTCCATCGTGCCGGGCACCACATGGCAGGTGCCGCCATATTTGAGCGCGTAGGCACCGGATTGTTCGATCAGGGCTTTGAAGTGTTCGTAGGATTCGCCTTCGGGCAGGGTGAATTGGTAACGGCCGGGTTCGCCACGGCGCAGTTTTTCGGTCTGTTCAAGCCATCCCATATGAAACTCCTCATTTAAACCTTGTGGGTGTGCAGCATTGCCTGCCCTGGCTATAAGGGGTCAATCCTAAAAAGAGGTGGCCACCTGCACGCATGATGTTATAAGGCGGCGCCTCTCAATCCCCTTCATGCAAGGATCTGCCCATGCCCGAAATCATCGACATCGCCGCCCGTGAAATTCTCGACTCCCGTGGCAATCCCACGGTCGAAGTCGATGTGACCCTCGATGATGGCGCGTTTGGCCGCGCCGCCGTGCCATCGGGCGCGTCTACCGGCGCGCATGAAGCGGTTGAAAAGCGCGACAATGATCCCAAGCGCTATGGCGGCAAGGGCGTGCGCGGCGCGGTCGATTCGGTGAATGGCGAAATATTCGATGCCATTTCGGGCTTTGAGGCGCTCGATCAGCGCCGCCTCGATCAGGCCCTGATCAATCTGGACGGTACGCCCAATAAGGCGCGTCTCGGTGCCAACGCCATTCTGGGCGTTTCGCTGGCCACGGCGCGCGCCGCCGCCATTTCTTCGGGTCTGCCGCTTTATAAATATGTTGGCGGCCTGGCGGCGCGCGTCCTGCCCGTGCCGATGATGAACATCATCAATGGCGGCGCTCATGCCGACAACCCCATCGACATTCAGGAATTCATGATCGTGCCGGCGGGCGCGGAATCGTTTTCCGAAGCCCTGCGCATGGGTGCGGAAATCTTCCACGCGCTGAAAAAGGGCTTGAAGGCTGCCGGTCACAACACCAATGTCGGCGATGAAGGCGGTTTCGCCCCCAATCTCGGTTCGGCCGAGGAAGCGCTGAGCTTCATCATGAAGGCGGGCGAGAGCGCGGGCTATAAGGCCGGTTCGGATTTCTGGCTGGCTATGGATGCGGCGGCCACCGAATTCTACAAGGACGGCAAGTATAATATGACCGGCGAAAAGAAGATTCTGGAAGCCGACAAGATGGTCGATTATCTGGCCAATCTGGCCGACAACTTCCCGATCTGCTCGATTGAAGACGGCATGGCCGAGGACGACTACGAGGGCTGGCGCATGTTGACCGACCGTTTGGGCGACCGCGTCCAGATCGTTGGCGACGACCTGTTCGTCACCAATCCTGACCGTCTCGAAACCGGTATCGTGGAAGGCATGGCCAATTCGCTGCTGGTCAAGGTCAACCAGATCGGCACCCTGTCGGAAACGATGGACGCCGTCGATATGGCGCATCGCGCCGGCTATACGTCGGTCATGTCGCACCGTTCGGGTGAAACCGAGGATTCGACCATTGCCGATCTGGCCGTGGCGATGAACTGCGGTCAGATCAAGACCGGTTCGCTGGCGCGTTCGGACCGGGTGGCCAAGTACAACCAGCTTCTGCGCATCGAATCGATGCTCGATGATGAGGCGGTGTATGCGGGCGTCGGCGTCATTCGTTGCTGATATAAAGGGGCGTGGGGGCTGTGCCCCCACATCTGTTTTATTTCCAATAAAAAAGAGCCTCGCCTTAAGGCGGGGCTTTTTTATTGGAAGAAAAGGCATGGGGCCACAGGCCCCAAACCCCTTTACATCGCTCCGGGTAACGCGATAAACCGGGCACCACTTGCAAGGGATAAAGCTATGACCTCCGAAGACGTAATCAACGAATTCCGCGCCGCCAATGCCCTGCGCGAAGGCCATTTTGTCCTGTCGTCGGGCCTGCATTCGCCGATGTTCCTGCAAAAGAACCTCGTCTTCATGAACGGCGAACGCTGCGCGCGCCTGTGCAAGGCGCTGGCCTGGAAGATCGTCGATCAGATCGGTGAGGTCGATGTCGCCATCTCTCCGGCGGTGGGCGGCATCATCCCCGGCTATGAAACGGCGAAGCATCTCGGCGTCGATTCGATGTATGTCGAACGCGAAGGCGGCGAGTTCAAACTGCGCCGTGGCTTTCACATCGAACCGGGCGCGAAGGTCGTCATGGTCGAGGATATTGTCACCACAGGATTGTCGTCACGTGAGTGCATCGCCGCCATCCAGAAGGCAGGCGGCAAGGTGGTGGCGGCGGCCTGCATCGTGGATCGTTCGGGCGGAAAAGCCGATGTCGGTGTGCCGCTGATCGCCCTGGCCTCGCTGGCCGTGCCCGCATACCCTGCCGATAATCTGCCGCCCGAACTGGCCGCCATTCCGGTCGAAGACCCCGGCAGCCGCCGTCTGGCGAAAGCCTGACCCATGACCCGTATCCGTCTGGGGCTGAATGTTGACCACGTCGCCACCGTGCGCAATGCGCGCGGCGGCTCTGCGCCTGATCCGGTGCGGGCGGCGCAGATCGCGCTTCAGGCTGGAATTGACGGTATTACGGCCCATTTGCGCGAAGATCGCCGCCACATTCTCGACCGCGACATCACGGCGCTGAAAGCGGTGTGCGACGCGCATCACAAGCCGCTCAATTTCGAAATGGCGGTCACCGATGAGATGGTGGCCATCGCGCTCGACCTGAAGCCGCACGCCGCCTGTCTGGTGCCGGAGCGCCGCCAGGAACGCACGACCGAAGGCGGACTGGATGTGGTGGGCCAGATCGAGGCGGTTGGCGCGGCGGTGGCCAGGTTCAACGCTGCCGGCATTCGCTCCTCTCTGTTCATCGCCACCGATCCGGCGCAGGTCGAGGCCGCCGCCAGGATCAAGGCCCCGGTGATCGAATTCCATACGGGCGCGCTGTGCGATGCCTTCCGTGACGGCGAAGAGGCTGTTTTCGAGAGCGAACTGAGCCGTTTGCAGGCAGCGGCGGCACAGGCGCAGGCGCTCGGCGTCGAGGTTCATGCCGGGCATGGTATTGATTACGACACGGTGGCCTTCATCGCCAAAATCCCACAGGTGCGCGAACTGAATATCGGTCATTTCCTGATTGGTGAAGCGATCTTCATCGGTCTGGAGGCGGCCCTGTTGCGGATGCGCGATCTGATCGACGCGGCGCGCGGCGCATGATTCTGGGCGTCGGCATCGATCTGGTGGATGCGCGCCGCATCGAGGAGTCGATCCGCAAGTTCGGCCATAAATTTCTTGACCGCATCTTCACCGCCGACGAACAGAGCCATGCCTTCAAGGCCGCCAAGCCGCATTTGAGCTTCGCCAAACGCTTCGCCGCCAAGGAGGCTGTGGCCAAGGCGCTCGGCACCGGCGTGCGTGGCTTTCTGTTTGTCGATATCGAGGTCTTTTCCGATGCACTGGGCAAGCCGCATGTCGTGCTGCACGCGGGCGCGGCAGGCGTTTTGCGCGGCAAGCTGAGCGAGCATCACACCGCCCACATCCATCTTTCCTTAAGTGACGAAGACCCTTACGCCACGGCCTATGCGGTGATCGAAACCACATAGGCCGTGGCTGGCGCGCCACCATCCGGGGAAATGTCTTGCCCTTGCCATATTCTATGGTTAGTTGGGGCGAAGTTTTTCGGGGCAGCGGCCTTGATGATGCGAACATAAGCGGGGCAGTTTCTCATGACCACACCGGACGATATGACGCCAAAGGCTGATTCAGAAGCCCTTGCGGCATCGGCTGAACGCCGTTCTGAGGCACAGGCGGAAACGGCTGAGATCGTCAGCGACGCGCCCGCCGATACGCGCACAGCGAAGCAGATGGCGATTGATGAGTTCAAGGAAATCGTCACGGTCGTCGGCGTGGCGCTGGTTCTGGTGCTGATCCTGCGCACGTTTCTGTTCCAGCCCTTCACCATTCCCTCGGCCTCGATGGAGCCCAATCTCTATTCCGGCGATTACATTATCGTTTCCAAGTGGAATTACGGCATTTCCAAATATTCGTTCCCGATCACCTTCCCGGTCATCAAGGGCCGCTGGTTCAATCACCTGCCGACGCGCGGCGATGTGGTGGTGTTCAAGCTGCCGCGCGATCCGCATATCGACTATATCAAGCGCGTGATCGGCCTGCCGGGCGATACGGTGCAGATGAAGCACGACCGGCTCTATATCAACGGCCAGCTTGTGCCGAGCGTCAAGGTGGGCGAGGTGGCAGCCAAGGACGATCCGGCGGGGTCGGCTATGGAATATCGTGAATCCCTGCCTGATGGCCGGGTTCATACGATTCAGGACATGATGACCGATGGCCAGGCCGACGACACGCAGCTATTTACAGTCCCGGCGGGCAATTATTTCGTTATGGGCGATAACCGCGACAATTCGCTCGACAGCCGTTTTTCGCCCGATAATCCTTACGAACCGGGCGTTGGTTTCGTGCCGGAAGCCAATCTCGAAGGCCGCGCCTTTCTGATCCTGATGTCGTGGAAGGACGGGTCTTCGCTGTGGAAGCCGTGGACATGGCTCAACTTCCACTGGGATCGTTTCTTCAAGCCCATCCACTAGACCTGGAGCCTTAGGCGCAGTTTGCCTTTGCCCTTATGCGGCAGGTGATGTAAACGCTGGCAAATGAGCGCCCGCGTGCAAAATAACCGTCTTCAGGCCATCGACGCCCTTCAGGATAAGCTCGGCTATCGTTTCCGCGATGGCCGGATGCTGGAACTGGCCCTGACCCACGCCTCGGTGGCCGAGGGCGCGCGCAAGATGGCCGATAATGAACGGCTGGAATTTCTCGGCGACCGCGTGCTGGGTCTGATGATCGCCGAAGCCCTGATGGAAGCCTTTCCCGACGCCACCGAGGGCGATCTGTCGCGCCGGTTTCATGTGCTGGTCAGCCGCGAAACCTGTGCCGATGTGGCGCGCGCGCTCGATCTGGGCGCGGCCATCCGGCTGGCGGCGGGCGAAACCAAAAGCGGCGGACGCTCGAATCCGACCATATTGGGCGATGCCTGCGAAGCCCTGATGGCGGCGGTTTACTGCGACGGCGGCTATGACACTGTTGTGCGCATTTTCAAGCCGCTGTGGGTGCAGGCGCTGAAGGACAGCGGCAATGTTTCGCGCTCAAATCCGAAATCCTTCTTGCAGGAATGGGCAGTGGCCAAGGGGCTGGGCGCGCCGGTTTACCGGCTGGTCAATCGCCGTGGCCCCGATCATGCGCCGGTCTTCACCATCGAAGTGGTGATCGACGACATACCAGCCCAGCCCGCCACAGGAAAATCACGCCAGGAGGCCGAAAAGGCCGCCGCGCTTCGCTTTATCGAAAGAGAAAACCTCACTTGAACGACCTTGATCCCACGGTTTCAGACTCTTCTGGCCCGCAAACCTGCGGCTTCGTCGCCATCATCGGCGCGCCCAATGCGGGCAAATCGACCCTGGTGAACCGCCTTGTCGGCACCAAGGTGTCGATCGTCACGCAAAAGGTGCAGACCACGCGCTTCCCGGTGCGCGGCATCGCGCTGGACGGCGATTGCCAGATGATCCTCGTCGATACGCCGGGTATTTTCAAGCCGCGCCGTCGGCTTGACCGCGCTATGGTCCGGTCGGCGTGGAGCGGCGCGCAGGACGCCGACGCCATTGTGCTGCTGGTCGATGCGGCGGCGCAGGCCGCGGTCAACCATCCTCAGGCCCGCATCGAGGGCGCAGCCCAGAAAAGCGCCAAGGCCACCGGCGCCGATCATAAGGCGGTCGAGGATGTCGAGATGATCGTGGCCCAGCTTCAGGCCAATGGTGCCAAGGCGATTCTGGCGCTCAACAAGATTGACCTGATGCAGAGCGAGAACCTGCTGGCCATTGCCGATGATCTGTATAAGAGCGGCGTGTTCACGGATGTTCTGATGATTTCGGCCGATAAGGGGCATGGGGTGCATGATCTGAAAACCCTGCTGACGGCGCGGATGCCGCAGGGGCCGTGGCTCTATCCCGAAGATCAGGCGGCGGACGCGCCGGTGCGCATTCTGGCGGCGGAAATCACGCGCGAAAAGCTGTTCCTGCGCGTCCACGAAGAACTGCCCTATGCGGCGGCCGTGGTCACGACCGAATTCAAGGACATGCCTGATGGTTCGGCGCGCATCGAGCAGTCGGTCTTCGTTGAGCGCGACGGTCAGCGCGCCATCGTGCTGGGCAAGGGCGGCCAGACGCTGAAATGGATCGGCCAGAAATCGCGCGAGGAACTGGCTATCTTGCTCGACCGGCCCGTGCATCTGTTCCTGCATGTCAAGGTCGAGGAACGCTGGAGCGATGATCGCGCGCTCTATGCGCAGTTCGGTCTGGAATATGATAGCTGACCATCGAAAGCCACGAAAACAGGCAGGATTGATTTCCGCGAAGCGGCATCCCGATGAATAGTCATCATCGTGTCGTTTGCTCTTCTTATTTTCGTGCTTTTGGTGCTTTTCGTGGCTAGAGCAAGATGACTTTAGATAGACTCGTCATCTCGCTCTAAGTCTTTGCTTACGCATCATGTTTTTCCAAAAAGTGGCATCCACTTTTTGGCATGATGCTCTAAAAATTCTAACCTATGACCGAATTTGAAGACGACGCCATTGTTCTGACCGCGCGCCCTCACGGCGAAACCGGTGCGATTGTCCATGTGTTGAGCGAGGTTCACGGCGTCTATGCCGCCCATGTGGCGGGCGGGGCGTCACGGCGGCTCAAACCGATTCTGCAAGCCGGATCGCGCGTGGCCCTGACCTATCGGGCGCGCCACGATGATCAATTGGGCGCGGCCACGCTGGAGCCGCTGGGGGCAACGCCCGACCTGCTCGATGACCCGCAGGCCTTGACCGGCCTGCAATGCGCCTGCGTGATGACGCGCTCTGTGCTGCCCGAACGCGAGGCCCATCCCGGCGTCTATCACGCGCTGTCGGCCCTGCTGGGCGTTCTGGTCGTGGCGGAGATATGGCCCGCCATCTATGTGCGCTATGAGGCGGGCCTGCTCGAAGCGGTCGGCTTTGGCCTCGATTTAAGCGCCTGCGCCGTCACCGGCAGTCATGATGATCTCGTCTATGTCAGTCCGAAATCGGGCAGGGCGGTCAGCCGCGCGTCGGGTGCGCCTTATCAGGACAAGCTTTTGCCGCTGCCGCCTTTTCTTTTGTCGAGTCAGGGCGGGCTGGGTGAAGATGACATCGAAAAGGGTCTGGCCCTGACCGGCTTTTTCCTCGAAAGGCATGTCTTTCATCCGCATGACAAGCCCTTGCCCGACATCCGCCAGCGCCTGATCGACACGCTGCGGCAGGGCTGAAACCTGCCGTCCATTTTTTGGTAAGGGTTTGTATGTCATAACTTTGTTACAGTTAAGGATAAAGCCGAACCCCATGCTGCCGTACAGCGAAGCGCAGATCATAGCCGCCAATGTCAATCCGGCCACCGGACTGGCGACCGACTATCTGAACCTTTTCAACGAAGCTATCATGCTGTTCGAAATGGGCCTCGACATGCCGGACATGGCCGAGGAACTGGCCGACTGGCACCGGCGCGGTTATATCGAGCATTTTGAATATTCCGGTTTTGAGCTGAAGGATGTGGTGATCGCCGCCTATCTGTACGCCCCGCACGAGATTCGGAGCGCGTTTGACGATACCGTGGAGCGCGCGCTCGGCGTTTTCGATTCCTCGATCAACATCCTGCTCAGTTCCAACATCGAAGACGCGGCGGCGCGTGCCGATCTTGATGCGCGGCTGGACGAGATGAAGGCGATGGTGGTCGAGATGGATTCGCATATCCACGGTCGCGCTGAGGCCGACCGCCAAAGCGAGGTTGACGCGCTGTTCTAAGCTTGCCTCCGGGCTTGTTTTCCGGGGCTTCCCGCTCTAGCCTGCGCGCATGAGCGACATAATGATTCCTGACGACGCGGGCGGGCGCATCCTTGATGAGCCGATGGGCGATGCCCTGTCGCGCCGCTACCTGGCCTATGCCCTGTCCACCATCATGCACCGCGCCCTGCCGGACGTGCGCGACGGCATGAAACCCGTCCACCGCCGCGTCATGTACGCCATGAGCAATATGCGGCTCAGCCCCGAAGCGGCGGCGCGCAAATGCGCCAAGGTGGTGGGCGAGGTGATGGGTAATTTCCACCCGCACGGCGACCAGTCGATCTACGACGCTCTGGTGCGCATGGCGCAGGATTTCGCGCAGCGTTATCCGCTGGTCGATGGTCAGGGCAATTTCGGCAATATCGACGGCGATAATGCCGCCGCCATGCGTTACACTGAATGTAAGCTGACCGTGGCCGCTACGCTTTTGCTCGACGGTATCAACGAGGACGCGGTCGATTTTCGCGCCACCTATGATGAGCAGGATGAAGAACCGGTCGTGCTGCCCGCGGCCTTCCCGAACCTGCTGGCCAATGGCGCTATGGGGATTGCGGTCGGCATGGCCACCTCGATCCCGCCGCACAATGCCGCCGAACTGATCGACGCCTGCCGCAAGTTGCTGGCCAAGCCCGATACCGCCATCGAAGAGCTGATGGAGATTATTCCGGGGCCCGATTTCCCAACCGGCGGCATCTGCGTTGAATCGAAGGCCTCTTTGCTGGAATCCTACCGCACCGGACGCGGCTCGATCCGCACCCGCGCCCGCTATGAGGTTGAGGATCTGGGGCGCGGCGCCTGGCGCATCGTGGTGCGCGAAATTCCCTATCAGGTGCAGAAATCACGCCTGATCGAGCAACTGGCCGATCTGATTGAGGCCAAGAAGGCCCCGCTGCTCGGCGATGTGCGCGACGAATCGGACGAACAGGTGCGTCTGGTGCTGGAGCCCAAGACGCGCAATATCGAACCCGAAGTGCTGATGGAAAGCCTGTTCAAGATCTCCGATTTAGAGACGCGCTTCAGCGTCAATATCAATGTGCTCGACGCCACCAGCACGCCGCGCGTCATGAGCCTGCGTGATTGCCTGACGGCCTTCCTCGATCACCGCCGCGAGGTTTTGCGGCGCATGTCGCAATGGCGGCTGGAGCGCATCGAAAAGCGCCTGCATCTGCTCGATGGCCTGATGATCGCCTTCCTCAATCTCGACGAGGTGATCCGCATCATCCGCGAGGACGAGACGCCTAAGCCCACCTTGATGGCGCGTTTCAGCCTGACCGAGGTGCAGGCCGACTATATCCTCGATACCCGCCTGCGCCAGTTGGCGCGGCTTGAGGAAATGACCATCCAGAATGAGCATAAAAAGCTCAGCGAGGAACGCGATGGTCTGATCGCCCTGCTCGGTTCGGAAAAGCTGCAATGGAAGCGTATCGACCAGCAACTGGTCGAGGTGCGCAAAAAACTGGTGTCGGGGCGTCGCACCACCTTTGCCGATGCGCCCACCGGTATCGAGGTGGCGGCCATCGAAAGCTATCTGCCGAAGGAGCCGATCACCGTCATCCTGTCGAAGCGCGGCTGGATCCGCGCCGCCAAGGGCAAGGTGGAAGACCCATCGGAACTGAAGTTCAAGGAAGGCGATGAACTGGGCTTCCTGGTGCCAGGTTATACCACCGACAAGCTGCTCATCCTGACTTCGGATGGCCGTTTCCTGACGCTTACCTGCGATAAGCTGCCTTCCGGGCGCGGGCATGGCGAACCTTTGCGCCTGATGCTCGACATCGAGGAATCGGCGCAGATCGTTACGGTCTTCATGCTCACGCCGGGCCAGAAGCGGCTGATGGTATCGAAAAACGGCTATGGTTTCGTCATGAACGAGGACGATGCCGTGGCCAATAAGCGCGCTGGCAAGCAGGTGCTGAATGTCGAGGGCACTGAAGCCTTTGCCGCCCTGCCGGTGACGGGCGATCATGTCGTGGTGCTGGGCGAAAACAACAAGGTGCTGGTGTATCCGGTGACGGAACTGCCCGACATGGCGCGCGGCAAGGGCGTCAAGCTTCAGGCCTATAAGGACGGTGGCGTGAAAGACATTGCCGTGTTCAGCATGGCGCCCAGATCCGGAGAGACGGGTGCGGTCTGGTATGATGGGGCGGGCCGGTCGCGCGACTTCAAGGATGTTAAGGACTATATCGGCCGCCGCGCTTCGGCTGGCCGTATCGCACCGCGGGGATTGCGCAAACTCAGGTTGTAATATGGGGTGGCTTGACATTTCCGTATCGTCATATATCGATACGGAAAGGCCGATAATGGCCAGGGGGGGAATTTCATGTATAAAATGAGGTCTATGGGCCAATTGAAAGCCGTGTGTCTCGGCATGGCGGCTGTGTCCGTGTCTGCACTCGGCGGCTGCGCCACCATGACGCGGGGCACGCATCAGGACTGGACGGTTACATCCGATCCCCTGGGCGCGATGGTGCAGACCAATAATGGTTTTGCCTGCGACACGACGCCGTGCACCTTCAAGGTGCCGCGCAAGCCCGGCTTTGAGGTAACTGTGAGCAAGCCGGGCTACAAGACCGCCAAGTTCAACGTCGTTAGCAGCGTACATGGTGGCGGCGGCGCGGCCATGGCGGGTAACGTCCTGGTTGGCGGTATTATTGGCGGCATCGTGGACGCTAATAACGGGTCGATGGATGATCTCACGCCCAATCCACTTGTCGTAAAACTGGAAAAAGAGGGTGGCTCGGATGCGCAGAAATAATCTGGTTTCAGCCGCGCTTGTCCTGGGATTTCTTGCGGTATCGCCCTATGCGCAGGCTCAGGACGCTACAGACTCCGCAAGCAGCAGCGCATTGAGCCAGAATGCCTCAGGTCAGAACGCTTCGACGGCTGCGGCAACCCCGGAAATTATCGGCAAGGGTGTGCTGGTCATGGACAGCGCCTTGCTTAATACGCGCCTGAAGCAGCATCCGGCGTCCTATACCGGCGCGCTGACAACGGTGACAGTACCGATCGGATCCAAACTGCGTGATAATGGCCTTGCGGCGCTCAAGGCCAGTTTCACCGGCGGGGTGTCGCAGGCGGCGGCTCCTGAAGCCGGGGCCTATAATATCACATTGCGACTTGATGGTTTCAGCTACAAGTATGATTCTCTGAGCAGTTTTGGCATGGCCGTTACACCGCGAGTGACAATCACCGTCACGGCGGACGTGACGGGTCCGTCTGGCATTGTCATTCTTCATAAGGCTTATAACCGTACCGATCTGACGGCTGGCCACTATGTTCTCAGTCTCAAACCATCCGAAAAGGTTTTGGCTAGAGCAACGAGCGTTTAATTTGACTTACAAATTGAATGCGAGATGCGGAAAAATGTAAAATGTAGAGTGGGTTGCATTCCTTTGACCGATTCAATCAGAATGCAGACCGCTCTAGAGCAACGAGCGTTTAATTTGACTTACAAATTGAATGCGAGATGCGGAAAAACGTAAAATATAGAGCGGGTTGCATTCCTTTGACCGATTCAATCAGAATGCAAACCGCTCTAGTCTGGACAAGGCTCTGGACGAAATTTTCACTGACATGGCGACAGATATTGCCGCTGTAGCAAAAACACCCGCCGCTGCGCCAGCAAGTGACGCCAACTCGTCCTCTTCCAGTGCAGGTGATGAAAGCAGCACGGGCGGCGAAACGGCACCATCGGACGACTCATCTTCCTCGTCTTCTGCTACGTCTTCACCGCAATCCTGATCAGCCGACGTCTGAATCCGACCTCGGCAGGGTTTGCCAGCCGAGGTCGGTCAGGGCTTCCAGCGGGCGGTAGCGCGCCTTGTAATCCATCTTGGGTGAGCCCTTCACCCAGTAGCCGAGATAGACATAATCATAACCGGCGCGCGTCGCCTGATCGATATGATCGAGGATGATATAGCGACCGAGGCTGCGCGGCAAAAGGTCGGGATCGTAAAAGCTGTACACCAGCGACAGACCGTCATTGAGCGCATCGACGAGCACGCAGGCCACCAGCCGGTCGTCCAGCCGGTATTCGATCAGATGGGTGCGCACCAGCGTTTCCTCGACCATAGCCACCAGATCGGGCCAGCTCATATCCATCATGCCGCCATCGGGATGGCGGGCGCGCAGATACTTTTGCAGCAGGTCGAACTGCTCACGGCTGGCCTCGGCCTCGACGAAGCTCTTGATCAGGTCGGCATTGGCGCGCACCACGCGCCGGTCAGATTTCGACATCCGGTACTGATGAACCGGTATGCGCACGCTTTGGCAGGCGCGGCACGACTGGCAGGCCGGACGATAGGCGATGTTTTGCGAACGGCGAAAACCGATGGCGGAGAGCTGGTCGTTGAGCCCGATGGCCTCCAGCGGCGGCAGGTGAACAAACACCTTGCGCTCTTCCTGTCCGGGCAGGTAGGGGCACGGGCCGGGCACGGTCAGATAATATCTGAGCTTTCGTCCTGGAAAGTGCTCGCTCATAACGCTACGGCTTCCTGACTCTATCCCTCTGGATACGGATAGTTGACCCTAATTCTGTCTTCCTCGCAAGGCGCAAATAAACCTTCCCGTATCAGTTTTGAGTTGTCAGTTCTGCGGCAGAACCGGTGCTTCGCGTAACAGCACGATCGAGATGCGGCGATTACCGGCCAGCGAAGGATCGTCAGGATAAAGCGGTTCCTTGGCGGCCTTGCCCGATACCTCGGCGATGCGATCCTGATCGACGCCCGCCGCCTGCAAAACGGCGCGTGACGCATCGGCGCGGGCGGCGGAAAGCGCCCAGTCCTTAGGATCCTGATCGGACTGGCCTGCCACGGCGGAGGTGTGGCCGGTGATGGTGATGCGATTGGGCAGGCGGTTGATGATCTTGGCCACGGCGCGCAGCAAAAGCTTGGCACGGTCATTGGGCTGGGCCGAGTTCACATTGAACATCGAACGGCCTTCCTGATCGATTAACTGGATGCGCAGCCCCTCAGGCGTCTGGTCGACGAGGATGTTCTTCGATAGCTCCGCCAGTTCAGGCATGTCCTGCAAGGCCTGACGCAGCGATTCGGCTGCACTCTGGAACGCCATCTGCTCCTGCTTCTGGGCGTCGGTTTCCTGATCATTATCGGCGTTCGATCCAGCGCTGCCCTTGCCCTTGGTCTGGCTCGACTGCCCATCGGGGTCTTGTGTGTTGGGCGGCTTGGGGGCCATCTGCTCGATGAAGGACATGGTGCCTTCGTTCTTGTCGCCGTCCGTGCCGAGCGCCTGACCGCCCAGAATACCGCCGGAGCCGGAGGTCGATTGCGACACATTGGCCGGGGCGAAATAATCGGCGACGCCGCGCTTTTGTTCGGGCGAGGTGGTGTTGATCAGCCACATCAGCAGGAAGAAGGCCATCATGGCGGTGACGAAGTCGGCATAGGCCACCTTCCACGCGCCGCCGTGGTGGCCGCCGCCGCTGACCTTCTTGACTTTTTTAATAAGGATCGGCGCGTCGCGACTGGCCATGAAAACCGCAAACCTCGGAAATGTTGCGCAGACCTTAAAGGTTTTAACGTTAATGACGCGTTGAGGATGTCTGTTTTTTGCGCAAAAAAGCGCGCGCAGGGTTTGATTCCGCCGCGCAGAATGGCATAGCCATGAGGGTAAGAAGGCGGCGTTTTGTGATTAGGCAGTATTATGGATAAGAAGGCCCTGCGCCATACGCTTGGCAGTTTCGCCACCGGCGTCTGTGTCATCACCACGCCCGATCCCGATCATCAGGCCGGTCATGTGATCGGCATGACCGCCAATTCCTTCAGTTCGGTGTCGCTGGAGCCGCCTCTGGTGCAGTGGTGCCTCGATCTGAAGGCGCACCGCTATCAGGTCTATGCCGAGGCACCGCGTTTCGCCATCAATGTGCTGGGCGCGGGCCAGGCCACGTTGTCGCGCCGCTTTGCCCGCCAAAACGCCCATATTCTGCCCGAAGAGGGATTGGTCAGCCCGCTTCATCCGCTGCGGCTGGAAGGCGTGGCGGCGTTTCTCGATTGCGAACTGTATGACAGCCGCGTCATGGGCGATCATCTGGTCATCACGGCACGGGTGATGGCCTTCGACGCCGATACGGAGCGGGCAGGGCTGTTGTTTTTCCGGGGCCGGTATGGCGAAGCGGGGGTGATGCTATGAAACTGTGTTTTGCCGGACTGGGCGTGATGGGCGATCCGATGGCGGGTCATCTGGTTAAGGCGGGCCATCAGGTGACCGCCTATAACCGCAGTCCTGCCAAGGCGGTGGACTGGGCGAAACGTAATGGCGCTAAGGCTGCGGATAGCGTTGCGCAAGCGGTTGATGGCGTGGACGCTTTGCTGCTGTGTGTCGGGCGTGATGGCGATGTGCGCGATATGGTGACTGAGGCCCTGCCGCATCTGAAGGCGGGCGCTCTGCTGATCGACCACACCACCACCTCGGCGAAGCTGGCGCGCGAAATGGCGGCTCTCTGTGCTGAAAAGGGTGTGATTTTCTTCGATGCACCGGTATCGGGCGGGCAGGCGGGGGCGCAAAACGGGCAGTTATCGGTGATGGTGGGCGGCGCTGCCGATCGCTTTGCCGACATGCAGGCCCTGACCGCGCCCTATACGAAATCGATCACCTATCTGGGCGAGGCGGGGGCTGGTCAGACGGCCAAGATGTGCAACCAGATCGCTATTGCCGCCGCCGTGCAGGGCGTGGCCGAGGCGATGCACTTCGCCAGATGTGCCGGACTGGACACCGATCTCGTCTTCAACGCCATTTCGGCGGGGGCAGCGGGTTCGTGGCAGATGTCGAACCGTTGGAAGACGATGAGCGAAGATAAATATGACTTCGGCTTTGCGGTCGATTGGATGCGCAAGGATTTGGGGATAGCGCTGGATGAGGCGCGTGAGAACGGCGCGCATCTGGCCGTGGCGGCGCTGGTTGATCAGTTCTATTCCGAGGTGCAGTCGATGGGCGGTGCGCGCTGGGATACGTCGAGCCTGCACGCGCGGCTGGAGGCCAGGCGAAAGCGCTAGAGCGGTCTGCATTCTGATTGAATCGGTCAAAGGAATGCAACCCGCTCTATATTTTACGTTTTTCCGCATCTCGCATTCAATTTGTAAGTCAAATTAAACGCTCGTTGCTCTAGGACAGATCGACATTCAGCGTCTTGCTGAAGAAAGCCCCCTTTGTCTCGACGCGCTTTGCTTGCTCGACACCTCCCCATTGCTGCGCAAAAGGGAGGAGGGATGTGCCGCCTGCCTTCCTCCTCCCTGTAGAGCGAAGCGAAAACGGGAAGGCTTGATGCCGGAGGGGTTTCTCAATGTCGATCCGTCCTACAGGGTTGCTGCCGTTATAATCGGCCCGCCATCGCCTTGCTGAACAAGGATAGCCGTGCGGTAATGTGCATCGCTGGCTTTTAGCAAGTGAAAATCCGCTGTCGTCCCATGCCAGTCGCCGAGGCGTACAAGCTGGCGCACCACATTACGCTGAGGCAGGGTGCGGCCACTGTTTTCACCGCGCCCGATAGCGACATTTTGCGTGCGCGGATCATAGCGCACCAGCCAGACAATGGCCTGTGGCGCACCGGTCATGGCGGCAATCGTGACATGATCGCCGTTGATCACCACGGACGGGCCCGGTTTTTGATGCGCGGCGGCGGTGCGGATCAGCGGCTCGACCTGTTGCAGGCTCTGGCCAGTGGTATCGTGCGCGCCATCAATCACCATTTGCGGCGTATAGACATTGTCGTGATGCAGGCCCTTCGCATAGGCCCATTGGCGGGCCGTATAGGCCGGATCGCCAAAACTGTCCTTCCAGCCGAGATTGTCCCAGTAGGTGACGGCAAAACTGAGCGCCAGTACGTCCGGCCGGTCAGCCAGCGTGTTCAGCACGGCATGGGCGGGCGGACAGGAGGAGCAGCCCTGACTGGTGAACAGCTCGACCACGACCGGACGCGCCGGGGCGGCAAGCGTGGGGGCGCAGGCCGTAAGGGCGGCGAAGATGGCGATCAAAGCGGGCATGAAGGGGGTGGGGCGTGTCATGGATAGCCTTACGCCTGAATGAACGCAAAGGTTACACCCGGTTGCAGCGGGCGAACAGTGCCGCCACCGTGTCAGGCCGCATGATCAAACCGTATAATCTCAGGCGCCGACAGCAATGCCAGGCCCAGGGTTTCCGCGATCTGTTGATTGAGCGCGTGTTTGAGCGCCTGACGCGCCAGCCAGTCCTTACGCTTCTTGGCCGGTATATCGGCGGCGGCGCGCGTTTCAGGACGGTGCGCCGCCATCTTGAAATAACCTTCGGGCGTAGTTTGCGCACCGTTTTCAAGCCAGAACAAATCGTTATTGGCAACGAAGGCGTGACGGGCATTGCGCAGCGGATGCAGGGCGTCGGGCACGGCCTCCAGCGTGTCGGCACCAAATATATTGGCCAGAAGTCCGGCAACATACAGACACGCGGCCTTGGGACGCCATCCGTGCAAGGCGCGCGTCGTGGCGATGATGCGTTGCTTGGCGTCTTCGGCAGCAGGGCCTTGCAGACCGCCGATGCGCAGGACGGGCCGCCCGTCGGCGGTGTGGCCGAGATGGAAGGTCAGCGCCGCCAGCGCCAGATCTTCGTTGTCTGCCTTAAGGAAAAGCGTGATCTCGCCTTCGGCGCGGTAACGCTCATGCCGATGCAGACTGAAGCTGTAAGCCTGGCCCAGCTTGTCATTCAGGCGGGCCAGAGAAACGATCTCGCCGCGCATGAGGCTGGCAATCATGTCAGGGCACAGGATGGCGGCCTCATAATCGTAATGCCCGGTGAGCAGGTCGAGCTTTTTGCGCGGCGAGAGTTTGCGGTTGTAATAGCTGCGGGCAAACTTTGTTCGCACCATTTCGATCGGCGGTTCCTGCCCGGTATAGAGCTGGTGATTGGCTTCGGTATAGGCGATCCAGCGCGATGACCACGGATACATCTGCCAATATTTCATAACGAAAAAACGCATTTTTCCGAAACCGAAACTCCGGCGAATCCGTTTCGCCGTCGCCACAAAACGCATAAAAGACATGGTTCGCCTGTATGACCTGTAAAATCAGGAGGCAGTCTAAAACACATTGCTGATGTGAAACTGATTGCACCTCTGGATTGTATGGAACGCGCGGCGACGGGACACAGGGGCGTGGCGACGAGATTGCTGGTGATTGAAGACGATCCCGTCCTGGGCGAAGGTCTGAGGGCCGGGCTCGAAAAGGCGGGCTACAGCGTCGATCTGGCCAACCGGCTCGATATGGCTGACACCCTGTTGAAAGGTCGTCATCAGCCTGCGGCGATCCTTCTCGATTTGGGCTTGCCCGACGGCGATGGGATGCGGTTTCTCAAAGCGCTGCGCCGTGATGGGCAGGCCATTCCCGTCATGATCGTCACGGCGGCAGCGCAACGGGAAATCCGGCTGGAAGGGCTGAATTGCGGCGCAGATGACTATGTCACCAAGCCCTATGATCTCGATGAAGTCACGGCCAGGACGCGCGTCCTGCTGCGGCGGGCCAGGGGCATGGCGGCAGATCTGTCGTATTTCGGGCCTTATGAACTCGATCTGAGCGGTCAGGTTGTGCGCGCAGGCGAACGCACCATCCTGCTGACCCAGCGGGAATTCCGCGTTCTGTCGCTTCTGACGAGCCGGATCGGTCGCTGGGTATCGAAATCCGACATCGAATATGTCGTCTATGAAGACGCCGTCGATATTGAAAGCAACACCATCGAGACAGCGGTCTATGGTTTGCGCAGAAAGCTGGGTGCGGAAGCTATCATGACAGCGCGCGGGCTGGGCTATATGGTTCGGCGATGAGGCCGGCGGCGATACAGAGCCATCCGCGCTCCCTGATCAGATCGGTCTTCCTGCGGGCGATGATCATTGTCATTCTTGGCATGACTCTGATCGGTGCTGTGGCGGCGACGACCGTGTCGTCACTGGTCAATCGCGGCTTCGATGCGCAATTGCGTATGGGCAGCCTGATGCTGGTCAGTCTTATGTCGGATGAACTGGCGGCGCGGCGTGCGATGTCGCCACCACAGCCCGCCTCATGCGATCAGCCGCTCCTGTCCGGGGAAGATCGTCAGGCCTTTACCGATTTCGCCCGCTGGCGCATGTTTCGCGTCTGGTACGGTGGCAGGGCGTGCTGGGCGTCACGGGTGGGGCCTGATCTCACCGCGCCGGGGGCTTCCAGTTTCAGCCGGTTTCAGAATATTCGCGATCACGGCGTCACCTGGCGCTATTATACCTATGCCGCGCCGCACAACGGCCCCGTGGTGCAGGTGGGTGAGCCGCTGGGCGTGCGCCGCCGTATCGTGGCGCGCATGGTGCTTGAAATGATCATTCCTTTTCTGCTGATCGCCATTCTGCTGATTTTCGTGCTGCTGCGTGGTATGCGCGCCAGCCTTAAAAATCTTTATCTGTTCAGCGAAACCCTGGCCATGCAGAAGGATCGCCCGCCTTTCCTGCATCCGCAGCCTGAGGATTGGGCCAGAGAACTGCATCCGCTCATCCGCACACTGAATCGCCTGTTCACCCGCATCGAGGAGGCGATCGGCCGCGAACGCCGCTTTATTGATATGGCCGCACATCAGTTACGCACCCCGCTGGCGGGCCTCAGTATCGAAGCGCAACTGGCGGCGCGCAGCCAGACGCCGGAGGAGCTTGAGGCGCGGCTGGCGGGCGTTCATGCTTCAACCCAGCGTGTGTCGGGTCTGGTGGATCAGCTTCTGATCCTCGCTCAGGTCGAGGCGACGGTGAGGCCCTCTGTCGCCGCCGTAGCCGTGAAAGATGTTTTGTCCTCCGTGATCGCCGACATAGCGCTGGTGGCGGCGAGGCGTCAGGTGGAGATCGCGGTCGAAATGGACGACGATGCCGAACTGACGGGGCCGGAGGCGCTGCTTCATCCCTTGCTGGCGAACCTGATCGACAATGCGGTCAAATACTCACCCGAAGGCGGGGAGGTTCTGGTCGAGGTGCACAAGCAAGCGCTGATCATCAGCGATAGCGGGCCGGGCATGAGCCGTGAGGAGCGCGCGCATGGTTTCGAGCGTTTCTGGCGCGCGCCCGGCAATAACCGGCCAGGCGCGGGTCTGGGCCTGGCCATCGCTCAGGAGGCCGCCACGCGGCTGTCGGCGCGCCTGTCGCTGGAGGATCGCGGCGATGGCCGCTCTGGCTTGCAGGTGCGCGTCAGTTTCGGTGATTGGCCTGAGGGCTGATTGTCGTCATACGGGTCACGAAGCCGGCCATTCAAGGCGGTGGTCGTCGGGCGCGAGCGTGATCCTGCCCGCCGCAATGTCTTTCTGACGCTGGAGCTCGCTCTTGACGCGCCAGTCGCCGACTGTATCGCAGCGCAGGTGGCGGTTATCGACCGGCACCTTGAATTGTGCGTGGATGGCGCGCGCGAAACCTTCGGCGAAAATATCGAGATTGCGGCCATGCGGCTTCAGATCGGCATCGACCTTGAAGACGTTCGATTCGTAGGATTGATTACGGTTGAAGTCGAAATAGCTGCATTGCAGCCAGGTTTCGGGCGGTGGCGGGGTGGAGGGCTGGGCGGGCGGCAGTTTTCCGGTCGTGATCTGCGCCGCGGCGGGCATGGCCAGAAACGCCAGCAAAAAAATGAACGCCTTCATGAGAGCCTCCTGAAATGTCATCCCTGTTAAATTAAGTGCTGCCGACCAGTTTGTCACCCTGTCGGGTTAATTCAACGTCGCGGCGCGTTCGACATAGCGTTGCAGGACGCGGCTGTAATTGTCGTCAAACTGGATCAGGCTGATGTCATCGAACGGGCAATCGAGGTCTTCGTCGATCCAGTTGCCACCCGGATCGACAGCCTTCAGATCGACGCTTTCGTCATTCACCACGCTGATCTGGCCGACATCGGCCTCATCGTCCTGCGACACCACAACGAATTTTTTCTTGACCTGCAAGGACTGGAAAATTTCCGCATAGGAGCCGAGCTTCAGCCAGGCATAGCGCTTGGTGCGCTTGACGCTGTTGAAGTCGAGAATGCGGCGTTGGTCGTCGTGAAATTCCGACACCTCGCAGCCCTCGACCCGTTCGACAGGCACGATCAGCGCCCCGACATCCTGCCATTCATAAACGGCCTGAAGCAGCAGAAAGCGCGCATTGAGGCCGACGATAAAGCCCTCATGGCCGCCTTCTTCGATTTCCAGCCGCACATAGGTGCCCTGCTCATAGGCCTGTTTCAGGGTTGCGCTGAGGTCGGTCATGGTCAAGCCTTTAAAAGTTCCGCCACATGGCGGGCGAAATAGGTGAGGATGCCGCTGGCCCCGGCGCGTTTGAAGGCCAGCAGGGTTTCCAGCACGGCCTTGTCGTGGTCCATGAAGCCCGCATCGACCGACGCCTTGATCATCGCATATTCGCCACTGACCTGATAGACAAAGGTGGGCACGCGAAAGGTTTCCGATACGCGTTGCACGATGTCGAGATAGGGCAGGCCGGGCTTGACCATCACCATATCGGCACCTTCCTGCAAATCGATGGCCACTTCACGCAGAGATTCGTGCGTGTTGGCGGAATCCATCTGGTAGGTTTTCTTGTCGCCTTTCAGCGCCTTGACGCCGATGGCGTCGCGGTAGGGGCCGTAAAAGGCGGAGGCGTATTTGGCGGCATAGGACATGATCAGCGTATCCTGATGGCCGCCCGCTTCCAGTGCCTTGCGGATCGCAAGTATCCGTCCGTCCATCATATCGGAGGGCGCGCAGATGTCGGCGCCAGCAGCGGTCAGCACCAGCGCCTGCTGGGTGAGCATCTCAACCGTGGCGTCATTGGCGATTTTGTCACCGATGATCAGCCCGTCATGGCCGTGATCGGTATAGGGGTCGAGCGCAATATCGACCAGCAGGCCGATACCGGGCACCTCGGCCTTGATGGCGCGACAAACTTGCGCGATCAGGCCGTCGGGATCGATGGCGGCTTTCGCGTCAGCGCTGCGGATTTTCTCACTGAGGTGCGGGAAAAGCGCCAGCACGGGGATGCCGAGATCGCGCGCCAGCTTTGCTTCTTTGACAGCCTCTTTGATGCTCAGGCGGTCAACGCCTTTGAGGCTGCCGATGGCTTCGCGGGCCACATCGCGGTCATGGACGAAGATCGGCCAGATCAGGTCGGACGTATGCAACCGGTTTTCAGCCACCAGATCGCGTATCCAGCCGGACTGGCGCAGACGGCGCGGACGGTTCAGCGGAAACGGAGCAAGGATGGGCGTGAAGGTCATGACGGCATAGTCTCGATTGATTTCAGGAGTCTTAGGCGCTTTGAGTCATGGCTTCAAGCGCGGGAAAAAAAGGTTTCAACCACGGAAAACACGGAAAGCACGGATCGCTGCATGGCGCGTCAGGCAGAATGGCTTCGGCTTCGCAATATGGCCAAAGGCCATCAGTCCGTGTTTTCTGTGTTTTCCGTGGTTCACTTTTCTCCCTTCGCCATTTCCACCAGAGTCTCGACCGTATTGAGATTGCGGGCGGTCATGTCGGCCTTGATATAGCGGCCGATCTTCTCGGCCAGTTTCGAGCGGCCGATGCCTTCGGGGGCATAGAGGTAAAAGACCTCGTCGGTCAGCTTGAAGTCTTCGCCATTGGCTTTCAGGGCGCTGAGCGCATCGAGATCGGCGGCGGCGGGCGGGGCCTTCAAAAAGAAAAAGTGCTGCGCCTTGCCTTGATGCTCATGATTGCGGAAGGGATTGTCGGCCAGCAGCTTTTCCAGATGGTCGCGCGTCACCAGAAACAAAGGCGGGCGAAAGCCGAACCGCTTTGCGATGGCGGCTTCGATGCGTTCAGTCGTTTCGGCTTCACTGAGCGATGAGCGAAACACCATATTACCGCTCTGGATATAGGTTTTCACCTCTGTGAAGCCCTCGGACTCCATCAGGGTTTTCAGGTCTTTCATCGGCAATTTGTTGTTGCCGCCGACATTGACGCCGCGAAACAGACCGATCCACAGGGCGTCTTGCATCGTAAATCCTCACAGGCTGCGGCAATATGCGCAGGCGAAAATGCGAAAAGGGCTGGAAATTTGCTACATTATATCGCAAATTCTATGCGAACTGACGATAAATTATGCCCGGCGTGTCTTGTTTCTGACCGCCGTGAGGTCTATCCCGTTGTGATTGCTGCCTTTGTCGCGGGCGGCCGGAGTTGTTGCTATGGACTATAATGCCGCTTTCGAAGCCGCCGTGGACAAGGTGCGCTCCGAGGGACGCTATCGCGTTTTCGCCAATCTGAAGCGCCATCAGGGCGATTTCCCCCGCGCCACCTGGATACGCGATGATGGCAGCGAACAGGAGGTCACCGTCTGGTGCTCGAACGATTATCTCGGTCAGGGCCAGAATCCGGTTGTACTCAACGCCATGCACGAAGCCATCGACACGGTGGGCACCGGTTCGGGCGGCACACGCAATATTTCCGGCACCACCTGGTATCATAATGCGCTGGAGGCCGAACTGGCCGATCTGCATCAGAAAGAAGCCGCTCTGGTTTTCACCTCCGGCTATGTGGCCAATGAGGCGGCGCTTTCGACGCTTTATAAAATCCTGCCGGGTCTGATCGTTTTTTCCGACGCCTTCAACCATGCTTCGATGATCGAAGGCATCCGCAATGGCCGTGGCGAACGTCATATTTACCGCCATAATGATCTCGACCATCTGGAAGAGCTGCTGAAAGCCGCGCCCGTCGATGCGCCCAAGCTGGTGGCTTTTGAATCGGTCTATTCGATGGATGGCGATATTGCCGACATTCGCGCCACCGTGGCTCTGGCCAAAACATACGGCGCGCTCACCTATATTGACGAAGTTCACGCGGTCGGCATGTATGGCCCGCGCGGCGCTGGCGTGGCCGAACGCGACGGGGTGATGGATCAGATCGACATCATCGAAGGCACGCTCGGCAAGGCGTTCGGCATGATGGGTGGCTATATCGCCGCCAATGCCAATATCTGCGACGCCATCCGCCTGTGGGCTTCGGGCTTCATCTTCACCACCTCTCTGCCGCCCGCCATCATGGCCGGGGCTGCCGCTTCGGTGAACTGGCTGAAATCGCACAATGAAAAGCGCATCCAGCATCAGGAACGCGCCAAAACCCTGATGGAGCGTTTCCGCGCCGTGGGGATTCCGGTGTTTCCGTCGGAATCGCATATCGTGCCGGTGCTGGTGGGCAATGCCAAGCACTGCAAGATGATCTCGGACATCCTGCTCAATGACTATGGCATCTATGTCCAGCCGATCAACTACCCGACCGTGCCCAAGGGTACCGAGCGCCTGCGTTTCACACCTTCGCCCGACCATGACGACCGCATGATGGACCATCTGGTCGAGGCGATGGACAAGCTGTGGACGCATTGTAATGTGGCGCGTCTGCCGAACGTGGCGTGAGGCTGATTTAGGGGGGGGGCAAATGATTAGTGTGTGGCGTCGTTGGCAATATAAAAAATATGAAGCGCGGATTTCAGCGTCAGATGATTTTGAGAAGTTCAATCAATTTGCGTCAGGGCCTTGGACGCCTGAAATAGCATCCAAGCTTCCTTGGGATATACTCGTTAAAGGCCCACAGCTTGGGAATATTGATGTGCAGACGCGAAAAGTTATAGATATGGAAATAGCTAAACGATGTCAATCTCATCAACCGTTTATTGCAAATTTACTGGCTGTTTTAGCAATATTAATTTCGATAATTTCATTGTTAAAATCATAGAATTTATAGAAATACTTCCTAAGATGCTGTGAAGTGATTTTATATTTGTGAATATAATGGCTTGAAAATACTATAACTGTCATGGTGTGGTGGGGTGGTAAGTGATGTATTCCTGTTTTGATGTTTACCTATCAAATACTCAGGTTCGGCTCATGGCGGATAGGGATTCTGAACATTTTAATATTTTTTGGAATGTGAAAATTCCAGATGATTGCGATGTAATACTTCCAAGTGGAAAAAGCTTGAAGCAAATGGATGGTGTTTTTGCACTTTTCTCTGCAGAAGATGCGAATTTGACGCAGCATCACAAAAATAAAATTTCAGTAGATGCTGAAAGTTATTTAATTTATTTTTGTATTAGCAATGATTTTTTGACTAAAATTGTCGATTTTGAGTTGTCGGGTCGCGGACCAGTTGGTGTGCGCGTTGGAGTTGATATGTGGAAATATTCTAAAGAGGACATCATGATTTCAACTTTTAAGGAAGAATTGCAAATAATACAAGGAAGGTCTGCGGTTTGGATGGTTGATGCAGTTGATTTTTTCTGGATAAGCCATAAGAAATGAATGCCTTCTCTTCATTTAATTTTAATATAGTAAATAATTGCGATATTTTTATTTAGGTGTAGATTCGGTAGATTCGGTAGATTCGGTAGATTCGGTGACACCATACCGAATGCGAGATATTTCCGGTGATTGTCCGCTCGGAGAATAAGATAGGAACGGGCAGGGATGGGCACACGCGCATAATCTGTGTAATCTGCGCAATCTGTGGATTCCTTACCTTACTCATCCGATGTCCGAAATCTATATCGAACTGCAACGCAATGGCGCTTACCTGAAGTGTACGGCCACCTGCGCCCGCACGGGCGAGGAGGCGATGGCGGTCGGGCCGGTCAATGATCCCGAAGGCGTCAAGCGGCTGGCCGTCATGAAGCTGCGCAACAAGCTGGACGGCAAGGGGCAGGGCCCGCGCAGCGGCGGCGGATTCGTTGTATAAACCCAAGGTTCGTAGGGGGGCATGTGGTGAAAAGGGACTCCACAGATGAACACAGATATTCAGGACAAACCCACGCTACCGCTATCTTGTGAGTCAGGATGGGCGCATCGCCGCTGCGCGGCCTAAGAAAAGTGAAGTGTTTAGCCGATAGCGGTAGCGCGAACCCCATCCTGAATATCTGTGTTCATCTGTGGATTCAAAACCTCAGCCTAAAATTCGGTGACACCATACCGAATGCGAGATATTTCCGGTGATTGTCCGCTCGGAGAATGAGATAGGAACGGCAGGGATGGGCACACGCGCATAATCTGTGTAATCTGCGCCATCTGTGGATTCCCTGCCTCAACCAGCCCATGTCCGAAATCTATATCGAGCTGCAACGCAATGGCGCTTATCTGAAGTGCACGGCCATCTGCGCCCGCACAGGCGAGGAGGCGATGGCGATTGGGCCGGTCAATGATCCCGAAGGCGTCAAGCGTCTGGCTGTCATGAAGCTGCGCAACAAGCTGGACGGCAAGGGGCAGGGGCCGCGCGGCGGCGGATTGGTCATATAAACCCAAGATTCATTCCAGGGTTCGTGGGGGGGGGCATGTGGTGAAAAGGGACTCCACAGATGAACACAGATATTCAGGATAACGCCACGCTACCGCTATCTTGTGAGTCAGGATGGGCGCATCGCCGCTGCGCGGCCTAAGAAAAGTGAAGTGTTTAGCCGATAGCGGTAGCGTGGCGTTATCCTGAATATCTGTGTTCATCTGTGGATTCAAAACCTCAGCCTGGACGCGCTTTGCGCCAAACGAGGCTAAAAACCTTGCCTCACCCTGTCGATAAGCGTAAACGCTCCCCATATTCCCATTTCCTTTCCAAAGCACAGGATTGTCACCGCCGTGAATGCGCCCGCCAATGCCTCCGCCTTCGTTCCGCAAGGCTATTTCCACAATGATCTGGCCTCTTCCGACACGGAAGTGCTGCACGCCATAGAGGGCGAGTTGCACCGCCAGCAGGATCAGATCGAGCTGATCGCCTCGGAAAACATCGTCTCCAAGGCGGTGCTGGAAGCGCAGGGCTCGGTGCTGACCAACAAGTACGCCGAGGGCTATCCGGGCCGTCGCTATTATGGCGGCTGCGAATATGTCGATGACATCGAGCGCATCGCCATTGAGCGCGCCAAAAAGCTGTTCAACTGCGCCTTCGCCAATGTGCAACCCCATTCCGGCGCGCAGGCCAATCAGGCGGTCTTTTTCTCGCTGCTGCAACCGGGCGACACCTTCATGGGCATGGATCTGGCCTGTGGCGGGCACCTGACGCACGGGTCGCCCGCCAACCAGTCGGGCAAGTGGTTCAATGTCGTGCCGTATGGCGTGACCGAGAGCGACAACACGATCGATATGGATCAGGTGGCCGCTCTGGCGCAACAGCACAAGCCGAAGCTGATCCTGGCGGGCGCTTCCAACTATCCGCGCCATATTGATTTCAAGCGCTTCCGCGAGATCGCCGATTCGGTGGGCGCCTATCTGTTCGTCGATATGGCCCACTATGCCGGTCTGGTGGCGGGCGGCGTCTATCCCGATCCCCTGCCGCACGCCCATGTGGTGACCACCACCACGCACAAAACCCTGCGCGGACCGCGCGGCGGCATGATCCTTAGCAATGACGAAGCCCTGGGCAAGAAGATCAATTCGGCCGTCTTCCCCGGCTTGCAGGGCGGGCCTTTGATGCACGTCATCGCCGGTAAGGCTGTGGCCTTCGGTGAGGCGCTGCAACCGGAATTCAAGCTCTATGCGCAGCAGGTTGTGGCCAATGCCCGCGTGCTGGCGTCCACGCTGGTTGAGCGCGGCCTGGCCATCGTGACCGGCGGCACGGACAGTCACGTCATGTCGGTCGATCTGCGTCCCAAGGGCCAGACCGGCAAGGGCACGGAAGCGGCGCTTGAGGCCGCCTTCATCACCTGCAACAAGAATGGTATTCCGTTCGATCCGCAGCCCTTCACCATCACGTCCGGCGTTCGCCTCGGCACGCCTGCGGGCACGACGCGCGGCTTCCGTGAGGAAGAGTTTAAGCAGATCGGCCATCTGATCGCCGATGTGATCGACGGCATGGCGGCCAATAATGGCGAGCCTGATCTGGCCGTGCAGGAAAAAGTGCGCGCGGCGGTCAAGGCCCTGACCGGCAAATTCCCGATCTACGGTTAAGCCATGCGCTGTCCGTTTTGCGGCAATCTGGAAAGTCAGGTCAAGGACTCGCGGCCTTCGGAAGACGGCGCGGCCATCCGCCGTCGCCGTTCGTGCCCGGAATGCGGCGGGCGCTTCACCACGTTTGAACGTGTGCAGTTGCGCGACCTGATGATTGTCAAGCGATCCGGGCGGCGCACGCCTTTCGACCGCGCCAAGCTGGAGCGTTCGCTGTCGATTGCGCTGCGCAAGCGACCGATTGATCAGGATCGCATCGACCGCATGGTGTCGGGGATCGTGCGTCAGTTAGAGAGCATGGGCGAGACGGATATTCCGTCTGATGCCGTCGGCGAACTGGTAATGGCGGCGCTCAAATCGCTCGATGTGGTGGCCTATGTGCGTTACGCCTCGGTGTATCGTGATTTCCGCGAAACCTCGGACTTTGCCAAGTTTCTTGGTGATGAGGGGTTGCATCAGGAATCGAGTGAGCCCGTAGAAGATCCGCATATTATCCGGCAAGGCTTGGGCGAACAGGATATTTCGCCTAGCGATGACGCTTAGAATTTAGACATGCCGCCATATCCCCTCTCCCCACGGGAGGGGAGAGGGTGGTTCGCTTGCGAACCGGGTGAGGGGTTCTAAGGCTGCGGTATTTACCCCTCACCCTAACCCTCTCCCCTTTGCATGGGGAGAGGGGACAGGTAAAGCGAACGCATGACCCGTCCCTCCGTCACACTGAAACTCGCCACCACGCTCGACGGGCGGATTGCGACCCATGACGGCCAGAGCCGGTGGATCACCGGTGAGGAGGCGCGGCGCGTCGTGCATGAATTACGCGGCGGTCATGACGCGGTTCTGGTCGGCATCGAAACCGTCCTGCATGATGATCCCGAACTGACCGTCCGCCTGCCCAATTATGAAGGTTTCCAGCCAGCGCGCGTGGTGCTCGATTCGCGTGGCCGTCTGCCGATGGCGTCGAAACTGGTGCAGACGGCGCGGGTGATCCCGACCTATGTGGTGACCACCGGCAACATCGCGCCGGAAATGCAGTCGCTGGGTGTCAAGGCGCTGAAGGTGCCGTCCAAACACCAGCGGGTCGATCTGGCGGCGGCGCTCGAAGCCCTGAGCGCGGTCGGTATCGAGCGTCTGTTCGTCGAAGGGGGCGGCGTCATCGCCACGGCCTTCCTGCGCGCTGGTTTCATTGATCGCCTTGAATGGTTTCGCTCGGCCACCATCTTGGGCGGAGATGCGCGCCCGGTGATCGGTCACCTCAATATCGAGGATTTGTCGCAGATGGTGCGCTTCACCCGGCTGGGTGTGCAGTCGGTGGGTGACGATCTGTGGGAGACGTATGAATTGGTATGAGACGTTTACGGGGTGGGATACTAAACCTTCATCCTTCCTCTGTTTACGGGGCCGGAGATTAAACCTTCATCCTTCCTCTGTTTACGGGGCCGGAGATTAAACCTTCATCCTTCCTCTGTTTACGGGGCCGGAGATTAAACCTTCATCCTTCCCCGTTTACGGGGAAGGTGGCGAGCTTGTCTCGCCGGAAGGGGGGATAGCAGACGACAGATTTCCCCCTTTCGTCTGCTCGTTACACTCGCATCCACCTTCCCCGTAAACGGGGAAGGATAAAAGACTCCGGCCCCGTACAAGGGGAAGGATGATAAAATGAGGTCTGAATTTGTTTACCGGCATTATTTCAAGCATCGGCACGGTCAAGGCGCTTAAGCGCTCGGATGAAGGGATGCGTCTGACCATGATGGTCGATTTCCCGCTCGACGATGTTGTGCTGGGCGCGTCGATCAGCCATGCCGGTTGCTGCCTGACCGTGGTGAAAAAAGGCGAGGGCGTCTATGATCTTGATGTCTCCAACGAAACCCTGAGCCTGACCAACCTTTCCGAATGGCGGGTCGGCACGCAGGTCAATTTGGAGCGCGCGCTCAAGATCGGCGATGAGCTGGGCGGTCATATCGTGTCCGGCCACATCGATGGCTTGGCGAAACTGATCAGCGTGACGCCCGATGGCGAAAGCTACCGCCTGACGTTCGAAGCGCCTGCGCCCCTGCATCGCTTTATCGCGCCCAAGGGTTCGGTGGCGCTCGACGGCATTTCGCTGACGGTCAATGAGGTCGAGGGCCAGACCTTTGGCGTCAATATCATCCCCCATACCTGGACGCACACCACCTTATCGCAGACAGGGGTTGGCGGGCATGTTAATCTTGAGGTTGATCGTCTGGCGCGCTATGCCGCGCGCTGGTATGAAACAAAGGCCCTGTCATGACCCTGCATAAAATCACCACCGATCTGCAACCGGTCAATGACCTTGCCAATAGCCATGCCAATAGCTATGAAAGCCCGATCTCGGCTATCGAGGCTATTCTGGAAGATGCGCGCAATGGCCGCCCCTATATTCTCGTCGATGCCGAAGACCGCGAAAACGAAGGTGATGTGGTTATTCCGGCTCAGATGGCCACGCCCGATGTCATCAACTTTATGGCGCGGTTTGCGCGCGGCCTGATCTGTCTGTCGATCACGGGTGAGCGCGCCAAGGCGCTGCGCCTGCCGCCGATGGTGCATGATAATGGCGCACGCAACGGCACGGCTTTTACCGTGTCGATCGAGGCCAAGGACGGCATCTCGACCGGCATTTCGCCGCGTGACCGCGCCCATACCATCGCCGTCGCCATCGATCCCGGCAAGGATTCGCGCGACATCGTATCACCCGGCCATGTCTTTCCACTGGTGGCGCGTGAAGGCGGCGTGTTGGTGCGCGCCGGTCATACCGAGGCGGCGGTCGATATTTCGCGCATGGCCGGGCTCTATCCGGCGGGCGTGATCTGCGAGATCATCAATGATGACGGCTCGATGGCGCGTTTGCCCGATCTGGTGAAATTCGCCCAGACCCACGGCATGAAGATCGGCACGATTGCCGACCTGATCGCCTATCGTCGCCGCACCGAACGCTTTGTCGAGCGCGTGCTGGAGCGTCCCTTCGACAGCGAATGGGGCGGTCAATTCCGCTTGCTTGTCTATCGCAATCAACTGGACGACGCCGAGCATCTGGCCCTTGTCAAGCAACAGCCGCAGGCTGGAAAGCCTACCCTCGTTCGGATGCACCAGCTCGATCTGGCCTCGGATGTGCTGGCAGGTTCAGGCGGGCCGTTCCGTAGCCATTATGTGCAAAAGGCGATGGAGGCTCTGGCGGCGCATGATGGCCCGGCGGTGATGGTGCTGCTGCGCGATCCCGATCCGAAGGTTCTGTCGGGCCGGTTCGCCAGTGACGAGTTGCACGGGCCGGGGGCGCGGGGTTTGCGCGATTACGGCGTGGGGGCGCAAATCCTGCTCGATCTCGGTGTGCGCGAAATGATTTCCCTGTCCTCGACGCGGCCAAAACCGGCGGCGCTCGAAGGCTATGGCTTGTCGATCATCGACTGGCAGGCGCTTTAGGGCTTTTTCATGGGGCCGGAAGCGCGTATGAGCCTGTTTCTGCCTGACTTCATTCAGTCGATTCTTTTTATTCAGGACCACGCGCTTGAGCCTTGATACCTCCCTCCGCATCCTCATCGTCGAAAGCCGCTTTTACGACGATATTGCCGACGAACTGCTGGCCGGGGCCAAGGATGCGCTGACCGCGCACGACATCGCCTTCGATGTCGTCACCGTTCCGGGCGCGTTTGAGATTCCGGCCGCCATCGCCATGGCCGAAGATGCGGCCCACCGTCCGATGGGCCGCGCCTATGATGGCTATGTGGCGCTGGGCTGCGTGATCCGTGGCGATACCACCCATTATGATTATGTCTGCAATGAATCGGCGCGTGGCCTGATGAATCTCAGCTACAAGCAGCGCCTCGCCATCGGCTATGGTATTCTGACTGTCGAAGACGAAGAACAGGCCTGGGTGCGGGCGCGCCGTAATGAAGGCAATAAGGGTGGCGCGGTGGCGATGGTCGCTTTGAGCATGATCACCCTGCGCAAAACCCTGATGGAGGGCGGCCAATGAGCGAATCGACGCCGCCCACCAGTCTGAAGGCCGTGATGGAACACCTGAACGCTCAGGCGGGCGTTACGCCGTCCCTGACCAAGAAGGATAAGCGCGCCCGCACCGTGGCGCGGCTGGTGCTGGTGCAGGCCCTGTACCAACTGGAGCTGACCGGTTCGGGTGTTGAGGCCGTGATCCGCGAATTTTCCGATTATCGCTTTGATGGCGACATCGAGGGCGAGCCGATGGGGCAGGCCGATGAGGCCTTTTTTGCCGAGGGTGCGCGCGCCGTGGTGCGCGAACAGGCGACCATCGATGCGGCGATCACGGCGCGTCTGGCGGCGGGCTGGCGTATCGAACGCCTCGACACGACGGTGCGCGCCATTTTGCGCGCTGGAACGTGGGAGATGATGCTGCGCAAGGATGTGGCGCTGGAAGTGGTCATCAACGAATATGTCGAGATCGCCCGCGCCTTCTTTGGTGAAACCGAGGCCCGCTTCGTCAATGCTGCGCTCGACGGCATTGCCAAGGATGTAAGATAGCTCCCCTTGCGTCATGACGGAACGGCGAGGGGCTGTTCCTTGACCCTATGAGGCCCGATATGAGCGAACACGACGAGTTTTCGATTATCGACCAGTTGTTCAAGCCGCTGGCGGGCCTGTGCCGCGAAGCGCGCGGCCTGATGGATGATGTGGCGGTCATTCCCGGCGATGCCGAGCACGACCTGCTTGTCTCGACCGACGCGCTGGTGGCGGGCGTCCATTTCTTCGAGAACGATCCGCTCGATCTGGTGGCGCGCAAGCTGATGCGCGTCAATATTTCCGACATCATCGCCAAGGGCGGCACGCCCTACGGCTATCAGCTCGTCACCGCTTGGCCGCGCGGCACCCCGATCAACGACAAGCGCGATTTTGTGCGCGGGCTGAAGGCCGATCAGGATCGCTTCGGTCTCAGCCTGTTTGGCGGCGACACGGTATCAACGCCGGGGCCGCTGACCTTGGTCATGACCATTTTCGGCAAGGCCCCGCGTGGCCGCGCCCTGTCACGTGTCGGGGCAAAGCCGGGCGACCGTATCTTCGTGTCGGGCTATATCGGCCAGGGTCATCTGGGTCTGCGGGCCTTGCAAGGGGCTTTAAGCGGCCTGTCGCAAGGTGATCGCAATGCGTTGATCAGCGCCTATCACCTGCCCGAAATCCGGCCCGATCTGGCGTCGGCTGTGCTGAACCATGCCAGTTCGGCGATGGATATCTCCGATGGGTTGCTGGCTGATGCCGACCATATGGCGCGCGCCAATGGATTGATGATGCGCCTTGATCTCGACCGTGTGCCCACCTCGCTGGCGGCGCGGGCGGCTATTGCGCAGGGGTGCAGCGTCATCGACCTGGTAACGGGCGGTGACGATTATCAGATACTTTGTACGGCTGCTGACGCCGGTGCTGACGCCCTTCTGATGGCGGGTTTTTATGAAATCGGCGTTTGCCTGGGCCTGTCGCAGGACGCATTGCCGGGGGCGGAACTCTGGGCAGGCGAACGCCGTGTCGATGCGCCTGTAAAGGGTTTTCGCCACCCGGTATAAGACTACATCGTCCTGCGCGCGATACCCCCTTACCGGAAATTTATAATTGTAGTATCGTTTTCGTTGCGAAATCGGCATTGCCGCTCTTGCACGCCAAATCTATGACAGGGCTACAAGCCAGTCCGGCAATGTGTTCGGACGTCTTTCGGAGGTGATCGTTCATGAAGCGTTTTACAACATTCAATACCCTGCGCGCCGCTCTTGCACTTGGGCTCGGTGCCGCGCTGGTGATGCCTTCGCTGGCCTCGGCGCAGGATCGCGATCTGCGCAACTATGATGGTTATTGCTATGCCAAAAAGGCCGATGCCCAGCGTAACGGCACGGTCATCGGCGCGGTGCTCGGTGGCCTGATCGGCAGCCAGGTATCGAAACATGAGCGTGGCCTCGGTGCGGTGGGCGGTGCGGTGCTCGGTGGCGTGATCGGCAACAGCGCCGGCAAAAGCAGCGTTAAATGCTATGATGGCAACTACTATGCCTATCAGGGGCATTATTATGATCCGGCTCCGGCACCGTACGGCTATACGGTCGTTTATTGGAAATCCCGGCCTTCGTCTTCGCATTATAGCCACGTCTATTATGACCGTGATCGCCACGCCGGGCCGCCGCCCTGGAATTATAATGACGCCTGGAAAAATAATGGCCGCAATGACAATAATGGTCACGGCCATAATGGTCATGACAATAATGGTCATCATAACGGCTGGCGTGACAAGAACGGTCACTGGCACAATAATCGTTGATCTGACGCCATTTTTTTTGAAAAGTCCTCCTGGAAATCGGGAGGACTTTTTTCGTTCAAGGCTTGTAAACCGTTTTGCGGCAAGGTCGGGCCATGAGCCCTTTACGTCGCCAGTTTTTTGTCACCCTGCCTCTGCTTGCCCTCCTGCCGACTTTGGCAAGAGCTGACGACAAGAAGGATGCCGCCGCCCCGTCGGTGCAACTGGCGACGGTGGCTGTGCCGATCACTCAGAATAACCGTCTGGTCAATTATATCTTCATCAGCGTGCGCGTGGACCTGACCATGATGGCCAATGAAGGCAAGTTCCGCGACATGGAACCCTATTTCCGCGATGCCATTGTGCGCGTGACCAGCAAAACCTCGTTCGGACTGCCCGGTCATGATGATCAGCTCGATACGGCCCGCTTCAAAGCGGCCATGATGCCAGCCTTTGCCGACATTACCGGGCCGGGCATGGTCAAATCCATCGATGTCTTGTCGCAAACGCCTAAATTTCATCATTAGAGCGCTTTTCGATCTGATAGACTCAAATCGGCGCTCTAATACCAACTTGCGCAGACCAGAACCTATTTGGGTGCAAGTTGGTATTCGCATTTTTTCAGCTCAAGCGCCGCCAATCCTCTTTGATGAAGAATGGGCTCGCCGCATACGCGGCGACGAGCAGTCGCGCTTGCCAAGCTGCGATGAGTCAAAGTCATCGCAGCTTGGTATAAGTTTTTATTTTATCGCTCTTCCTTACCCAAAAAGTGGATCCACTTTTTGGGAGAACGCTCTAGTGATCGACGTTTGCCGGAGGTTTGCGCTGCATTGCGTGCATCTTAAGCATTTGTATTCTTAAACTATAAGTAATGGTGATCTTGCAATGCAGCAAACATTGCGCGCGAAGCCTTTGCGTTTGCAGGTTTTAGTGATGATCAAGCCTTGAACTTAAGAAAAACTTTTGGCACTCTCCGTCGCAATCAAAAAATAAGACCTTGAATAAGGTTCGTTTTTTGATGTTCAAAAACAGGCATTGCATCTGCTTTGCCCTGAAAAATATAAACAGACAGGGGTTCCGTTATGAATATTGCTTTGATGCTGGCCATTGCGGCCGGCATACTTGGCCTGCTCTATGGGGTTGTGCAGACCCTGAGCCTTTTGAAGGCCGATGCGGGTAACGAGCGTATGCGTGAAATCGCCGCGGCTATCCAGGAAGGGGCCAGCGCCTATCTGAAGCGGCAATATACGACCATCGCCATGGTCGGTGTCGTCATTTTTGTACTCGCATGGGTATTCCTCGGTCAGTGGTCGGCCATCGGCTTTGCCATCGGCTCTATACTTTCTGGTGCAGCCGGTTTTGCCGGTATGCTGATCTCGGTGCGCGCCAATGTGCGCACGGCACAGGCGGCCTCGGAAAGCCTGAAAAAGGGTCTGAGCCTGGCTTTTGGCGCAGGCGCGGTGACCGGTCTGTTCGTAGCGGGCGGGGCGCTGCTCGGCGTTTCGGGTTATTTTGCCATCCTGACGCTTGGCCTTCATCTTGATCCCACCAGCCGCGACGTGGTCAATGCGTTGGTGTCGCTCGGCTTCGGTGCGTCGCTGATCTCGATCTTCGCCCGTCTTGGCGGCGGTATCTTCACCAAGGGGGCGGATGTCGGCGGCGATATGGTCGGCAAGGTTGAGGCCGGTATCCCTGAGGACGACCCGCGTAACCCCGCCACCATCGCCGATAATGTCGGCGATAATGTCGGCGATTGCGCCGGTATGGCGGCCGATCTGTTTGAAACCTATGCGGTGACGATGGTGGCCACGATGGTGCTGACCACCATCTTCTTCGGCACTTCGCCGCTGTTGATGCCGATGATGATGCTGCCGCTCGCCATCGGCGCGGTCTGTATCGTCACCTCGATCATCGGCACCTTCTTTGTGTCATTGGGTAAGTCGCAAAACATCATGGGGGCCTTGTATAAGGGCCTGATCGCCACCGGCATATTGTCGATCGTGGCGGTGGCCGGGGTGATCTGGAAGTTCGTCGGTTTCGATACGCCGATCAGCTATGAGCTGGGAGGCCTGACCTTCGCCTTCACCGGCATGACCCTGTTCTGGTGCGGCATGGTGGGGCTGGCCGTGACGGCGGGCTTCATCGTCGTGACGGAATATTATACCGGCACGGGCAAGCGCCCGGTCGTCTCCATCGCTCAGGCCTCGGTGACCGGACACGGCACCAATGTTATTCAGGGTCTGGCGGTTTCGATGGAATCGACGGCTATACCCGCCCTGATCATCGTGGCGGGTATCATCTGCTGCTATCTGCTGGCGGGCCTGTTCGGTATCGCCATCGCCACCACCACCATGCTGGCTCTGGCGGGCATGATCGTGGCGCTCGACGCCTTTGGGCCGGTGACCGACAATGCGGGCGGTATCGCCGAAATGGCGGGCCTGCCCAAGGAGGTGCGCCACACCACCGATGCGCTCGATGCGGTGGGCAATACCACCAAGGCCGTCACCAAGGGCTATGCCATCGGCTCGGCGGGCTTAGGTGCACTGGTTCTGTTCGCCGCCTATACGTCCGATCTCAAGCACTATGCCGGTCTGGCCGATGCTCCGGCTATCTTTCAGGGCCTCGGCGACCTGACCTTCTCGCTGTCCTCGCCGTGGGTGGTGATCGGTCTGCTGATCGGCGGGCTTCTGCCCTATCTGTTCGGCGGCATGGGCATGACGGCCGTTGGTCGCGCCGCGCAATCGGTGGTCGAGGAGGTGCGCAAGCAGTTCCGCGAGGATCCGGGCATTATGGCAGGCACGTCCAAGCCCAATTATGGCCGCGCTGTCGATATGCTGACCAAGGCGGCGATCCGGGAAATGATCATCCCGTCGCTGCTGCCGGTTCTGTCGCCCATCGTCCTGTTCACCATCGTCTATTATATCGGTGGCCGGGTGCCGGCGTTTGAATCTGTGGGCGCCATGCTGCTGGGCGTCATCGTTACCGGCATTTTTGTTGCCATCTCAATGACATCGGGTGGCGGCGCCTGGGATAATGCCAAGAAGTCGTTCGAGGATGGCTTCATCGACAAGGACGGCGTCAAGCACATGAAGGGCTCGGAAGCGCACAAGGCCTCCGTGACCGGCGATACGGTCGGCGATCCTTACAAGGATACGGCGGGCCCGGCGGTCAATCCGATGATCAAGATCACCAATATTGTGGCCTTGCTCATGCTGGCGGTTCTGGCCCACGGCGCGTAAATTTTGGGCCCATGAAAACGAAAGCCCCGGCTGTCAGGCCGGGGCTTTTTTGCGCCGCCTTTGAAAAGGTCAGGCGAGCCGCGTATAGAGGCGGTAGGTTTCATCACCGATGGCCGGGAAGGGCTTGAGGCGCACGTCGCGGTCGGCCCGGATCAGCCAGTCGCCGGAAGGATCGGGTCTGGCCGACAAAAGCGCTTCGCGGCTGAGGCTGGCATCGCCATCGCCCGTCGGGAACAGCACGACTGGCCCGGTCATCAGCGCTACCATTTCCGGGTGGGCTGTATTGAGCGGTTCGAGGCGCAGGCCCATATCGAGGCTTAAATCTATCCGGTCGCCGTTTTTCCAGGTGCGCGTGATCGTGGCGAACCGACCCGGCGTCAGCGCCACATCGGTTGGCTGGCCATTGATGGTAAGCCGGGTTTGCGGCCCGGCCCAGGCCGGAATGCGCAGCTTCAGGCCGAAAGTGGCGGGCCTTGCCGTCGTTATGGTCAAGACGCTGGTGTTTGCGACCGGGTATTGCGTGTCTTGCGCCAGCACCACCTTCTGCCCGCCGAAATGCGCCTGTGCCCTGGACGGCACATAGAGGTTGACGTACAGGTTTTCAGCGTCGAACAGATAGGCGCTGACGCCGTAATCGGCGGTGAGCTGGATGAAGGTGCCCGAACAGCACGGCCAGCGGTCGCGGGCATAGACCTTGGTCGAGGCCTGATTATAGTCTGAATAGTAGAAGGTACGACCATCCGGCTCGGTGGGTTTGGCGCCGAGAATGGTGTTGTACAGTACCCGCTCCATGCTGTCGCCGTAACGGCTGTCGCCGGTCAGGCGCAACAGGTAGCGGGTAATCTTGAAATGACCATAGGCGCCGCAGGGCGTCTCGAAACTGGCATGGGTTTCGGTCAGGCTCTTGTACAGGCTTTCCGTGTCGTCGCTGGCCAGCAGACCTTCATTGCGGCCCCAGCCGCCGGTGGCGAAGCTCTGGTCGCTGACGATCTGAAAGCCGTTTTTGGCGGCGCGCAGATAGGTTTCATCGCCCAGGCTCAGATAGGACTGAACCGCCGAACTCAGGCCGTTGACGTGGCTATAGGCATGTTGCGTGGCCAGCGGGTTTTGCCCTTGCGCCAGAGGGCCGAAATAGCCCTCAACGGCGAAATAGCGCGTGGCCAGGGCCTTATAGCGCTCGCCCATGCCGCGCTGCCAGGCCAGAAACAGGTTCTCCGGCAGGGTATAGCTTTCGTCGAAGGTCTTGGCCAGACGGTCATGCGGCCGCGCCTGCATCTCGTCGCGCGTCAGGGCCTTTTCGGGCAGATAGGGCAGGGCAATGTCAGTCAGGTGGTCAAGCGCAGGTTTGGCAGCGCTGACGCCAGCGAACGTCCAGGCGTCCATCAGCCCCACCACCAGCTTGTCATAGGTATAGGCGGGCAGATTGTAATCGTCGAAAAATTTCGGTGAAATGGTGGGAATGTAATTCTCGATCAGCGTCGTGATCTTGGCCCTGGTGGCTGGATCGCCGGTTATGGCGTAGTCGCGCGACAGGCCCGACACATACTGGCCGAAGCTGTGACCGGGAATAAAGCCATGCCAGTTATCGGCAATGCCCTTGTCGCCGACATGAAAATCATCGGACACGTCATACCATCCGCCCATATCCGCTCCGGGCGCAGGCATGTCGGCTTTCACGCGAAACGGCTTGAGCAGCGAATCATTATCCAGACTTAAGAAAAGCGCGTGCTGGGCGTCAAACTGATCCTTCAGAGGGCCGTCGGTCAATTGCACCTCGCCATACTGAAATTGACTGAGGGCGGGACGAATGGCAGGGGAAGCCGCGTTCGCTGCCAGAGGCAAGGTGCTTGCAGCGCAGCACAGGCAGGCGGCTTGTGTGCTGCGGCCCAGAAAGGCACGTCTGGACATTTCGGGCATGGGGCGGTTCCTCTTATGGCTGTTTACAGACAATTTAGCACAAAATGTCTGACAATTTCGAGAGGTGCAATAAAAAAGCCTGTGAGAAAACTCACAGGCTTTAAAAATCATAGGCGTGTCCGGGCGTCAGTCACGACGGTGATTATTATTGCCGGGATCGCTGTCCTGACCATCGGTGAGGCGCTGATGGCCAACCGTGCCGAGCAACTGCTCGATGGCGCTGAGCGAACGGCCGCGCGTTGGCGTCTTGTTCGGATTAGGCGTCAGGTTGCGACCGTCGGCCAGAGACAGGGTCTGGACATCTGATACGGTGTTGTTGGATTTGTCGAAATCGATAATCGTGACCGAGCGAGCCGTGACATGGGGCTTCTTATAGGTCATCTTCATCGATACCTGATCAATATAATACCATTCATTGGGATCATAGATCGAGGTTTGCGACGGTGCGCCCAGCTTGTCCAGCACCGTGGCCTGACTGTCGCCAACCTTGATGTCGGTGGAGGGTTTGGCATCGAACGCCAGATAGCCATGATGCGTCATGGTGGGGGCGCAGGCTGATGCGCCAAGCGCCAGAAGGGCAGCGCCCGCCAGGGCCAGTGAGGTTTTCATACGCGGCAGCATGTCAGTCCTGTAAGGTGCGAAACGCATTTGACCTATAAGAAATTTAGGCTTAGGGCAAGCTTAAGGCCTAAAGAAGGCCGCGCACAGCAAAAAAATCGCACAAGACCGGGCGTAAGAATGCAGCCATTTCTGAACATAGTCCAGACCCTGTTCGGACGCAGGCCGCCCAGACTGGCGAAAGCTGCCGGTGAGAGGCTATATGCGCAATGCGTGGAACGTTCGCGCCTGCCGGTCTTCTATCTCGACTATGGTGTGGCCGATGAAATAGGCGCACGATTCGAACTGCTGACCTTCCATATTGGCATGGTTGTCCATGCCCTGCGCGCGGTGCAGGCTGAGGAGGCGGGTTTCGCGCAGGCGCAGGAAACGGCGCAGGCCCTGTTTGATTCGTTCCTGCTGGCGCTCGATACCACGCTGCGCGAACAGGGCACAGGCGATCTGGCCGTGCCGAAAAAAATGAAGACGCTGGGCCAGATCATTTATACGCGCATGAAGCGCTGGGATGAGCTATGGCTGGAAGGCGAGGCGGCCCAGGTCGATTACGCCCTGCGCACAATTTACGCCGGCTCGGCCTATGCCGGACCGGGCAATGAGGACGAAGCGGAAGCCCTTGCCTCCGCAGCGAAAAACAGCGGCGGGCAAGCCTTGTCGTTCGCGGCCTATGCGCGCGCCGTCAGGGTGGCGCTGCGGGCCGAGGATATTATGAACGGGCGGCTGAGCTGGCCCGAACCGGTGGCACTGGAAGCCGCCTGAAGGATGAGTAGGATGCTAGAAGATCAGGATGCGGCTCTCTGGGAGCATAAGGTGCGTTTCGATGCGGCGTTACGGGGGCTGAGCCTCGATCTGAGCGCCGATGCTGAGCGGCGTGAGGTGATCGCGCGCGCCTTCGGCATGATGTCTCTGGATGCCCTGACCGCCCATATCGTAACGCGCGCTGCGGCAGGAACCAAGCCGGTCGTGCATATCGACCTGCATCTGAACGGCGAGGTGACGCAGGAATGCGGCGTGACCACCGAGTCCTTCAACCATGCGATTGAAGGCGTATTGCGCCTCGATTGCATCGAACGCACGCGCCTGACCGACGAAGTGGCCGAGATCGGCGCGCGGGAGTTTTCGCTCGAAGATCTGGATGAGCCCGATGTCATCACCAATGGGCAGATCGACCTTGGCCAGTATGTGATCGAGGCGCTGGGTGAGGCCTATGATCCGTTTGCGCGCAAGCCCGGCGTCGTCTTCGAGGAGCCGGAAACGGAGCCCGAACCTTCGCCTTTCGCGGTGCTGGCCCGACTTAAGCGGGATGAATAAGCGTGCCGCACTGCGATAAAACTTGCATAGTTGGCAAGTCACGCTATCGTCGCCTGTTTGTGCATGGCCCGAAATGGCTCTTGAATTCGAGCCGGGATTGCGCGCATGTTGCGACAAAGACCGCCCACAGGGATTCCCCGCCTTGACAGTTTCCGAAGCTCAGACACCAAACGGCGCACCGCAAGGCGCGCCACCGGAGGGGGCCTTAGTCATCGCTATCGACGCTATGGGAGGGGATCATGGCCCGGCGGTAACCGTGGCGGGCGCGGCCCTGCTGCTCAAAGAACGCCCCGAACTGTTTTTCCAGCTTCATGGCGATGCCGAAGGCATCAATGCCGAACTGGCGCGTCATCCGGCGCTTAAAAGCCGGTCGGTGCTGATCGCCACCGACCAGTGCATTGCTATGGACGAAAAACCGGCTCAGGCTCTGCGCCGTCGCAATACCAGCATGGCCAATGCGATCCACGCCGTAAAATCGGGTGAGGCGAAGGCGATCATTTCGGCGGGCAATACCGGTGCGCTGATGGCGCTGTCGAAAATGATCCTCAAAATGATGACCGACGATCTCGAACGCCCGGCCATCGGCTGTTTGTGGCCCAATAAACGTGGCTACGGCACGGTGCTCGATGTCGGGGCCAATGTCACCTCGGATGCACGCCAGTTGATCGAATTCGCCATGATGGGCGCGGCCTTCCATCGTGCCGTGCGCGGCGTAGATAAGCCGAGCATCGGGATTCTCAATGTCGGCTCGGAAGATGTGAAGGGCCATGAGGAGGTGCGTGAAGCCCACCGTCTGATGCGTGACACGAAGCTGGGACTGAATTATCATGGCTTTGTCGAGGGCACAGATCTGTGTACCGGCATTGTCGATGTGGTGGTGACCGATGGCTTCACCGGTAATGTGGCGCTGAAAACCGCCGAGGGCGTAGCGCGTTTTATCCGCGATCTGTTGAAAGAGGCTTTCAAATCATCGCCACTGGCCATGCTGGGCGCGGTTCTGGCGGCCTCGGCGCTGAAGACAATGGCCAAGCGGGTCGATCCGGGGGCCTCCAATGGGGGGCCTTTGCTCGGCCTAAAAGGCATCGTAATCAAAAGTCACGGGGGGGCGGACGCCAAGGCCTTTGCCAATGCGATTGGCGTCGGAGCTTCGCTGGCCAGTAGTGGTTATGCGCAGGAAATCGAAAGCGCGCTGGCCCTTTTGACGCAAAGCCTGAACGATGATGAAAGCAATCCTCTTGCCGTAACCGGTGAAGATACAAATATAAGAGACGCCCAAGCGCCCGGTCATGTGGCGGATGTCGCGGCGGATAATAAGGTAAGCTAGACTATGCGTGTGTTAAGATCGGCGGTCACGGGCGTGGGCGGCTATCTGCCGGAAACGGTAATGCCCAATTCCGATTTCGAGAAACTTGTCGAAACGTCCGACGTTAAGATCGTCGAACTGACCGGTATTCGCCAGCGCCATCGCGTGGCGGAGGGGCAGACGACATCGGATCTGGCGGCCGAGGCGGCGCGCGTGGCCCTGGCTGCCGCTGGCCGGACGCCTGCCGAGGTCGATATGATCATCGTGGCCACCACCACACCGGACATGCCTTTTCCGGCCACGGCCTCGCTCGTTCAGCAAAAGATCGGTGCGCCCACCTGTCCGGCCTTCGATGTGCAGGCGGTCTGTTCGGGATTCGTCTATGCGCTCAGCGTGGCCGATGGATTCGTGGCGCGTGGCATGGCGAAATGCGTGCTGGTAATCGGCGCCGAGGCGATGACGCGCCTGCTCGATTTCAGCGACCGCTCGACCTGCATCCTGTTTGGCGATGGCGCAGGCGCCGTGGTTCTGGAGCCTGCGGAAGGCGAGGGCACAACGGCGGATCGCGGCATTCTCGGTTTCGATCTGCGCTGCGACGGCTCGAAAACCGATCTGCTCTATGTGTCGGGCGGCATGTTCGAGGCGGAAAGCCGCATCGGCAAGATCAAAATGCAGGGCAATCAGGTTTTCAAACAGGCCGTGCAGAAGATTTCGCAGGCCATCGAAGCCACTATCGCCAAATCGGGCCTGACGCTCGATGAGATCGACTGGTTCGTGCCGCATCAGGCCAATCAGCGCATCCTCAATGGTGTGGCCCACCATCTGGGGCTGGATGAAAACAAGGTGATTTCCACCGTGGCCATGCACGCCAACACCTCGGCGGCTTCGATTCCGCTGGCCTGGTATGAAGGCGTGCGCGATGGCCGCATCAAGCGCGGCGATCTGGTGCTGATCGAGGCGCTGGGCGGCGGACTGACCTGGGGCGCGGCGGCGATCCGGGTATAAACCGTTCGCGTGAGCTGTTTATAATAAGCCTTTGACGACAAGGTGAATTTGCGGCATGTTAGCCGATACCTTATCCATAGCTGGGCGCAGACACCATGAAAACGCAAACCTTGACACGAGCCGAACTGTTTGAGGATGTCCATAACGAGCTGGGCCTGCCGCGGCAGGAATGCGCCGCCATTGTTGAGCGCACGCTCGATCTGGTGGTTGAGGCGCTGGAGCGCGGCGACGAGGTGAAGCTATCGGGTTTCGGCGTCTTTCAGGTGCGTGAAAAGAATGCGCGCGTTGGCCGCAATCCGAAAACGGGCAAGCCAGCGCCAATCGATCCGCGCAAGGTGATTTCGTTCCGCGCTTCGCAGATCGTCAAGGCGCGCGTCGATGCCGGTACGCACGACTGATTGAAGACCGGGTAAGGATAAGAAACGCGGTGAGTAAAGGGCCTTTAGCCTTAAGAACCATCTCCGAAGCCGCCGATAGTCTGGGCGTGCCGCAGCATGTTTTGCGTTTCTGGGAAACCAAATTCACCTTTATCCGCCCTACCAAACGGGCGGGCGGGCGGCGCTTTTACCGGCCGCAGGATGTTGATCTGCTGATCGGCGTCAAAACCCTGCTCTATGATCGTGGCTACACGATTCGCGGTGTGCAAAAGCTGTTCAAGGATGAGGGCCAAAAGGCGATCCTCAGCGCCAGTCATCTGCCCGCCTCGCATGAGCCGGAACAGGCTGGCGTAGCGCATCAGGTTTCACAACCGGTTGAAGGTGAAACCGCAGATGCGGATATGGCCGGACACACGCCTGTCATGAGCGCGGATGTACGCGCGCGCCTGCTCGACATCGCCCGTCGGCTCGAAGCCGCGCAGACCCTGCTGGGTCGGCAGATCGGCAGGGATACAAAACGCGGAAAATTCTCATCAAACTGAGTTTTGGGGATTGCGGCTGCTGATTTTCGTCTCTATAAGCCGCCTCTCCTGAAGGGGCTTAAAGCACTGGATGGTGTGGACGGAGCGTGGCGCAGCCTGGTAGCGCACTTGACTGGGGGTCAAGGGGTCGCAGGTTCGAATCCTGTCGCTCCGACCATTTAAAGTTCAAAATCCCCCGGTTCAGGCCGGGGGATTTTTGATTCGTGCTGTTCCATTTAGGAAAAGCGAAAATCCGTCTTCCGCGCGGTTGCCTTGTCGTGGCAAATGGCCTTAAAAACAAGGCTCCCGTCCGCGAGATTTTCATGCGTATCCTGCTCACCAATGATGACGGCATCGAGGCCTACGGGCTGAAGGTGCTTTATGATATCGCGCGGCGCTTAAGCGACGATGTCTGGGTGTGTGCGCCGGTCATCGAGCAGTCGGGCACGGGGCGCGGCATTACCCTGCATGACCCGTTGCGCGCCCTCTGCCTGGGCGAAAAGCGCTTCGCCGTTTCCGGCACGCCCACAGATTGCGTGCAGATCGCCGTCAATGACCTGATGCCTGAACCGCCCGATCTCGTCCTGTCGGGCGTCAATCGCGGTTTCAACCTGGCGCAGGACATTACCCTGTCGGGCACGGTGGCCGGAGCGCTGCAAGGCATGACGCTCGGCGTTCCTTCCATCGCCCTGTCGCAATGCCTCGATTTCGATATGGAGAGCGAAAGCCAGTGGTCGGCGGCGGTGGCCTATGGCGCGCCGGTGATCAGCCACCTTCTGGAACGCGGTTGGCCCACAGATGTGGTCATGAACATCAATTTCCCCGATTGCGCCGCCGAGGCCGTCAGCGGCGTCGAAGTCACCCGCCAGGGCTTCCGCGACCTGCATGAAATGCACGCGGTCAAGCGCGTCGATCCGCGCGGCCGCGACTATTACTGGCTCAATTTCCACAGCCTGCAACAGAGTCTGGTCGATGGCACCGATCTGAAGGCCGTGGCGGAAGGGCGCATTTCCGTAACGCCGCTGCATCTTGACCTGACCCATTACGAAACCCTGCACACTCTGCGAAAAACTATGGGCGGGGTGGCACCGAAATCCATCGTCACTCCAGTGCGCGAGGCTGGCCAATGAGCGGTGAAACACGGCTTGAGCGCCTGATGCACAGCCTGCGTGAGCAGGGCATTACTGACAAAAAGGTGCTGACGGCGATGGAGCACACGCCGCGCGACCTGTTCGTGCCCGAGCTGTTCCTTGATCGGTCATGGGAAGATTCGGCCATACCGATCAATTGCGGCCAGACCATTTCGCAGCCCTTTATCGTCGGGCTGATGACTCAGGCACTGAAAATCGAAGGCCGCCATCGTGTGCTCGAAATCGGCACGGGGTCGGGTTACCAGACGGCGGTGCTGGCGCGGCTGGCGCGCTATGTCTATACGGTCGAACGCTACCGGTCTTTGATGCTGGAGGCTGAAACCCGTCACAAACGGCTGATGCTGGAAAATATCATCTACCGCTTCGGCGACGGCTGGCAGGGCTGGCCCGAACAGGCACCGTTCGACCGCATCCTCGTCACCGCCGCCCTGCCGGAAGCGCCGGTCGATCTGCTGGCCCAGCTCAAGCCGAAGGGCGTCATGGTGGGGCCGCAGGGGCGTGGTTCGACCCAGCGCCTGCTGCGCTACACCAAGTCGGCGGAGGGCGATTACAAGATCGAGGATCTCGGTGAGGTGCGCTTTGTGCCGCTGATCAGCGGTGTGGCGAAAGAGGGCTAAGCCTCACCAACCGCGCGCGTCGGCACACTCGCGCCGCGGCCCGTTTCATCATCATCCTTGCGGCCTTGTAGCAACGGTTGAAAGGCCGCCGTCAGGCCGGTAATGCCGGTCAGCAGGCCAAACAGCAGCATGTCCATCGGCGTGCGGTGCCACGAGCTATCGCCGGTGATAGTGGTGATGATGCCATATATCAACCAGATGGTGAAAATCCACGACAGGACAAAGGCTAGCACCTTGCCGCCGATGCGGTGAATGAGGCTGATCAGCAGGGCGGCATAGGGCACGATCAGCACCATGTCATAATCGAGCAGGCGCGGCGTCATCAGCGGCACCAGTCCCATGACCAGCACCAGCCGTTCGTCGCTTGTCAGTTTTCCCCAACGCGCCATCGCCATACCGGCCAGCAGCATGACCACCATGAAGCCGAGCGCCAGTTCGACATTGAGATGCGACGATCCCCGCACATGAAAGACGAAATTGGTCAGTTCGAACCAGCCCATGCCGACCTGACGCGCCATCGCCACCGAATGCAGTGTCTTTTGCCAGGCATGGCCGTAATGGCCGTCGGTTATGATCATCAGATAGAAGATGCCAACCCCGGCCACGGCACGCCACGAAAAAGCGAAAACCCGCCGCCACAAGGCTTCGTCGGCCAGCAGGAAAAGGATGAAATAGGCCAGGAAGGTCGGTTTGACGCAGGCGCACAGAAACACCACCAGCGTGAACGGCCAGCGCGTCTTGCGAAACAGCAGCAAACTCGCCAGCACCAGCGCGTGCATGACGAGGCCGATATTGGCGCACACAAAGGTCATCGGCGTCAGGGCGGCGAAGGCCAGCAGGCGGTAGCGGATGTCGATGCCGGGAAAGGGCCGGATCAGGGCGAACCACAGCAGGAAAAGCGTGGCCGGTGCGAGCAGCAGCCAGATGAACAGGGTGCGCGTGCCCGCCACGCCAAACGTATGGAGTAACGGAAAGAACAGATAGGCCACCTGCGGCGCATAGACATAGGCCGCCGGGCGGATGGCGTCGCAAACGGGCGGATGGATAGCATAGGGTGAGCGGTGTGCGGCCAGAGTCTTGGCGCCGCATAATACCGCGTCGATGTCCATCAGCATCCAGGCGTGATGGGTGATCATATGCCAGACGCCGTATCCTACCGGCCAGGCGCAGAAAAGCGCGAACAGAGCCAAAAGCAGCCTGTTGCGGGTCAGCGCCCGCAAAACGGACAAGGCGTCCATTATTGATCACCCGTACAATGGCGGGTTTACGCGCCGCCCCTCAGATCGGCAGGTAGCGCCGGAATGGGGGAATCGTCAAGAGGGCGCCTAAGGTGATGAGAACGGCCAAGGCCGGGGCGAGGGCGCTGCCAAGGCCAATCAGGGCCGGGCTGAGATAGGGCATAACCACATAAAGCAAGGCGCACAGCGTCACCATGCCCGATGCCAGGGTCAGTAAACCCTCGATCAGACGGCGCTTTTCGATGCGTTTCATGACATCGAGCGCAAAGGCGAGGTCATGAGCGGGTGGAGCGGGCGGGGCCGCGTCCATCAGCAGGGCTTTCAGCGCATCCGGTTCTGAATGGGAGGGGTTCATGACGGTACACCTAACAGTTCGGCCAGTTTGTGCCGGCCTCTTTGAATATGCGACTTGATCGTGCCAAGCGGAAGCCCCAAAATTTCGGCGGCTTCGGCATGGCTGTAATCACCGGCCACGCACAGCGAAATCGCGGCGCGCTGATCGAGCGGCAGGGCCATCAGGGCGCGTTCGACCGCCAGTTTCTGGTCCACCGTTGATGACGCGGTTTGCGGGCGCACGTCCTGCCAGTCGGTGTCGCGTGCGGCGGCGCGGTGGAAGCGGCGCCGATCATTGAGCGCCTTGCGGTAGGCGATGCCGCAAACAAAGCTGCGAAAGCGGGCCTCATCATGCAGCCGGTCGAGGCGCGACCAGGCGGTGACGAAAGCCTCCTGCGCCAGATCGTCGGCGTCATCAGGGCGCACACACAGGCGGCGCAGGAAGGCCCGCACCGCCTGCTGGTGTTCAGCCACCAGCCGGGAGAAGGCCGCGTCGGAACCCTTCTTCGCCTGTTGCAGCAGGCTGATGCGCGCCTCTGTCCCGAACATGCGGCCATTACGCCCTGGGCATGGTGAAGGTCGAAATCAGGGCCCAGACCAGCGAGGCCACGGCCGCTACGCCAAAGGCAACGCCGAGTGCGGTGAAGACGGCATTGTTCTCACCGAGATGACTATAGTGTCCGGCATAGGAGAAGCCGGCGGCCAGAGCGCTCCAGATCACCACCTTGCGCCAGACGCCCCACGGGCCGTAACGGCCATGACGTCCATAACGACCGCGCAATTCATAGGCACGGTCTTCATCGGAACGGATCGCTTCGAGCAGGGCGGCGGGTGGATCCTTGCCCTGATCGGCATAGGATTTAATCAGTTTCAGGGTTTCGTTACGGTGATGAAAATGGGCGCTCATGGCGAATACCCCCATCAACATGCCGCCTATAGGAAAGATCAGCCACCAGTAACTGGCGAAAAGCGTGGAAAATGTCATGAGAGGTTCCTTTTCTGGACGCGCATGAAGGTAAAATTCAAAACCTTGCGGGCTTTTGTAACTGAATGTCCGCCGCGATGCGGATTGGATGCGCGGGCGTCGTTTTTTTAAATTGTCCCCGATTTTGACGCTTTTGGGCGTCTTTTGGTCGAATTTCACCTTCAAGGAGCAGGCATGGTAAGGATTCATTATCCATAAGTTCGCATAGACTTGCCTGAACAAAATCTTAAGGACGCTTAAACCTGATGCCGGAGGAAACAGCCATGACCCGTAAAGAGCCCGATACCTGCCTGGCCCTGCGTGGCGTGAAACTGATAGCCGCAGGCATGTGCGGGCTCTTGGTGCTGGCATTGCAGGCCTGTACGACTCCGGGCCAGATGCCTGAGCCGAAATATCCGATCTATATGCAGGATAAGCCCGCCGAAGCGACGGAAACCCCGGCTCAGGCCGGTGACGATCAGCCCGTACCCGCCGCCGCGCCGGTTGCCACCGCGCCCGCTGCTGCATCTCAGGGCACCGTGTCGGTCAGCGATCTGCCGCCCCCGCCGCCACCTCCGCCGCCGCCTGAGGAGATGACGAAAAACACCACGCCCCCGGCGTCTGCGCGTGATACGCACCATGATACCCATATGGCCGCTGCGCCCGTCAGGGATACGCGCGCCGCCTATGTTTACGTGCTTGAGGCCCATGACACGCTTTACGGGGTTTCGCGCCGCTTCGGCGTGCCGGTGAAGCAGCTTTACGAGATCAATGGCCTGTCTCAGAATGCCAGCCTGCGGATAGGCGAAAAAGTCCTGCTGCCGCCCAGCGCGGTAGATAAAGGACTGGATCCGCACGCCAATGGCACGGGCATGGTCAAGCTGGCGACGGCACTGGCTGAAAAGCGTCGCCCGCCCGTTGAGAAAAAGCCCGCGCCGGTCGTTACACCGCCTGCTGCAAAGCCTGTCTCTGAGCCTGAGCCGGTAAAAGCCCCTGCTTCTGTAAAACCGGTCGTCAGGGCACCTTCGCAAGCCGCCGCAACGACGCCTGCCGCCACAGCAGCGAAAACGGCTCAGCCGACGCCTGCCGAAGCCGCACCCGGCGGTTTCCCCAGCAATGCGCGCATCGCCGAAATGGGGCACGGCATGTTCGTCTGGCCGGTGCGTGGCAAGCTGCTGGTGCCGTTTGGCCAACTGGCGCCCAATGTTCGCAATGACGGCATCAATATCGGCGCGCCCATCGGCACCGAGGTCAGGGCTGCCGCTGATGGCATCGTCGTTTATGAAGGCGATCAGGTGAAGGAGCTGGGCAATACGGTCTATATCAAGCACAGCAATGGCTGGTACACGGGCTATTCGCACCTCGATTCGATGCGCGTGAAAAATAATGAGACGGTCACCAAGGGCGAGGTAATCGGCACGGTGGGCCAGACCGGCGTCATCGATAAGCCGCAACTGCATTTCGAGGTGCGCTATACGCCCTCCACCGATATTGCGCGCCCTGTCGATCCCAGGCTGGTTCTGCCCTGACCGCGTCAGTTACATGCCGGAACAGCCCTGAAGCAGTCAAAGAGCGGCCCGTTACGGTCGCTCTTTTCGCGTCCGGGATCATCCGCAACGTAATTAATTATCTCATTGACCTTTTTTTTCATGTGCCTATGTATGGCACACCTCATTTTTACCCCCGGATATGCCATTCGCGGGTTGTTTTTTATATGGCCTGATTTTCAGGAGATGCCTGTGTTCGCTACGCCTGCCTTCGCGCAAACCGCCGGTTCCGCTGCTGCCGCCCCTGGTGGCGATCTTCTTTCCATGCTGCCGATGCTGGTCGGTTTCGTGGCCATCATGTATTTCTTTATGATTCGCCCGCAACAGCAGCGCGCCAAGCAGCACAAGGCGATGCTGGCGGCCATGAAGCGCAATGACACTGTGGTTCTGTCATCGGGCATCATTGGTAAGATCACCCGCGTCGAAGAGGCCGAGGTGATGGTTGAAATCGCTACGGGCGTCAATGTGCGCGTCGTAAAAGCGCAGATCAACGAGGTGCGCGCCAAGGGCGAACCGGCCCCGGCCAACGACAAGGCCGCCTGATAACAGCCTGAATTAGCGCTGAAATTTTTTCCGAATCCGCCCACGACCGAGCACTCAGACCATGATCAATTTATCCCGCTGGAAGGTAGGCCTCGTTATTGCGGCTGTCCTGCTGGGCGTAGTGTTTACGCTTCCCAATTTCCTGCCCGCCAGTGCCCGCGATTCCGTCAAGAGTTTCCTGCCCACGGCAACGCTTAATCTGGGCCTCGATCTGCAAGGCGGCTCGTATCTGCTGGTTGGCGTCGATACCGATGCTCTGGTTCAGGAACGCACCACCAACCTGACCGAGGATGTGCGCAATCAACTGGGCGAACTGGGAATCGGATTCAGCAATCTCGGCAATTCAGGCCATACGGTCAGCGTCCGCATCACCGATCCGGCGCAACTCGACAAGGCCTATAGCGAACTCAGCAAGATGGCTTCGCCCCTGCCGAAGAATCCAAGTCAGAAGGATCTGACGGTGCAGCGCGGTGCCGATCAGATGATCACCATGACCCTGACCGATGACGGAATCCGCGAAACGGCTTCGCGCGCCGTCGATACCTCGATCGAGATAGTGCGCCGCCGGATTGATAATCTCGGCACCAAGGAGCCCTCCATCACCCGTCAGGGCACGTCGCGTATCGTGGTGGAAGCACCGGGCGAGAGCGATCCTGAGCAACTCAAGCGCATTATCGGCCAGACCGCCAAGCTGACCTTCCAGATGGTCGATGAAACCGTAGGCCCCGCCGACATCGCCGCCAATCGCATTCCGCCGGGCTCGGAAGCCCTGCCGGATGAAGAAAGCGGCCAACTGGTTGTCGTGCACAAGGCCGTGCTGGTATCGGGTAACAACCTGACCAAGGCGACGGTCGGGGTTGACCAGAACCAGCAGCCGGCTATTGATTTCACTTTCGATTCGACCGGCGCGAAGAAATTCGGCAAGGCGACATCGGAAAATATCGGCCAAAAGTTTGCGATCATTCTTGACGGCAAGATCGTGTCCGCGCCGAAGATTCAGGGCGCGATTCTGGGCGGCCACGGCCAGATTACCGGTTCCTTCACGCCGCAGCAGGCGTCTGATCTGGTGGCGGTGCTCAATGGCGGTGCCTTGCCGGCACCTTTGAAATTCGAGCAGCAACGCACGGTGACCGCCGAACTGGGTGCCGATGCTGTGGCCAAGGGCGAGCTGTCCACCGTCATCGCCTTCATTTCGGTCATCGTGTTTATGTTCCTGGCCTATGGCCTGCTGTTCGGCGGCATATCCGTGGCCGCCCTGATCGTCAATCTGCTGCTGTTGATCGGCGGCATGTCGCTGATGCAGTCCACCCTGACCCTGCCGGGCATTGCCGGTCTGATCCTGACCCTGGCGATGGCCGTGGACGCCAATGTGCTGATCTACGAACGGATGCGCGACGAGGTGCATGGCGGGCGCAGTCTGATCGCGGCGCTTAATGCCGGTTTCTCGAAGGCGCTGGAAACCATTCTCGACGCCAATGTCACCACGCTGGTGGCCGCCGCCATCATGTATATGTTCGGCGCAGGGCCGGTGAAGGGTTTTGCCGTCACCCTGATGCTCGGCACCTTTACCTCGGTCTTCTCGGCCGTCATGGTGACCCAGGTTCTGGTGGCCCTGTGGTTCAAGTGGCGGCGCCCGAAGGTTCTGCCGATTGCCGATGACGTGGCACCCAAGGCGTGGCCGCTGATCAAGATACTGCCGAAAAACACCAAGATTCACTTCGTCAATTTTTCGAAATACGCCACCATCATTTCGGTGATCGCGGTCTGTGTTTCACTTTTCCTGACGGTTGTTTCCGTGCAGGATGGCATTCACCCGCTTAAAGCACCCTGTGGCGGCCTGAACTGCGGCGTCGATTTCAAGGGCGGCACCTCGCTTGAAATCTACACGCCGGGCGTGCCGCTCGATCTGTCGCGTCTGCGCGCAAGCTTGAATGCTCAAGGCCTTGAAGATGTTCAGGTTCAGGGCGTCGGTAACGGCACGGATGCCATTCTGCGCTTTGAATCGCCATCGGTTGACCCGGTCAACAAGGTGGAAGACGTCAAGGCGGGGCTGACGAAGATTTTCCCGTCGGCCAAATTCTCCAATACCGAAGTGGTAGGGGCCAAGGTGTCGTCCGAGCTTTTGACCGGCGGCATTATGGCTCTGTTCATCGCTATCGGCCTGATGATGATCTACATCTGGTTCCGCTTTGAGTGGCAGTTTGGTCTGGGCGCTGTGGCGGCACTTTTCCACGACGTGATCCTGACCTTTGGCCTGTTTGCTATCTTTCAGCTCGATTTCGATCTGCGCGCCGTGGCGGCCATCCTGACCATTATCGGCTATTCGATGAACGATACGGTCGTGGTGTTTGACCGCTTGCGTGAAAACCTGCGCAAATACAAGAAGATGCCGCTGGCCGATCTGATCAATCTGTCGATCAACGAAACCCTGTCGCGCACGATCATTACCGGCCTGACGGCGGTGATGGCCTTGTCCGGCCTGGCCTTCCTGGGTGGAGATGCGCTGTTCAGCTTCTCGATTTCGATGATCTTCGGTATTATTGTCGGCACCTATTCGTCGATCTATGTCGCTGCGCCGGTCATCCTGCTCTGGGGCGTCAACCGCAATGCCGGCGATGTCGAGATCGTCGATATGGGCGGCTACAAGGGTGGCAAGAAGCCGAAGCAGATGCCGTAAGCTGCGGTTCAAATCATGTAAAAAGCGCGGAAGCCTCGGCTTTCGTGTTTTTTTGCAAGCAAAAATAGATTTAAACCACGGAAAACACGGATCATGGCCTTTGGCCATGACACGGATTTGGGACGAATGCTTACACCAGCATGACCTGTTTATCCGTGACGTCGCTTACGCGGCGATCCGTGTTTTCCGTGGTTCATTTTTTTATTTAAACGCTCAAGACTAAGGCGATGTGTCGGCCAACCTATTCCGCCGGTTCAGCCTGACGCTCACGGTGTTTGGCCAGCATTCCCTTGAGATACTTGCCAGTCCAGCTTGCCGGATTATCAGCCACAGCCTCAGGCGTGCCGCGCGCCACGATCTCGCCGCCGCCATCGCCGCCTTCCGGGCCGAAATCGAGCAGCCAGTCGGCGGTCTTGATGACATCGAGATTATGCTCGATGACCACGACCGTATTGCCATTGTCGGTCAGCTCGTGCAGCACGTCCAGAAGCTTGCGCGTATCTTCGAAATGCAGACCGGTGGTCGGCTCGTCAAGGATATACAAGGTCTTGCCTGTGGCGCGCTTGGAGAGTTCCTTCGACAGCTTGACGCGCTGCGCCTCGCCACCCGACAGGGTGGTGGCCTGCTGGCCGATCTTGATATAGCCAAGGCCAACCCGCTCCAGCGTTTTCAGCTTGTCGCGGATGCTCGGCACGGCCTTGAAGACCTCCGCCCCTTCCTCCACCGTCATATCGAGCACATCGGCGATCGAATAGCCGCGAAACACAATGTCGAGCGTCTCGCGGTTATAGCGCCTGCCCTTGCAGACATCGCAGGTGACGTAAACATCGGGCAGGAAGTGCATCTCGATCTTGATCAGGCCGTCACCCGAACAGGCTTCGCAGCGCCCGCCCTTGACGTTGAACGAAAAGCGCCCCGGCCCATAGCCGCGCGCCTTGGCTTCGGGCAGGCCGGCGAACCAGTCACGGATCGGGCCGAAGGCACCGGTATAGGTGGCCGGATTGGAGCGCGGCGTGCGGCCGATGGGCGACTGGTCGATCTCGACGATCTTGTCGAAGAATTCCAGGCCTTCGATCTTGTCGTGCGGAGCGGGGTGGGCCGAGGCATTATTCAGCCGCCGCGCCGCCGCCTTATACAGCGTCTCCAGTGTGAAGGTCGATTTGCCACCGCCCGAAACGCCGGTGATGCAGGTCATGACCCCGACCGGAATCTCGCCGGTGACATTTTTCAGATTATTACCGCGCGCTCCGACCACTTTCAGCATCTTCTTGCGGTCGATGGGCCTGCGGCCATCGGGCGAATCTTTGGAAAAGAATTTCGGTATTTCACGCTTGCCGGTCAGATACTGGCCGGTCAGTGACTTCGGATTGGCTTTAATATCGGCGGGCGTGCCCTGCGCCACGATCTCGCCGCCATGCACACCGGCGGCAGGGCCCATATCGATCACAAAATCGGCGGTCAGGATGGCGTCTTCGTCGTGTTCGACCACCAGCACGGAATTGCCGAGATCGCGCAGGCCCTTCAGGCTTTCCAGCAGCCGGTCATTATCGCGCTGATGCAGGCCGATGGACGGTTCATCGAGCACATACAAAACACCGGTCAGGCCCGATCCAATCTGCGAAGCAAGCCGGATGCGCTGCGATTCGCCGCCGCTGAGTGTGCCGGAATTGCGCGACAGGTTGAGATAATCGAGCCCGACATCATTGAGAAAGCGCAGGCGATCCTTGATTTCCTTGAGGATGCGCCTGGCAATATCCATCTGCTTTTCGCTTAAGCGGTTTTCAATGTCACTGAACCATTGGTGGGCGTGACGGATCGACAAGGCCGAGATTTCGGCAATATTTTTGGCATCGATCTTGACCGCCAGAGCCTCCGGCTTGAGGCGCGCACCGCCGCAGGCCTCGCACGGCGTTTCCGACTGGTAGCGGCCGAGATCCTCGCGCACCCATGCCGAATCGGTTTCGCGCCAGCGCCGCTCCATATTGGGGATCACGCCCTCAAACGGCTTGGTGACATCATAACGGCGCGAGCCGTCTTCATAGACGAACTTGATCTTTTCTGAGCCGGAACCATTGAGGATAATGTCCTGCACATTTTCGGGCAGGGCCTGCCATCTGGTGTCCATCTTGACGCCATAATGTAGCGCCAGGGCTTGCAGGGTCTGGCTATAGAGCGGCGAGGGGCCTTTCGACCAGGCGGCGATAGCGCCGCCGCCCAGCGTCGCCTTCGGATCGGGCACGATCAGGCTTTTGTCGAAGGCCAGCTTGACACCCAGACCATCGCAGGCCGGACAGGCGCCGAACGGATTATTGAACGAAAACAGACGCGGCTCGATTTCCGAAATGGTGAAACCCGAAACCGGACAGGCGAATTTCTCCGAAAAGATAATGCGTTTCGGTTCGTCCTCGCCTTCGGCTTTATCGGCATATTCTGCGATGGCCAGACCGTCGGCCAGCTTCAGTGCGGTTTCCAGACTGTCGGCCAGACGGGCCATGATGCCGGCCTTGACCACGACGCGATCCACAACGACGTCAATGTCATGCTTGAACTTCTTGTCGAGTTTCGGCGCATCCTCGATGGCGTAATATTCGCCATCGACCTTGAGGCGCTGGAAGCCCTGACGCTGGAGATCGGCGATTTCCTTTTTATACTCGCCCTTGCGACCGCGCACGAAGGGGGCCAGCAGCAGAAGGCGCGTGCCTTCGGGCAGGGCGGTAATCTTATCGACCATCTGCGAAATCGTCTGGCTTTCGATCGGCAGGCCGGTGGCGGGTGAATAGGGCACGCCGACGCGCGCCCACAACAGCCGCATATAGTCATGGATTTCCGTGACGGTGCCGACCGTCGAGCGCGGATTTTTCGAGGTCGTCTTCTGTTCGATGGAGATGGCCGGTGACAGACCTTCGATCAGATCGACATCGGGCTTCGACATCAGCTCCAGGAACTGACGCGCATAGGCCGACAGACTTTCGACATAGCGTCGCTGGCCCTCGGCATAGATGGTGTCAAACGCCAGCGACGACTTGCCGGAGCCTGAAAGCCCGGTCAGCACGACAAGCTGGCCGCGCGGAATATCAACGTCCACGCCCTTGAGATTATGCTCGCGCGCGCCCCTGATCCTGATGAAATCCTGGTCGAAAGGGTGATGAGCCATACGCACCTTATCCGGGGAAAGAACAAAGAGATTTATAGAGGAACTCTTGCGCGATTTACCAGGCGCACGCAAGAACATTTTGGCAACATTGATGGGCGCATCGCGCCGTCCTGATGCGCATATGGAGATGGCGGGTCTGGCTGTCAAATCCTGTCAGCAGGTCTTTTTGACTTTCTGGCGCAATCGGAACACAGTTAAGTCGGGTTTCTTGGTCAAGCTCACCTCAGGAGGGGCTGACATATGGATGACAGGCCGGGCGGCAAACGCTTCTGGATGAATTTCGACGCATGGAACGCGCGCGCCCTGAATGCCGCCTGGCCCTATTTCGGACGGCTGGATCGCCGTGGCCGTTTGAGCGCGGCGGTGGCCATATCGGTTGTGGTGCATCTGGCGCTGATCTGGATGCTGCTGAGCGAGCGTCCCGATGCCTGGCATTTGTCGCAAAGCTGGCAAACCGATGATCAGCCCGAACCGGTCGAATTGTGGCGCGTCACCTTGCCAAGGCCAGAGCCCCGGCCAAAGGTAATACCGCAGATGCCTGAGCGCCCCGAAGTGCCGCCACGCGATGTTACTCAGCCGCAACCGGCTCCGGCTGCTCAGTCCGCGCCGTCGCAAGCCGTGCAGCGCCCGCAGCCCGCGCCTGAAGTGACTGTTCCGGTGCCTCAGGTCAATCCCCTGCCATCACCCGTGGCGACGCCGCAGGTCGAAGCGCCGCGCGAGATGAGCCTTAGTCTGAAAACCAAGAAGAAAGACAATGAGAAGGTGGCCAGGGACGACAATGCGCTGGGCAAGCTGTCCGATCTCAAACTGCATCAGGTGCCTTCGATCAATCTGCCGGCGCTGAATGCCGTGCAGCCTTCGGGGCTGACCCGACCGACCGTCAATCCGGGCGGCTCATCGGCGGGCGGGGAGCCGGCAGTGGGCAGCCGTCTCGGCACGGTGCAACTGCCGGGCGGGCTTTCGGGTATGGGTGTGAATGGCCGCGGTGCGGTCAGTCAGGCCTTGCAGGATCATGACTATTGCGTCGATCAGCAGATCAAGGGCAAGGCCATCCCCGCCGATTGCCATATGAGCAAGCTAAGCGAGGCCAGGTCACTGGGCGTGAAGCACGTTGCCGAATACGACAAGGTGCTGGCAAAACGGCAGTCTCAGGCTACGCCCGGCAACGATGATTACTGGCGGCGCGTGGTGCAGGGGCCAACAGATCCCGGCCACGACGACCATATGCCGCACAAAGGCGCCTATAGCGAAGGCAGGGCTAATCGCGTCAAGGGGGAATGCTCGCTGTCCGATTCCTGCTAGAGCAACGAGCGTTTAATTTGACTTACAAATTGAATGCGAGATGCGGAAAAACGTAAAATCTAGAGCGGGTTGCATGCCTTTGACCGATTCAATCAGAATGCAAACCGCTCTAAAACAGATCGTCTTCCAGCGCCATAAGGGCTTCGGCCCCGGCCTTCATTTTAGCAAGGTGAGCGTCGGCATCGGGCAGGATGCGCTCCAGAAAAACACGGCCGATTTTCAGCTTGGTGGCATAAAACGGGTCGCTGTTACCGCCGTCAATGGCCGCTTGCGCCGCCTTGGCCATCATGGCCCACATATAGCTCATGCAGGTCAGGCCGAAGAGGTGGAGATAGTCGAGCGAACCGGCGGCAGCATTGTCAGGGTTGCCCATGCCGTTTTGCATCAGCCACATCGTGCCGTCCATCAGCTTCGCCTTGGTGGCTTTCAGGGCTGCGATATAGGCGGGCGCCTTCGATGAAGGCTCTTCGGCGGCGATATAGGCGTCGATTTCACCCAGCAAGGTTTGCAGCGCGCGGCCACCTTTCGAGGGCAGTTTGCGACCGACCAGATCAAGCGCCTGCACGCCATTGGTGCCTTCATAGATCAGGGTGATGCGCACATCGCGCATATATTGCGAGGCTGGGAAATGTTCGGTGAAGCCCGAACCACCATGCACCTGCATGGCGTCGGACGTGACCTTGAAACCTTTTTCGGTCAGATAGGCTTTGATGACGGGGGTGAGCAGGCCCATATAGTCGCTGGCCTTTTCACGCGCCTTTTCATCGGGCGCATGGTGCTGGAAATCGGCTTGCAGCGCGCCCCAGATCAGGAAGGCGCGACCGCCCTCGATCAGGGCGCGGCTCTCCAGCAACATGCGGCGCACATCGGGATGGACGAGGATCGAGTCGGCGGGCAGTTCGGGCGATTTCGGGCCGGTGAGGGCGCGGCCCTGCAAGCGATCCTTGGCGAACTGTTCGGCGGCCACATAGGCGGCGTGGCCGATGGCCAGACCTTGCAGCCCCACGCCGTAGCGCGCGGCGTTCATCATATAGAACATGATCTTCAAGCCCTCATTGGCCTGACCGAGCAGGAAACCCTTGGCGTCTTCATAGACCATCACGCAGGTCGAATTGCCGTGAATGCCCATCTTGTGTTCGAGGCCGGCGCATTGCAGACTGTTGCGTTCACCGGGCTGGCCATCGGCGTCGGGCAGGAATTTCGGCACAAGAAACAGCGAGATGCCCTTGACGCCTGCCGGTGCGCCTTCGATGCGCGCCAGCACCAGATGGCAGATATTGCTGGTGAAATCATGTTCGCCCGCCGAGATCCAGATCTTCTGGCCGGTGATTTTGTAGCTGCCGTCCTCATTGGGCACCGCCCTGGTGCGCAGCAGGCCCAGATCGGTGCCGCAATGCGGCTCGGTCAGATTCATCGTGCCCGACCATTCGCCGGAGATCAGTTTGGGCAGGTAAAGCGCCTTCATCTCGTCGGTGCCACCCGCCGTCAGGGCCGAGATCGCGCCCTCGGTCAGGCCCGGATACATGCCAAACGCCGACGAGGCGCCCGACAGCATTTCCGAAAAGGCCGTATTGACGAAGTGCGGCAGGCCCTGTCCGCCATATTGCGGATCGCCGGAAAGCGCCGTCCAGCCCGCTTCGGTCAGGGCCTTATAGGCTTCCTTGTAGCCCTTAGGCGCGGTGACTTCATGGGTGTCGGGATTGAGGGTGCAACCCTCCTTGTCGCCGGTCAGGTTGATCGGCGCAACCACTTCTTCGGTGAACTTCGCGGCCTCTTCCAGAATAGCCATGACCGTATCGGAATCGGCGTCGGCGAAGCCCGGCACATCATGATACTGATCGGTCTGGAACACGTCGCGGATGAGGAATTCGTAGTCGCGGACGGGGGCCTTGTAGGTCATCGATGTTTATCCCTGTGGTTTGGATTTTTGCCTTAGGCGTTGTTGCTTTTGAGGTTCTGCGCCTCAAGCTCATGTATCTGTGTTTCCAGCCAGACGCAGCCCTCCTGCATATCCTTGACGGCGGCGTCGATGTCGTCGCGCTGGCGCTTCAGGGTTTCGATCTGGCCGCGATATTTGACGAGGGTGGCGCGCATCTGTGAGGCACCGTGATCCTTGGGCGTATAGAGGTCGAGGATTTCATGGATTTCGACCAGCGAGAAGCCGAGGCGCTTGCCGCGCAGGATCAGTTGCAGGCGGGCGCGGTCGCGCGGACTGTAGATGCGCGTCTGGCCGCGCCGTTCGGGATGGATCAGGCCCTTGTCTTCGTAAAAGCGCAAGGCGCGCGCCGTAACGTCGAACTCCTTGGAAAGCTGACGGATCGAATAGGTGCGGTGCGAGTCTTTGTGCGGCGTTTCCATATCTTTTTTGGGTATCTGATCAGGCCTATATTGACGTTAACGTCAAGGTAGGGGCAATAGGCCATGTCGTCAACAATTTTTGTTATCGCTAGGGAAGTCAGTTATGCGTTAGCAGCCAGGTCATATTGCGTTGCAGGGCTTCCGGGCCGGGATATTCCAGCAGGTGCAAGGCGATGTCGGACAGGCGGACGGCGCGCAGACGGCTCCGCCAGGCCTCGTCGGCGGCCCACATGACGCGCGCGATGGCGCAAGGCGCCTTTTCGCAAGCATCGCTGGGACGGCAGGGATTGTTGCGGCGGATTTCGGTGCAGGCGAAGGTGGCGCGGCGGCCCTCAATCGCTTCGACAATATCGAGAAAGCTGATGCTTTCTGCCGGTTGTGCCAGCCGGTAGCCGCCGGTCGGGCCCAGCGTGCTGGTGACGATCCCGGCCTGCGACAGGGCTTGCAGCGCCTTTGACAGATATTCCTTGGGCACGCCGTGAAATTCGGCCAGCACCCGGGTGGCGAGATAACGCTCCGTCGGCAGGCCCGCCAGAACGGCGCAGCAGTGCAGGGCCCATTCGACCTGGTTTTTGAGAATCATCGGCGCGGTTCCGTTTTCAGACCGCGCCGAAGATTGCAAGGTTTAGGGGGCAATTCAAGCGCCTCTCTATGACAGGCCCGCCTTGTCGAGGCCGTACAGGGCGTCGGCCGAGCCCGGCACGGCGGCAAAGCCAATCGACAGGCGATTCCAGCCATTGATGGCCATGATGGCGAAGCTCAGTTCCGCCAGTTCCTTATCAGAAAAATGCTGGTGGGTGCTTTCATACAGAGCATCGCTGACGCCGCCTTCGGGCAGGCGCGTCAGGGCTTCTGTCCAGCGCAGGGCAGCGCGTTCGCGTTCAGAAAAGAGGGGAGATTCTCGCCAGATGGCGACATGATGCAGGCGCAGTTCGCGTTCGCCATGAAACTTCGCTTCCTTGACGTGCATATCGAGGCAGAAGGCACAGCCATTCAGTTGTGAGGCGCGAATCTGGACCAGATCGATCAGGCTGTCGCCGAGTGAGGTGTTGCGGATGGCGGCAGAAAAATCCTGATATTTGCGAAACAATTCTGATGCTTGCTGAATATAGTTGATGCGCTGGCTCATGACTGTGTCTCTATTTTAATTGCGGATAATATACATCCTTAAGGACAGAAAATATCCGTGTTTAAAGCCCATGTCAATAGCGGCGCGCTTGACCACCTGTCGCCTGCGGCCTAATGGGGGCGTAGTTGTTGTTTTACCGAGGTTTGGATCGCTCCATGACGTCTCTTTCCACTCTGGCTTACGCTGGCCGTGCATGGCCATTTGAACAGGCGCGCGCTCTGATCGCCCGTCTGGTCAAGACGCGCATTCAGGGGCATGAGGCGCAAAAACAGGCGCTGGCTTTGATCAGCGACGGCAAGACGGCCGAGGCGCTGAAAGCGTTCGAAGGGCTGGACCGCGCCGTTATTTTCGAAACAGGTTACGGGCCATCGGGCCTGCCGCACATCGGCACTTTCGGCGAGGTGGCGCGCACAACCATGGTGCGTCAGGCGTTCGAGGCCATGACCGGCGGGGCGTGGGCCACGCGGCTGATCTGTTTTTCCGACGATATGGACGGTCTGCGCAAGGTGCCGGATGGCATTCCCAATGCGCAGGTGCTGCATGAAGATCTGTATAAGCCCCTGACCGTGGTGCGTGATCCGTTCGGCGCGTATCCGAGCTTCGGCCAGCACAATAATGCGCGTCTGAAGAATTTTCTCGATGGCTTTGGATTCGCTTATGAATTCCTGTCGGCCACCGATTGCTACAAGGGCGGCGTGTTCGACGCCACCTTGCTGATCGCGCTGGAGCGTTTCGACGATATTCAAAAGATCATGCTGCCGACATTAGGGCCTGACCGGCGCGCCACCTATTCGCCCTTCCTGCCGATTTCGCCGAAGACGGGCCATGTTTTGCAGGTGCCGACGCTGGAACGCAATGTCGCCTGGGGCACAATCGTGTTCGAGGAAAATGGCGAAAAATTCGAAGTGCCGGTGACCGGCGGTCACGTCAAGATGCAGTGGAAGCCGGATTGGGCGATGCGTTGGGCAGCGCTTGGTGTCGATTATGAGATGGCGGGCAAGGATCTGATCGATTCGGTCAAGGTGTCATCGCAGGTCTGCCGTGTACTGGGCGGTGCCTCGCCGGAAGGCTTCAATTATGAGCTGTTCCTTGATGAGCAGGGTCAGAAGATTTCCAAATCGAAGGGCAATGGCCTGACGATGGAGGACTGGCTGCGTTATGGCGCGCCGGAAAGCCTGGCCTATTACATGTTCCAGTCGCCGAAATCGGCCAAGAAGCTGTATTTCGACGTGATTCCGCGCGCCACTGACGAATATTTCCAGCAGCTTGACGCTTTCCCGAAGCAGGAACTGGACAAGCGCATCGAAAACCCGGTCTGGTTCGTGCTGCGCGGACAGGAAGCGCCGAAATCTCCGCCGGTCACTTTCGGCCTGATGCTGAACCTCGTCTCGGCGGCCAATGCGGCCGATAAGGAAACCCTGTGGGGTTTCCTGCGCGCCTATATTCCGGGGGCGACGCCGGAGAGCGAACCGGTGCTTGACCGGCTGGCGGGCTATGCGCTCAACTATTTCGAGGACTTTGTGAAGCCGGCCAAGACCTTCCGTTTGCCGGATGACCGGGAGCGGGCGGCGATGAGCGATCTGGCGGCGCGTTTTCGCGCCTTGCCGTCCGATACGCGCGATGCCGAGGTTTTGCAGAATTTGGTCTTCGAGGTGGGCAAGGCGCATGAATTCGAGCCGTTGCGGGCGTGGTTCCAGGCGCTGTACGAGGTATTGCTGGGACAGTCGCAGGGGCCGCGTTTCGGGTCGTTCGTGGCGATTTTCGGTTTGGAGCGGACGGTGGCGCTGATCGAGCGGGGGCTGGCCGGAGAGTTGGCGGGCACCTGAGTATCGAATGGGGTTTGGGGCCTGTGGCTCCAAGTCTTCTCTTTCTTCTCTCATTCCGGCCCTTGGGCCGAAAATGAGAGAAGAAAATAAAGGATGTGGGGTCGCGGACCCCACGCCCATCAGATAACCGGCGTCACCAACCCTACTGGCTGGCCCACACAATCCGCGCGATCCACGCCACCTGCAAACGATCCAGCACCCGATCCGGGAAATCCGGATTGAGCGAGCGCAACTCGACCTGGCGCGCCGAATAACGCACCAGTTCCTTGGCCATGACCTCGCCCTCGTTCGTCTTCACCACCACCCGGTCGCCGCGACGCAGATTCTGATTGTGCGGATCCACCAGTATCCGATCACCATCCCGATACAGGGGCAGCATCGAATCGCCGGAAATTTCCAACGCATACAGCCCGCTGTTCGCTGTAGGGAAATCGACCTCATCCCAGCCCTGGCCAAGTGGAAACCCCGAATCATCGAAATAGCCTTCATTGCCAGCCTGGGCGAAGCCGATCAGCGGAATCCCTTGCCCGGCATTACGTCCTTCGGCGAGCAGCGCAAACTCGGAAAACTTGGTGCCCGTCGCTTCCAGAAGCTTAGCCAGACTCTCGGTAGAGGGCCAGCGCGGGCGCGCCGGACGGTTGGGCCCGGATTCGACATATTGGCGCTTTGATTTGTTGAAACTGGTAGGGTCAAGCCCGGCCAGACGGGCCAGACCCGACGGCGTCGTGCTGAATCGGCTGGCGAGAGCGTCAATGGCGGTCCAGATATGGCTATGTGACAAGGTCATGGGGGTGCCGGTTGCGACAGTTCAAATAGGATGAATCGCACTTAATATAGGAATTGCAATAACCGGAAAGGAAAATATATCCACAAATAGGAAAATTAGCCTATTTTTGGGATTTTATTCGCAGGCCGGAAACGCCGCAACGCCGCCGAAATCGTACCCACGCCCATAGCCAGCAACAGAGCGTAACCGAAAATCGACAGGGCCGTAAAATAGGCCCACTTCATGACATACGGATTCAACCACGTGGCCAGACTGACGCAAACGCTCATCATCTGCGCCCCCACGGCCCACAAAGGCCACGGATGCGGGCTTTTCCAGCACAGGGTGAGAAAGCCGACCAGGCACAGAGTATCCGTGAACATGTAACGCCACAGAGGCGCAATATGCGTCATGGAGCGCAACGACATGGTCAGAATCATGGCCGCCAGATAGATCAGCGCACCCATGCGTTCGCGCCAATAGCCGAAGATCAGCCCTGCCAGACAGACCGTAAAGCCAAAGGTCAGGCCGATAAGGACAGCAGGTGAGGGCATAAGAATCTCCGGAACACGACTTTTTGCCAGCGTTTCCGGAAAATCGCATCCGGGCAAGCGAAATTTTGCTCCCCCGGATGCGCAAAGAATGGCTATCTGAGGCCCTATGCCGGTTCGGGCATCAACCTGCCGGAGGGAGAGGTATTGCCCGGTGAGGTGGTTCCGGGCTTGTCGTCACCCGGCACCACCGCCGTATCGCCAAGGCCGATCTGCGTCTGGAGATGCGACAGACCGGAATGGGCGGCGGTCATCCAGGTCTGGGCCGCATTGAGCGCGCGCATGGCTTCCAGCGTGTTGAGGTGAACATCATTGGCGACGACAGTTGAAATATGGATGGCGCGGCGCGAATTGATATAGGTTTCGATCAGATGGGCGGCTTCGCACAGCGCGGTATCGATAGACTCTTCCGTGGCGCGCAACTGTGCGGCCAGGGCCTTGGCGACATTGATTTTTCTTTCTTTCGACATAGGAATTCCCCTGATTATTCATGCAAAGGTTACGGCGAATCGGTGGCCGGAACCCTCTCAGGGGTAGCACACTAATGGGGTGTGTAAACTAAAAATACATCTATAGGTGTAATTGCGCACAGCTCATTCAGTCGATCAGAAAATGCGCCTGTAAGGTGGCGATCCGTTGATGGCGCTGTTCCTGCCAGGCCGACACCTCGACATTGGCCACCGTGCGGCCGACGCGCTTGACGGTGGCGCGGGCGAAGCTGTTGATCGGCTTGCCGGAGCGCAGATACTGTACGGTGACGCCGATTGGCTTGGGGATGTGATCGAAGTTTTCGCTCAAAGCCAGTTGCGCCATCGCCGTGATTTCCATGAAGGCCCCGATCACCCCGCCATGCAGGGCCGGGATCATCACATTGCCGACCAGTTTGTCATCATAGGGCAGGTGCGCCGTCAGTTCGTCGCCGGCCAGATGCAGGCGCACATCGAGAAAGGCGGCGAATGGCATGGTCTTGAGGATATTTTCCATTTCGGCGGGATGAGCGATCATGGTTCAGGCCTTGGCTTTCAGCGCAGGCGAGGTCACGATAAAGGCCGCCTGAGCGGCGGCCACCGGATCATCGGGACTGACCTCATAGGCAAAGGCGCGCACAAAGCCCACGCTGCGCGTCAGCTTGTAGCATTTCGCCGTCACCAGCAGGTCGTTATCGGGCAGGGCGGGGCGCATATAGTCGATACGCAGGTCGAGTGTGGCAATCGGCTTATATTCGCCGATGCGATCCCAGACGGCCATGCCGCAGCCATTATCGAGCAGGGCGGTCACCACGCCCGAAGCGATGACGCGCGTTTCCGGATCGCCGATCAGATCAGCCCGGTAGGGCAGGCGCATGGTGACGCCGTGGTCGTCGCGTCCGGCATAAACGGCCCCTATCGCCTTCATATAGGGCGTATTGTCGATGATCGTGGCGAACATCTCGTGAAACGGCGACGGACTCATCAGAACCTCTTTCTGAGGATATAGTTTACCCATCTTTACGTAAACGTCAAAATTATAAGACCCTGCAATGCAGCAAAAATGCTTGCAATCGCGGCAAAAGGGGCATTTTACATGAGGCTTCCTTTGCGATTGAAAGCCATAGCCATGTCCGTCTCTCTGGATCAGGTTCCCGCCGCCCGTTCCGCGCTCGTCCTTTTTTCGGGCGGGCAGGATTCGTCTGTCTGCCTGGCATGGGCCCTGGCCCATTATGAGCGCGTCGAGACGGTGGGCTTCGATTACGGTCAGCGTCACAGTATTGAGATGACGACGCGCCAGACCGTGCTGACGAAGTTCCGCGATGTCTATCCGCTGGCCCAGACGCGCCTCGGCGAGGATCATGTCTGTGACCTGCGCGGTTTTGGCGCGGTGGCGGAATCGGCTTTGACGCGCGAAAGCGAGATCGTCATGACTGAGCGCGGCCTGCCGTCCTCCTTCGTGCCGGGGCGCAATCTGGCGTTTTTCGTCTATGCGGCGGCAGTAGCTGACCGGCGCGGCATCGACCATCTGGTCGGCGGCATGTGCGAAACCGACTATTCCGGCTATCCCGACTGCCGCAAGAACACGCTGGAGGCGATGGAGCAGGCTTTGCGGCTGGGCGTCGAGCGTCCCTTCAGCATCGAAACGCCGCTGATGTATCTCGACAAGGCCCAGACCTGGGCTCTTTCGCGCGATCTGGGCGGGCAGGCCCTGATTGATCTGATCATCGAGGACACCCACACCTGCTATATGAACGACCGCACGCACCGCCATCCCTGGGGTTATGGCTGCGGCGACTGTCCGGCCTGCCAGTTGCGCAAGACCGGTTTCGAGCATTTTCTCGAAGCCCGGACATCCGTTTCTCGCTGATGTACAGTTTTAAAGAGATTTTTCTCACCCTCCAGGGCGAGGGCGGTCAGGCCGGGCGCGTCAATGTGTTTGCACGCTTTGCCGGGTGTAATCTGTGGAGTGGGCGCGAGCAGGATCGTGCGGCGGCGGCCTGTACTTTTTGTGACACCGATTTTGTTGGCACCGATGGCGAGAATGGCGGCAAGTTCGCCGCGCCTGCCGATGTGGTGGTGGCGCTCGATGCGGTATGGGGCGAGGGCCGGGCCGACAGCAAGGCGGTGGTTTTCACCGGCGGCGAACCCTTGCTGCAACTGGACGCGGCATTGATTGCGGCGGTCAAGGCGGCGGGTTATTTTATCGCGGTCGAAACCAATGGCACGATTACAGCGCCCGACGGTATCGACTGGATCTGCGTTTCGCCTAAGGCCGATAATCGCTTGCAGCAAACAAGTGGTCAGGAACTGAAGCTGGTTTATCCGCAGGACGATGTTGATCCGGTGGCCTTTAGGGGGCTGGATTTCGAGCGCTTCTATCTTCAGCCCAAGGATTCGCCCGAACAGGCGATGCACACGCAGATGGTGATTGACTATTGTTTGCGGCACCCGCAATGGCGGATGAGCGTGCAGACGCACAAGCTGGTGGGATTGAAATAATACGGGGTTTGGGGCCTGTGGCCCCAAGTCTTCATTTTCCTTTCAGCCTGCCCCCGTTGGGGGCGAGCTGAAAGGAAGACAAGGTTTGTGGGGTCACGGACCCCACGCCCCGTATGATCAACAAGCCCGCCGCTTACGCCGCATCCAGCAGCACAACCTCGGCATCCACAAGCGCCGTGATCTTCAGTTCGGCCTCATCCCTGATCGCCGCACCATCGCGCTCATCCAGCTCGACGCCATTGACCGCAATCCGGCCCTTGGCCACCACCAGATAGAGATGGCGCGTCTGGCCTTCCGGTGCCGTCACCGGCGTGTAGGTTTCAACCTGATCCTTCAAAAAGGTCGCGCCCAGCAACCGCGCCGGTGTGCGGATCGGCAAGGCGTCTTCGTCGCCCTCGAAGCCGGAAGCCAGGGTGACGAACCGGCCCGCGCGGTCGCCCTTGGGGAAGGGTTTGGCACCCCAGGCCGGGGCCGCACCGCGCACCGACGGCTCAACCCAGATCTGGAACAGGCGCGTCAGTTCGGATTCGACATTATATTCGGCATGGCGGATACCGGTGCCCGCTGACATGACTTGCACATCGCCAGCTTCGGTGCGCCCCTTATTGCCCAGCGAATCCTCATGGGTGATCGCCCCGTCGCGCACATAGGTGATGATCTCCATATTGTCGTGCGGGTGCGGCGGAAAACCCGACTGCGCGGCGATCTCGTCATCGTTCCAGACGCGGATCGAACCCCAGCCCATGCGGGCCGGATCATAGTAGCTGGCGAATGAAAAGTGATGCTTGGCGTTGAGCCAGCCGTGATTGGCGCCGCCCAATGTGGTGAAAGCCCGTTTATCGATCATCGCAATTCTCCTTTCGCATCATGGGATGCGAGTCCGTTGACGACCATATAAGTGTAACTGTGTAAATTACAATAGGCGATCAGCCGAGATCGTGCGCACCGCCGCCGGTCTGGCCGCGATGGCGCAAAAAGGCGTCGAGCAGTACACATGACATCATAGCCTCGGCCACCGGAACGGCGCGGATGCCGACGCACGGATCATGACGGCCCTTGGTGCGCAACTCAACCTCATGGCCTTCTATATCGACGCTATGGCGCGGCGTCAGGATGGAGGAGGTGGGCTTGAGCGCCAGACGCGCCACCACCGTCTGGCCGCTGGAAATGCCGCCAAGAATGCCGCCCGCATGATTGGATGAGAAAACAGGCTTTCCGTTTTCCATGCGCATTTCGTCGGCATTTTCCTCGCCTGACAGCATAGCCGCGCCGAATCCATCGCCGATCTCGACGCCCTTGACGGCATTGATGCTCATCAGCGCCATCGCCAGTTCGGAATCGAGCTTGCCATAGATGGGCGCGCCCCAGCCAGCGGGTACGCCTTCAGCCTGTACCTCGACCACGGCACCGATGGAGGAGCCCGCCTTGCGGATGCCGTCGAGATAGTCTTCCCACGGGCCAACGCTGACCGGATCGGGGCAGAAGAAGGCGTTTTCGCTCACCTGAGCCCAGTCCCAGCGCGCCGGATCGATCCTGTGCGCACCCAGTTGCACCAGAGCGCCGCGCACTGTGATGCCGCCTATCAGGGTTTGCAGCACCTTCAGCGCCACCGCGCCCGCCGCTACGCGCGCCGCCGTTTCGCGTGCGCTTGATCTGCCGCCGCCGCGATAATCGCGCACGCCATACTTGGCGAAATAGGTGTAATCGGCATGGCCGGGGCGGAACTGGCGGGCGATTTCGCCGTAGTCCTTCGAGCGTTGGTCGGTATTTTCGATCAGGATCGAGATCGGCGTGCCCGTGGTGACGCCCTCAAACACGCCGGACAGAATCTTCGCCTCATCGGCTTCGTTACGCTGGGTGACGAAGCGCGAGCCGCCGGGTTTGCGCCGATCCATCGCCCACTGGATGTCAGCTTCTGACAAGGGCACGCCCGGCGGGCAGCCGTCGATAACGCAGCCGAGCGCCGGGCCGTGGCTTTCACCCCAGGTGGTGACGCGGAAAAGATGACCGAAACTATTGTGCGACATGATAAAAGGCCCGAAAACTTGCCCGAAAAACTTGCCCGAAAAACTTGTCCTGGGAACTTAGTCTTGGGGCTTTAGCCCTGTTTCCGCCGCGCCGCAAATAAATGATCGCCGTCGCGCAGTCTAAAAGGCCGACAAGGCGCGCTTTTGTTGCCCGTCGGCAGCGAAATTGCCCGGATCGAGCCAGGCTTCCAACCGTGCGCTTAACCGCGGCCAGTCTTCGGCGATGATCGCATACCAGGCCGTATCGCGGCGGCGGCCATGCACGACAGCGGCATTGCGGAACACGCCCTCGAACTGAAAGCCGAAACGCAGGGCCGCCTTGTTGGACGGCACATTGAGCTGGTCGCACTTCCATTCATAGCGCCGGTAGTCGTGGGCAAAAGCATGGCGCGTCATCAGATAGATGGCTTCGGTGGCCGCCGTGGAGCGCCGCAAGGTTGGAGAAAAAGTGACGCCGCCCACCTCGACGCTGCCGTTGGGATAATCATAGCGCATGAAGCTGATCAGCCCCGCAGGCTGGTCGTTTTTCAGGATCACAAAGGTCTGGAAATCGCGGTTGTCGATATAGGTTTGCAAGACCTCGTGCATCTGCGCCGGGCCGGAAAACGGCCCATAGGGCAGGTATGTCCACATGCGTCCATCATCGGCAGCATAGGCCCGGTAAAGCGCTTCGGCAAGGGCGGGGGCGTAGGGCACAAGCTGGCAATAGCGCCCGGTGAGCGGCACATTGGGCAGGCGGGTGCAGGCCTGCCAGTCAGGCAAAGCCTTGCCGATCGGATCACCGAAAGCATTGTGGCGGACGCCTAATGATGGACTCAAATTCTCATAAGGCTGGCTCATGAAGCCCATCTTTGCCGGAAAGCATTGAGCGCATAGCTTGTCTGCTGGCCTGCAAGAGGCAGGGCTTCCAGCCGGATATAGAGATCGCCGGCCGGGGCGGTTTCGCTGGCGGGCAGGCCTTTACCCTTCAGGCACAGGCTGGCGCCGTGCGGAATATCGCGGTCAACCTGAATCGATTGCGGGCCCGCAGGCGTGTCGATCATGGCCGCGCCGCCATAACGCAGTAGGTAGGGATCGAGCCAGGCCGTCATCCAGATGTCGTCGCCCCAGACGCGCATGTCATCGCCGGGCGCGATACGGATGTGAAAACGCGCATGGCCGCCATTTGACAAGGGCAGGCGCACCTTGTCATCGTCGCGCAGGCCCGCAGGCAGGGTGACATGCAGTTGCACCATCTGGGTCAGCGAGGTCAGGCTGTCGCCGCTGCGGTAAAATTCGAGCGCCGGGGCTTCGATCCGTATTTGGCCACCGTGGATCGCCTGCGTCATATCGATGGTCAGGAGCAGGGCGCTGCTGTCGAGGCGGGGCGCATCAAAATCAAAGGCGTCCGACGCGATGCGGGCGGGGTGCAGCAAAAGGTCGCGGGCCAGAATCAGGCGGCGCAGGGCGGTGTCATCGCCGCCGACCCGGTCAGGATGCACCTGTTTGATGCGGGCGCGAAAAGCGGCACGGATCGTTTCATGATGGAAGGAGGCGTTGAGATCGTGTGCGTTCAGGCCGAGAGCGGAAAGCGCTGCGGATTGTCCCGGTTCATCTGTCTGTTTATCTTGCGCGGCCATCTTGAGTTTCTTCTTCCCGGCGTCCATGCTGACAGCACTGGCGGCGGCGATCCTTCTGATGCCGCTGGCCTTTCCACAATGCCCCGATGATGGTTTGCAAAGTCTTAACATGTCTCAAGACCCGTTGATTCCCGACAGCCCTTCCGCCGATGATTATGCGAAGGCCCATGCCGCCCATGAGGGCGAAATAGATGCCGGTGAGCCCTTCGCCCTGTTCGCCCAGTGGCTGAAAGACGCCACGGCAAAAGAGGTTAACGACCCCAATGCGATGGCTGTGGCCACGGTGGACGAAGAGGGGATGCCCGATCTGCGCATGGTGTTGCTGAAGGATTTCGACGCGCAAGGCTTTGTTTTTTACACCAATACGCACAGCGCCAAGGGGCGGCAATTGCTGGGCCAGCCAAAGGCCGCGCTGTTATTTCACTGGAAATCGCTGCGCCGTCAGGTACGTATTCGTGGCGAGGTGACACGAGTGAGCGATGCCGAGGCCGACGCCTATTTCCAGAGCCGCGCCCGCCAGAGCCAGATCGGCGCCTGGGCCTCGGATCAGTCGCAACCGCTGGAAAGCCGGTTTGCGCTCGAAAAAAAGGTGGCGGAATATGGCCTGAAGTTCGGCCTTGGCAAGATCGACCGCCCGCCACACTGGACGGGCTTTCGCGTCGCGCCCCTGAGCGTGGAATTCTGGCGCGACAAGCCTTTCCGGCTGCATGAGCGTGTGTTGTTCCAGCGCGAATCCAGCGATGCAGGCTGGACACGCGGCAAGCTCTATCCCTGAATCGATACCCGCTGTGCCGCAGGGCCGCACCTTGAAACCCGGCTTGCGATCCTTTAGAGTGGTTTGCATTCTGATTGAATGGGTCAAAGGCATGCAAACCGCTCTACATTTTACGTTTTTCCGCATCTCGCATTCAATTTGTAAGTCAAATTAAACGCTCGTTGCTCTAGCATGAGGCGATAAGGCGAGAGCGACATATAACCTCAGGTGAATCAAAAGGCATGATCGGCTTTTAATTTCGCGCACCAAAGGTTTTAGCGTGACGCGCCATCCATCAGGGTTAAGTCTGCGCCGTTCTCCATCATGGCCAGCCAGAACAGGGAATAGTCCTCGTGACCGATGCGCCCCCAGACCATCCACATAACCATCGTAAAAGCCAGGTGCTGAGCCTGGCGCAGGTGGCGTTGGTTCTGTCGCTTTTGCTGCCGCTGGTTCTGTTTGTGATCATGATGGCGACGCATATAGGCTATCTCGATTATAAGCTCGGCTTCATGACGCTTACTCTTAATTATGGCTCGAAACTGGCCATGATCATTTTGGGAATTTCGGGTCTGTCCTTGCTGATTTCCCTTTTCATGGCCCCGGTGCGTTATGGGCCCTGGGCACTGGCCGCTGTGGTGATTTCAGGCGCGGTGCTGGGCGGCTACGCCCTTTATGACAGAGCCCTGAAAACCTATCCGCCGATCTATGATGTATCGACCAACTGGGATCGCCCGCTCAGCATGTCGGACAAACTGCTGGCCGATCGCGGCCCGGACGCCCTGCCGGTTGAGGATGCGCCGCGCGTGCCGGCCAATGAATCGGTCGATTGGGGCGGCAAGACGGTGGCTTCGATCAATGCCGCCACCTGCCCGGACGCGCGCACATTGAAGGTCAGGGATATTACAGCCGATCAGATCGTCGCCATGCTGAAGGCCAGCCACAATTATCAGGTTTTCGGCGTGGCGCCCTGGCGGGTGGAAGCCACCTATCAGGATAATTTCTACGGTTTCAAATCCGATCTCGTGATCCGCATCGACCCTGACGGCATCGATTTGCGTTCGGTTGATCGTGAAAACCCGCGCGATCTGGGCGGCAATTGCCGACGGATTGTGGCGATTCTCAAAAAATTGAAAGCGATGTAAAGGCGCCCTTCAGAGCGCTTGACGGGCGCGATTCTTGCTATTGACCGCACAAGGTTGCAGCAAGGAATGTCTGATGATCACCGATACGGTTTTGTTTGTGTCAAAGCGGTCCCAACGCTGGCTGGCGGCGTTTCTCGGTCTTGTTTTGATACATGTGGCGGTGGCCAGTTGCACGCCGGAACCGGTAGCGCCAATGATGGCGCGGATTATCGTGCAGCACTGATGTTTCGGCAGATGGCGTCAAAAAAGCCGTCGGATCACCGGCGGCTTTTTTGTTCAGCGGCCTGAGGTCTGGTAGGCGGGCGGTGCCATGACCGTGGCACCGTCTTCGCGCAGGCGTTCATCGGCCATCTGGTTCATCATCGCTTCGGCTTTAGGATCGGTCATGGCCCAACCGAGGAAGGACAGGGCCTTGAAGCCCGACAGGCTCATCTGAATCCCCTGACGGCCCTTGCCAAAAAGGGATGTCTGCGTGTCGTAATCGACCAGTTTCACAGCGGCACCAGCATCGATGTGCGCCAGGGACTTGGCCGTATCGACCGCATCATAGAAGCCACCCACCTTATCAACCAGATGCAGGCCCGCCGCCTGAGCGCCGGTCCAGACCCGCCCCCTGGCGATGTCGCGCACCGTGGCTTCCGGCAGGTTACGGCCTTCGGCGACATGGGTGACGAAGCCATTATAGATCTGGTCGATCCAGCCGGAGAGGGCGGCGCGCTGCGCCGGTGTGAAACCCTGTGCCGGGCTATAGGCCTGGCTGTAGGGGCTGCCGACCGAAATATCACGCAGATCGACGCCGAAGCGGCTCAGGGCGTCGCCATAGGCGAACTTGCCGCCAAACACGCCGATTGAACCGGTCAGGGTGCTCGGATTGGCGACGATGGCGCTGGCGCCCGCCGAAATCCAGTAACCGCCGGAAGCGGCATAGTCACCCATCGACACCACCACCGGCTTGCCCGCCAGCTTGGCTGCCTTCATCGCCGAGGCAATCTGTTCGGAGGCCGTGTCGGAACCGCCAGGCGACGACAAACGGAAGATGATGGCCTTGACATTCTTGTCCTTGGCGGCGGCAAAAAAGGCATCCGACACATTATCGGAAAGCATTTGCGGATTGCCGCCGAGGCCCGAACCGCCCTTGCCGGTCATGATCGCGCCTTCGCCATTGATCAGGGCGATGGTCTGGCCAGAGGCAGGCTTCAGCGTCTTTTCATAATCATCGATGTCCATCAGCTTGGCATTGTCGCCATGCTTCAGCGCCGCGTTCTCGGCATCCTGCACCTGGCCGAGATGATCGACCAGCTTGAGCTGCATGGCCTGTTCGGCACCGTAGGGCCCCGCTTCGAGCGTGGCGCGCAGCTTGACCGGATCCATGCGGCGATCATGGGCGATGTCGCCCAGCATGTCATTATAGATGCCGTTCATCCAGCCAAGCGTGGCTTCGCGGTGAGCGGGCGTGTAATTGTCATAAAGATAGGGATTGACGGCGTTCTTGAATTCGTAGCGCTGCTCATATTCGGCCTTGACGCCGTACTTGTCGAAGGCGCGCTTCAAAAACATGGTCGAGGTCGAGATGCCCGTCACCTGAAACGAGGCGCGCGGCTGCATCCATAATTCGCTGGCTGATGCGCCCAGCATATAAGACGCCACCACCATCGTATCGGGATAGAGGCCCTGGCTGTGGGCGATCACCGGCTTATTGGCCTTGCGCATATAGGCGAAGGCGTCGCGTATTTCTTCGGCGGCGGCGGGGGATATGCCGCCTTCGGGCAGGCGCACGAACACGGCCTTGACGTGGGGATCATCGGCGGCGCTGTGCAGGGTGGTGACGACATCCATCGTCGATAAGCCGCCACCGGTCAGGAAGTCGAGCGGCTGGTGCGTGCTCTGGTCGGTCATCTTCTGGCGCAGGTCGAGCGACAGTACGACATCGCCGCTCACCTTGGGATGCGAAGCTGCCGCGATCATCGACACCACCGCCACCGGCACGCCCACCAGCACGAACAGCATGGCCAGAACCACGGCCGAGAAGGTAATAAAGAACTGCTTCATGAAAATTCCGTTGTCCCCCCGGCGGTCACGGGCCGTATGTGCCGGAAAAAGACCATAGCTGTAATTGTATCAAGGTCAAATGAACAGGCGGCGTCGCAAGCGATTACGGCTGTCATGTGGATATGGAGCCACCCTGGGTGTCAGAATTTCGTACGGCCCGCAGGGTGCTTTTTGGGCGCATTATGGGCATGGAGCGGCGCGCCGAGGCAATGCGGGCAGGACTGACCCTGCACATAGGCCGGATGCGCCTGATCTTCGGCGGTCAGGGCGTGATCGCAGTGCAGGCACAGGGTGGCTGTGCGCGAGGGCTGGAGCTGATGATCAACGGCGATGCGCTCATCGAATACGAAGCATTCGCCCTGCCAGAGGGAGTCTTCGGGCTTTACGTCTTCGAGATACTGCAAAATGCCGCCCTTGAGGTGATAAACCTCCTCAAAGCCCTGATCGATCAGCCAGGCCGTATATTTCTCGCAGCGTATGCCGCCGGTGCAGAAGGTAGCGATCTTGCGCCCTTTCAGGGCATCGGCATGATCGTGCGTCCATTGCGGCAGATGTTTGAAATTGGGGATGTCGGGATCGATGGCGCCCCGGAAGGTGCCGAGATTGACCTCATAATCATTGCGCGTATCGACGATCACCACATCGTCGCGCTGGATCAGGGCGTTCCAGTCGGCCGGATCGACATATTGACCGAAACGCCGCATCGAAACCGGTTCGCCCAGCGAAATGGTTTCCTTCTTCAGCCGCACCCGCGCCTTACCGAAGGGTTGGAAGTCGGCATAGGATTCCTTCCAGCGGATCGGCGCGCCCACCACCTCGTCCTGTAACCAGCCGAGGAAGCCGTCAATGGCTTTGCGCGTGCCGGACAGGGTCGAGTTAACGCCTTCGCGGGTGATGAGTAGCGACCCCTTGATGCCGGCATCCTGCAAACGCGCCAGCAGCGGAGCCTGCATCGCTTCGAAATCCGGGAAATCGAAGAAATGATAAAAGGCGGCAATGACAAATGCGGGAGCGGGAGCATGATCGGACATATGCGCCGCCTATCATAAACTTACAGATAGCGCCAGTTGCGGATAAAGGCGGCCTGTCCGTGGCGCACGCCGTCTTCATCCGTGACGTTCCATAACACGGTCTGGTCGATCATGAAGCGCCTGCCGGTGCTGGAGATACGCACGCCGCTGTAAGAATCAACCCAGCCCTTGCCGAGCGCTTCACGCAGCAGGGCGTCGCGGTCGGCCTGAACATCGCCGCGCGCTTCGGCGCTGAGGCGCGAGGGCAGGCGCGTAAAGGCCTCCCAGTCCATCTCCCACAGGCTCAGGGCCTGGGCATTGGCATAGCGAAAAACAGGGTCTGTCTGCGTGCCGTGCGATACGATGGCCTGCGGTGCGGCAAACAGCGATTCGGCGAGAGCGGAATCGCTCAGGTCTTCAGCGCCAGCCACGAGCAACTGTCCGGTAAGGCGCGCGAAGCTCTTCGCCAGCAGGCGGGCATAGCGCTGTTGCGCAAGGGTCAAATGAGGTTTCATGTGCCTTATCAAACGGCTTCGCCTTAGGAAGGCAAGCGTTGACGCATCTGTTCACAGGAAAAGCGCGCTCACCGTGCCGCCTTGGTGAAAAAGTTATTGCGAGGGATTGCTTTACACAAAACCTTGCGCTATCTCCACGGCCTCCCGCAGGCAAGCCTTGTGGGATACCGGCTTAGTGCTGGGGAATGGTGTAATGGTAACACTCCGGTTTTTGGTACCGTCATTCTAGGTTCGAGTCCTAGTTCCCCAGCCAGTCAGTTTCAATTTTTCCAAACAATAAGCTTCTTGTCGGCAACCTGTGTGTCGAGCCGATTTGCGTCTTATTCGACAGAGCCATCTGCAATAAAAAACCGCCGCGAGAAGCATCGCGGCGGTTTTTTATTGCAATTGAATGTCTGAACCTAGAGCAACGAGCGTTTAATTTGACTTACAAATTGAATGCGAGATGCGGAAAAACGTAAAATATAGAGCGGATTGCATTCCTTTGACCGATTCAATCAGAATGCAGACCGCTCTAGAACTGGAACCGGGCGCGCAGGGCCAGGCTGATATTGGTGTAGGCGTCCTGCTTTTCGTAGCCGCCTTCCAGCCCGAAGTAGCTGTAGCGATTATCCACCGTCAGGCGGAAACCGGCGACGGGGCCGCCGCCCTTGATATTGCCTGCTGACAGGGTGAACGGATCGCCGCCGGTGAAGTTGGCGACTGTATCGGGCAGTTGCGCCGAGACATTCTCCTTCCAGCCCACCCAGAGTTCGGGCTTCAGGAACATGCGGTTATAGCTGACATTGATGACAGCCTGCGAGGTGAGCAGATGTCCGTCACGCTTGGCGATATTCAGATCGAAATAATCGCCGCCGCCAGTTTCGCTGTGCTTGGCTTCACTCAGATTATAATAGTCGGCACTGATTTCGGGGCGCAGGCCAATCGAGCCGATATTATATTGATACGAGGCACCGATGCCCGCACTGGTCGACATACCGTTCCATTTGGCCTTGGCGATGTGATTGACATTCGGCGTCAGCAGTTCGCGCGTGGCGTCGAACTGCGTATAACCGGCACCGGCATTCAGCCAGCCTTTGAAGCCATTGCTGTTGATGCGCCAGTAGGCACCGAGCGTCAGATCGGAATTGTTCATATTGTTGTTGGCGATGGCGAAGGTCGGCAGGGGCGTGGCCGTCGTGTACGACAGATAGCCACCGATCATCTGGTTGCCATAGACCTGCCGTTCGCGGCCACCGGCAAAGCTGAAGCCCGTGGCCTTGAAGCCGGCGGTTTCGCCATATTCACGCTTGGTCTGGAAGCCGTGTTCCTGGAACCACCACTGACCGGCATTATTGTCGGGCACAAGCGTCAGATCAGCCAGTGTCTGCGTCAGGGCCTGAGCGCCCTGCGCCAGGGTCAGCATGTTTTCGCCCGAATAATCGGGGAAATACTGATTATAGACCTGATCGAATCCGGCCTTGTTGGTCTGGCTGAGCAGTGAGGTTTCGGCACCGGGATCTTGCGAGGCGGCGGTCAGAATCGGCACGAGCGCCGCATACTGGTCAGCGGAATATTGCGCTTCGGCCTGGGTCTTCAGTCGGAAATTGGCGGTCAGTACGGTGTCGGTGGAATTCAGGGCCAGATCAGCATGGTAGAGATAGGGAATCTGGCCGTCGAGCGTCGAGGTTGTCATCGAACCGAGATTGATATTCGACGCTGTCAGCAAGGTGAAGCTGGTCGGATTCAGGATCAGCTTGCTGGCGGTCAGATCGATCAGGGCACCATTATCGAAGACCGCTGTGCCGCTGTCTTTCAGAATGGCATTGGTCGGATCGTCGGGATTGAGCGTCAGGATGATTGTGCTGGTGCCCCCGACATGCAGGCTGCTCAGGTTGAGCATCGAGCCTTCCGCCAGACCGAGATTGCCGTCGCTCACATCGAGCGCCACGGTGCCTGTGCCGGTCGCCGTGCCGAGATAAGTGGCCTTACCGGTCAGGGTAAAGCTGTTGGCCCCGCCGCCGAAATCGATATTGCCTAAAATGCTGCCGCCATTCGAGGTGATCGAATCATTACCCGAACCGAGCAGGATATCGCCGACAATATAGGGTGCGGCGATGGTGTCGTCCGTAGGCGCTGTATCGGTCTGAACCAGTGTCAGGCCCACCGTATTGGTATGGGTGTCGATGGCGATGCCACGGTGCAGAACTGTATCGACGACGCCGTCACCGTTATCGTCGGTGCCGGTGATCGCCGCCGAAATAAAGTTATTATTGATAATGCTGGTCAGCGTGTTGGACTGATCGCGAATGGCGGTGGCGAAACTGGTCGACCCGGTGGCCGAAGCCGTGATCGCGCCACCGACATTGATCTGAACGGTGGGCAGGGAGGCACCGGAAGCGATGTCGAGCGCCAGCGCGCTGCCGGGAATCGGCGTGGAATAGGTGGTGGTACCATTGGTGGCCGTCGTGGCGGTGACCGCGCTGGAAGCTGAACCTGTCAAAGCTCCCGAAATGTCGAGCAGGGGGGTGGAAGCACCGCTTTGCATGGCCAGGCCCGTCGCCGTGCCGCCATAGGCCTGCCCCACGACGGAACCACCGATACCGATGGCATTGGCGATATTGACGGCATGGCCCAGACCTCCGATCTGAACGCCCGTGCCATTGACATTCTGATAAACGCCCGAACCGGTGACAGAACCGCGGATCCACAAGCCGTAATTCAGGCTGGGCGGTGTGACGGCGTTGGCCGAATAGACCAGGCCGCCCAGGCTGATGTCCTGTGCCGCCGAGCCGACCAGCAGGGCAGGCGCGCTGCCATATTGGGTGAGTTTGGCGGTGGTTGTTTCAATACTGTCAGTAATGCCGTCACCGTCCTGATCGGTGCTGGTATTGGTGGAATCGATGGTGGGTGTAACGTTCAGCAGCACGCCATGCGCGACATTGCCGGAAATGGTGACGAGTGCGCCGTCCTGATACAGGTCGTCAGGTGTCTTAAGTATATTGGCCAGGGTGTCGCCGGTCGTTCCGCCCGTCGAAGCGTAGCCCGTACCGGAATAGGTGCCGTTGATGATGATATTATTGCCAAAATCACCGTTTAAGGCGACGCCCTGGCTGTCCTTGCCCTGATAGTTCAGGGTGCCGCTTAAATAGACTGTATCGCTGGCACCATTATCGAGAGCGATGCCGCGGGTATTGTTGCCGGTCATGGTCAAGGTGCCGGCATAGGAAAACTTGCCCTGAATATTGTTTTCGAAACGAATGCCGTAGCTATTGTCGCCCGTCACCAGCAGCGTGCCGGCGGCAGCAAAATCACCAGTATAGGCCGCCCCGGTCAGGGAGTGGATGCCATAGCGCTGGATGCCGTCGGCGAAAGGCCCGTCAAGGATGCCGTCAGAAACCAGTGTGCCCGTCGAATCCTTGAACGAATTCGAATCGGTGGCGGTAAAGGCGCTGTTGGCTGAGATCGTGCCGCCAATCGACAAATCGCCGGTATGGCCGGCATTGATCGCAATGCCCGTCACCGACGCGGTTGATTTTGACAGGTCGAGCGTGCCGTCCAGAATGACGGCATTGTCCGAATCGACCGTGATAGCCGTGCCGGAGGTCAGGGTGATGGAGCCGGACGAATTGACATCGAGGTCGCCGGTTGCCGAGGTTGCGACAGGCGCAGTGGTTGCCGTGGAAATCGTGGTGGCGGCGCTGGCAATGCCTGGCAGGGCAGCAAATGTGGCCAGCACACCCAGACCCAGGCCCAGACCCAGACTAAGGCCCAGATTAAGGCCCAGGCTATGACTAAGGGCGGTTGCGGTCAGAAAACGGGTTTTGCGCATATAATGAAGCTTCCCTGGGGGCTCTTGAATCATGATTGTCCTGGCCAATAGCGATGGGCCTGCGACCGCCAGGCGGTCAGTGCGTCACCTTTAACCTTTATTTGCACAGCCGAAAAGGTGGCAAACGCTCGCTGCGGAACGCTTCCATCGATCATGCGCATTGTGGCGCGCGCGATGGCCCGCCGGAAAGGCCGGTAAAGTCAAAAATAAACAGGGCTTAATTATGACCGCCAGCTTGCAGCTACGCCATGAGGCACACCTCTTTGTCAGCAAAAAGATGCCGGGCAGGACAAGGGCGGATTATCGATAAGAAAAAAGAGGAAAATGCGGGCCACCCATGCTTCAAATCAAGCAAGGGTGGCGCGAGTGACGGGACTCGAACCCGCGACCTTCGGCGTGACAGGCCGACACTCTAACCAACTGAGCTACACCCGCATTTCCTTGTCTCTTCAGCGAAGCGAACCGTTTGTGCGGAAGCCCGTCGAAGAGGTGCGCTTGATAGTTCGCCGCCCATGCCGGTGTCAAGCGCGATATTGCAAATTATCAACAAAATGTTGGATAGGTTGATGTGGCTATGCGAATGGTTTGCAAGTAACCGCGTTCGCTGTGGTGGCGTGGTTAAAAAGTGAAAGAAAATGGCCAAAAGGTCGTTTTTTTGCACTGCAAATGTTTGAAGCTTTCGACAGACTGGTCTAAAGCCTTGAGTCTCGCGATGACGATGCCGGGATTTGTACCGGCATTGAAAGCGCGGATTTTCCTGCACGGGCTGGCCCGTCGGGTTTAAGTCGAGGTGAGCCTTTCATGAATGCCTTTCTTCTGCATTATCTTCCCATCATCATCTTTCTCGGCATAGCGACGGTTCTCGGGCTGGGCTTTATCGTGGCGGCGCTGGTTCTGGCGCCCAAGGCTCCGGACACCGAAAAGTTGTCGGCCTATGAGTGCGGCTTTAATGCCTTCGATTCGGCCCGCCAGAAATTCGACGTGCGCTTCTATCTCATCTCTATTCTGTTTATTGTCTTCGATCTGGAAGCTTCGTTCCTGTTTCCTTGGGCGGTGTCGTTGTTCGACCTGCCCGCCAAGGGTATGCACTTTGCCTTCTGGTCGATGGTGACCTTCCTGGTCGAGCTTGGGCTTGGCTATATCTATGTGTGGAAAAAAGGAGCCCTGGAATGGGAGTAATCATTCCTGCCAATCAGCCTGGGTATGGTCAGGGCGGGCGCTCAGGCGTCGAGGGGTATGACCCCGCTGTCCACGACAAGTTCTTTGAAACCGTCTCGACCGAACTGAACGAGAAGGGGTTCCTGCTCGCTTCGGCCGATGATGTCATCACCTGGGCGCGCACCGGTTCGCTGATGTGGATGACCTTTGGTCTGGCCTGCTGCGCCGTGGAAATGATGCAGGCTTCGATGCCGCGTTACGATATGGAGCGCTTCGGCATGGCGCCGCGCGCCTCACCGCGTCAGTCTGACCTGATGATCGTGGCAGGTACGCTGACCAATAAAATGGCTCCGGCGCTGCGCAAGGTTTACGACCAGATGCCTGATCCGCGCTATGTGCTGTCGATGGGTAGCTGCGCCAATGGCGGCGGCTATTATCACTATTCCTATAGTGTGGTGCGCGGTTGCGACCGGATCGTGCCGGTCGATGTCTATGTGCCCGGCTGTCCGCCGTCGGCAGAAGGCCTGCTCTATGGCTTGTTGCAGCTTCAGAAGAAGATCCGCCGCACCGGCGGCATCCGGCGCTAGGGGGGGCGGAGCATGTCTATTGAAAAACTCCAGGCTCTTGCCGAGCGTGCCAGCGCACAGTTCAAAGACGCGATTGTCGAATCGAAGCTTGAATATGGCGAACTGACCCTGACCGTGGCGCGTGAACGCATCGTCGAGATCATGGGCAAGCTGAAGGCCGAACCTTACCGCTTTCATCAGCTCATTGATATTTGCGGTGCCGACTATCCGATGCGCGCCGAGCGATTCGATGTTGTCTATCATCTCCTGTCGCTGACGCAGAATATTCGTGTGCGCGTCAAGGTGATGACCGATGAAGTGGTGCCGGTGCCGTCGATTCGCACCGTCTATCCGAACGCCGACTGGTATGAGCGCGAAGCCTTCGACATGTATGGCATCGCCTTTTCGGGTCAGCCCGATTTGCGCCGTCTGCTGACCGATTACGGCTTTATCGGCCATCCTTTGCGCAAGGACTTCCCGATGACGGGCCATGTCGAGGTGCGTTACGACGAAGAACAGAAGCGTGTGGTGTATGAACCGGTGAAACTGGTTCAGGAATATCGAAAATTCGACTTCATGTCACCGTGGGAGGGCGCGAAATATGTCCTGCCCGGCGACGAGAAGGCGGGGAGCTGACATATAGGCATAAGGGGGCAGGGCCATGCAAAGTGATAAGGATCGCCATTTCGGCGCAGTACGTTCGGCAGTAGCGTTTTTCCTGATGACCTTTTCAACGGCCTACCTCTTCACCATCGGGGTGAAGCTGACGGGCGGATTTACACGCTCACCCGATATACCGGCCGCCGGTCTGCAACAGACCGGCCTGTCGATCATTATCGGGGTGGCGATTCTGATCGTCGGCGCTGCCCTTCGTCGCTTGACGGCGGCGGAAATGCAGTCGGCGCTCCTGGGCGCGTCAGCGGTTTTGCTGGCCACTCCGGTAGCGGCGGCGGTTCTGAGCAATGACTGGGGATTGTCCACGGCTGTTGTTTCGGGATTCGGACTTTTGACCTTGGTATTCGGTCTGCTGATCGCCTTTATGCGCAGCGCCGAGTCGAACGCGGATGAATAGGTGGTTTTGAGCATGGCTGATGATGTGACGCCTCAGGCGATTCAAGGGGCCGTTAAGGCGGAAGACGATCGCAAGTTCACGATCAATTTCGGCCCGCAGCATCCGGCGGCGCACGGCGTTTTGCGCCTTGTGCTCGATCTCGACGGTGAAATCGTCGAGCGCGTCGATCCGCATATCGGGCTGCTGCATCGCGGCACCGAAAAGCTGATGGAAAGCCGCACCTATCTGCAAAACGTGCCCTATTTCGACCGCCTCGACTATGTGGCGCCGATGAATCAGGAACACGCCTTCGTGCTGGCCATTGAAAAGCTGCTCGGCCTCGAAGTGCCCAAGCGCGCGCAATATATCCGCGTGCTGTTCTCCGAAATCGGCCGCATCCTGTCGCACATCCTCAATGTCACCACCCAGGCGATGGATGTCGGCGCACTGACGCCCCCGCTCTGGGGCTTTGAAGAACGCGAAAAACTGATGGTGTTTTATGAGCGCGCCTCGGGTGCGCGTCTGCACGCCAACTATTTCCGCCCCGGCGGCGTTCACCAGGATCTGACGCCGCAACTGATCGACGACATGGTGGAATGGTGCCGCGAATTCCTGCCCAAGCTGGCCGATATTGAAACCCTCGTCACCGAGAACCGCATCTTCAAACAGCGCAATGTCGATATTGGCGTCGTGTCGAAGGAGCAGGCTTTCGACTGGGGCTTTACCGGCGTGATGCTGCGTGGCTCGAACGTCGCGTGGGACCTGCGCAAGAGCCAGCCCTATGAATGCTATGCCGAACTGGAGTTCGACATTGCGCTCGGCAAGAATGGCGATTGCTGGGATCGTTATCTGTGCCGCGTCGAAGAGATGAAGCAGGCTGTCCGGATTATGGAGCAATGCCTTGACAAGCTGAAGGTTACACCGGGGCCCGTTCTGTCAACCGACCATAAGGTGACTCCGCCGCGCCGCGCTGAAATGAAGAATTCGATGGAAGCGCTGATCCATCACTTCAAGCTCTATACCGAGGGCTTCCATACACCCGAAGGCGAGGTCTATGCCTGCGTCGAAGCGCCCAAGGGCGAGTTCGGCGTTTATCTGGTGTCCGATGGCACCAACCGGCCCTATCGCTGCAAAATCCGCGCGCCGGGCTTCCCGCACCTGCAAGCGATGGACTGGATGAACCGAGGCCATCTGCTGGCCGATGTGTCGGCCATCCTGGGCTCGCTCGACATCGTGTTCGGGGAGATCGACCGATGAACAATATCCTGATCGCCTGCGGCCTGCTGGTCGGGGTGATGGCGCTTAGCCTGTACCTGTCGCGGCCCAACTGGCCCTATCATCCGGGTGGGCAGAAGGGCTATATCACCGACATGCTGATCTATCTGCTGCTGCCGGTGGCGCCTGTGCTGATCTGTGTCGGCGGTTTCGGCCTGCTGACCCTCTACAGCGCGCAATTCCAGACCGAGACGGCGCGCTATGTCCTGCTCGGCATCGCCTTTGTCGGCATGATGGGTGCCAGACGCCTGCCCTTCGTGGCGGCGGCGCAAAACCGGGTGCGTATCGCCCGCAATGCCCGCTTCGAAGCGATGAGGTCGTGATGCCCGGCATATTTTTTGTGAAACCCATGTTTTCTGTGAAATACCGCTGTTTTCCTGTGGCTTTCTCCGCCTTCCGGTGTAAAGCCACCTCTAAATCATCCTGTTCGCATGTGAGAGAGGCCTGATGTCCTTACGTCGTCTCGCCAAGGAGCAACCGGCCAGCTTTACCTTTTCTGCGGAAACGCTCGAAAAGGCCAACTGGTGGATTGCCAAATATCCTGAAAGCCGCCGCCAGAGCGCGGTGATCCCCATCCTGTGGCTGGTGCAGAAGCAGGAGGGTTGGGTTTCCGAACCGGCCATTACCGCTATCGCCAAGCTGCTCGGCATGGCGCAGATCCGCGTTTTCGAATGCGCCACCTTCTACACCATGTTCCAGCTTGAGCCGGTCGGCTCGGCGGCGCTGATCCAGGTGTGCGGCACGACGCCGTGCATGTTGCGCGGTTCGGATGGCCTGATGAAGGTGTGCAAGGACAAGATCGGCGCGAAGGACAAGCTGTCGGCCGATGGCAAGTTCACCTGGCAGGAGGTCGAATGTCTGGGCGCGTGCTGCAATGCGCCGATGGCCCAGATCAACGACTATTATTACGAAGACCTGACGCCGGAAAACCTGGCCCAGATCATCGATGATTTTGCGGCGGGCAAGAGCCCCAATCCGGGCCCCTATAATGGCCGTCACACCTCCGAGCCTCTGGGCGGCGTGACCTCGCTGACCGATCCGAAGCTCTATGACGGCTCGGCGGCTAAGAAGATCAAGATCCCCAATGCGCCGGGTACTGAAGAGGTGAAAGCCTGATGATTCAGCCAAACGACAGGCATAAAACGCATGGTGACGGTCATTTTCAGCATCTGCTGAAAACCACCTACCGGCTGCCGATCCGCATCGCGTTTCTGGCCATGTTTCTTGGCCTGATCGCCGTGCAGGCCCTGCAAAACTATTGGGGACTGGTGGCTGGCGCTGTGACGCTGACTGCGGGTGCCTTGATCGCCATCTATGTCGGCGTGGCCGCGCTTTTCGCCACGCGCGCTCATCATCAGGTAAAGGGTAGTTGAGTATGGTCGGCATTCTCGAAGACAAGGACCGGATTTTCACCAACCTGTATGGTTTCCACGACTGGGGCCTGGACGGCGCGAAGCAGCGCGGCTGCTGGAACGCCACCAAGGACATCCTGTCCTATGGCCGTGACTGGATCATTACCAATGTCAAGAATTCGGGCCTGCGCGGTCGCGGCGGCGCGGGTTTCTCGACCGGGCTGAAATGGTCTTTCATGCCGAAAGAGGTCAAGGATCGCCCGCACTACCTCGTGGTCAATGCCGATGAATCTGAGCCCGGCACCTGTAAAGACCGCGAAATCATGCGCCACGATCCGCATCTGCTGATCGAAGGCTGTCTGATCGCCTCCTTCGCCATGCAGGCCCATGCCTGCTACATCTATTTGCGCGGTGAATATGTGCAGGAGCGCGAGCGCATGGAAGCCGCCGTCAAGCAGGCCTATGAAGCCAGGCTGATCGGCAAGAACAACATCCACGGCTGGGATTTCGACGTCTATATCCATCATGGCGCCGGCGCCTATATCTGCGGCGAAGAAACCGCGCTTCTCGAATCGCTGGAAGGCAAGAAGGGCCAGCCGCGCCTCAAGCCGCCTTTCCCGGCGGGTTCTGGGCTTTATGGCTGCCCGACCACGGTCAACAATGTCGAATCAATCGCCGTTGTCGGCACGATCTTGCGTCGTGGCGCATCGTGGTTCGCATCGTTTGGCGCGCCCAACAATACCGGTACCAAGCTGTTCTGCATTTCTGGCCATGTCGAGCGGCCATGCAATGTCGAAGAAGCCATGTCGATCCCGTTTCGCAAGCTGATCGAGGATCATTGCGGCGGTATTCGCGGCGGCTGGGACAATCTGAAGGCGGTCATTCCCGGCGGTTCGTCGGTGCCGATGATCACGGCGGAGCAGTGCGAAGACCTGCCGATGGATTTCGACACCTTGCGGAATCTGAAGTCGGGCCTCGGCACGGCGGCGGTCATTGTCATGGACAAGTCCACCGACCTGATCCGCGCCATTGCCCGCCTCAGCTATTTCTACAAGCATGAATCCTGCGGCCAGTGTACGCCGTGCCGCGAAGGCACGGGCTGGATGTGGCGGGTGATGGAGCGCATGGTCAAGGGTGACGCCGATCCGGCGGAAATTGACATGCTGCTCGAAGTCACCACCCAGATCGAGGGCCACACGATTTGCGCGCTCGGCGATGCGGCGGCCTGGCCGATTCAGGGCCTGATCCGCCATTTCCGTGGCGAGATCGAGGAGCGCATCGCGCTTTACCGGTCCGCCAAGGCCAATTTCGCCGGTCATCGGGTGGCGGCGGAGTAGGGACGAAGAACAGAGGACAGGGTGCCTTAAGCTGGGAAATCAGGCGAACGGCACCTTGTTGATCAAACGGTTTTACGAAGACTATGTTGCGGGCAATCGCTCATGGTTTTGATGCTGAAGGGCAAAAAAGCTATGAATTTCCGTAATATATTTGCAAATGTTGAGGTATAGGGCAGATGGCCAAGGCTAAAGTCAATGGTGTGGAGGTCGAGTTCGATCCCGGCATGACCGTGCTGCAGGTGGCGGAACTGGCGGGGGAGGAAATCCCGCGTTTCTGTTATCATGAGCGTCTGTCGATTGCGGGCAATTGCCGCATGTGTTTGGTAGAGGTCAAGCCGGGGCCGCCGAAACCGCAGGCTTCGTGTGCGCTGCCCGCCGCCGAAGGCCAGGAAATCTTCACCAATACGCCGATGGTCAAGAAGGCGCGCGAAGGGGTGATGGAGTTTCTGCTCATCAACCACCCGCTCGATTGTCCGATCTGCGATCAGGGCGGCGAATGCGACCTGCAAGACCAGAGCATGGGCTATGGCAAGGGCGGTTCGCGCTATCAGGAAAACAAGCGTGCGGTCGAGGAAAAGCACCTGGGCCCCACGATCAAGACCTTCATGACGCGCTGCATCCAGTGTACGCGCTGCGTGCGCTTCACCACCGAAGTGGCTGGCGTCAATGAAATGGGCATGATCTCGCGCGGCGAAAATGCCGAAATCACCTCCTATCTCGAACAGTCGGTGTCGTCGGAATTGTCGGGCAACGTCAATGACCTGTGCCCGGTGGGGGCCCTGACGCACAAGCCGTGGTCGTTCAACTACCGGCCGTGGGAACTGACCAAGACCGAGACGATTGACGTGCATGATGCGCTGGGCGCGCATATCCGCATCGATAATCGCGGACCCGCCGTGCTGCGCGCCCTGCCGCGCCTGAAAGAAGACGTCAACGAAGAATGGCTGACCGACAAGAGCCGCTATGCGGTCGATGGTTTGTCGCGCCGCCGTCTCGATACGCCGATGGTGCGCACCAGCAAGGCTGGAAAGTTGCAGCCGGTAAGCTGGGACGAGGCGCTGAAGGCGGTCGCTGTCAAAATGAAAGCGACGGCAACGGGCCGGATCGGCGTGATTGCCGGTGACCTGTGCGACGCCGAAACCATGAAGGCGGCCAAGGATCTGTTCTACGGCCTGGGCGTGACCAATCTCGATTGCCGCCAGGAAGGCGCGAAAATCGGGCCTGTGACGCAAACGACGCCGCGTGAATCATGGCTGTTCAACACCGGTATTGGCGGGATTGAAGAGGCCGACGCCGTTCTGATGATCGGCACCGATCTGCGCCACGAAGCGGCCCTGATCAATACGCGCATCCGCAAGAGCTGGCTCAAGGGCAATGTGCAGGTAGGTCTGGTGGGCCAGCCGGTCGATCTGACCTATGACTACACCCATGTCGGCGCGGGCACCAAGGGCCTGAAAGACCTGAAGAAACATGCCTTCCGCGATGTGCTGAAAAACGCCCAGCGCCCGGCCATTCTGGTAGGCTCCGGCGCGATTTCCGGCCCGGACGGGGCGGCGGTGCTCAAGGACATCGCCGAACTGGCCGATGCCTGCGGCGTGGTCAAGGGTGACTGGAACGGCTTCAATATCGTTCACACGGCGGCCAGCCGCGTGGCTGGTCTTGATCTCGGCTTCGTGCCGGTGGGCGAGGCGCTCGACGCCGCCGCCATGCTGACGGGCGGGGTGGATGTTCTGTTCCTGCTCGGTGCCGACGAAATTGACACGTCGCAACTGGGTAACACCTTCGTCGTCTATATCGGATCGCACGGTGATGTCGGGGCCTCGGCGGCCGATGTGGTGCTGCCCGGTGCGGCCTATACAGAAAAGTCCGGCATCTATACCAATCTCGAAGGCCGGGTGCAGATCGCCGAGCGCTGCGTCTTCCCCAAGGGCGAAGCGAAGGAAGACTGGGCCATATTACGCGCCCTGTCGGGCCATCTCGGCCATACCCTGCCTTACGATTCGCTGAAGCAGTTGCGTGAAAAACTGATCACCGATCATCCGGTTTTCGGGCGCGTTGACGTCAAGCCGGCAATGAAAACTTTCGATGTCAAGGCGATGGGTGCCAAGGGTGCCATTGAAGATCGCGTCTTCACATCGCTGATTACTGATTTTTATCTGACCAACCCGATCGCCAGGGCTTCTGAGGCTATGGCGGAATGCTCGGCGGCCCGCAGGCCGCCGGTCAGCGCGGCGGCGGAATAGGGGTACGAACACGATGCATAGTTTCTGGTCATCACCCTGGGGCTGGACGATCATCACGATCGGCGAGACGCTGGCCGTCATCGTCGGCGTCATGGTGTCGCTCGCCTTCCTTCTGTGGGGCGACCGCAAGGTCTGGGCGGGCGTGCAGATGCGCAAGGGCCCCAATGTCGTCGGGCCGTTCGGTCTGATGCAGTCGTTTGCCGACTTCCTGAAGTTCGTTCTGAAGGAAGTGATTATCCCGGCCGGGGCTGACAAGTTCATCTTCATGCTGGCCCCGCTGATCAGCTTCGTGCTGGCCTTCGCCGCCTGGGCGGTGATTCCGTTCGCACCGCAATGGGTGGTGTCGAACATCAATGTCGGCATTCTCTACCTGCTGGCCATTTCATCGCTCGGTGTTTACGGCATCATCATGGGCGGCTGGGCTTCGAACTCGAAATATCCGTTCCTCGGCGCGCTGCGTTCGGCGGCGCAAATGGTCAGTTATGAAGTCTCGATCGGTTTCATCATTGTCACCGTTATCCTGCTGTCGGGTTCGCTCAATCTGAGCGACATCGTCAATAAGCAGGCCGGGGGTTTCTGGAACTGGAACGTTTTCGGCGGCGGCCACTGGCCCCTGCTGATCGTGATGATCCCGATGATGGTCATGTTCTATATCTCGGCCCTGGCCGAAACCAACCGCCCGCCGTTTGATCTGCCCGACGCGGAATCGGAACTGGTGGCCGGTTATCAGGTCGAATATTCCTCGACACCCTATCTTTTGTTCATGATCGGCGAATACGCCAATATCGTGCTGATGTGCGCGATGATCACCATCCTGTTCTTCGGCGGCTGGCAGTTTCCGTTTCCGCTGGAAAGCCTGCATCTGCCGCCGGTGGTCTTCACCCTGATCTGTTTGCTGACCTTCATCGTCAAGGTCGTGTTCTGGTTCGTCATGTTCGCCATGGCCAAGGCCATCGTGCCGCGCTATCGCTATGACCAGTTGATGCGTCTGGGCTGGAAGGTTTTCCTGCCGGTTTCGCTGGTAGCTGTGCTGGTCGTGGCGGCTTACCGTGTTTATGGAGGCGCATTATGATGTCGCGCATCGTTCAGGGCTTCAAGGCCGCGCTTTTGATGGACTTCGTCGGCGCTACCGGCCTTGCCGTCAAATATATGCTGAAGCCGAAGGCCACGATCAACTACCCGTTTGAGAAGGGCCCGATCAGCCCGCGCTTTCGTGGTGAACACGCCCTGCGCCGTTATGACAACGGCGAGGAGCGCTGCATCGCCTGCAAGCTGTGCGAGGCGATCTGTCCGGCTCAGGCCATTACCATCGAGGCCGAGCCGCGCGCCGATGGTTCGCGCCGCACCACACGCTACGACATCGACATGGTGAAGTGCATCTATTGCGGCCTGTGTCAGGAAGCCTGTCCGGTGGACGCCATTGTCGAAGGCCCGAATTTCGAATTTTCGACCGACACGCGCGAAGAACTTCTCTACGACAAGCAACGGCTTCTTGATAACGGCGACCGCTGGGAACGCGAAATCGCCCGCAGTCTTGAACTCGATGCGCCGTATCGCTGAGTGAGGATGTGAGCCTATGACCCTGATGCAAATCGCTTTTTATATCATGGCGGCCCTGACGTGTTTGTCGGGGCTGGCCGTGATCACCCAGCGCAATCCCGTCCATTCGGTGCTGTTTCTGATTCTCGCCTTCTTCTCGGCAGCGGGCCTGTTCGTACTGATGGGCGCGGAGTTTCTGGCCATGCTGCTGGTCGTCGTCTATGTCGGCGCAGTGGCCGTCCTGTTCCTGTTCGTCGTCATGATGCTCGATGTCGATTTCAACAAGCTGCGTCAGGGCTTTACCAGTTATCTGCCCATCGGCCTGGTGGTCGGGCTGGTTCTGCTGGTCGAACTGGTCATTGTCAGCGTCAGCGTGGCCACGAAAGGCGCGGCGGCAGGTCAATTACCGCAGGCCTTCACGGCCAATGAAAGCAATATCAAGACCATCGGTCATGTGCTCTACACCACTTATGCCTATCTGTTCGAGGCGGCGGGCTTCGTTCTGCTGGTGGCCATGGTGGGGGCCATCGTCCTGACCCTGCGTGATCGCGGTCAGGTCAAGCGTCAGGATATATTCAAGCAGGTTACGCGCCGCCGCAAGGACGCCGTAGCCGTGGTTTCCGTCAAGACGGGCGAAGGAATTGAGGAATGATCGAACTTTCCAACTATCTGACCGTATCGGCCATTCTGTTCACCATTGGCGTTGTGGGCATTTTCCTCAACCGCCGCAATGTCATCATCATCCTGATGTCGATCGAACTGATGCTTCTGGCGGTCAATATCAACTTCGTCGCCTTCTCGGTCTATCAGCATAATGTGCTGGGTCAGATCATGGCGATGTTCGTCCTGACTGTGGCGGCGGCCGAGGCGGCTGTCGGACTGGCCATTCTCGTCACCTTCTTCCGTAATCGCGGCGACATCGAGGTCGATGACGCCAGCATGATGAAAGGCTAATCCCAGGTGCTTTCTTCAATGCATTCCCATATGCCTGCCGTGGTCACGGCCTGCGTCATGCTGCCGCTGGCGGCCGCTTTCGTGGTCGGCCTGTTTGGCCGCCGCCTTGGCAATATCGCCTCGCAGACGATCACGACCGGGCTTTTGTTCGTGTCGTGCCTGCTCGGCTGGTCCACCTTCATCGCCCATACCTGGGGCGGCATGGCGGACTTCACCGTCCAGCTTCTGCCCTTCATCAATATCGGCGATTTCCATTCGGCCTGGTCGGTGCGTATCGACGCCATGTCGTGCGTGATGCTGGTGGTGGTGACCACCGTGTCGTCTCTGGTTCACCTCTATAGCTGGGGCTATATGGCGGAAGACCCGTCGCGGCCGCGCTTCTTCGCCTATTTGTCGCTGTTCACCTTCGCCATGCTGATGCTGGTGACCGCCGCTGACTTCATGCAATTGTTCTTCGGCTGGGAAGGAGTGGGGCTGGCCTCGTATCTGCTGATCGGCTTCTGGTTCAACAAGGAAAGCGCTTCTTCGGCGGCCATCAAGGCCTTCGTGGTCAATCGCGTCGGCGATTTCGGCTTTGCGCTTGGCATCATGACCGTGTTCTGGCAGTTCCATACGATCAATTTCGCCGAACTGTTCCCAATGATCGCCGCCCACAAGGGCATGGTGTGGCAATTCGCCGGTCACAGCTTCTCGGGCCTTGATCTGGCCGCCTTCCTTTTATTCATCGGCGCGATGGGTAAGTCGGCGCAGTTCTTCCTGCACACCTGGCTGCCCGACGCTATGGAAGGCCCGACGCCCGTTTCGGCCCTGATCCACGCCGCCACCATGGTGACGGCCGGCGTCTATATGGTTTGTCTGCTGTCCCCCCTGTTTGAATATGCGCCGGTGGCCAAGATGATCGTCGCCTATATCGGCGCGATCACCGCCATCTTCGCTGCCACGATCGGCTTTACGCAGAACGACATCAAGCGCGTCATCGCCTATTCAACCTGTTCGCAGCTCGGTTATATGTTCTTTGCGGCGGGTGTCGGAGCCTATCCGATGGCTATGTTCCACCTGTTCACCCACGCCTTCTTCAAGGCGCTGCTCTTCCTGGGCGCAGGCTCGGTGATCCACGGGATGCACCATGAGCAGGACATGCGCAAAATGGGCGGTATCTGGAAATATATGCCCGTCACCTATGCGGTGATGACCATCGGCACCATCGCTATTACCGGCATTGGCATTCCCTTCACCAATATTGGTTTTGCCGGATTCTTCTCGAAAGACGCCATTATCGAATCGGCCTGGGCCATGCACGGCACACCACAAGGCATGTTCGCCTTCATCATGGGCGTGGCGGCGGCATTCCTGACGGCGCTCTATTCTTTCCGTCTGATCTTCATGACCTTCCACGGCAAGAAGCACTGGCTGCATGAGGAGGGCGACCATCATCATGAGGTCATTGACGGTCACAACGTTTCCGAACCCGAACACGCCGATGACCATGCTCATGCGCATGATGATCACGGCCAAGATCATGGTCATGGTCATGGTCATGGTCATACGCCGCACGAAAGCCCGCTGATCATGCTGGTGCCGCTGCTGGTGCTGGCCTTCGGGGCGGCTTTCGCTGGCTTCCTGTTTGCACCCTACTTTATCGGCGAGCATTTCCAGCAGTTCTGGGGCAAAGCGATCTTCCTGGCGCCCGGTAATGACGTGATGGAAGGCCGTGAGCACATCACCCAGCTCTGGGTGCATCTGGCGCCTTTGGCCGTGACCCTTCTGGGCATCGCTGTTGCCTGGTATTACTATATTGCCCGGCCTGATCTGCCGAAAAAGATGGCAGCCAAGGACGGCCCGATCTACAACTTCCTGTATCATAAGTGGTATTTCGACGAAATCTATCAGGCGACCTTTGTTAAGCTGACTAAGGTGCTGGGCGATTTCTTCTGGAAGATCTGCGATATTCGCATCATCGACGGGCTTGGGCCCAACGGCGCGGCCTGGGCGGCCCTCAAATCCGCCAAGAACCTCGTCAAGACCCAGACCGGTTATGTTTATCACTACGCCTTCTTCATGTTCCTGGGGGTTGTGGGGCTTTTGTCCTACGTCCTGTGGATGGTGCGCTAAGGAGAGATGGATTTACCAATGCTACCGACAATTCCCAATCTCCTGAGCCTTATCACCTTCGCGCCTCTGTTCGGTGCCATTGTGATCGGCATCGTGCGGGCTCTGGCGCGCAAGGACGACGAAGCCGTCATCGCGCGCAATGCCAAATGGATCAGCCTGTGGACCACGCTGATCACCCTGGCCCTGTCCGTGGTGCTCATTCTCGGCTTCAACCGCCACAATCCCGGCTACCAGTTCGAGGAACACTATAAGTGGTTCGGGCCGATCTCGTACCATATGGGCGTGGACGGTATTTCGATCCTGTTCGTGCTGCTGACCGCCTTCCTGATGCCGCTCTGTATCGCGGCGTCATGGAATTCGATCAAGACGCGCATTACCGAATATATGATCGCCTTCCTTGTGCTGGAAACCCTGGTCATCGGCGTGTTCACCTCGCTTGACCTGTTCCTGTTCTACATCTTCTTCGAAGGCGGCCTGGTGCCGATGTTCCTGATCATCGGTATCTGGGGCGGCGCTAACCGCGTCTATGCCGCCTACAAGTTCTTTCTCTATACCCTGCTGGGATCCGTGCTGATGCTGGCGGCCATGCTGTACATGGTCAATACGCTCGGCACCGCCGACATCCCGACGATGACCGCTATGCTGAAGGCGCATCCCTATCCGCTGGTCGTGCAGGGCTTCCTGTGGTTCGCCTTCTTCTCGTCCTTTGCCGTCAAGATGCCGATGTGGCCGGTACATACATGGTTGCCCGACGCCCACGTCGAAGCGCCCACCGCGGGTTCGGTGATGCTGGCCGGTATCCTGCTCAAGCTCGGTGGCTACGGTTTCATCCGCTTCAACCTGCCGATGTTCGCCGCTGCCTCGCACATGTTCGCACCGCTGGTCATGACCCTGTCGGTCATCGCCATTGTCTATACCTCGCTGGTCGCCTTCCGTCAGACCGACATCAAGAAGCTGATCGCCTATTCGTCGGTGGCCCATATGGGCTTCGTGACGATGGGGATTTTCGCCGGCAACCAGCTCGGCGTGCAGGGCGCAGTGTTCCAGATGATCAGCCACGGCATCATCTCCGGCGCGCTCTTCCTTTGCGTCGGCGTGGTATATGACCGCTGGCATACACGCGAGATCGCCTTCTATGGCGGACTGACCAAGCTGATGCCGCACTATGCTTTCGTGTTCCTGCTGTTCACTATGGCCAATGTCGGCCTGCCGGGCACGTCGGGCTTCATCGGCGAAATCACCTCGCTGACCGGCGGCTATCAATGGAGCACCTGGGTGGCCTTGTTCGCCACTCTGGGCGTGATCTTCTCGGCCGTCTATGCGCTCAACCTCTACAAGCGCGTGATGTTCGGCGAAGTGACCAATGACGCCTTGAAAAAATACCCCGATCTGTCGGCGCGCGAGATCGCTATCTTCGCACCGCTCGTTCTGGGCACCTTGCTGCTGGGTATCTATCCGGCTTTCGTTTTTGACTTTACTACCGCCAGCGTCAATACGGTCGTCACGGCCTATCAGACGATCATCGGCGGATAAGGGACACGAGCTAGAAAAATGGATTTGCACCTCGCTCTCTCAATGGCCCTGCCGGAAGCGATCCTGGCTCTCGGATCGCTGCTGATTCTGGTCTTCGGTTCCTTCCGCGGCGACAAGGGCATGACCTCGGTCAGCGCCCTGTGCGGCGTGGCCCTGATCTGCGCTGCGGCGGCAGCCCTGTTCGACCGTCAGGGCACATTGTTCAACGGCTCGTTCGTCGTCGATAATGTCGCCATCTTTGCCAAGGTGGTGGTCTATATCGCCGCCACGCTCATCATCGTGCTGGGGCAGGGTTATTTCGACCGCCTCGGCCACCGTCGTTTCGAATTCCCTGTGCTGATCACCCTGGCGGCGCTTGGCATGAGCATGATGATTTCGGCGGGTGACCTGATCGCCATGTATATCGGCATCGAGATGCAGTCCCTGGCCTTTTATGTGCTGGCAGCCTTCCGCCGCGATGACGCGAAATCGTCTGAAGCGGGTTTGAAATATTTTGTGCTGGGTGCCCTGTCGTCGGGTCTGTTGCTGTATGGCGCTTCGCTGATTTACGGCTTCTCAGGCTCGATGAATTTCCATGACATCGCCCATGCAATGGTGGCGCATCCTGGCGTCGGCCTGATCTTCGGTCTGGTGTTCCTGATCTGCGGTATTGCCTTCAAGGTGTCGGCGGCACCCTTCCATATGTGGACGCCCGATGTTTATGAAGGCGCACCCACGCCGGTTGTGGCCTTTCTGGCCGGGGCACCGAAATTCGCTGCCATTGTGATGTTCGCGCGCATTCTGCAAACGGGTTTCGCGCAGGAAGCGGGTCAGTGGCAGCAGGTCATTCTGGTGATTTCCGTGCTGAGCTTCGTTATTGGAGCGCTGGGTGGGCTGATGCAGAAAGACATCAAGCGCCTGCTGGCCTATTCGTCGATCGCCAATATGGGCTATGCCCTGCTGGCCATCGCCGCCGGTCAGGTCGGCATAGCGCCGCTTCTGATGTTCTTTGTGCTGTACATGGTCGATGCGCTCGGCCTGTTCTCGGCGCAGATGGCGCTGAGCCGCAAGGGTGAGCCGGTCCTGCGCATCGACCAGTTGGCGGGCCTTTCCAAGGTCAATATGCCGATGACCGTGGTGATCACCATGCTGGCCCTGTCGGTTCTGGGGATGCCGCCGTTCGGTGGTTTCTGGAGCAAGTTCTTTGTCTTTGGTGCCGCTATCAAGGCCGGTCTGTGGAGCTTCGCCGCCGCCGGTCTGGTGGCTTCGGTCGTCGCGGCTTTTTATTACCTGCGCATCATCAAGCTGATGTGGTTCGATGCCCCGGCAGGCGACATGGACAAGACGCCGCGCGAAGCCCGCTGGATCGCCTATGCCTGCGCCGCCTTCTCGTTTCCGCTGGTCATCATCTTCCTGATCTTCGTCTACCCGCTGGCCGTTAATGCCGCCCAGTCGTTCGGCCTGTAAGCCGCGCCAGTGGCCAGGTTCGAGATCTTCGACAGCCTGCCTTCCACCCAGACCCTGGCCCTGCAAAGGCTGCGGTCGGGGCCAGAGGGGGCGGGCTGGATCATGGCCCGCGAACAGACGAAGGGCGTGGGGCGGCATGGCCGAAACTGGGTAGGCCAGAAGGGCAATTTCATGGCCTCGCGCTATGAGATCATGCAGGTCGATATTCGTCATGTGCCGCAATTGTCGTTCGTAACGGCGCTGGCCGTCTATGAAATGCTGCGCCCCGTGGTGCCCGATACCGATGAGGCCATGCGCATCAAATGGCCGAATGATATTCTGTACAAGGGACATAAGCTGTGCGGCATCCTCGTCCAGACCGAAACCGTCGATGAACCGGGCAAGCTGGGCGTGGTGATCGGAATCGGGCTCAACTTGCGCGTCGCGCCCATTCTGGAAGGCTATCCTACCGTGGCGCTGAAGACGGTCAGCCCCGAAGGTGGCAAGCTGACGCCAGATGTGGTGTTGCACAAGCTGAATGGTCATCTCGATGGTGTACTCGATCTGTGGCGCAGCAAGGATTTCAGCGACATTGCCAAAGCCTGGTTCAAGCGCGCCTATGGCATAGGGCGGCAGGTCAGTGTCAGCCATGAGGGCCGCGAGGTGAGGGGGCGGATGACCGGCCTCGACGCTTTCGGGGCCTTGCGTATCTTAAGCCCCGACGGACAGGACTATTCCATCACCGGCGGCGATGTGATCTACGGAGACGCATGATGCTGCTGGCGATTGAACAGGGCAATACCAATACGCTTTTTGCCATCCATGATGGTGAGGGCTGGGTGGCGCAATGGCGCGTGGCCACCGAAAGCACGCGCACGGCCGATGAATATGCCGCCTGGCTTTACCAGCTCATGCAGATGCAGGGGCTGGATTTTAAGTCGATCGATGATTGCATTATTTCCTCGGTCGTGCCGCAGTCGCTGTTCAATCTGCGCAAACTGGCCCAGCGCTATTTTGGCAAAACGCCTTATGTGGTTGGAGAAAATGCGCGACTTGGTATCGAGGTGCGTATCGACAAGCCGCGCGAGGCCGGGGCCGACCGGCTGGTCAATGCTGTGGGCGGTCATATTCACTATGACGGGCCGCTGCTGATCATCGATTCGGGTACGGCCACCACGTTTGATGTGGTGAGCGCAGATGGCGGCTATGAAGGCGGGGCTATCGCGCCGGGAATCAATCTGTCGCTCCAGGCCCTGCATTCGGCGGCGGCCAAGCTGCCGCGCATCGCCATCGAGAAACCACCGCGCGTGATCGGCAAGGATACGGTCAGCGCGATGCAGGCCGGCATATTCTGGGGCTATGTGGGGCTGATCGAGTATCTGGTGGCGGCGATCCGCAAGGAATATGGACAAAAGATGACAGTCATCGCCACGGGAGGGGTGGCATCGCTGTTCGAAGGTGCTACAGACAGCATCGAACATTTCGATCACGACCTGACGCTGCGGGGGCTGCTTGAGGTTTACAGGCGTACGCTCGCTGCCTGACGCAGCGGCATTGGATAAGAATGAAAAAGACAGACAACGAACTCGTGTTTTTGCCGCTTGGCGGCTCAAACGAAATCGGCATGAATCTCAATCTCTATGGATTCGGCCCGGCGCATGATCGCCAGTGGATTATCGCCGATGTCGGCGTGACCTTTGGTGACCTGACCACGCCCGGCATTGAAGTCATCGTGCCTGATCCCGAATTTCTCAAGGGCGAGACGATTCTCGGCATCGTGCTGACCCACGCCCACGAGGATCATATCGGTGCCATTGGCTGGCTGTGGGACAAGATCAAGGCCCCGATCTATGCCACGCCGTTCACCGCCTTCCTGGTGCGTGAAAAGCTGCGCGAAGCCGGGGTTGAGGATTTCAATCTGACGGAAGTGCCGCTGAATGGCAGCCTGAAGATCGGCCCGTTCGATATTGATTATATTACCCTGACCCATTCCATCGCTGAACCGAACGGTCTGGCGATTCGCACCGATCTGGGCACCGTATTCCATACGGGCGACTGGAAGATCGATGACGCTCCGATCACCGGTGCGCCGACCGACATCGCGGCCATCAAGGCGCTGGGCGATGAAGGTCTGCTGGCGATGGTCTGCGATTCGACCAATGTTTTCGTCGAAGGCCGCGCCGGTTCCGAAGACGATGTGCGGATCGAACTGGAAAAGCTGCTCAAAACGCTGAAAAAGCGCGTGGCTGTGGCCTGTTTCGCCTCCAATGTGGCGCGAGTCGATTCGGTGATGCGCGCGGCTATGGTGTGCGGACGGCAGGTGTGCTTGGTGGGTCGTTCGATGCACCGCATCACGGCGGCGGCGCGCCATGTCGGCTTGCTGGCCGGTATTCCTGAGCCGGTCACCGAACATGAAGCGGCGAAACTAAAGGCGCGTGACGTGCTTTATCTGTGCACGGGTTCGCAAGGTGAGCCGCGCGCCGCCCTGTCGCGCATTGCCGACGGCAATCATCCCCTGGTCAAGCTTAGTTCGGGCGATGCCTGCATCTTTTCCTCGCGCGTCATTCCCGGCAATGAGATCGGCATTCGTTCGTTGCAGAACCGCCTGTCGGATCTCGGCGTTGAAATCCATACCGAGCGCGATCATCCCGGCATTCACGTTTCAGGCCATCCGTGCCGCGAAGAACTGAAGGACATGTATGGCTGGGCGCGGCCGCGCATCTCCATACCGACGCATGGCGAGCGCCGCCACCTGCTTAAGCACGCGGCCCTGGCGGCGGAAATCGGCATTGCCGAACAGGTGACGCCGCGCAATGGCGATATGGTACGATTGGCACCCGGCAGGGCAGAAATCATTGATGAGGTGCCCGCCGCGCGCCTGTTCGTCGATGGTGGCCATCTGGTGCCGGAAGCTTCGGATGCTTTGCGCGAACGCCGCCATGCCGCCCATAATGGCATGATGTTCGTCTCTTTTGCGCTTGATTCCAAAAATCGCCTGGCCTCGATTGTCGATGTACGCGGGCTGGGTCTGGCCTTCGAGGATGAAGACGTCATCTCCGATCAACTGGAGGCAATCTGCTTGCTGGTTGAAAAGGCGGTCAAGGGTATGTCCGGCGAAGACCGCGATGATGATGCGTCGGTCGAGATCGTGGTGGCGCGTGTCGTGAAAAAGGCGGCGCAATCAATCTGGGGTCGTCGTCCGATTGTCGAAACCATCATTATCCGTATTTAAAATTCGCGTATAAAGAGAATTTTGGTTCGGGCTCCGCAAATTCTGCGTAGCCCGAACCGCCTATAGAATGCTATTTTCCATCAATATTGACAGCATTCTGCTCATACCCATGATCATGATGGGAATGGGTTTGGACTATTTTTGTTAGAGCGGTCTGCATTCTGATTGAATCGGTCAAAGGAATGCAAACCGCTCTAAATTTTACGTTTTTCCGCATCTCGCATTCAATTTGTAAGTCAAATTAAATGCTCGTTGCTCTAGCGTGTTGAATTATAAGCGAAAATTAAGATTACGCACAGAAAATCAATATTTATTTTCTGAAACACACATCGATCATCATTCAGAGCCAAACTTAAGTCCTTGCATCAGCCCCTTGAAAAGACTTAATTTTAGCCTGAAACGCGAATTTTACGATTTGACCAGCACATAGGCACCGGGGGCGTCCATCAGGGGTTTGAACCTGCCCTTGGCCGGGTCGCGTGCCGCAATCATCGGGCCGGAACGCTCATGCAGCCAGGCGGCCCAGTGCGGCCACCACGAGCCCGCGTGCATTTCGGCACCGCTCAGCCAATCGTCAAGCGTGTCGGGGTGGGCGTCATTGAGCCAGTGCATGTATTTCTGCGCGGCGGGCGGATTGACAACACCGGCGATGTGGCCGGAACCGGCCAACATGAAGGTGACCGGCCCGCCGAACAGTTTCGACCCCTTATAGACGGAACCCGGCGGCGCGATGTGGTCTTCGCGCCCGGCCTGCTCATAGATCGGAATCTTGACCTGTTTCAGGTCAATATCAACGCCGGCCAGAGTCAGTTTGTGCTGGCTCAGGGCGTTCTCACCGTAGAATTTGCGCAGGTAAAACAGATGCAGCGCCTTGGGCATCCGTGTCTGGTCGGCGTTCCAGTACAGCAGGTCGAAGGCCGTCAGATCGCGCCCTAACAGGTAATTATTGACGAAGAAAGACCAGATCAGGTCGTTGGCGCGCAAGGCATTGAAGGTGTCGGCCATCGCTGTTCCCGGCAGGACGCCACCGGCGGCGTCCATCTGGCGTTCGAGTTCATTGAGCCAGTGTTCGCTGGTGAACAGCAACAGATCGCCCGCCTCGGAAAAATCGTGCTGGGCCGTGAAAAAGGTGGCCGAGGCGATCGACGTGTCGCCTTTGGCAGCCATATGGGCCAGGGTAACGCCGAGCAATGTGCCGCCGATGCAATAGCCCACGGCATTGACCTGATCGACGCCGCACTGTTCCTTCACCCGCGCCACGGCCTCGTAAATACCGCCGAACATATAGTCCTCGAAGCTCGTATCCTTCATCGAAGCATCGGGATTGATCCACGATACGAGAAAGACGGTAAAGCCTTGTTCGGTCAGCCACTTGATCAGCGAATTCTTGGGCTGCAAATCAAGGATATAGTATTTGTTGATCCACGGCGGGAAGATCAGCAGCGGAGTTTCACGCACCTCATCGCTGGCAGGGCTGAATTGCAGGAGCTCGAAATAGGGACCGCGCCATACGACCTTGCCGGGGCTGGTGGCGACATTTTCACCGACACGAAAATGGCCGTAATCGGCCTGACTGATCTTGAGTTTGCCATCGCCGCGCGCCAGATCATCGGCGAAGCGTTCCATGCCCTTGACCAGACTTTCGCCGCCGGTTTCGAGCAGGGTTTCGAGCGCTGCCGGATTGGTGAGCAGGAAGTTGGCCGGTGACATGGCATCGGTCAGCAGCTTGGTGAAAAATTCGGCGCGGCGCTTGACCAGCGGATCTATGCCTTCGGCGCTGGCGATCAGCTTGTTGATCCAGTTCGATGACAGCAGATAGGACTGCTTCATCATGTCGAACACCATATTCTGTTCCCAGCGCGGGTCAGCAAAGCGTTTGTCGAACGGTTTTTTGACACCAGTTTGCGCCGTGTCGTCATCGGCCCCCTTACCCAGAGAACGGCGCGCCATCTGGCCCCACAAGCCCATATAGCCGGTCAGAAGTTCGTTTTGCGCCTCGATCAGTTTTTCCGGTTTGGACGCCAGGGCGCTGGCCACTTCGGTCATGGCGGGGCCAACCTGAAAGGGGTCGGCGGGGCCTGCATCGTCTTCGGGTGGACGAAAAAGGGTGCGAGCCAGGGCGCTTTGCGCCGTCATGCCGGCCTTGGCGATATTAAGCGACAGGGTTTCGAGGCGGCGCATGGTGTCCGTATCGAACGCACTGGCTGTGTCGAGGGGCGCGGTGGCGGCGGGGTTTTCAGCAGCGGCCTTCATGGACGCTTTTTTCACCGTTGCTTTTTTTGGTGAGGTTTTTTTGGGCGGGGCCTTATGGGCCATCGGCGTCCCGGCCTGAGTCGCAGGGCTTGCCCCGTTTTTGACCGCACGCTTTCTCGAAGGCTTTGCGGGCGCTTTCGGATCGGTCTGAACCTTTTCCTGCGTCTTATCCTGAGCTTTGACGGATGGAGGTACGGGCGGTTTGCTCATCGGAGTCCTTTGGCGAAAGACAGGTTTAGGGGCAGGCTTGTGAAAGCTGTGCACCCGTTCAGCTCTTGCGGGCAATTAAAATTATATTTCGCACTTCCGTTAAAGTGGAAGAGGTTTTACCCATGCTTTTTATAATCGGGGGCGATTTCGCTTGTCTTGCTACAAGGCAACATCGTAAATTCAGGCAAAATGCGGTTGTGCGCGGAGACAGTTTTGGCCAGACACGGAAATTTCCTGATCGCGGACTCTTGCGCACGACTGTCCGTAAGGCACCGCGCCCTGCTGATAGTGGCGTGCCTGATGACGGTCTGTCTCAGTTCGATGGCCGGGAGGGGTGAGGCCCAGCCCCAGACGGAAGCTTCCGCGACCGGGCAATCCGCCCCCACACAGCCTGTGCAGGCACCGATTCCCTTGCTGAAAACCGATCCCGGCGATTTGTCTTCCTTTCCAAAATGGTCACAATTTCCCGTGCCTCCCGCTAAGGTAACGCCGCTTTCGGAATTTGCGCGCCGCGTGGCCTTGCTCAACCGGGCGGGTGCGAACTTGCATCAGGAAACCTCACGAATCGTCTGGCCCAGCGAAACGCCGCAACAGGCGCATGATGCGATCATGGCGCGCATGGATGCCAGCCGTCAGGCACCGGTGGAAAAACCCATGACGGTTCAGGATATAGAAGCCCTCGGCGCGGCTTTGCGTAAGCGCGTCACGCCTCCGCCCATTGTGAAGTAAGTCTGTTCAGCCCCTGTCGGGTCTGCTAACAGCCCCAAGGCGCGCTTTCAAAGAAAGCGTGTTCAAAAAGGTGAAAACACCTGCATTCAAGCGGCAATAACAAGCCGCATTTCGTAAATGTCTGAAAACAGAAGACAATAATGCCAGATACAATTGAATTGAAAAAGGAAAATGCCATGAATATCGAGTTTGATCTCAGCCTCGATATTGTGCGTGTTGCCGAAGAAGCCGCCATCGCCGCCTATCAGCAGGTGGGTGGCGGTGATGAAAAAGCCGCCGATCAGGCGGCAGTCGATGCCATGCGCACCAGCCTCAACGCTATTGACATGGATGGTCGCATCGTCATCGGTGAGGGTGAGCGCGATGAAGCCCCCATGCTCTATATCGGCGAAAAGGTCGGCACAGGCAAAGGCCCGGCCATCGACATCGCGCTCGATCCGCTGGAAGGCACCACCCTGGCCGCCAAGGCTATGGCCAATGCCCTGGCCGTTATCGCCTTTGCGCCGCGCGGCGGCATGTTGCACGCGCCCGACACCTATATGGACAAGCTGGCTATCGGGCCCGGTTATGCGCCGGACGTGGTCGATCTCGACGCCACGCCCGAAGACAATGTGCGCTCACTGGCCAAAGCCAAGGGGGTGGCTGTATCCGAAATCGTGGCCTGCGTGCTGGATCGTCCGCGTCACGACGCCATCATCACCTCGCTGCGTAAGGCAGGCTGCCGGGTGCATCTGATCACCGACGGCGATGTGGCGGGGGTGATCCATACCGCTCAACCTGAAACCGGCATCGACATCTATATGGGGCAGGGCGGCGCGCCCGAAGGCGTTCTGGCGTGCGCGGCTTTGAAATGTGTCGGCGGGCAGTTTCAGGGACGATTGGTGTTTCGCAATAATGACGAGCGTTCACGCGCCGAGCGTCTGGGCCTCAGCGATTTCGACCGCAAATATCTGCTCAACGATCTGGTCAGCACCGATGCGGTTTTCATCGCCACCGGCGTGACCAATGGCGCCTTACTGCGCGGCGTCAATATGGAAACGACAGCACGCGGCGAAGTCTTCGTCACCACCGAAAGTCTGGTGATGATGTCCAAAACCCATACGGTGCGCAAGCTTTCCATGCGCCGCCCCCTGAAGCGCTGATATGGATACCGTGCCCGTCAGACCTCTGGCCGAAGCGCCGTCTTATCTGGGCGTCGGACGGTCGCTGACGGGGCGGGCCTGGCGTGAACGGATCGCCACGCTTGGCGTGACCCCCGAAGCTCTGCGCGAAATAACGCACCGGCTGGGCCTGATGAATGTGGCGGATAGTGACTTTGTCGGGCCGCTGGCGCGTTTCGTGGCCGGGCGTGGCATCACCGCCGATACGCTGGAAGCGTTCATTTTTCCGACTCTGAAAGCGCTTTTTCCCGATCCGTCCTGCTTTATGGACATGGATAAGGCTGTGGCCGCCATGCTCAATGCCTATGAGCGCAAGGCGAAGATCTGCATTTTCGCCGATTATGATGTCGATGGCGCCACCAGTGCGGCGCAACTCGTGCGCTGGTTTCGTCATATGGGCCACGAACTGAGCGTCTATGTGCCCGACCGCATGACCGAGGGCTATGGCCCGTCGAACGCCGCCTTTGACAGCCTGAAACGACAGGGTGCCGATCTGGTCATCACCGTCGATTGCGGCGCGATGGCGCATAAACCCCTCGACCACGCGGCAGACATCGGCCTCGATGTGGTGGTGATCGATCACCATCTGATGCGCGAGGAACCACCGCACGCTCTGGCCGTGGTCAATCCCAACCGGCCGGGCTGCACTTCAAAGCAGGGCAATCTGGCAGCGGCCGGCGTTGTGTTCGTCGTCATGGCGGCGCTCAACCGTGAAGCTGAAAAAAGAGGGCTGTTTGCAGAGCGCAGCAAGCCCGATCTGGTGCAATGGCTGGATCTGTCGGCACTTGGCGCGATCTGCGACGTGACGGCGCTGACCGGTTTCAACCGCGCCCTGGCGGCGCAGGGCCTGAAGGTGATGTCGCAGCGGCGCAATGCCGGTATTCGCGCCCTGATGGAGGTGGCGGGCGATGGCGCGGGCGGGGCGGTCAGCCTGATGGGCACCTTCCATTCGGGTTTCGTCATCGGGCCACGCATCAATGCCGGCGGCCGGGTCGGACGTTCCGATCTTGGTGTGCGGCTGTTATCGACCGATGATCCTGATGAAGCGGCCAGTCTGGCGCAGGAACTGGACGAATTGAACCGTCTGCGCCGTGAGGTTGAGGCCGGTGTACTGGAAGAGGCCGTACAAACCGCCGAGGCGCAAGGCTTATGGCCGAGTGACGATCCGGTCATCGTGGTGGCAAAAGAAGGCTGGCATCCCGGTGTGATCGGCATTGTGGCCGGTCGTCTGCGCGAACGCTGGCGCAAGCCGGTGGTTGTCATCGGTATCGATCCTGTGTCGGGCATGGGCAAGGGGTCGGGACGCTCGCAGGCCGGAGTCAATCTCGGCGAGGCGGTGGGGGCGGCGTTTGAGGCCGGAATCCTGCTGTCCGGTGGCGGCCATGCTATGGCGGCGGGGCTGAGCGTCGAGGCGGAGGCGCTTGGCGAACTGCGCCGTTTCCTCAATGACTATGTGCGCGCGCACGTGGCGGAGGCCGACCGGGTCGAGGCGGTTGAGGTCGATGCGCTGATCAGCGTGCGTGCCGCTTCGCGTGATTTTTTCGACCGGCTCGATCTGCTGGCACCTTACGGGCAAGGTAATCCCGAACCCTTGCTGGCCTTTGCCGATGTGCGCGTGGCCTATGCGGCGGTGATGAAGGGTGGCCATGTGCGGTTTGAGCTGAACGATGACAGTGGCGCGAAGCTGAAGGGCATTATGTGGCGCGCCGAGGGCACGCCGATCGGTGACGCCCTGCTGCGCCCGGCCGGAAAAGTCCATGTGCTGGGACGCCTCAAGGCGGACGATTATATGGGGCGGTGCGGTGTTCAGCTTGAGATTGAGGATATGGCGCTGGCCACAGGCCGCGAGCTGTGAAAAAGCACAAAAAAGCACTTGCATCACGAAAATGGAATAGGTACTAAGCGCACCTCTTCGATATGGTCCCTTCGTCTATCGGTTAGGACGTCAGATTTTCATTCTGAAAAGAGCGGTTCGATTCCGCTAGGGACTGCCATCGAATCGATGAATAAAATCTTACAATTCAGCATATTCTTTTTTTGATAGGGCGTTATATCCGCCTTATCCACAGAAATTATCAAACTGATAGCGCTCACAAGGTATCGCCTTGTCACCTTTGCACTCGCTATAAGCGATTTTTTATCTTAAAATACGCAACCGATGCGAATGTCGGCGCTTTTTCTCTCCCAAATTGCGATATCCGTGTTATGATAAAAAATGTCACTTGAGAGATCCTGGCGGCGTGGTGAGGATAGATGAGCGTGTTTGATTATAATGATAAAAACGAAGCCGAAGACGTAGTAGAGATTTCCGGGCATGTGAAATGGTTCGATGGCGCTAAGGGCTATGGCTTTATCGTTCCTGAAGATTCGACTCTGACCAGTATGCGCGATGTGCTGCTGCATATTTCCAGTTTGCGTGACATTGGCCGCGACACGGCTCTCGAAGGGGCGCGAATTTCGTGCCGGATCGCCAAGCGGGCCAAGGGCTGGCAGGTCATTGAAATCAGTCATCTCGAAGCCTCGGGACATGCAGCGCCTGCGCCGCGACCAGAAATGCCCGTGCGCTCTTCGCGTCTTACGAATGAAACCGTGCGCGTCGGCGATCTGGAAGCCGCCACCATCAAATGGTTCAACCGCACCAAGGGATATGGCTTCGTGGTGCGCGGCAATGATCCCACCGACATTTTCATCCATATCGAAACCCTGCGCCGGTATGGCTTGGAAGACGTGCAGCAGGGCGATGTGATCATGGTGCGTTTTGGCGAAGGCCCCAAGGGTCTGGTGGTCACCGAGGTGCAGCCGAAGGCGCTGGTCTGAAGCTTATCGCGTTGATGATATTGCAAAACAACGGGCGGCTTCATGTCGCCCGTTTTTGTATTTACAGCCATATCAGCCTTATCCACGCGTTTTTTGACCGGCTTCCCCGGCGAGGCTGCAAAATACATCTTTTCGCAAAGTTCGGGCTTGCGGAGGCCAATCTAAAATGGCATGAAGCGCGCCTCTCAAGGCTTCGGACGTTGTCTGACGCTTTGCTGACGGGGTGTAGCGCAGCCTGGTAGCGCAGCTGTTTTGGGTACAGCAGGTCGAAGGTTCAAATCCTTTCGCCCCGACCACGGCCCAAAAGCCGGGGGAGAGTTGAAATAAGTCGGGGCGTAGCGCAGCCTGGTAGCGCGCCTGCTTCGGGAGCAGGAGGCCGGAGGTTCGAATCCTCTCGCCCCGACCATTTAAAAAGGCCGAGCCCTTCAGGGCTTGGCCTTTTTAAATGGTGGGTGAGCAGGTGAGAACCTCCCGGTTCGAAACGAGCACCTTTGCGATAGCAAAGGTCGAGTTCGGCGGAGCGTAGCGCAGCCAATCCTCTCGTGCACATTTTATGCGGCTTCACCTGATGCGGCCCTTCAGGGCTTGGCCTTTTTAAATGGTATGGTGAGCAGGTGAGAACCTCCCGGTTCGAAACGAGCACCTTTGCGTTAGCAAAGGTCGAGTTCGGCGCAGCGAAGCGCAGCCAATCCTCTCCGCACATTTATGCGGTTTCACAAAACCCGTGCATTTTATCTGACGATCATTGCAAACCGCGTCGTCTTTGTAGTAACAGGGCAGGGAAGGTGCGGCGCGGAATCGCCCGCTTCACAAGGAGACGATGATGTTTGCGCGCATTTTCAAACCGGCGAAAACCGCCATGCAGTCGGGCCGTGCCAAGACGCAAGACTGGGTGCTGGAATTTGAACCGCGTTCGGCGCGTACACCTGACCCGCTGATGGGTTGGACATCTTCGGCCGACACCGATGCGCAGGTGCGCCTGACCTTTGAGAGCAAGGATCAGGCGATGGCTTTTGCCGAACATCATGGTATTCCTTTCCGCCTGATCGAGCCGGAATTACCGCCGAAAATTATCAAGACCTATGCCGATAATTTCGCCTATGGCCGCAGGCAGTCCTGGACGCACTAGAGCATCATGCCAAAAAGTGGATGCCACTTTTTGGAAAAACATGATGCGTAAGCAAAGACTTAGAGCGAGATGACGAGTCTATCTAAAGTCATCTTGCTCTAGAGCATCATGCCAAAAAGTGGATGCCACTTTTTGGAAAAACATGATGCGTAAGCAAAGACTTAGAGCGAGATGACGAATCTATCTAAAGTCATTTGCTCTAAGCGCAGATAGGCTCCGTAGCTCAACTGGATAGAGCATCCGCCTTCTAAGCGGACGGTTACAGGTTCGAGCCCTGTCGGAGTCACCACTTGGCCTTTTATGTTGCCTGATGACCTTCCACCACGGGGGTGTCGAGGCCAACCTGTCCCCATTCTGCCCACGAACCATCATAAAGCCGGGCGGTCCGGCCGATCTCGAAGAGGGCCATGCTTAAAATGGCGGCGGTGACGCCCGAACCGCAGCTTGTGATGATATTGGCCTTATCCGGCACGCCTGAATCTTTAAGAATAGTGCGGATTTCATCATCCGACTTGAGGGCTCCATCGCTGATCATCAGTCCGAAAGGCAGGTTGCAACTACCTGGCATATGGCCTGAGCGCAGGCCGGGACGCGGTTCTGCCGCCAGACCGTCAAAGCGCGGCTTCGGGCGGGCATCCAGGAGGGCCGTGCCGGGGGCATTCAGTTTGGACTTCACAGTTTCCACATCAATAACCCATTGCGGCTGAAATTGCGGACGATAGGTTGTGGGCTGAACTTCAGGCGTTCCATGATCGAGCGGCAGACCGGCGGCCTGCCAGGCCGGTAAACCACCGCGCAAGACCTGCACATTTTCATGTCCCATCAAACGAAATGTCCACCAGACGCGCGCGGCGGAAAAAAGCCCCTGCCGGTCATAGATAACGACCTGATCCTCAGCCGCAATACCCATAGCGCTGACAGCCGCGGCGAAAGCCTCCGGCGAGGGGGCCATATGCGGTAAAGGCGTTGTGTGATCGCTGATCGCCTCAAGATCGAAAAACTGCGCGCCCGGCAGATGGGAGGCTTCGTAGAGCGCGCGCATATCTGTGCCGTCCAGCGCCCAACTGCCGTCAATCACCTTGACAGCACCCTTATCCATCAAGGCTTTCAGTGTCAGAACATCCATCTGGCTGGTCATCCTTCGTCTCCACGATTTTGGTAGGCATCCAGGGCGCGCTGCCGGGCGAAGGCGTGCTCAATAACAGGTGAGCGTTTGGGGTTGGCATTCGGCACACCGGCCTTGTCGGCTTTGACATACTTGTCCGATTGCGTTTCATCGCCGTCAAGGTAGCGCGCGCGATAATGACCATGCGGATCGAATTTCGCGGCCTGACTGATCGGGTTGAAAACGCGAAAATAGGGCGCGGCGTCGGCACCACAACCGGCCACCCATTGCCAGCTTGCCGGATTATTGGCCGGATCAGCATCGAGCAGGCAGTCCCAGAACCATTGTTCGCCGCGTCGCCAGTCGATCAGCAGATGCTTGACGAGGAAGGAGGCCGCGATCATGCGCACCCGATTATGCATATAGCCGGTGCGCCAAAGCTCTTTCATGCCGGCATCGACGAGATCATAACCGGTTTCGCCACGGCACCATGCGCGAAAGGCAGGATCGTTATCGCGCCACGGAAAATCATTAAAGTCCTCACGGAAATTGACGTCGTGCAGACGCGGCTGCTGGTGCAGCAGATTGTAGGAAAAGTCCCGCCAGGCCAGTTCGGCGCGAAATTTGGCGGCATCGGCAGCCAGATCGGGCTGGGCCGCAACGTGCTTGTCCAGTTCAAACAGAATTCGGCGCGGGCTGATTTCACCGAATCGCAGATGGGGTGACAAATGCGATGTCACATCGAGATCAGGCCGGTCACGATGACCGGCATAACCAGGCAAGTCATGGCGCAGGAAATGGCGAAGCGCCTTGCGCGCACCGCGTTCGCCGGGCGTAAAGCGGGCAAATCCCGCCGACCAGTCCCGTCCCGAAGGCGGCAGGCGCGGGCGCAGACCGAGATCGTCGATAGTCAGTGAATCCGGCCATATATCGGGGAGCGGCCAGTGATCGGAGAGAGCGGGTGGCATCATGGCAATGCGATCATGCCCTTGCGCCTGTAGAGCTTTAAAAAAGGGAGTAAAGACCCGAAATGGCGTGCCGCCTTGCGTTTTTAATGCGCAAGGCAGGGTTAAAAGGGTGCTGTTATGGCGCTCCATACACACCTTGATGGCCGCGAGCTCGTCGATAATCCGTAGATCATTTTCTTCGCTTCTTGGATCAAAAGTATGCGAACAAATTACAGATTTAACTGAATAAGTTTGACATAGATAAGGCAGGAGAATGGTGGCGCTTCCTTCGAGAACGATCAATCTTGACGAAAGCCCGCGCAGTTCCTCATCCAGTACATGAAGAGATTTATCGAGCCACCACCGCGATGCGGCCCCGCCGGAGCGGGTTTCAAGGTCGTCATCATGGATATAGACGGGCAGAATCGGCACTCGCAGGGCCAGCGCCGAAGCAACGGCTGAATTATCCTGAAGGCGAAGATCGCGGCGAAACCATAGGATGACGGGGGCTGGCATAATGACCTATATCCAGAGACGTTGATTAAAAACCCTTGCCTGTCCGGCGGCACTTCGGCACAAAGGCTTAGCATGAAAGTCGCAAATCGAACCCCCTTAAGCTGCTGTATTATCGCCAGGAATGAAGGCGACCGCATCGGTGATTGCCTGCGCGCTATAGAAGGCCTCGTCGATGAGGTGGTGGTGGTGGACAGCGGCTCGACCGACGACACCGTGGCCGTGGCTGAAAAGCTGGGCGCGCGCGTCGTCTATCATGCATGGCCGGGATACGGGCCGCAAAAGCGTTTTAGTGAAGAGTGCGCCAAACATGACTGGGTGCTCAATCTCGATGCTGATGAGGTGGTTACGTCAGACCTCTATCAGGAGATCAAAACCCTGATGTCGGCTGAGCCTGCGCTCAAAGCCTATCGTTTTCGCATCCGTAATGTTTATCCGGGCAAGGCGCATCCGCGCTGGCTGGCCGATTATCATAACTATGTCCGGCTCTATGACCGGCGCGTGGTGCGATTTCATGAAAGCCAGGTGCATGATACAGTCGAAACGGGCAAGGAAAGGGTTGGCCAGCTCAAGGGCGCGGTCATGCACTTTTCGGCGCGCTCCTATGCCCATATCCGCGCCAAGCTCGATTCCTATACCAATTTGCAGGCGAAGGTTTTAAGCAAGCCGGCCTGGTCGATCTGGTTGCGCCTGCCTTTTGAGTATCCGATGGTATTCCTGCGTTATTTTCTGATGCGCTGCCATTTTACCGGTGGCTGGGACGGCATCTATTCCAGCCATCTGGCAGCCGAGGCGCGCGTCAAAAGGCTATTTAAGATTCTCGATGCGCAAAAGGCGGCGAAGACAGCAGGATGAGCGAACACGACGTCAGTTTCTGGCAAAATATAGCCTGGCGGCTGGAAGCGGCGGCCTATGACGCCTTTGTCGGCTTCATGCGCCTGCTGCCGCTCGATTTCGCGTCGGATGTTGGCGGCTGGCTGTTGCGCGTTCTGGGGCCGCTTGTTCCGATCCAGCGCACGGTGAGCCGCAATCTCGATCTGGCCTTTCCAGAAAAAGACGCCGAATGGAAGGCCCGCATATCACGTGAGCAATGGGATAATCTCGGCCGCACCTTCGCCGAATTCGCCCAGATGGATCGCATCACCATCGAAAGCGGACGGGTCGTCGTCGATCATATGGAACGCTTGACCGACATTGCTGCGGCGGGCAAGCCGGTCGTTCTGATTTCTGGCCATTTCGCCAATTTCGAGGTCATGGCGGCGGTCATTGTAGCGGCAGGCATTCCCTGCCAGGTCACATATCGCGCCGCCAATAATCCCTATATCGACGAGCGTATCCGCGCTGGCCGTCAGCGTTATGGCGTGCAGCTTTTTGCGCCCAAGGGCGGCGATGGCGCCAAGGAACTGATGATCGGCATGGCGCGCGGCGAATCGGTGGCGCTGCTTAATGATCAGAAGTTCAACCGCGGCATTGCGACGCCCTTTTTCAGCCATCCGGTCGATACGGCACCGGGGCCAACCCGACTGGCCCTGCGTTTCAACACCATCTTGCAGCCCCTGACGGTGGAGCGCCTGCACAAGGCGCGCTTCCGCGTGGTCGCGCATCCGCCGATTTCGGTGGTACAGGCCGCCAGCCGCGCCGAGGCCATCGAAGCGACGGTATGCAATATCAGCCGTTTCATTGAAGGCGTTGTGCGCGAACGGCCACAGGAATGGTTTTGGGTGCATAAGCGCTGGCCGAACGAATTGTACAGGCGCAAGAGCACATGAACCCATTCTGGTCACGCCTGTCGCACCGTCGCCGCCTGCTGACCCTTATGGGTATCGGGCTGCTGCTGTTTCTGGGGATGGCCTTCATTTACCTGCAAAATGATATTCATCGTAATTATCTCGATCCACAGATTCCGTTCCAGATCTATTCACCGCCGCCCGAACCGATATATACCAAGGCCGAAGGCTGGTATCTGAATCCGGCCATTGCCCGCTATTATGCCGATCCGCGCAAGGTGGACGTTTTTTTTATTCACGGCACCAGTTATGATGGTGGTGAAGCCTGGTTGGGTGACCCAAGACGCAACGCGATCCAAGCTGAGGTGCAGCGTGTGCAACTCCCGAACTATGCCGCCCCCTTTTCCGTCATGGGCAATGTCTATGCGCCGAAATATCGTCAGGCCAGCCTGTATAGCCAGTTGACCCTGCGTGAAGATGCGCGCGAGGCGAGACAGTTTGCCTATCGTGATGTGGCCACGGCTTTTGCGCAATTTCTGAAAACAAGGCGCGGCGGACGTGGAATCGTCATTGTTGGTCTTGAACAGGGCGGATTGCTGGCCGAGCGACTGGTGCGTGACGTGGTGGCACCTGATCCCTCATTGAGGGCGCAACTGGTCGCGGCCTATTTCCTAGAAACCTCCGCGCCCGAAAGTCAGTTCGGCCTTGCAGGCTCCGTGATGCCGGCCTGCGCGTCGCGGGAGCAGACAGGATGTATCGTCAGCTATATCAGCGTCGATTCCAATCGACCGGACATGGCGCTGCAAATGCTGCAAAAGGCCGTTTATTGGCAGGGCGATTCGCTGGCGCCGCTCGGCTCGCAAAAAGCCGTGTGCGTCAATCCGATTCTGGGCATGGCCACCAGCCAGGCGGCGGACGCCAAACAATCGCTTGGCGCTACCAATGCCACGGGGTTGGAATGGGGCACCGATCCGGCCCTGATTGCCCACAAGGTAGCCGCCCATTGCCTGGGCGGCTTGCTGTTCGTCGATAAGCCGCAATCGCCGTCATTCAAAAATACCGGTAATTGGGAAGATCGTCGAAAAGTAAATCATTACAATTTATTTTATGGCGATCTTCAGGCCGATATTCAGGCGCGCTGGCAGCTTTTTCAGGCCACCCCGCCAGCGGGCTAGAGCAACGAGCGTTTAATTTGACTTACAAATTGAATGCGAGATGCGGAAAAACGTAAAATGTAGAGTGGGTTGCATTCCTTTGACCGATTCCATCAGAATGCAAACCGCTCTAATCCTGCTTGTCCGATATATCGGCGCGCCAGTCGAACAGTTGTCGCAATACCTCCAGAGCCGCCAGACGCGGCGCGGGCAGAGCCTGGCCTTGTTGCAAAATATAGACGGCTTCGCGCGCGGCCATAGCGATCAGGTCGGTGTGGGCAATGGGATCGACAAAACGATAGTCAGGAAAACCCGATTGCCGGGCACCCAGAATATCGCCTTCGCCGCGCAGTTTCCAGTCCATCTCGGCGATACGAAAGCCATCTTCGGTGTCACGCAACAGTTCGAGGCGCGCGCGCGCCGTCTTGGACAGCGGTGTATCATAAAGCAGGATACAGGCGCTTTTGTCGCGGCCACGCCCAACCCGACCGCGTAACTGGTGCAATTGCGCCAGCCCAAACCGCTCGGCCTGTTCGATGATGATGATTGAGGCCGAGGGCACGTCGATCCCGACTTCCACCACAGTCGTGGCGCAGAGCAGTTTCACCTCGCCGGCGGCGAAGCGGGTGATGATCGCGTCCTTGTCTTCCGATGCCATGCGCCCGTGAACAAGCCCGATCTCAAAGCCCAGTGCTTCTTGCAGTTCGCGGTGGCGCGCCTCGACCGCAATCAGGTCGGATTCGGCGGTTTCTTCCACCAACGGGCAGATCCAGTAGGCTTGCGAGCCTTCGCTGATCGCCGTATTCAATCGCGCCATCACATCGGTCAGGCGTTGCCGCGGCACAACCGCCGTCAGAATCGGTTGGCGGCCCGCTGGCTTTTCATCGAGAATGCTGAGATCGGCCTCGCCATATTGCGTCAGGGCCAGTGTGCGCGGAATAGGCGTGGCCGACATCGACAAGTAATGTACCGAATCACCTTTGGAAAAGAGGCGCTGGCGCTGGCTGACGCCGAATCGGTGCTGCTCGTCGATAACCGCCAGTTGCAGGGCTTTGAAATCGACGCCCTCCTGAAAAACGGCATGGGTGCCAAACACGATCATAGCCATGCCATTCGCAACGGCGGTGCGTTTATCTTCACGCACGCGGCCCTTGTCGCGGCCTGTCATAAGACATGAAGAAATGCCAAGAGGTTGCAGAACAGGCTGACATTTTTCATAATGCTGGCGCGCCAGAATTTCGGTCGGCGCCATCATGACGCTTTGCTGGCCGCTTTCGGCGGCATCGATCATGGCCAGCAGGGCCACCAGGGTTTTTCCAGCGCCAACATCCCCCTGCACCAGCCGGTTCATGCGCTGGCCGGAGCGCAGGTCAGCGCGAATATCGGCTAATGCACGCACCTGCGCTCCGGTCAGGGCGAAGGGCAGGGTGGTCACGGCGCGGTCGGCCCAGAGGTGCTGGTCAATGACGCGGGCTGGCATGGCCTGACGGTGCTGCTTGCGCGCCTTGAGGGCCAACTGGTGCGCCAGCGCTTCATCATAGGCGAGGCGACGACGCGGCGGGCTTTCGGGGGTCAGGCTGACTTCGCTATCGGGTTGGTGCGCCGCTTGAAGCGATTGTTTAAAAGACGGCCATAAGCGCTTTTCTAAAATAGATTGATCCTGCCATTCAGGCAGGTCAGGCAGGGCCGACAGAGCGCTTTGCGTCAATTTGCGAATCTGGCGCGACGACAGGTCAAGCGTGGCCGGATAGACGGGTTCACAGGCCGGTATATCTTCGGCATGGGTCCGATCCACAATATAGTCAGGGTGCGCCATCTGGAACTGGCCATTGAACGATTCGAGCTTGCCGCTGATCAACCGCACAGCCCCCACCGGATGCTGCGTTTCAAAACCACGGATACGATGGAAATAGACGAGGGTGAGGCGACGGCCGCCACCATCCTCGGTTTCGATGCGTTGGGGCCCCTTTGGCGACATGGGTGGGTAGCCGCTGATCGTGACCTCGACGGTTAGCACCTCGCCCGGTCGCGCCAGATTCAGCGCCACAAGCGGACGTTTGATGATGCCCGAAGGCAGGAAGAAGGCGAGATCGCGCACAAACGGGCCGATATGCTGGCTCAGGCTCGGCGCGATTTTCGGCCCCACGCCCTTCAGGCTGGTCACGGGAGCATAGTAGGGATACAAAATTTCTGGCCGCATGGGCTTATCAAGCATCAAAATTGCTTTATGAGAAGCCCTTGATTTGTTCGGTAAAGGCCTTAGCTATGACCCCATCGGAAGCGCGCGATGCCCGCCTGAAGAAACTGTCTTTTCGTGCCTGGCGGCGCGGCTTCAAGGAGGCCGACATTATTCTGGGACATTATTCCGATGATCGGCTGGCCAGCATGAGCGATGCGCAGCTTGATATTTTTGAAGTTCTGCTCGAAGTGCCTGATCAGGATCTATACGGCTGGATTATCGAACGTGAACCCACTCCCTCAGAATTTCAATCCGAAATTATGATAGAACTCAATAACTATTATAAAACAGCTTATAAAAAACTTTAAATAAATCCATGTCCGCCTTGCCTGATCTTATCCGCTATGAAGGCCCGCTCATTCTCAGTGGCTGTCCTGAAGGTTATGAATGCCTGATCGCCGCCGATCTGGCGAAAAGCGCAGGGCTCAGCCTGTTTGTGGCGCGCGATTTCAGCCGCATGAATGCGGTGGCCGAGGCACTTAAATTCTTCGCACCCCAGCTCGAAACCCTGCTGCTGCCGGCCTGGGACTGCCTGCCTTACGACCGGATGAGTCCGACGCCGGGGGTTGTTGCGCAGCGCATGTACGCCTTGTCAAAACTGTCGCAATGGCGCGACAAGGCCCCGGATGCGCCGGTTCTGGTGCTGACCACGGCCTCGGCCATGACGCAGAAGGTGCCGCCACGGGCTATTATTGACGAAGGGCGCCTAAGCCTGCGCCCCGGTCAGACGCTCGATCTGGCCGGACTGGAAGCCTATTTCCTGCGCAATGGCTATGTCCGCGTCTCCACCGTGTCGGAACGCGGCGAATTTGCCGTGCGCGGCGGCCTGCTCGATGTCTTTTCGCCGAGCCATGACGAACCGATGCGCCTCGATTTCTTCGGCGACAGCCTCGAATCGATCCGCAGCTTCGATACGGAAACGCAGCGTTCGCTCAGTCAGGTCAAGAGCCTCGATTTTACCGCCGTTTCCGAAATTCATCTTGATGAAGCCGGTATCAGCCGTTTCCGCCAGCATTATCTGGAAGCGTTCGGCGCGGCAGGTGACGATCCGCTCTATGCGGCGCTTTCGGCGGGCATTCGCCGTCAGGGCGTCGAGCATCTGCTGCCGTTATTTTACGATGGCCTCGACAGCGTATTCGATTATCTGGTACCGCACACGCTCATCATGCTCGATGCCCTGACCGATAATGCGGTGGCCGAACGTCAGGCGACGATCCGTGACGCCTATGAATTGCGCCGCGACGCCGCCGAAAAGCGTTACCGCGCCCTGCCGCCCGAACGGCTTTATCTTGACGAGGAGAACTGGGCACGCACGCTTTCCGCCATGCGGGTACGGCGCTTTGAGCCGTTCGCACACGATAATGGCGTCGATCTCGGTGGTCGGCCGGGACGCAATTTTGCCGAGGCGCGCAAACTCGATTCGACCAATCTGTTCGCCGCCGTCACCGACCATGCCAAGGCATTGGCCAAACAGGGCAAGCGCGTCCTGTTCGCTTCGTGGACCGAAGGCTCATCCGACCGTCTGGGGCAGATGCTGGCCGATCACGGGCTGGAGGGGATGCGGCTGGCCAAGGACTGGGCCGATGCGCAAAATTTTGGTGTGGCGGGCACGAAGGTCAAGCCGATCCAGCGCGCTGTGCTGCCGCTCGATCATGGCTTCGAAACGGAATCTCTGGCAGTCATTTCCGAAACCGATATTTTAGGTGATCGTTTAGCGCGTCCGCGTAAACGGCGCAGAGCCAACAATTTTCTGGCGGAAGCTTCGGCCCTGTCGCCCGGCGATCTGGTCGTGCATATCGAACACGGCATCGGCCGCTATGAAGGCCTGAAAACGCTCGATGTGGCAGGCGCGCCGCATGATTGCCTCGATCTGCAATATGCCAATGACGCCAAGCTCTACCTGCCGGTCGAGAATATCGACCTGCTGACGCGCTATGGTGCCGACAGCGATAGTGCGCAACTCGACAGGCTGGGTTCCGCCAGTTGGCAGGCGCGTAAATCGCGCGCCAAGGAACGCCTGCGCGAAATGGCCGATGGCCTGATCCAGTTGGCGGCGGCGCGCGCCATGCGTCAGGGCACGCAGATTGATCCACCATCCGGCCTTTATGACGAATTCTGCGCCCAGTTTCCCTACGAGGAAACCGACGACCAGTTGAATGCTATTGCGGACGTGCTGGAAGATCTCGGCAAGGGCCAGCCGATGGATCGCCTGATCTGCGGCGATGTCGGCTTCGGCAAGACCGAGGTGGCGCTGCGGGCCGCCTTTGTGGTGGCCATGTCGGGCCAGCAGGTGGCGATTGTCTGCCCGACGACCCTGCTGGCGCGTCAGCATTTCAAGACCTTCAGCCAGCGTTTTCAGGGCTGGCCGATCCGGGTGCGGCAATTATCACGGCTGGTCGGTCGCAAGGACGCCGATGAAACGCGCGCCGGTCTGAAGAGCGGCGAGATCGAAGTGGTGATCGGCACGCACGCCCTGCTGTCCGAACAGGTGGGCTTCCGGGATCTCGGTCTGGTCATCGTCGATGAAGAGCAACATTTCGGCGTCAAACATAAGGAAAAGCTCAAAACCTTCCGTGCCGATGTCCATATGCTTGCATTATCTGCAACACCCATCCCTCGAACGTTGCAAATGGCGCTATCAGGTATCCGCGATATGTCGATCATCGCCACCCCGCCGGTGGACCGGATCGCGGTGCGCACCTATGTGTTGCCGTATGATCCGGTGGCCTTGCGCGAAGCCCTGCTGCGCGAAAAATATCGTGGCGGTCAGGCCTATTATGTGGTGCCGCGCGTCAGCGATCTGGCCGATGTCGCCGACTTTTTGCGCCAGCAGGTGCCGGAAATTCGTTTCGTGACCGGTCACGGCCAGTTATCGCCAACCGCACTGGAAGACGTGATGAACGCCTTCTACGAAGGCGAATATGATGTGCTGCTGTCCACCACGATCGTTGAATCGGGGCTGGATGTGCCGACGGCCAATACGCTGATCGTGCATCGCGCTGATATGTTTGGGCTGGCGCAGCTTTATCAGATCCGTGGCCGGGTAGGGCGCGCCAAGACCCGCGCCTTCGCCTATCTGACGACACCGGCGCACAAGACCTTGAGTATCGCCTCAGAAAAGCGCCTTAAAGTACTGCAATCGCTTGATAATCTGGGCGCTGGCTTCCAGCTTGCCAGCCATGACCTTGATATACGCGGTGGCGGCAATCTGCTTGGCCACGAACAATCGGGCCATATCCGCGAAATCGGCGTGGAGTTGTATCAGCAGATGCTGGAAGACGCCGTGGCGGAATTGCGCGAGAAGAGCGATCTCAGCCTGACCGATGCGCGCTCGTGGTCGCCGCAAATCAATACAGGCGCGGCGGTGATGATTCCCGAAAGCTACATCCCCGATCTCAATATCCGGCTTGCCCTTTACCGTCGGGTGTCCGAGGCCGAAAAACTGGCCGACCGCGAAGCGCTGGCTTCGGAACTGATCGACCGCTTCGGGCCCATCCCGCCGGAAGCCGAGCAATTGCTGAAGGTGGTCGGTATCAAGGGCCTGTGCCGCGAAGCCAATGCGTCCAAGCTCGACGTCGGGCCGAAAGGCGCGGTGGTCAGCTTTCGCAATGACAGCTTCGCCAATCCGATGGGGCTGGTGCGCTTCATCCCGACACGGCCCGACTGGAAGCTGCGCCCTGACCAGAAGCTGATGGTGCGCGGTGACTGGCCCGACGCCACGCAAAGACTGGCGGCGGCTGAGCGCATCATGAAAGAACTGGCCCGACTGGCGGCGGAAGCCTAGAGCAACGAGCGTTTAATTTGACTTACAGATTGAATGCGAGATGCGGAAAAACGTAAAATGGAGAGCGGGTTGCATTCCTTTGACCGATTCAATCAGAATGCAAACCGCTCTAAACCGCTTCGCGCGTTGTGTGGCCCACGGCGGCGGCGGCGCGGATCAGGGCCGCAGCCGCTGTTTCACCCGGTTCAAGCTCGGCGGCACCGACGATGAATTCGACGACGAAGGGCGGCTTGCCCTGACCGGAATCGAAGGCTGTGCAACTGACCACGGCTGAAATGCGTTCGCCAACGCTGCGCGCCTCGGCCAGCGTAGTGGCGGGCATGGCTAAGGCGAAGACATCATTCGACAACCGTCCGGCGGAGTCTTCGGCGCGCACCAGCCGACTGATCATCGAACCGATCTGCGGCACGGCGCGATCCAGCGCCTTACGGCTGCGGGCGCGTGTGATTTCGGGCGTATCGGCGATACGCAGCACGCAGATGCTCAGGCCCCTTTGACGCGCACGACATGCCTTCGTCAGCCGCGCCAGATGGGCGGCGAACAGATCGCGCCCGAACAGTCCCGTCCCTTCATCCATTTCAGGGCGGTGGCGCATCGCTTCCAGAGTCTTGCGGATGGTGGACTGGCGGCGGTGACCACTGGCCAGCCGCGTCAGACGGTCGGCGATTTCCACCACTGTAGCGCTCGGATTGGCAATATCATTGACGCCGCGCAAAAAAGCATCGCCCATATCCAGCTCGACCAGTCGATTCAGGCGCAGCAGAACCGGCGTATGATAGAGGCGCGTGTTACGGCGCATACCGGCGGCGATGGCCAGGGCTTCAGAGGGCTGCTCTCCACCCCACAACAGAACCGCATCGAAGTTTTTGTCATGCAGATAATCGAACGCGCTATAGCTCGACAGGGCCGCCACCACATCCACGCCCTGCGCCTTGAGCGCATGGCTCATGGCCAGAAATTCCGGATCAGGCTGGCCAACCGATAACAGACTGAGCGGCGGTTGCGCCTTCATTAAGGTGTCGAGATCCTGAAGGTCGGCAGCGAAGGTTTCGCAGCGGGTGACGTATTCTTCCTCGGCGATGCAGGCGCGCACGAGATGCTCGATACTGACGACGATCTGTTGCGGATGCGCCTCGCTGGTAAAGGCCATATCCCAGCCTGCGGGCACGGTATGGCGGGCATCGTTGCGCATCATGATGATGGCGATATGGCGCGGCGCGGCGGCGGCGCGCAGGCGTGCGGTGAGGTCGGGCCAGGCCTGCTGGCAGGTTTCATTGACCAGTACGGCTTCGATGGCCAGATCGCCAAGCGCCATGCACGCCGCTTCGGGTGTGCTGGCGCTGATCGTACGCAGGCCGAGTCTGTCGATGTCGTCGCTCAGGGCCTGCGACCAGCTATCCTCGCGGCTCAGGAGCAAAAGGCGGGCCGGAAATATCAAGACAAAAGCTCCTTGGCCGCGCGGACGGATCGGATGAAAATCGGGGTCATGGCATTGTCACTTTAGGTCGGCGAGGTAAAGAAGATTGTAACAGGCTGCGCTCAGGGCGCAAGCTGCACATCGAACACCCAGCCCTGGTCCCGGCTTTCGGTATTTACAAGCAAGAAATTGTTTTGATTACAAAAATGCGGAACGTCGATTTGCGCCATCGGATCGTCAGCCAGCAGGCGCACCCCCTGTTCCGACCGGATCAAGCTGAGCTGGCGGCGCAGGCGCAGGGTGGGCACCGGGCAGCGATGACCGCGCGCATCGACAAGAATCCAGTCGCAATCATCTTTATGGCTTTGAGTCGGGCTGGTGGTCATGCGGCGAATCCTGACATAAGACTTGCCTGTTGAGGAGCCAGAAAATTGCGGACAGCACAGGCGATTTTTATTCTGAAAAAATGGCTACCCGGGCTTGTATTGGCCCTGACGCCGCTGACGGCTTTTCCGCACGCCGCCCTGGCGCAAACGGCGCTTCCGGCAAGCGTCGCGCCCGACCTGTATGCGCGCATCCAGGTAGCGGGATTTTCAAAGCCCATTGATCTGCATCGGTCGGGCAATTATGCGCGGCTGGATGTGCATGAAACCGCCGTGCCGCAAATCTATATTACTGACCGCGCCAAGGGCATATTGATCAGCCTGATTTCCGGTGGGCCAAATCCTGTGGCGCTCGTTTTTCCTTTTGACCGCGCAGAATCTATCGTGCCCTTGCCGCTCGATCTGGCGGTTCTGGCACGGCAGGCCCAACTCAAGGTGGTGGGGGCTTCGCTGGTCAATGGCCGTTCGTGCCGCCTGATACAGTTCAGTGCTTATCTGGGGCAGGCGGGCATGGTGTGCGTTGGGGCAGATAATATTATTTTGCAGATGACGCGCGAAGGCCATCGTGAGCCGCTGTTTGAAGTGGTCGATCTGGTCATGGGAGAACAGGACGCCAAGTGGTTTCGCGTACCGCCCAATTATAAACTGGCCGTGATGCCTGCCATTGGCGGCGCTTCGGCTGACAATGACGGAACGCAAGCGCCTGCGGACGGAAGCGCTGCCGCTCCGACCCGGCCCATCTTGCGCGGTGTTCAGCCTTAAGCGAACTTGCTACGGAATTTCAACGCCAGAAAATCGACAAGCATACGTACGCGTCGTGTAGGGCTGCTTCCTGGCGGCATCAGCAGATGTACCGGCGTAGTGCCCCAGTCGTAATCATTCAGAACGATTTCGGCCTCACCGGATTGCACAAACCTGCCGGTGATATAGATCGGCAACAGGGTCAGGCCAAGATCGGCGCGCACAGCCTCCATCAGCATAAAGGCGTTGTTGGAACGCATGTGCGGCCGGATGGCGATATGGTGTGTGGCTTCATGATCGCGGTAACGCCACAGATCCTGAGTATGGACGCTGTTATAGTGCAGGATGACATGCCCGCTCAGATCTTCCGGCGTCATGATGGGCGGATGTCCGGCCAGATAGGATGGACTGCCGACGATCACGCGCCGCGACTGGCAAAGCTGACGTGCAATCAGGCTGGAATCGGGCAGTTGGCCAATGCGCACGGCGAGATCATAGCCATCGCGGACCAGATCTGATTTTTCGTCGCTGAAATCAACACACAGCTCTATCTCCGGATAAAGACGGGCAAATTCGGCCAGGGCCGGCGTCAGATATTCGCTGCCGAAAAAGACCGGCCCGGTCAGGCGTATCTGGCCGGAAATATCGCTGGTGGAGCCCGATGCGTTTTCCGCCGCGCATTCCAACTGAGTCATGGCGATGCGAGCCTCGTCATAATAGGCCTGACCTGCCTCGGTCAGTTGCGCGCCACGCGATGATCTTTGCAGAAGCTGCACATTCAGCGTTTCTTCCAGACGCGCCACGCGCCGGGAAATCAGCGATTTGGACGAGTCCAGACGCTGCGCCGCTCTGGCGAAGCTGCCGGTTTCCGCCACCCGGAAAAAAGCGTGCAGGTCGTCGAAGTCGATGCGAACCTGTTCCATTTTGTGCAACACCATGATGTGGATTGTGGAGCTTCCTGAAACGACGGTATCCGACTATATGCGATCCTACAATATGGCGGGCGTATTTTCGCACAGGAGATAACCCATGTTTATGAAGGCTCAACCACAACTGCATAAGGGACAACGCATCCGGCAAATCGTGCGCGGTATTCCCTCCAGCGACAATGCCGGCACACATCTGCACCGCGTCATCGGCACCGAAGCGCTTGATCAGATCGACCCCTTTCTGTTGTTTGAGGATCTGCGTCCGGCCAAAGCACAGTCTGAACTGATCGAACATCCGCACGCTGGTTTCGAGATACTGACCCTGGTTGTGGATGGGGCGGTGGATCATTCAACAGCGGGCCAGACCGGCCGGATTGTCAAAGGTGGCGGACACTGGATCACAGCCGGGCGCGGCATCAGTCATGGTGTGCAGCCGGTGGGTGAGGGGGCGCGCGCCTTTCAGATCTGGCTCAATCTGCCTGCCGTTGAAGAGCGGCTGGAGCCGGTGGCGCGTGAGATCGCGCCGGCTGACATTCCGGCGGTGATCTTTGCCAAGGCCGAAGTGCGCGTGCTGGCCGGTCGTTTTCATGGCCTGATCGGGCCTGTCGCTTCAGCCCATACCCAGCCCTTCATCGCCGATATTGTCTTGGGTCATGAGGGCGAAATCAGTCTGCCTCTGCCGGAAGGACATCAGGGATTTATCTACGTCAGTGATGGCGGGGTGGCCGTCGAACAGTCCCTGATCAATGCGGGCCAGGCCGGCCTGATTGATGGCACCGCGGATGACGGGGCGAATCTCGTCAATCTGGTCGCCGGTCAGGACGGAGCGCGCCTGTTTGTGGCGACGGCCTTGCCTCTCAATACGCCTGTCGTGCGCTATGGCCCGTTTGTCATGGCCGATCACGAAGGCATCAAACAGACCTTCATCGATTATCAGAACGGCCTCTTTTGATAAGACTTGGCCGCGCCACCTCATCTCCTCTTGAGTGGCGCGGCGCCTTTTTATGATTTCGCAAGTTTCAACAGGTCGGCGGCATGGGCCCTGATCAGGGCTTGAGTCGAAGTATCGGTGTTGAACACGCTGTACCAGCCCTGCGGTTCGTGCGGCGGATCGCCGACATAGGCGGTTTCGCCGCGCAGCATGTGGTGATCGGCGTGCAGCGCCCGTCCGGCACCGCCCCAGGCCCAGAAGTTGGAACCGGCCACGGGCGTATCCTTGGTGATAGCCTCTTCGACGGCAGCATAGATCAGGCCGTAAAAACGATCCTTATAGGTGGTCGGCGTCCCCGGATCATAGGCGATATGGTCACGCGGAAAGCCAAATTCCTCAAAAACCAGTGGCTTACCAATCTGTCTGGCAATGCGAATATGGTCGTCGATATAGGTCTGAACCCTGGCTGCGCTGGCATCGAATGTACCGCCGAGATCATTTTTATCGACCCAGCCCCAGTTTTGCGGCCAGATATGCGCAGTTAGATAATCTATGTGTTCATGGGCTTTTATCAGCATATCTTCATGTAAATTTACACCCATCAGCCCTTCATGGCCCAGTGAGATCAGATGGTTCGGATCAAGGCTGCGGATCAGGGCGCAGCTATCGGCGATCCAGCCATAATAGGCGTCGGCATTGGCGAGCACGACCTTATCGCTGCCACCGGGGCGCGGCTCGTTGCATAGCTGCCAGGCCATGATCGTCGGATCCTGATTATAGGCTTTGCCGGTGATGGTATTGGCGCGGCTGACCAGCATCTTCACATAATCATCATAGGCCTGCTTAGCGGCACCGCTGGCATAAAACTGCGCGGAAAAATCTGCGAAATCTGGCCACGGATGGGCCGGATCATTGTTATTGATGTAATGGCCACCATTCGTCCAGTACTGGTAGGTGACCATGCCACCCGACCATTCCCAGAAATTGGTCAGGTACAGCACAGCCGTCATGTCGCGTTTGGCCATTTCGGCGAGCAGGAAATCAAGGCCGCTCAGCAGGTCTTCATTGTACTTGTCCGGGCCATAGGAAAATGCCGGATCGAGTGAATTGATCAGGGGTGATAACTCCGATGAGCCGAGCACGCGCAGATTAACGACGCCAAGCGCTTTCAGATCGTCCAGTTCACGAACCAGCCGGGCGCGGTTGCCAAAACTGGCGGCAGAACCGAGATAGGCACCGTACCAGATATTGGCCCCGACATAGCGATAGGTTTCGCCCTTGCGTTTGAAATGAATGCCATCGCGCGTAACGAAAGCGTTTGCAGGGGGCTGCGGGGAGGTGGTCGTTTGGGCGCGGGCCGCTATACCAAATGCCAGGGCGCCCAGGCCGGCCCCCATGATCATGCGACGCGAAATAAGGGACATATGGCTCTCTTCCTTCCTGCTGTGACTCTTTCATGAGTCATTTTCATGCAGATTAACCGAGGCGTTGCAATTAAGCAAAATTAAAATATGTATTCGGGAGGTATGACCGGGGAGGGCGCAGTTATGCCAGGACATACTGCGTGGGTATGGCCGGAATTTCAGGCATGATTCATCGAAATCAGCAGATGAAACAGCAGGATGCAGGAAAAATCTTAAGTAAAGGTTAGGCGTCCATATCGAATATATGGGTGCCGCGCACCAGCCGGATCAGGCCATTCATGCGCAGGTAAGGGCGCAGGCGCGATTCCGGCATCCGGCGCATCAGTTGCCATATCAGCCAGTTGGCGGGCAGGTTACGGCCCAGCTTGCCGCCTTCCTCGCCGACATAGCGTATATCGTCTATTTGCCAGCCCTGTTCGGCAAAGAAGCGTGGCCAATCCGCGGGCGCATCACCCGGATTGAAGCGGAAAGGTGCATGTTTGGCCAGTTGTTTCATGATTTTACCGCGCGCGGAGAGCGAGCGAAAAAATGCAGAATAATAGTCAGTAAGCCAATAGCTTACATGATCTTGTTCATGCAATTCATGCGCCAGGCTCGCTACCGCTTCATTGCTCAGATAGGGGATGACACCTTCGGTCAGAACCAGAATATTGCGTCCCGCGTCGTTCAAGGTGTGAAGCAGGGTTTGCCGTGCCGGATCATCGCTTAGATCGCAGGCGATGCGCTGCAATCGGCAGGCGGGTTGCTCATCGTGCAACACGTCATTCTTGTGAGCGATCATATGTTCGAAATCGACTTCGATCCACGGCAGATTTTTCGGCAAATCCAACCGGTAGGGCCGCGTGTCCAGCCCGGCGCCCAGATTGATGACGGCATCAACGCCGCCTTTTATCGCTTCAAGAATATATTGATCGAGGATGTGGGTGCGCAGGGCCATCGACCAGGTCATGGCACGCTTTATACCCATGTGACGGGCCAGTTTTGCACCGCGCTTGCCCACCAGTTTAGCGGCAAGCGGATCACGAAACAGCGCATCCTTGCGCAAACCTTCCTGCGCCCGATGCCACGCCACCCAAAAGGCTGTGTCGGATACGTGTTCGATCTGTTCGGTCATGGGCTGCAATCTGGATGGAAAGGTGGGCTGACTGGAAGACGGGGATGATTTTTAGCATCTGGTTGCTATTTCCGCACATCAAAATAGAGTCCAGTCCGGCTGCATATATATTTCGCCTAAGAAAGATTATGGGAAATATATGGGTGGATCGGCTTACAGCATTCTTATTCTGTCGTCGGCGCTTAGGCACATACCTCTTATGCGTCCTGGTTTAGGCTAACCATTGACAGCACGATCTTGTGCGCCATATATCTGTTCCGGGAATTTACGTCATGGCCCTCTCAAGCGTCCATTTTGAGCCGACCACACAAGATTTTGGCAAGCTGACAATTCGCGCCGTGCGGACTCCGGTGTCTATTCATCTGCTTATAGGTCTGGCATTCGTGCTGGCTTTTCTCGCAGCCTTAAGCGGCCTTTATCTGATCGATCAGGCCGTTTTCCACTCGGCTTCCGGCGTCGCATCTGCACAAAACACGGCCTATAATGGTGCCTTGATCGACTATGACTGAGGCAGCGTTTTAAAGCTGAAGGCGCACTTCCATCTGGTCGTAGGCCGGCACAATTCGGGGTGGTAACTGCGTACGCAAGGCTTCATAATCCATATCCTGATGCAAATTGGTCAGGATGGTGAGTTCGGGCCTCAGGCGCTCAGCCCATTGCAAGGCTTTTTCAAGATGGGCGTGGGTTGGGTGCGGCTTGATCCGCAAGGCATCGACGATCCACACTTTCAAACCGCTGAGCGCGGCGAAACTGTCTTCGGGAATATCCGAAACATCGCTCGAATAGGCGATTGGTCCAAAACGATACCCCACCGAGCGGATCGGGCCATGCGCCTGATCGAAGGTGACCGCCGGCAATACACCCCCCTCGCCCGCTAACCCCCATTTCGTGCCGTGCGCCGGGATGATGTGAGGCGCGCATATAGGCGGATAACCAAATTTTCCCTCGAAAATATAGCCAAAGCGCGATGTCAGAGTGGCGTGGGTGGCCACATCCATATAGCCATCGATAACCCCCTCGCGGCCGAACGTGTAGGCGCGCATATCGTCAATACCGTGCGTCTGGTCGGCATGATCGTGCGTCCATAAAACCGCATCGAGATGACGGACGCCCGCCCGGATCATTTGTTCGCGGAATTCCGGCGATGTATCGACCACCACGGATGTCAGCTTATCCGGCGTGTTCTCTTCATGCAAACCAAGCCATAGCGAGCAGCGTGTACGGCGATTTTTTGGATTGTGCGGGTCGCAAGCCCCCCAGTAACCGTCGATGCGCGGCACACCGGTCGAGCAACCCGAACCGAGGATCCTGAGATGCAGATTTTGGCTCATGAGCGGGGTATCCTGTCGAACAGGCTGAAAAAGGCGTCGTCATTACGCGCAATTGTCTCATCCAGCGTCCAGCCACGAATTTGCGCCAGCTTTTCATAGACATGCACGACGAAAGCCGGTTCATTACGCCGCCCGCGCATCGGAATGGGTGCCAGATAAGGACAATCGGTTTCGGCGATGATCCGGTCAGCCGGCATGTCGCGGATGACGGCGCGCACATCTTCGGCGGCCTTGAAGCTGGCTATGCCCGACACAGAAAACCACGCCCCTATTTCGGCGCATTGCCGCGCCAGTTCCGGGCCGCTCGTATAGCAATGCAGCAGCAGCTTGAACGGGCTGTTGGCGTGTTCCTCCGCCAGGATATGTCCCATCACCGCGTCGGCTTCGCGGGTGTGCACGACCAAAGGCAGACCGCTTTCGCGCGCAGCAGCGATATGGGTGCGAAAAACCTGCGCCTGAACATCGCGCGGGCTGAAATCATAATGAAAATCAAGGCCGCACTCACCGATCCCGACCACTTTCGGCTTTTCGGCCAGGTCAAGAAGCGTGCGCACATCGAGATCGGGGTTTTCACGCGCCTCGTGCGGGTGCGTGCCCGCCGTGGCCCAGATGTCGTCATGATCGCTGGCCACCTGATAGACGGCGTCGAAATTCGACACCTTGTCGCAGATATTGATCATCAGCCGCACACCCGCCGCGCGTGCCCGCGCAATCACCTCCGCCCGGTCGTCATCATATTGTGGGGCGTGCAGATTGACATGAGAATCAATATATTGACGTTCAGACATGGAAGCTATGAAATCACTTAAGATATGGACGATAGTTCATTGTAAACAGACCAGAAATAATCACCACGGTCGAGATTGACAGCCTCGGTTTCGCTCACCGCCGTGCTGAGTTTCGACCAGAGTTGCGAAAGACCTTGCCCCTTTTGTGGCGTCTCCGCACTCAAGGCCTGTTCATGCAGGCGGTCTGTCAGGCAGGCCATAAAGGTAGCGAATTTCTTTGCCCCGTCATTCTTGGCTGAACTGGCCTTGAATGAGGCCGCCGCCGTCATCAGTTCGGCGCGGGGCGGCAAGGGCTTTTCGAGCAACCGCCCGGCAAAAGCATCGAGTTCCAGCGCGCCCTCATCCAGCAAGGACAAGGCCCGGCCCGGCGCGCCATGCGCCAACCGGACAAGTCGCATCAGGCTTTCTTCATCGATGTCAGCGCGTTTGCGCACAAAATCGGCCACCGCTTCATCATTCCACGGCACAAAGGTCTGGCGACGGCAACGCGAGCGAATGGTGGCCAGCAAACGGCCCGGAGAATGCGAGATCAGAAAGAGGATGCCTTTCTGAGGTGGTTCTTCAAGAATTTTCAATAAGGCATTGGCTGAATTGATATTCAGGTCATCGACGGAATCGATAATGCAGACGCGATAAGCCGACCGCGACGGCGCTTTTGAGAAGAATTCACCGACGGTACGCACCGCGTCGACGCTGATGTTTTTCTTCAGCCGCGTGTCGCCCATTTCGCGTTCCAGCACCAGCAGATCGGGGTGGGTTCTGGCTGAAATCAGGCGCACATCGGCGTCTTCCGGCGACATGCCGAGCCCACCTTCGCCCGTGCGCTGATGCCCCATCAAAAAGCGCGCGCAGCGATAGGCGAAACTGGCCTTGCCGACGCCCTGCGGCCCGCAGAGCAGCCAGGCATGGTGCAGACGGCCTTTTTCAAAAGCCGACAAAAAAGCACTCTCCGCCTCTTCGCCATGCTCGAAGGCAAAGGTTTCGCGCGGCGGAATCAGGAGAGCGTTCTCCGACATTATACAGCCTGCAATTCTGGGAAGGCGGCGCGCACGGCAGCCTGCACATCATCGGCAATCGCGTCTATCGCGCGATCAGCATCGAGCACGCGGTAGCGTTCGGAACTTCCGGCGGCGCGCGCCAGAAAACCCTGCCGCAGACGTTCATGAAAGGCCAGCCCCATCGATTCAAAGCGCGTTTCCGTGTCGCCACGGGCATGGGCGCGCGCCAGACCGGCCTCAGGCGGCATGTCCATGACCAGAACGAGATCGGGCTGGGTGTCGGCCACCACGGCGGCATCGACCTGTTCGATAAATTGTGGCGCAACGCCACCGCCGGCACCTTGATAGGCGCGTGAGGAATCGGCGAAGCGGTCGCACACCACCCACGCCCCGCGCATCAGGGCCGGCCGGATGACTTTTTCCAGATGATCGGCGCGCGCGGCATACATCATCAGCAATTCGCTGATTGCCGACCAGCGCGAAGCCTCGCCCTTCACCAGCAGATCACGCAGGGCTTCGGCGCCCGGTGATCCGCCCGGTTCGCGCGTCGCCACCACTTCCAGTCCAAAGCCGCGCAAATGGGCCACCAGGGCGCGCACCTGAGTCGACTTGCCAGCCCCCTCACCGCCTTCAAAGACGATGAAGCGGCCCCGGCCATAGGATGGATTTTGTGTTTGCGTGTTCACACCGGCAGATAGACCGGTTTTCACGCCATTTCTCAAGGCCTGAGTTCAAAAAGAGTTTAAAAATTTTCAGCCGTCATGCGCCAGGATAGCGTCGCGGAATCCGGCGTCAATAGCCGACTGACGCTGGTTTTCGGCGGCGGAAGCGCCACGAAACGGGCCGAGATAAACGACATACAGGCCGTGGCGGCGGTCGATCTTCGCCTGATCCAGCCGCCCTTGAGCGCGTTCGGCATTATCCTTGTCGGAAAAGGCCCCCAGTTGCACGATATAGCGGTCATCGTCACCGGCGGCATTGCTGGCATAGGTGACGGGCGCATTGGTGATGCTGTCAGCCGGGCCGAGCCATGTGATGCGCACCCGTGCCGTGCCCGTGGCATAGACGCCCAGCACCTTGGCCGCGCCGCGCGACAGATCCATGATGCGGCCACTGACGAAGGGGCCGCGATCATTGACGCGCAACCGGATCGATTTGCCATTGTCGAGATTGGTGACCTCAACCACGCACGGCAGGGGGAAGGTTTTGTGGGCCGCCGAAATGCCATCGGGATTGAAAACCTCGCCATCGGCGGTGCGGGTGCCCGATTCCTCGGCATACCATGAAGCCGTGCCGGTTTCGGTGTAACCCTTGTCGGGCACGCTGGGGTAATAGGTGCGGCCACCGACATTATAGGGTTTGAAATTGCCGGAATTATAATGGCTGTCGCTGGCCACAGAAGCCCCGCCCGGCACGGCGCTGTAACGCGGCCCGGAGGCGCACCCGCCTAAAGCCGCCATGAAAACAAGCGGTAAGAGGGTCAGTGTTAAACGACAAACTGAGCGGTTTGGCTCGAACATGGGAGCGGCTTTTCACGGGCTATCGGCATTTTGCAGATGTCCCATCATGGCACCAAGATGCAAAAGCTTGGTTAATCGTTTTTTGCTGCAATTCTCCTCCCCACAGCGTGGGGAGGTGGCGCGGCCATCAGGCTTATCATGGCCGTGACGGTGGGGTATTGCGTGGAAGAAACCCCTCACCCGGCCCTGTCGGGCCACCCTCTCCCCTCAGGTGGGGAGAGGGGAATTCTGCCCGCCCTGCGCCGCCAAAACCGGACAGATGGGGCGGAGGTTTAAGGCAGCGGTCTTGTAACGAGTGCCCTTGCGGAGCAAGGCGCGAGTTCGGCGAAGCGTTAGCGCAGCCAAAACCGCCCGTCGCCGATCAGGCGACAAAGAAACAACTACCGCCGTTCAGGCGACAATCAGCAAAAAAACTCTCAAGCTTGTCCTGGCAAACGCTGAAACGCGGGCTAAAAGCGCCTTCCCCTCGATAGAACCGGACAGATGGCCGAGTGGTTTAAGGCAGCGGTCTTGTAACGAGTGCCCTTGCGGAGCAAGGCGCGAGTTCGGCGAAGCGCAGCGCAGCCAAAACCGCCCGTCGCCGATCAGGCGACAAATAAAAAGTCTCAAAGCTGACTTGGCAAGCGTCGAAACGCGGGCTAAAAGCGCCTTCCCCTCGATATAGCCGGACAGATGGCCGAGTGGTTTAAGGCAGCGGTCTTGAAAACCGCCGTAGGTGGAAGCCTACCGTGAGTTCGAATCTCACTCTGTCCGCCAATTTTTCCATAAAATACAGTGCGTTATGGGCGTTTCGCCTGAAGTGGTGTGAGGCGTATTTTACCGCCCTCAAACGTCGCTTCTACCAAATACCTACCAGCCATCGCCGCCTGCTTGCCATTTAGTTGCGATTGCGTGATGCTCGCGGCAAGACGAATCCGATTAACGGACTGTCAGCAAGGCGGGGCGCACGTGGCAGACCTAATACCCACAACAATATCAGTATTGGCATTAGCCATATCGAGCACGACCGCATGGCTTACTTTATTCAGGCGCGGCACGGTTCGCATGACACAGCCCACCGTTATCTACCTCGGACCTGACGCGGCCAGATCGCGGACCCACTCCCCGCCGCCCAAGATATTTCTTCGAACTCTCCTCTTTTCAACTTCCAAGCGGGGGCGTGTCATCGAAAGTATGCACGTTACGCTGAGCCGGAATGAAAGCCACCAAAACTTTAGTGTGTGGGTATATGGAGAAGAAAAGCTCGTTCGTGGCAGCGGCCTTTTCGTTGGCGAGACCGGTATTGCGGCTAACCACCATTTCCTGACCCCAAAGGACGGCAGTCCGTTCAAGTTCCTGCCCGGAAGATGTGAATTGCGTGTCTTTGCCCGATTGCTCGGTGAGCGGAGACAGAAGCTTTTATTGTCGCAAGTACTGGAGCTATCCAGTGACAGCGCAGCAGCACTCAACGAACCGGGGAACGGTGTCTATTTTGACTGGGGACCGGACTCTTCATCTTATTTGCAACACGTCGAGCATCGCCCACCTACTCTTGCTCCTGAAGATCTTTTAGATGCAATCGCATTGTCGGGTCTCGGTGACAGGCCAACGTCTTCACCGCGTGAAGGTGAAGAACAATGACTAGTCACAAATATGCTTTTGATCTTCTGTTCCGCCACAGTAACGAGGTAGCGATCAATACCCGCCGTGCGCTGAAACAGCCAGTAGCAGAGGCACGTAAACTTTTTGGCTTCCTTGGCGAACACTTCCAAACAATTGAACGTGAACAATCAAGTCTATCCCGTAACGTGCGCCTTTCCCTGACCACGCGATTTATAAATCATCAGTTTGCGGAACTCATGTTAATCGAGCGTGGTTTACTGCTTGATGCATTCAACTGTTCCAGAGCTGGACTAGAAGCGACTGCCTTCTATTGGCTTGTGGTAAAAGACTCCTCCGCTGCCGAACACTACGAAGCTGCACGAAGCCTCAAACCTGTGGAGGTACGCAAGCGTCTGGAGGCGCTGGGCATCGACATCACCCCATTGCGTGACATGTATAGTTTTCAGAGCGAGGTTGCCCATGTTGGCAACAAGTCTGATGGATTACAAATTGATTGGGAAAAGGGTGCGAGCGGTAGGCTGCTGATTGGTGGCGGTGGAGATCAAACAGTCCAACACGCAATGCTCTTTGGGATGGTCAAGAATGTGTTTCGCTTCGTAAAGCACGACGAGGCTTACATAGTACCCGATCTTGACGAACGCTTTCCGGATTTTTGAGCGCTAATAGCGTAGCCGCCACCCATGCCCCACCTGCACGGGTTTCGCGGCTACAGCCGCCCCGTTGGGCCTACAAGGTACATCAAAATGCAAAGCACCCCTACCGGGCCATGTGCTCCCGGCAGGGGCTATTCGCTAAGGCATAGTCTCCGGACGGAAAGAAAGCGCCCTCTATGCTGCCGGGGTTGGATTTACGAGGAACTCACCGGCTATTCCTCGGCAGGGCGCGCTTGCACAATGGCCCTGCATCCGTCGCTATCAGCGCCGGACTTTCTCGTAGCGGCTTGGCCGCAAGGACGTGGGTATCGGATCGGCTGGCTGCTGGTCCGCCAAAAAGGCGTTGATGTCGCTCATCGCGTCGGCAACCATCTTATCCTGCTGAGGAGCCGCAACAGCTTCCCGGCGCTATGCCCCTCACCCGGTCACCTTCGCCATAGGCTTGGCTCCCGTCCTCTCCCCGCGAGCAGGGAGAGGGGAAGACTGATTTCACCCAAAACCACCTCACCCAAAAAAAACAGTTGACTAGGAAACACTACCCATATAGTTTCCTAGTCAATAAAGTGGAGTGCCGCATAATCACCATATCTGAACTGACCGAACACACCGGGTTTTGGCTGCGCATGGTATCCAACGCCGTGTCGCAGGAATTCTCGCGCAAGGTGGCCGATGAAGGCGTCACGGTAGCGGAATGGGCCTTTATGCGCGCGCTTTACCAAAACCCGGCCTCGCCGTCGGTTTTGGCCGACCGAATGGGCATGACAAGGGGTGCGATCAGTAAGCTGGCCGACAGGCTGCTGGCGAAAGCTCTGATCGAGCGGACGGAAAATCCGGAAGACAAGCGTGCGCACAGCCTGTCCCTGACCGCGCAGGGGCAGCTCAAGGTGCCGGTTCTGGCCGCGTTGGCCGATCAGAATGACGCAGAGTTTTTCGGCGTGCTGACACCAGACGACCATAAGGCGCTGGCGCAAATACTCAAAACGCTCGCCGACAGGCGCGCGCTCAAAACCATACCGGTGGACTGAAACCACCGCGCATTTCTCTTAACCCTGATACGAAAGGAAACCGCCATGAACGCGGAACGGACTTCTATGGCCAAAATTTGCCTGCGGGCGGCCCATGATCAAAGCCTGAGCTTCCCGGAGATTGTCGGCAAGCTGATAGAGGCGGGCTTTGAAGGCTATATGGTCGATTATCGCAGCCAGGCCCAGACCTATTATCTGCCCGATGGCGACCACGTCACGCTGGACATGGAAGCCTATGACGGGCGCGTCGCGCCAAAGTTTGATGCCGCCGAAGTGGAGCGATGCGTGCGGTGGGCGCAGGCCAACCCCGCCGATTACAGCTATGTCGGCTTTTGTGAAAAGGTAAAGGCTGCCGGATGCGCGGGGTACATTGTCTCGTTCCTCGGCCGCCGTGTGGTCTATTTCGGCCGCACCGCCGAAACCCATGTCGAGCACTTTCCCCAGTGACCGTCCTGTGACAACGCCCCCTGCTTATCCGGTTGGCAAATCAGGCGGCCTGCCCTATCAATGACGGATAAGCGGGGGGATCAGCATGGCGTCAGACCGGAATACGAACGCGGCACGGCAGGTCAGCTTCCCAACGATGCTGGCCTTTATCGGGCCGTGCGTGCCGTTCGCGGCGCTGGGCCTGCCGCTGGTCGTCAATCTGCCCGAATATTACGGCACCACACTGGGCCTCGGCGCTGTGGTCGGCGTGGTGTTTTTCGTGGTGCGCTGCTTCGATATATTGGTTGATCCCATCATTGGTTACTGGATGGACCGCACGCGCTCGAAACTGGGCCGGTTCAAGCTGTGGATGCTGATCTGCCTGCCGATACTGGTGATCAGTACGGGCTTTATCTTTCTGGCGCGTGGGGCTGTGTCGCCCGGCTATCTCGGCGGCTGGCTGTTCGCGCTCTATGTCGGTTTTTCCATCGCGGCGCTCAGTCAGGCCAGTTGGGGCAGCGTGCTGTCCACCGATTATAATGAGCGGTCGCGCATCTTCGCCTGGTGGCAGGTCGGTAATATCGCCGGCATCATCTGCGTGGCGCTGATCCCGGTCATCGTCAATACCAAGCTGCACTATTCTTACGCCACCGCCGTGCAGATCATGGGGCTGTTCATCATGATCGCCCTGCCGGTGATGATCGGGCTGGCCCTGTGGATCGTGCCGGAGCGCGTGTCGAATGCTGATACCCACGATCTGCGTCTGTCGCACTATTTCGACATGCTGAAGCGCAAGAATGTGCGCTGCATCCTGTGGGCTGATCTGTTCATGGGGCTGGCGCCGGGGGTGATGGCCGCCCTCTTCTTCTATTTCTTCGAGGAAACGCGCGGCCTGCATCGTGAGCAGAGCAATGTGGCCATGTTCCTCTATTTCGTGGCTGGAATTGTAGGCGCGCCGATCTGGGTGATGATGGCCAGGCGGCTCAACAAGCACGTCACCCTGATTATTTCGAGCCTGATCTTCGCGGCGCTTTATGCAGCGATGGCGTTTGTGCCCGCCCATAATGCGCCGGTGGCCATGATCATGACGTTTCTGAACGGCGTGCCTTATGCGGCCTCATTATTGCTGACCCGCGCCCTGATGGCCGACATTGGCGATGAGGTGCTGCATGAAACCGGTCATGATCACAAGGGCACGCTGATGGCCATATTATCGGCCACCACCAAGATCGGCTATGCGTTTTCGGTGCTGACCATATCGGTGCTGGGCTGGCTGGGCTTTAATGTGAAAATGCCCGCCATGAGCCCGCATGGCGCACTGATCTGGGTGCAGGTGTTTTTCATCGGCCTGCCCGTGCTGTTTCTTTTGCTGGGCGCCTATGCGATGAAGGATTACGATCTGTCGCCGGAGAAACACCGGCGGATTCTCGATGAGCTGATGCAAAGGGATGTGCTGTGAGTGAGGCGATGGAAGGGCTTTTGCAGGTGATGCGCCGCCTGCGCGATCCTGAAACCGGCTGCCCGTGGGACCGCCAGCAGACCTTCGATACCATCGCGCCCTATACGGTCGAGGAATCGTATGAGGTGGCCGACGCCATCCAGCGCAAGGATATGCGCGACCTGAAGGAAGAGCTGGGCGACCTGTTGTTTCAGGTGGTTTTCCATGCCCGTCTGGCCGAAGAGCAAGGGCTGTTCGATTTCAACGACGTGGCGGCGGGGATGAGCGAAAAACTGGTGCGCCGCCACCCGCATGTCTTCGGCGAGGCCGGTCACCGTTCGGCCGATGAGCAGAACCTGGCCTGGGAAGCGGTCAAGGCCGAGGAGCGCAAGGCCAAGGACAAGCCGGGTCTGCTCGATGATGTGCCGGTGGGCCTGCCAGCGCTTACCCGCGCTGCCAAGCTGACCAAACGGGCGGCCCGCGTCGGCTTTGACTGGCCGAGCCTCGATGAGGTGCTCGATAAGCTCGATGAGGAAACGCTGGAACTGAAGGCGGAAATCAAGGCTGGCGATATGGCCAAGGCGCGCGCCGAACTGGGCGACCTGTTGTTCGTGCTGGCCAATCTGGCGCGCAAGATGGAGGTGGAGCCCGAAGACGCCCTGCGCCTGACCAATGCCAAGTTTGTGCGCCGTTTTCAGGTGATTGAAGCGGCGCTGGCAGACCGTGGCAAGACGCCCGCGCAGTCCGATCTGGCCGAAATGGACGCCCTGTGGAATGACGCCAAAACCGCCGAACGCAGCTAAGGGCTGGCTGGGTCAAAGGCCGAAGCGGCTGCGCAATACGCTGGTCAGCCTGTTGATCTGCGCCGGTCTGATGGCGGCCTGGTACGTGTCATTGAGCGGACAGGTGATCGCGCCCGATACGCGCATTGTTTATGAGGCGCAGGATTGCGGCGGCGCGTGTCCGGTTTTCCGGCTGGAGATTACGGCGGATGGCTCGGTGAGTCTGAGCGATGCGACGCAGGTTTATACCTATCGCATCTCGGCCTTCGCCCTGCGCCGGATTTTGCGCGCCTTTGACCGGACACAGTTCCTGACGCGCGATATCAATGCCTATCTGCCGTCAAGGCCGCCGGTCTGTGACCTGGCTTTGAGTGAAGATCACCGCAAGATCAGTCTGCGCCATGCTTGTGGCGCTGACGCACCGGAACTGGCCGATCCCGTGCGCGAACTGGAGGCCGCCACACGTTTCCGTGCCGTGCTGGCTGGCCATCCGTCTGTGCTGCGGGAACTGCATGTGGTTGTCACGCGAAAATAATGCTTTCGGATGACAAGTGAAGAGATGTCGCTTGTTAATAGCTATCTACATGGTTATCCACTTTCAATCCACAAGCCAAGCACGCTTTCTCTTGCGAATCGCAAGACAATCACGCATCACTTGCGATACGCCACGCAATGAGTAGCCTCTGTGCCCGTCATGAAAAAACCTGCGCCCGTCGGCGGCAAATCGTCGAAAACCGCCAGCCGCGCCAAAAAACCGTCCCTGCCCACCCAGGCGCGGGTCAAGGCCGCCAAACCTGAGCCGGTGAAAACGCATCGTTCGCTGTGCCCCGTCAATCTGACGCTGGAACGGATCGGCGATAGCTGGTCGATGCTGATCGTGCGCGATCTGATGCTGCGCGGCCATAACAGCTATCAGGGGTTTTTGCGCTCCGAAGAAAAAATCGCCACCAATATACTGGCTGATCGCCTGATGCGGCTTGAGCAGAATGGCCTGATCAGCAAGGCCGCCGACCCTTCCGACAAACGGAAATTCATCTATGCCCTGACGGCGCGCGGGGCTGATCTGGCGCCGATCCTCGTTGAAATGGCGCTCTATGCCATGAAATACGAGGCCATCGTGCATATGCCGAAGGAGATCGTGGCCGAGATGCAGAAAAACCGGCAGGTCTATGCGCAGAAACTGGCGCGCAGCTTCACGCCTAAGGTTGCGAAGGCCAGACCTGCCGATAAGCCGGTAGCGGCCAAACAGGCGGTTCAGGATTTCAAGCCGGATTTCTCCGACGAAACGCTCAGCCTATTCTAGCGCGGCCATTTCGAGGTGGGAATCATCATTCGACGCGGCCTTTTTCTTCGGGGCCTTGATGACCAGCAGCAGCGGCATGGCCAGCAGGGTCAGGATCATCATCAGCCAGAAATTATCGATATAGGCGATCATGCTGGCCTGACGGGTGACTTCGCCATTCAGCCCCACCAAGCCGCTGGTATTTTCGATCAGGCGAGGATGATTGGCGGTGATATTGGCCACGATGCCGGAATGGGCCTTCTGGGTATTGCTGACCTGAAGCGCCTGCACCATAGCGATGCCGATCGATGAGCCGATATTGCGCACCAGGCTGTAGATCGAGGTGCCATCGGGGCGCAAATCGCCCGGCAGGGTGGCGAAGGTGGCGGCGGACAGCGGCACGAAGACCAGCCCCAGACCAAAGCCCTGAATGATCGACGGGATGACGACGGCGCGCTGCGAGGTATCGACCGTATAGCCGCACATCATCCACAGGGTTAGGGCGGTCAGGCCAAAGCCGACAGCCAGGATCAGGCGCAGATCCACCTTGCCCACCATGCGCCCGACGATCATCATGGCCAGCATGGTGCCAAGCCCGCTCGGTGCGGTGATCAGCCCGGCATAGAGGGCGGTATAGCCCATCAGACCCTGCAACATCGACGGCAGCAGGGCGCGCGTGGCGAACAAAACCATCCCGACGATGAAGATGAACAGAAGCCCGGTCAGGAAGTTGCGGTTCATCAGCAGGCGGTAGTTGAAAAACGTGCTGCCCGCCGGTTTGGTGGCCGTATGGATGATGAAAAAACCGAGGCTGATAAAGCAGACGGCGGCTTCGATGCAGGTTTCGGCCGAATTGAACCAGTCGTTCTGCTGGCCGCGATCAAGCAGCAATTGCAGCGCACCAATGGTCAGGCTGAGGCAGGTGAAACCCAGTACGTCGAAGCGGATTTTACGCTGTGCGAACTGGTGCGGAATGAATTTGAGAATACCAAAGAAGGCCGCCGCGCCAATCGGCACATTGATGAAGAAGCACCAGCGCCAGTCATAGGCGTCGGTCAGCCAGCCGCCGAGCGTCGGGCCGAGGATGGGGCCCACCATGACCCCCATGCCCCACACCGCCATAGCCGAGCCGTGCTTTTCGCGCGGATTGATGTCGAGCAGGGTCGATTGCGACAGCGGCACGAGTGCCGCGCCGAAAACGCCCTGAAGCAATCGCGCCCCGACGATTTCGGCCAGAGAACCCGAAACGCCGCAGAGCATCGAGGCCACGGTGAAACCGAAAATAGAAACGAGAAAAACCTGTTTCTGGCCGAAACGATCCGACAGCCAGCCGGTCATCGGGGTAGCAATGGCCGTGGCCACGATAAACGAGGTCAGAACCCAGGTGATCTGATCCTGAGAGGCATTGAGCGAACCCTGCATGTGCGGCAGGGCCACATTGGCAATGGTGCCGTCAATCGATACGATCAGCGTGGCCAGCATGATCGCAATCGTGATCATCGGACGGTTGATGTCCGTGCGCTGCGGCTCGTCGGCAGTCGTGGTTACGCCACTCATCAGGAATTCTCTATAAGATTTTGTAATTGTTCGAGTATATCGGTTGTCATGGCCAGCTTTTGCGGATCGATCCCGCTCAGAAGCTGGCCACGCATATCTTCGGCCTTGCCGCGCACCTTGCTGTAAACGCCCTGTCCGGCTCCGGTCAGTTCGAGGTGCTTGACGCGACGGTCGCTTTCACAAACGCTGCGCGTTACCAGCCCGGCCTTTTCCAGCTTATCGACGGTCGAAACCACGGTGGCGGCTTCGACGGACAAAAGCGACGCCAGTTCGCTTTGCGACAGGGGCGCATCGGCCTTGGCGATATAGGCGATGGCCAACCAGCCCGACTGTGAAATGCCAAGATCCTTCATGCGCCGATCCAGCGCCGCGCGCCACAGGCGGGCGGTGTTGTGCAGGGCATGAGAAAAACGTTCTTCGGGCGACATGATGAGCTGGCTAATAGTTAGACATCTAACCATCTAGCTCTGTTTGAGGCGTGCGGCAAGTCCTGCAACAAAAAGATTTAGCTTCGCGCCATCATGCGCTCATATCGGCCATAGGCCTGATCGCTGAGGCGCACGCGCAGATGGATACGGCCCTGTTCATCATCGTGGCGGCCGGTGACGCGGCCATTCTGGTACAGAAAGGCCAATGGCTCGCCCTGATGGGCTTCGAGAACGATATCCACTTCTTCGCCCTGCGCATCGACCAGTGCGGCAATGGCCGCCAGCAGGGCCGGAACGCCCTCGCCCGTCACGGCGGACACCGCCAGCGGCTTGTTCTTCGCGCGGTCACTGGTGGCGCGTGCATAGAGGATGTCGCGCGTGTCTTCGTCGATCAGGTCGATCTTGTTCCATACCTCGACCATGCGCGCGCGGTCGAGTTCGGGCAGGATCTGCGTCAGAACCTGTTCGACATCCTGCCTCTGGGCCTCGGTTTCGGGATTGGCGACATCGCGGACATGCAGAATCAGGTCGGCCTCGGCCACCTCTTCCAGCGTGGCGCGAAAGGCCGCCACCAGTTCGTGCGGCAGGTCGGAAATGAAGCCGACCGTATCGGACAGGATGGCGGAGCGGCCATTCGGCAGCTTCAGGCTGCGCAAGGTGGTGTCGAGCGTGGCGAACAACAGGTCTTTCGCCATGACCTCGGCGTGGGTCAGGCGGTTGAACAGGGTCGATTTACCGGCATTGGTGTAGCCGACCAGCGCCACAATCGGATAGGGCACCTTCTTGCGTGCCGATCGATGCAGGCCGCGCGTGCGGCGCACATCCTCCAGCTCGGACTTAAGCTGCTTGATCTTGTCAGCGATCATGCGACGGTCAAGCTCGATCTGGGTTTCGCCGGGGCCGCCGGTCGTACCGGTGGCGCGCTGGCGTTCGAGGTGGGTCCAGGTGCGCACCAGACGCGATTTTTCGTATTCCAGACGCGCCAGTTCGACCTGCAACTTGCCCTCATTGGTGCGGGCACGGCGACCGAAGATTTCGAGAATCATGCCGGTGCGGTCGATGACCTTGACCTCAAGCGCCTTTTCGAGATTGCGCTGCTGGATGGGCGTCAGGGCACCATTGACGACGCAGAGCGTGGCCCCGGTATCAACGCATAAAGCCCTGATCTCTTCCACCTTGCCCTGCCCGAACAGGGTGGCCGGACTGATCTTGCGCACGCGCAAGGTTATGGCGCCCACCACCTCAAGATCGAGCGCCAAAGCCAGACCGATAGCCTCATCGAGACGTGAGTCTTCGTGCAGGCGGGCCGGTGCGGCCTCGCGGTCACGGACATAGGCGTCCATATCGGGATCGACGACGACAGCACGCACCGTTTCCGGCGCGTGGTCATGGAAGCGGTCACTCAAAACCGATACCCCTCAAAGCCGGAGGCGGGATTTCGTCTTCCGCAAACCTTAATCTTCAACGTCGTCTTCTTGCTCGTAAAGCTGGACGGGCACGGCGGGCATAATCGTCGAGATCGCGTGCTTATAGACGAGCTGCGACTGGCCATCGCGGCGCAACAGCACGCAGAAATTATCGAACCAGCTCACAATCCCTTGCAGCTTGACGCCGTTGATCAGGAAGATGGTCAGAGGGGTTTTTGTTTTACGGACACTGTTCAGAAACGTGTCTTGCAGGTTTTGCTTTTTTTCGTGGGACATTGTCGGCCCTTCTCGTTGCATTATTGGAAGGCACGATACCCTCCACACAATCACAAGTGCAACATTAGGGCATGACTTACCCCTTTTTCAACCGTGTTGCGGTAAATTTATTTTACAAACCTGCGGTGCGGCGTGCCTGATCGATATAGGCTTCGCGCAGGGCGGTGGCGATCGGGCCCGGAACGCCGTCGCCGATTCTGCGGTCATCAATAGCCACGACCGGCATGACCAGACTGGTGGCGGCGGTGATGAAGACCTCGGCGGCGGCCTTGGCCTCAGCCAGTGTGAAGGCTTCCTCGCGCACATCCAGGCCGCTTTCGCGCATCAGTGGCAGCAGGTTGAGGCGCGTCACGCCGCCTAAGATATTGGCGTTGAGCGCGCGCGTTTTGATGACGCCTTCACGGGTGACCATATAGACATTGGTGGAACCGCCTTCCGTCACCAGACCGTCGCGGTCGATGAAGATCACCTCGCCTGCGCCGCGTTCGCGCGCCGCCTGTTTGGCCAGCACATTGGGCAAAAGGCCGATGGTTTTGATGTCACAGCGGCCCCAGCGCGTATCGGGCGCGCTGATGGCGCGAATCCCAGCCTCGGCCTTGCGCGCCGCGGCTTCGCGGTCCACAGGTTTGGCGGTGATGACGACGGACGGCATGATGTCGGCGGGAAAGACGTGATCGCGGGGTGCCACGCCCCGGCTGACCTGCAAATAGACCATGCCCTCACTGATGCGATTGCGCCGCACCACCTCATTCAGCACGGTCAGCAGGGCGCTGCGCGGCATGGGTTGCATAATCTGCAACTCCCGCAGGCTTCTGTCCAATCTGTTGAGATGACCTTCGGCATCGGCTAACCGACCATCAAATACCGACCAGACCTCATAGACGGCATCGGCGAACTGATAACCGCGATCATCGATCGATACGGCGGCCTCAGAAGCGCGGGTATAGAGGCCATTGACATAGGCGATACGGGGCATGGGATAATCCGGCTAAACAGCAACTGAACAAGGCGCAGTCATTAGCACCTAAATCTCGTCTTCGTCGCCACGAATATGGGCCAGACCCAGCGATTTCAGCTTACGGTGCAGGGCCGAGCGCTCCATGCCGATGAAATTAGCTGTGCGCGATATATTGCCGCCGAACCGCACGATCTGCGATGACAGATATTCACGCTCGAACACTTCACGCGCGTCGCGCAGCGGCAGGGCGATGATTCGTTCCGGTCGGATAGCCCCCGCCACCGCCGATTCGACCACTTCGGAAGGCAGCATTTCGGCGGTGATCGGATCGGAGGGATTGCCCGAAGCCAGGATCAGCAGGCGCTCGATATTATTGCGCAACTGACGGACATTGCCCGGCCATTCATGCACCTGCAAGGTCGCCATCGCATCTTCCGACAGGATGCGCTTGGGCAGGCCCTGCGCCATGCTGATGCGCTCGATGAAATAGGTGACCAGTTCGGCGATGTCGCCGCGCCGTTCGGACAGGCCCGGCACGCGCACCGGCACCACATTCAGGCGGTGAAACAGGTCTTCACGGAAACGGTTTGCCGCAATCTCGGACGCCAGGTCTTTCGAGGTTGAGGAAATCACCCGCACATCGACCTGCACGTCCTGCGCACCGCCAACACGGGTGAAGCGCTGCTCGACCAGCACGCGCAGGATGCGGCTCTGGCTTTCCGGCGGCATGTCGGCCACCTCGTCGAGGAACAGCGTGCCGCCGTGCGCGCGCTCGAACACGCCGACCTTGCGCGTGCGCCCGCCCTCGCCCTCCTCGCCGAACAGTTCGACATCGAGGCGCTCCGGCGTCATGCCGGCGGCGGAAATCGGCACAAATTCGCACTTGGCGCGCGGGCTGGCCTCGTGGATCATGCGCGCCACCAGCTCCTTGCCCGAACCCGCCGGGCCGGAAATCATGATGCGCGAATTGGCCGGGGCCACCTTGGCGATGGTGGATCGCAGCAGTTGCGCCGCCGCCGAATTGCCGATCAGGCCATCGGGCACCACGGCCTGATTGCGCAGGCGCTTGTTTTCGCGGCGCAGGCTCGTCAGTTCGAGCGCGCGCTGCACCACCATGATCAGCCGTTCGGTCTTGAAGGGCTTTTCGATAAAATCAAACGCGCCGCGCTTGATCGCCGTCACGGCGGTTTCGATCGTGCCGTGGCCGGAGATCATGATCGCCGGAATATCGGGATCGAGTTCGTGGATCACACTGAGCAGTTCCAGCCCGTCGAGCCCGCCGCCCTGCATCCAGATGTCGAGCACACACAAAGACGGCTTACGGGCCCGGATGGCGCGTAAGGCTGCATTGGAGTCGGCGGCGGTACGCACCGCATAGCCCTCGTCTTCGAGGATGCCCGCGATCAGCTCGCGGATATCCGCCTCGTCATCCACCACCAGAATATCAACGCCAGACGATACTTTCATCAGACCCTCATCATGTTGTGCGGCCCGTTATCGGAACCTTCACTGGCGACATCCGGGCGGAAACCCGTTTGTTGCCTCGGCAGACGCAGGACAGCCCGCGCGCCGCTTAAAACAACCGCGTCATTGAGATAGAACTCACCGCCGTGGTCTTCCAGAATACGCTTTACAATCGCCAGGCCGAGGCCTGTGCCCTTTTCGCGTGTCGTGACATAAGGCTCAGTCAGGCGGTCGCGGTCTTTTTCAGGCAGGCCAATGCCGTCATCCTCGACCTCGATCACCAGTTCACCCGCTTCCAGCCGCATCTCCACGCGCAAGTGGCCGACAATCGTATCGGTGTCATGGCTTTCCGCCCGGCCTTCGCGCATCAGACGCGACGAAATGGCCTCGCCGCCGTTTTTCAGCACATTGCCAAGCGCCTGACTGAGCATCCGCCCATCGCACACCACCTTGACCTCAGGCAGAGGCTCGACGATCTCGACCGAAATATCATGGCGGGCCACGCGCTGCGAAAAGACGCAGGCCCGCACCAGTTCGGCGGCCTCTTCCTCGGCGAAATTGGGCGCGGGCATCCGCGCAAACGACGAAAACTCATCAACCATGCGGCCAATATCGCCGACCTGACGCACAATGGTGTCGGTCAGGCGATCAAAAGTCTCGGTATCGGTCTGAATCTGCGCGCGATATTTGCGCTGCAACCGCTCGGCCGAAAGCTGGATCGGTGTCAGCGGGTTCTTGATTTCGTGGGCGATGCGCCGCGCCACGTCCTTCCAGGCGGCGTTACGCTGGGCCGCGATCAGGCGCGTGATGTCGTCAAACGTCAGCACTGCACCGCCGGTTTCCAGCCCGGACACGCGCACGCGCACGCGCCGCGTTTCGCCGAGACGCACGAGATCGACCTCTTCCTCCTCGACGCGGTGCACATTGGCCTTATCGAGAAGATCTGCGATTTCCGGGGCGATTTCACGAATATTGCGGCCCAGCGCGTCCTCGGCGCTGGTGCTGAGGAAGTTGGCGGCATGGCGGTTGATGGCCGAAACATGCTCCAGCACATCGAGGCCGATAATACCGGCGCTGATTTCCGACAGCACGGTTTCGATAAAGCGGCGGCGGCTTTCGGCCTCCTCGCCCGCCGATTTCAGCGCCAGTTGCTGGCTTTGCAGATCGGAGGTCATATGGTTGAAGGCGCGTGACAGGACGGCGATGTCTTCCGACTGCTTGCTGGTCATGACGCGCGCATTGAGATCGCCCGCCGCCACCTTACCTGCCGCCTGCACCAGACGGGCCACCGGCACGGCTATGCTTTCCGCCGCCGAGGCCCCGCCCCAGATCGCGCCGATCAGCACCAGCAGCACGGCCTCGACATAGGCCAGCATGAAGATGGTCTGGGCGCGGGCCTTGCGCGCTGTGGTGTCGCGGTAATCGGTAATGGCCTGACTGGAGGCTTGCAGCTTCTGCCAGATATTGGGTGGCCAGGTTTTCAGCCCATAGAGGATGGCACCATTATAATTTTGCAGCGGATACAAAAGCCGTTCGGCGTCGGGCGCGGTGAAGCCGACCGCGCCATTGGCATTGGCGTCGGCGATGGCGTCTTCGGGCGGGGCCATATAGACCGGCGCATCGGGGCTTTCGGCGCGGGCCAGCACCTGTCCGGCGGGATCGACAATATAGACGGCGGTCAGGTCGCCGCGGTCGGTAAAGGCGTTGCGCAGCGCAATCGAAAACGCCAGCCGGTCGGGGAAGAGTTTGCGCGCATCATCGGTTTCGATCAGCTTCTGGATATGGGTCAGCGCCTGTGACGAGGTTTCGTGCTGGGCCTCGATATAGGTCTTGGCGATGGCCGCGCCGTTTTCAACCGAGGTTTTCACCCGGTCGGAAAACCAGGTGTCGATGCCGCGATTAAGGAAGCCGAAGGCCAGGGCCACGATGATGGCCGGGGCCACGGCGGCCAGCGAAAACAGGAAAACAAAGCGCAGGTGCAGGCGCGCCCCGGCATCGGCACCCCGGCTGCGCGCAATGCGGATGACACGCATCACCACGACCGACATCAGGCCGAGCAGCAGCACCATATTGAGGCAGATCAGGATGAGCAGGTAATTGCCGACCTGACTGACCGGCCCGGTGCCGGGCGTGGCCACGATCAGCCACATCACGAAGGCGGTGGTCAGGATCGACGCGCCATAGCCCGCGCCAAGCAGCAGCTTTTGCAGTCCCGCCGCGCGAAGGCTGCGCAGATTGCGGGACAACCAGAAATGCCAGCGCCGTCTTGCGTGAGCCTCTTTCAAAGTGCCATCCAGACCATGAGCATATGCGTGGCATTTGCGCACTACTGTGTCCAAATATCAACAACTATATTGTCTATGTGCGGCAAATTTATCGAAATTCAGCCTCTTCAGGCCTGCATCAACGCCCGGACGGCGGTTTCGATTTCTTCGGGATCGTCCATGCGACACAGGCGGCCCTTGTCCTGACGACGTATCAACGGATCGGGATCGTGGGTCGAGGCCTCGATATAGGCACCGAGATGCTTCTTGAACATGCGCAGGCCCAAAGCGGCGCCATAGAAATCAAGGCTGGCCTGCATGTGCTCGATCAGGATGTCGGCGCGCGTGGCCAGATCCATTTCCTGCATGGGCCTGTTGTCGTTGAGCGCCCGGTCGAGATGGCTGGCGAACCACGGACGGCCATAGATGCCGCGCCCGATCATCACGCCGTCGGCCTCCGATTGCCGAAGCGCTGTGCGCGCCGAGGCCAGATCGACAATATCGCCATTGACGATGACCGGGATGCTGACCGCCCGCTTGACCGTGGCCACGGCGCACCAGTCGGCCTGACCCTTATAGAATTGCTGGCGGGTGCGGCCATGCACGGTCAGGGCCCTGATACCCAGTTTTTCGGCGCGCTGCGCCAGTTCGGCGGCATTGTGGCTGTTGTCGTCCCAGCCGAGGCGCATCTTGACCGTGACGGGACGCGATGTGGCCTCAAGCGCCGCCGTCATGATCCGTTCGGCCTGATCGAGGTCGCGCATCAGGGCCGATCCGCACAGAACGCCGGTCACCTCCTTGGCGGGGCAGCCGAAATTGAGGTCGATAATGTCGGCTCCGGCCTCCTCGGCCAGTTTTGCGCCGCGTGCGATATGAACCGGATCGCGGCCGATAAGCTGGATGATCTTCAGGCCGGAATGGTCGCCAAGCTGGGCTTTGCGGCGGATGTCGGCGCGCGTGCCGCCCATCTCGGCGCAGGCCACCATCTCCGTGGCGGCATAGGGCGCGCCGTGCTTATGCGCTATCTGGCGAAACGGCAGATCGGACACGCCCGTCATCGGCGCGATCAGCACGCGGCCGGGCACATGTACATCACCGATCTTGAGGGCTTTAGCTGTCATGGGCGGCTGTGTACAAGAAAGCGGCGCGAATGCCAATCTTCCAGCTTGCGCCGCGTCTATTTCGGGATAAACAGCCAGCATGACCTTTCACGCCATCATCGTGGCCGGCGGATCCGGCAGCCGTTCCGGCGGCAAGAAGCAGTGGATGCCGCTGGGTGGCAAGCCCGTCCTCGACTGGTCGGTGACGGCCTTCGCCGAGGCTGGGCAAATCGTCATCGTCGTGCCGCCGGAGGATGTGGCGCGCGCCGAACAGGCCTATGGCGCGCGGGTTCAGGTCGTGGCCGGGGGCGGCCAGCGGGCGGATTCCGTGGTCAACGGCCTGAAGGCGCTGACGGCCGCTGATGAGGATCTGGTCATGATCCACGATGCCGCCCGTCCCTTGCTGAAGGCAAGCCATATCGGCAAATTGCTGGCTGCGCTGGAACAGAACCGCGCCGCCATTCTGGCTTTGCCGGTGACCGACACGCTCAAAAAGAGCGCCGACGGCCTGATTATCGACACGCCGCCGCGTGAGGATTTGTGGCGCGCCCAGACACCGCAGGCCTTTCGTTATGGCGATATTCTGCGCGCCTATGCGGCTTGGCCGACCGGGCAAACCGCCACCGATGAGGCGATGGTGGCAGCGCATAGCGGCATTGTGGTCGCTCTGGTCGAAGGCGACATCGCCCTGCACAAGCTGACCTATGGCGAGGATTTCGCCCTTCTCGAAGCCCTTTTACATGCGAGCAAGCCTTTGAAACAGATCAGAATCGGACAGGGTTTCGATGCCCACCGCTGGGGGGAAGGCGAAAGCGTCTGGCTGTGCGGCGTCGAGATCGCGCACAGCCAGACCCTGATCGGCCACTCCGATGCCGATGCGGGGCTACACGCCCTGACCGATGCCCTGCTGGGCGCGGCGGCGCTGGGCGACATCGGTGATCATTTCCCGCCCAGCGATCCGCAATGGAAGGGCGCGTCATCCGATCTGTTCCTCAGATACGCCGCCCAACTGATCCGCCAGAAAGGCGGTGCCATCATCAATATCGATGTCACCCTGATCTGCGAACAGCCGAAGATCAAACCGCACCGCGAAGCGATGCGGGCGCGCCTCGCTGCTATACTTGGCCTTGAAATCCAACAGGTTTCGGTCAAGGCCACGACCACCGAGGGCATGGGCTTTACCGGTCGCGGCGAAGGTCTGGCGGCCCAGGCGGTTTGTATGATTGAAATCTGACGCCAGACAGAAAACCATTGAATTTTTATGGTAATTTAAGGCAAAGTTTCGCCAAGCCTTCCCTTGCAATAGGCGGTAACGCCGAATATATCACGAAGGTAGCGTTTTCCTTTTCCATTCAAGCCGTGAGGTCTGCCATGACATTCGAACTGCCCGCCCTGCCCTATGCCTCCGATGCGCTTGAGCCGTATATGTCGGCCAATACGTTCAGCTTTCACCACGGCAAGCACCATAAGGCCTATGTCGATAACCTCAACAAGGCCCTGCCCGGCAGCGAATTTGAGGGCAAGTCGCTGGTCGAGATCATCAAGGCGTCAGAAGGCAAGAACCCCGGCGTTTTCAACAATTCGGCGCAGGTGTGGAACCACACCTTTTTCTGGCATTCGATGAAGCCCAATGGCGGCGGCGCGGCCACCGGCAAGATTGCCGACAAGATCAATGCCGATTTCGGCTCGTTCGACGCTTTCGTTGAGCAATTCAAGATGGCGGGCGCCACGCAGTTCGGCTCCGGCTGGGCCTGGCTGGTTCTGGGTTCCGATGGCAAGCTGAAGGTCACCAAGACGCCGAACGGTGAAAACCCGTTCACCAAGGGCGACAAGCCGATCCTGACGCTCGACGTCTGGGAACACGCCTATTATCTCGATTACCAGAACCTGCGTCCGAAATTCATCGAAACCTTCCTCGACAAGCTGGTCAACTGGGATTTCGCCAATGAGCGGCTCGATGCGCCTTTGTTTGAGGGCGTTGCCTAATTCATTTTCAAGGGCGCGAATTTCGGTTCGCGCTCTTTTTCTTTGAGCTGGTCGGATTCATGCACACATCACGGCTTGCCGCCCGGCTCATCGAGCGTTTGCGCGAGCAGCAAAAAACCATCGCCACGGTCGAAAGCTGCACGGGCGGGCTGATCGCCGCCGCCATTACCAGCATCGCCGGGTCTTCCGATGTGTTCCAGTCGGGCTTCGTCACCTATGCCAATGCCGCCAAGAGCGCGATGGTCGGGGTGCCGGAATATCTGCTGGCCAGTTATGGCGCGGTCAGTATCGAAGTGGCCGCCAGCATGGCCGAAGGCGGCCTGAAAACCGCCGGAGCGCAGATCGCGCTCAGCGTCACCGGCATTGCCGGGCCGGGCGGCGGCACGCCGGAAAAGCCGGTGGGCCTCGTCTGTTTCGGCCTCAGCTATATTGATCCAGAACAGGAAATCGTCACCTACGCCCAAAAAATGACGTTTGGCGATATGGGCCGTGACAGGGTGCGTGAAAAGAGCGTCGAACACGCCCTGCAATGGGCGCTCGACGTTCTGGAACCGGGCACCAATGCCTAGAGCAACGAGCATTTAATTTGACTTACAAAATGAATGCGAGATGCGGAAAAACGTAAAATGTAGAGCGGGTTGCATTCCTTTGACCGATTCAATCAGAATGCAGACCGCTCTAAACCGGTGTCAGCGTAGCGGCGGCGCGATCCTCGAAGCATTTCATCAGGCGCGAGACGGCCAGGTTGAAATTGGCCTTGAACAGGGCGTTGAGGAGCGGATTGCGAATATCCAGCTCCATATCGAAGCCGATCTGCGTGCCCGTCTCGTCGGGCGTAAACGTCCAGTGGCCTTTCAGCGTGCGAAACGGCCCCTTGATCAGGCCAATATCGACGCTGCGCGCATCGGGATTACGGACAATGCGCGTCGAAAAGGTTTCGGTCAGCATCTTGAAACCGACACTGACATCGGCATCGAAACGGCTGTGGCCCGGTTGCGGTGCCTCGCGGTTATAGGCACGCAGGCGCTTGATCCACGGAATGAAGTCGGGGTAGTGCTCGACATCGCCGACCAGCGCCCACAGCGCATCAGCGTCATAAGGTAAATGGCGCTCAAGCCGGAAGGTCGCCAAGCGTCAGACCCCGCGCGCTTTGGCAGCGGCGCGGGCGGCACGCAGACGCTCGAAATCCTCACCGGCATGGTGCGATGAGCGCGTCAGCGGCGACGACGACACCATCAGGAAACCCTTGGCGCGCGCAATCGATTCGTAAGCCTTGAACTCTTCCGGCGTCACGAAACGATCGATGGCGGCGTGCTTGCGCGTTGGCTGCAAGTACTGGCCGATGGTGATGAAATCGATACCGGCCGAACGCATATCGTCCATGACCTGCATCACCTCTTCGCGTGTTTCGCCAAGGCCGACCATAATGCCGGACTTGGTGAATTGTTGCGGATCGCGTTCCTTCACGCGCTCCAGCAAACGTAAGCTATGGAAATAGCGCGCACCAGGACGGATTTTCAGATAGTTGCGCGGCACGGTTTCCAGATTGTGGTTGAACACATCGGGCTTGGCGTCGATGACAATCTCAGCCGCGCCTTCCTTGCGCAGAAAATCGGGCGTCAGGATTTCGATGGTCGTCTGCGGCGATTGGGCGCGGATCTGGCGGATGACTTCGGCGAAATGTTCAGCGCCGCCGTCTTTCAGGTCGTCGCGGTCCACCGAGGTGATGACGACGTGCGCCAGCTTCATCAGAGCCACGGTTTCGCCGACGCGCCTCGGCTCATCGGCGTCAAGCGCTTCCGGCAGGCCGGTCTTGACATTGCAGAAGGCGCAGGCGCGCGTGCAGGTGTCGCCCATGATCATGATGGTGGCGTGGTTCTTCGACCAGCATTCGCCGATATTCGGGCAGGCCGCCTCTTCGCACACCGTCACCAGCTTGGCGTCACGCACGATCTTCTGCGTTTCGGCATAGCCCGACGAACCGGGTGCCTTGACGCGCAGCCAGTCGGGTTTTTTGAGGATCGGCGAATCGGGGCGATTCTGCTTTTCGGGGTGACGCAGTTCGCGGGCGCCTGACTCGGCGAGACGATTGATAACGGTGGGCATGATACAGACTTGTCGACCGGCACAAGGTTGCCAAGGCCTAATTGGTCTTTTTGCGCGGTAATATCAAGTCACATTACGCTACTGTTTCTGTGCGAATGTCATGGCCGCGTTATGGAATCTCGCCTAAACTCGCCGGATGCGCAATCCTTACCTCTTGCCATCCATTCTCATTCTGACCCTGACCTTAAGTCTTGGCATGGCGGGCTGTTCGCGCCAGAAAGGCGGGCATGACCGCCAGCCGGGACAGGCGTTTCTGGCCAGCCGCATACCCTCCGGTCTGGCCCCGCAATATTACCCGCCCGAAGGCTTTGTCTGGGATGGCTACCGCGCCGATGGCCTGCCCGAAGCGCGTTATGGCGTGGCCTCGCCCCCGGTCAATCCTCATGCTCAGGTGCTGATCCTGGCCGATGCCGATTATCCGGCGGAGGTCTATTTCGAACTGGCGCGGCAATTGCTGGCCGCGGGCTATGGCGTATGGATTTTGGAGCCGCCGGGTCAGGGTGGCGCGGGCCACTATCTGTTGCAGGGCAAGGCCATCTATGCGCCCAACGACCACGATGCCGAGGCTGTGGCGGCGGGCCTGATCCGCGACCTGATCCATCCCTCGCCCGACAAGCCGTTGTTTGTCGTCGGCAGCGGCTATAGCGCCATCACCGCCCTGTCGCTGTCCACCCTGCTGAAGGACAGGGCCTATGCCGGTTTTGTGGCCTTCAATCCCTATCTCGGCGGCGGGATCGCGCCCGGTACGCTGTGGCACCGTGACCAGCCCTTGCCCGGCTATTGGGGCGGGATCGCCCAAAGCTGGCAGATGGAGAATCCCGATCTTCGCTTGCGTATCAAAAGTGATCCGTGGCGCAAGCAGATGGCCGGGGCCTATGCCGGTGTCACCAGCCTGCATCTGCCGGTGGTCGCCTTGCGCCAGCACGGCGCGCCGGTGCGCCTGTTCGAGCCGAAAACAGCCGTTACATCGGCCCTGAATGCCGCCTCGGCCCTGTGCGCCCATGTGCCGCGCTGCAAGCTGGCCACCAGCGCCGGGGAACAGGCCTTCGGCGGCGAACTGACGGCTTTTCTCGATACTCAGACGTCACCCGCGCCTTAGGACAGACGAGCATAGCCCTGAACCGCCCTTAAAAGCGGCTTTCCTCAAGAAATTCACCACGGATAGACACGGACGGTCGCAAGCGGCCACACGGATAAGAGCAGATTTCTGACCTTATCCGTGTGACGGCCACAGGTCGTCATCCGTGTCTATCCGTGGTCCAACTTTCTGAAGACCTTCCATTCTAATCGGCCGAATCGAGATCGGGATAATTGGCCAGCAGGGCGCGGGTTACGCCAGCGCGCAGGGCGTCCGACGTTTGCGGCTTTTGCGCGCGGTAATCGGCCATGATCGCCGCCGCCGGGCGTCTGGCCACGGCATCGACAAAGTTTTTGCCGTCCGGAAAGACGTGCTGCATCTGCACGCTGAGAAACAGATCGCCATAGAGATCGGCGGGCGTCGGCGATGGCGCTTCGGCAAGGGCGGGCAGCGCGAACGCCAGAGACAGAGCCAGAGACAGGGCGAGTATGAGCGGTTTGAGTTTGATGCGCCAATCATAACCGGCCCTGGCGCGCGGCGCACCCGGTCTCACGGGATCGTCATCTTCGCCTTTGACGCGCCCGGCGCTTCGTCTATGATCGTGGAAAATCCATGATCGCAGAGAGCAGGAAGCGCATGAAGCGCGAATTACGGGCTGAAGATTATAATGTATCGTTATTCGAAGCCCTGAGCGCGGCGCAGAAGCGCTTCGGATCGGGCAAGATCATTATCGAGGATCAGGATCGCAAGCCGCTGTCCTATGGCCTGTTCCTGACCGGCGTTTTTGCTTTGTCCCGTCTGCTGAAGCGTCATCTCGGCGATGAACCGCGCATCGGCATGATGTTACCGACCTCGGCCGGAGCGGCTGTGTCGTTTTATGCCCTGCACGCGCTTGGCCGCACGCCGGTGATGATCAATTTCACCGCCGGACAGGCCAATATCCGCGCCGCCGCCCAGACCGCCCAGCTCAAGACCGTGCTGACCTCGCGCCGCTTCGTCGAGCAGGGCAAGCTGGAGGATCTGATCGAAGCGATGCGCGGCTATGTCCGCATCATCTATCTCGACGACATCCGCAAGGAGGTGGGGCTGGCCGACAAGCTTTTCGGCGTCATCGCCTCGAAAGCGCCCGCCCTGTTCGCCAAAAAGATGAGGCCGCACGATACCGGCGTCATCCTGTTTACCTCCGGCAGTTTCGGCAGCCCGCGCGGCGTGGTGCTGACACAGTCCAATCTGGTCGCCAATACGCGCCAGATCGAGGCCCATATCGCGCTTAAGCCGGAATGGGTCATTTTCAATCCCCTGCCCATCTTCCATTCGCTCGGCCTGACCGGCGGCATCGTCCTGCCGCTGCTGGCGGGCTTGCGCAGTTTTCAGTATCCGTCGCCGCTGCACGTCAAGCAGATCCCCGACCTACTGCGCGAATCAAAAGCATCGCTGTTGTTTTCGACCGACACCTTCCTCAATCAATATGCGCGCTCCGGCCAGCCGGAAGATTTCCAGTCGCTGGAATTCATCGTCTGCGGCGCGGAGAAAGTGCGCGACGAAACGCATAATCTTTTCGCCACGCAATTCGACGGCATACCCATTCTCGAAGGCTATGGCGTCACCGAATGCTCGCCCGTGGTGGCGGTCAACTATCCCGACAACAACCATTTCGGCACGGTAGGCCGCCTGCTGCCCGGCATCGAAGCGCGGCTGGAGCCAGTGGACGGTATTCCGGTCGGTGGACGGCTGTGGGTGAAGGGGCCGAATGTCATGGCGGGCTATATCAATATCGACAGCCCCTATGTGCTCGAAAAACCGAAGGACGGCTGGCACGATACCGGCGACATCGTGCATATCGACGGAGAAGGCTTTGTGCGTATTCTGGGCCGCGCCAAGCGCTTCGCCAAGATCGCCGGTGAGATGATCTCGCTCACCGCCGTCGAGCGCATCGCCGAAGAGGTCTGGCCCGAAAATCGTCACGCTGTCATCGCCGTTTCGGACGCGAAAAAAGGCGAACGGCTCGTGCTGGTCACCGACAACAGGGACGCCGATTCCACACGTCTGGCGAACTGGGCCAAGGCCAATGGCACCCCTGCCCTGGCCATTCCGAAGACGATCGTCAAGGTCGATACTGTGCCGGTTCTGGGCTCCGGCAAAACCGACTATGTCACCCTGCAAAAGCTGGCGGAACTGAAAACGCCTGCCGCCTGATAGCCGGTAAAGAACTCGCCGTCAGTCAGAATTTGACGGCTTTTTTATATTTAACAATATCATTAAATATTGCCCTTATCGTTAAACTTTCGAGACATCGGGAATTTTATGATATAAAATACTCATCTTATTCAACATGATAATAATTCCGTTTTTATAGAAATAACTATCGCCTTCACGGAGACACGGCGGCCATGACGGTTACACTCGATCAGACACTGGCGGCTCTGGCCGATCCAAACCGGCGGCAGGTGATCGAAATCCTGTGCGCCCAGCCCCTGCCAGCGGGTGAACTGGCGCGACGCATCGGCCTGTCGCCCGCCGCCCTCAGCCGTCATCTGCGGGTACTGAAAACGCTTGGCATGATCAGCGAAGTGCCGCTCCATACCGATGCGCGCGTACGGGTTTACGGCCTGCGACCGCAGCCCATGGCCGACCTGAAAGTCTGGCTCGGTCATACCGAAACCCTGTGGACGCGACAGGTTGAACGATTCAAAAGCGATGCCTGACCTTGCCCTCTGACCTGGCCCCTGCGTCCGGTCGCCGCACTTGACAGATGGTCGCAGGCCCGTTACCCGGCCATCATGACCCGCCGCACGACCGCGGCTGCATTTATGCCCGCTCAGGAAGTTCGCTTCTGGGCGCTGGTCGTCGTGGCCCTGGCCCTGTTCACGCAGGTGCTGTTTCCGCCGCAGGTCATGGCGGTTGAATCGGAGAGCGGCCAGCGCCTCGTCCTGTGTTCGTCAGGCATTGACAGCCAGCCGATTGTTGAGCCAGGTCTGGCGAAAATTCTCAATATCGATACGCACAAAAAGGGCCTGCAAGGCCTGAAATGCGCCGATTGCGTGCTGGCGTCTCTGACGGCGATCCAGACGCCGGTTCAGACCTATGTGCCTGCCGTTTACCGCGTCGAACACATTGCCTTCTGCCCGCTGCAACGCACCTCGCCCGTCAAGGCCCGTGCCCCGCCGCGTCCCTATTCCTGCGGGCCACCGTCACAGATTTAAGCTGAACGTCACGCCGCGCCCGCGTTTTACGCTGGCGCGCCTTCATGCTTATTCCTGACCAACGGACTCTCTCCATGACAACCCGCTTTCTTTTGCTGGCGCTCGCCAGTTCCGCCTCCCTGCCCGCCATCATGGCCTCCGTCGCCCAGGCCGACACGCCCACCAAAATCGTGGTGACCGGCCAGCGCCGCGCGCCCAATGTGCCGACCACGACCGAAGGCGTCACCGCCGAAGCGCTCGGCAAGGCGGTCAATGTCGTCACCCCCGAAGACACGCTGCGCTACGTGCCCAATGTGCTGATCCGTCAGCGCCATATCGGCGATACGCAAGCCCCCATCACCACGCGCACCTCCGGCGTCGGCGGTTCGGCGCGCAGCCTGATCTATGTCGATGGCATCCTGATCTCGGCCCTGATCGGCAATAACAACACCTCGGCCTCGCCGAAATGGGGCCTGATCGCACCGGAAGCCGTCAGCCGCGTCGATGTGCTGTATGGCCCGTTTTCCGCCGCCTATGCCGGTAATTCGATGGGCAGCGTCATCGAATTCACCACGCGGATGCCATCAAAGCTGGAAGGCACGCTGGAGGTGCAGGGCGGTTCGCAGGCTTTCAAAAAATATGGCGACGACGACAGTTACGGTACGGGCCGCATCGCCGGCAGCATCGGTGACCGCGCCGACCGCTTTGCCTGGCGGCTCAGCTATAATCACCTCGACACCAACGCCCAGCCCCTGACCTATGTGACGGCGGCTTCCGCGCCGGCAGGCACGACCGGCGCCTATGCCGACGCCAATCGCACCCGCGTGCCGGTGGAGGTGCTGGGCTCCGGCGGGCTGGAGCACCAGATTCAGGACAATCTGTCGGGCCGCCTGACCTATGACCTGACCCCCACCCTGACCGCGGCCTACACGTTTGGCGTCTTTAAAAATAACGATGATGCCACGGTCAATACCTATTTGCGCGATGCCAATAATGCCCCGGTCTATACCAGCGCCTTTTCCAAAGGCGTCTATCATCTCGATGAAACCCAGATCGCGCAAGCGCTGTCCCTGACCTCACATACCGGCGGCGTCTTCGATTACAGCCTGACGGCCTCGACCTTCGATTACCAGAAAAGCCATCAGCGCACACCGACCGCCGTCCTGCCCGCAGGCTTTACCGGCGGCCCCGGCACCGGTGCCTGGCTGGACGGTACGGGCTGGTACACGCTCGACGCCAAGGGCACATGGCGGCCCAATGCCGCCCATATCGTCACTTTCGGCGCGCATCAGGACGCCTTCAAGCTCAATAATCCGCAATACAGGCTGTCGGACTGGATCGACGGCGCACCCGGCACGGTCAACAGTTCGAGCGCGGGCCGCACACAGACCCAAGCCCTGTGGGTGCAGGATGCGCTCACGATCACCCCGCGCCTGAAACTCACGAGCGGTATCCGTTTCGAACATTGGCGCGCCTTTGACGGCGTCAACTATTCGGCCTCCCCGGCGCTCGATGTCCGTCAGCCCGACCTGCAACGCGACGCCGTCTCGCCCAAGCTGGTTCTGGCCTATAACCCGACGCCCGACTGGATGCTGAAGGCCTCCATCGGCGCGGCCTCACGCTTCCCGACCGTCACCGAACTGTACCAGACAGTGACGACGGGTGCTGTCCTGTCGGTGCCCAATCCGAACCTGCGGCCGGAACGCGCCGTCTCTTCGGAACTGTCGGCGGAGCGCCAGTGGGACAGTGGCAGCGCGCGCGTCTCGCTGTTCAACGAAACGATTGCCAATGCTCTGATTTCGCAGAGCGCGCCGCTCGTGGCCGGATCGTCCACCCTCTATAGCTATGTGCAGAATATCGACCGTACCCGCGCCACCGGCATTGAACTGGTAGCCGATCAGCAGGATGTGCTGATCAAGGGGCTGCAACTCTCCGGCTGGGTCACCTATGTCGATGCGAAAATCGACAAGGACACGGCCTATGCACCCGCGGTGGGCAAAAACCTGCCGCAACTGCCGAAACTGCGCGGGGCGCTGGTGGCCACCTACAGCCCGACACCCAAGCTCGACCTCACCCTGGCAGCGCGCTACAGCGACCGCAGCTTCGGCACGATCGACAATTCCGACACCTATGCCAATACCTATACCGGTTTCAGCGGCTATTTCGTCATGGACGCCCATGTCCGTTATAAGATCAACCCGCATCTGTCGGCTGAGATCGGCGTCGATAACCTCAATAACCGGTCGTATTTCCTTTACCACCCCTTCACCCAGCGCACGATCATCGCCGGGCTGAAATACAGTTACTAGAGCGTTTTCCCAAAAAGTGGATGCCACTTTTTGGATAAGAAAGAGCGATAAAACAAAGAATTAGGGGATGTCATGAAAGAACAGGCCGCGCATTTTATTCGCCTCAGCCGCAGGCTGATTGATTACCGCATGATCTGGCGGTGGCACTTCTATGCCGGCCTGTTCTGCATACCCTTTATCGTCGTTCTCTGCCTCACCGGCCCGATCTACCTGTTCAAACCGCAGATTGAGGCGGCGATAGATGCGAAATACGATCATCTGGCCTTTTCAGGCGCGCCTGCCTCAGCGCAGAGTCAGGTGGCGGCAGCCCTAAAGGCGGTGCCAGGATCGACCTTTGCCGCCATCGAGGTGCGCCCCGACCTCCATGACGCGGCGCGCATCACCGTGGTGCGGCACGCCGAGAAAATCCGCGTCTATGTCCATCCGAAAACTTTGCAGATATTGAAACAGGTGCCTGAAAACGCGCGCTTTATCGAGATTGTGAAAGATATTCACGGTGAGCTGTTCGCGGGCCGCTTTGGCCAGATCATCGTCGAACTGGCCGCCTCATGGGCCATTGTCATGATCCTGACCGGCCTTTATCTGGGCTGGCCGCGCGATCTTAAGGGCGTGGCCGGACTTTTGTATCCGCGCCTCAAACTGGGCAAACGCATCTTCTGGCGCGACATCCACGCCGTCACCGGCCTTTATATATCGATGCTGGTGCTGTTCTTGCTGCTGAGCGGTTTGCCGTGGACCTATGTGTGGGGCAGCGAATTGAAAGCCATCCGCAATATGGGCCATCCCGCCGCCGCCGCGGGCTGGAGCCTTGGCCGCGCCGATGAGAAAAAGACCTTGCAGGCCGAGCGTTTCGTAGCGCCGGACATGTCGCGTCTCGATAATCTTCTCGATATGTCGCGCGGACTCGATATAGCCGCACCGGCGATTCTCAGTCCGCCGGACAAGGGCGGCCATCTCTGGAAACTGTCGTCGGACAATGGCAATCGCCCGCAGCGCGTCACCATGATGATCGACCCCGCCATGCTGGAGGTCATCAGCCGCAGCGATTTCCGCAACAAGCCGCTGATCGACAGGATCATAGGGGTCACCACGGCGGCGCACGAAGGCCAGTTGTTCGGCCCGTTCAATCAGGCGCTGGGTGTTATCACCGCGCTGGGCCTGCTGACCCTGTGCGCCAGCGCCATGATCATGTGGTGGCAGAGGCGACCCGAAGGCAGGCTGGGCGCGCCCATGCTCATGCCCGAACAGAAACTGGGGCCGGGTCTGGCCGTGATCATCATCGCTCTGGGCATTTTTCTGCCGGTTTTCGGCATCAGCCTGATCGTGATCGGCCTGCTGGAATGGGGAGCCCTGCGCCACATTCCGCAAGCCCGTCAATGGCTTGGCCTGAAGGTCACCGCATCAGTGTGAGTGGTGCATGTGGCCTTCCTTTTCCTGCCGGGCCGTCTTGCCGTGGCGCTCCTTGGACGTGGTGTGGGCGTAAGCGCGCCTGTTGTCGGGCTTGCTTTCCTGATTGGTCGTGCCGGATTCGTGCATACCAATGGCCACGGCCTGCTTGCGGCTTTTGACCTTTTTGCCGGTGCCGGTTTCCAGTTCGCCATGCTTGTACTCGTGCATGACGCGCTCCATCGTATCCTTTTGGCCGGAAGATTCCTTAGGCATATGATCGCTCCTGTGAATGGCCCCACCCCGCCATGAACGCCCATTCACCGTAAAATCGCCATGCGAAAAAGCCGCCCCGCTGATAACGGGACGGCTTTTAAAGTTTGTTTGCAAACGGCAAGTTTACAGATTGATCATCCGGCCATCGGCGTCGAGCGACGCTTCGAGGATGGCTTCCGACATGGTGGGGTGCGGGAACACCGTACCTTGCAGGTCTTCTTCGGTGGCTTCCATCGTAATGGCCAGACAGAAACCCTGGATCATTTCGGTGACATTGGCACCGATCATGTGCGCGCCCAGCAGAGCGCCCGTCTTCTTGTCGAAGATGACCTTGACGAAACCGCCCGATTCACCGGCGGCAATCGCCTTGCCATTGGCCTTGAACGGGAAGCGGCCGATCTTGACATCAAGCCCCTTCTCCTTCGCGCCCTGTTCGGTGATGCCGACCGAAGCCACTTCCGGCGTGGCGTAGGTGCAGCCCGGAATCGGCGGATTGAGGTTGCTCAGTTTCTTGCCCGCCATATAATCGACGGCGTGGATCGCTTCGTGTGACGCCTTGTGCGCCAGCCAGGGCGGGCCAGCACAATCGCCGATGGCATAGAGCCCCTTCACATTGGTCTTGCCGTGGCTGTCGTTTTTGACGTGGCCGCGATCCATCTCAACGCCAAGCTTATCAAGGCCGATGCCGTCCGTATTGGCGACGATGCCGACCGCAACGATGCAGCCTTCGGCGGTCAGAACCTCGGTCTTGCCGTTCAGTTCCACCGAAACTGAGACGCTGTCCTTGCTCTTTTCGACCTTGGTGACCTTGGCCCCAACGCGGAACTTCAGGCCACGCTTCTCGAACGCCTTGTGCGCCTCAGCCGAGACTTCCTTGTCTTCCACCGGCAGGATGCGGTCGAGCGCCTCGATAACCGTAACATCGGCACCGAGCGAACGGTAGAAGCTGGCAAACTCGATGCCGATAGCGCCCGAACCGATCACGACCAGCGATTTCGGCATACGGTTGGGTGTCAGGGCGTTGCGATAGGTCCAAATACGGTCGCCATCGGAAACCGCGCCAATGGCCGGGATTTCACGCGCCCGTGCCCCGACCGCCAGCATGACGTTTTTCGCCTCAACCACCTGTTCGCCGCCCTTATTGAGCTTGACGGTGACCTTGGGCGCGGGTGCATCTTTTGGGCCCGGCGACAGGGTGGCGAAGCCCTCGATCACGTCGATCTTGTTCTTCTTCATCAGATAGCCGACGCCGCCATTGAGCTGCTTGGCCACGGCGCGCGAACGCGCCACCACTTTTTCAAAGTCAAAGCTGGGCTTTTCGCCGCTCAGGCCGTAATCGCCGAGATGGTTGATCTTATCGAACACCTCCGCCGATTTGAGCAGGGCCTTGGTGGGGATACAGCCCCAGTTCAGGCAGATGCCGCCGAGCAATTCGCGCTCGACAATGGCGACCTTCATGCCGTTTTGCGCGGCGCGGATAGCGCCTTCGTAACCGCCAGGGCCCGAACCGATCACAACGAGATCATAAGTCATGTTGAATCAGCTCCTTAAGCCAACATTTTAATAGGGTCTTCGATCAACGGCTTGAAAGCGCTGATAAATTTGGCGCCAATGGAGCCATCGACCACGCGGTGATCGCAGGTCAGGGTCACTGACATGACGGTGGCCACGGCCAGTTGACCGCCCTTGACCACGGCGCGCGGTTCACCCGCCCCCACCGACATGATGCAGCCCTGCGGCTCATTCAGGATCGAGGTGAAGGTCTTGATGCCGAACATGCCGAGATTGGACACCGAGAAGGTGCCGCCCTGGAATTCTTCCGGCTTCAGCTTGCGGTCACGCGCGCGTTGCGCCAAATCCTTCATCTCGGTCGAGATTTCGGCCAGAGATTTGCTTTCCGCCTTGCGCACGATCGGGGTGATCAGGCCGCCATCAATGGCCACGGCCACGGCGATGTCGGCATGGTGGTGCATGGCAATGCCTTCGGGCGTGTAGGAGGCGTTCGCTTCCGGCACGGCCTTGAGCGCCAGGGCTACCGCCTTGATGATCATGTCATTGACCGACACTTTCACGCCGCGCGATTCGAGCGCCGTATTGATCTTCGAGCGCGCCGCCAGCAGGCTGTCGAGTTCGATGTCAACGGTCAGCGGGAAGTGGGGGATGTCGCGGAACGATTCGGTCATGCGGCGGGCAATGACCTTGCGCATCCCGTCGAGCGGCACGAGATCGTAGGAACCGGCGGGAATACCCATCTGTTCCAGCGATTGCACCTTACGCGGTTCAGCAGCGCCCGCAACCGCCGGGGCGGCCTTTGTGCCACCCGAAGCCATACTGGCCTCGATGTCGCGCTTGATAATGCGGCCATGCGGGCCGGTGCCCTTGATCGACTTGAGGTCAAGCTTGTTGATCTCGGCCAGACGGCGGGCCAGAGGCGAAGCAGCGACGCGCGCACCGGAGGCAGCGGCGGGCGCAGTCGATGCCGAAGCCACCACAGGCGCGGCCTTGGCCTCGGCTTCCTTCTTGGGTTCGGCGGTCGCTTCGGCGACGGCCTTGGGGGCTGGCGCAGGCGCGGCCCCGCCCTCACCCCTCAGGCGGGCGATGGGCGCATTAACCTTCACGCCCTCAGTGCCGGCGGGGACGAGGATTTCCTCGATCACGCCTTCATCAACGGCCTCGACCTCCATCGTGGCCTTGTCGGTTTCGATCTCGGCAATCACGTCACCAGCATTGACGGTATCGCCCACCTTGACGTGCCATTTGGCGAGAATGCCCTCCTCCATCGTAGGAGACAGGGCCGGCATCAGAATATCGGTCATGCGTGCTGCTCCTTAACGGTAGGTGACGGCCTTGACGGCGGCGACGATCTTTTCGACGCTGGGCACGGTCAGGGCTTCGAGGTTGGCGGCATAGGGCATGGGCACATCTTCCTGATGGACGCGCAAGGGCGGCGCATCGAGATCGTCAAAGGCCAGTTCGGTGACCTTGGCGGCCACTTCGGCCCCGACGCCCATTGGCCCCCAGCCTTCTTCGACGGTGACAAGACGGTTGGTCTTCTTCACCGAGGCGACGATGGTGTCCATGTCGAGCGGGCGGATGGTGCGCAGATTGACCACTTCGGCGTCGATGCCTTCGGCAGCCAACAGTTCGGCGGCCTTGAGGGCGAAGCCGACCATGCGCGAATGGGCGGTGATCGTAACGTCTTTACCCTCGCGCTGGATCTTGGCCTTGCCAATCGGCAGGACGAAATCCTCAATCTGCGGCAGGTCGAATTCCAGCCCGTACATCATCTCGTGTTCGAGGAAGACGATGGGGTTGGGGTCGCGGATGGCGGCCTTCAGCAGGCCCTTGGCGTCGGCAGCGTCATAAGGCGCAATCACCTTCAGGCCCGGCACATTGGCGTACCAGGATGAGTAATCCTGGCTGTGCTGGGCGGCCACGCGGGCGGCAGCGCCGTTCGGGCCACGGAAGACGATGGACGACTTGATCTGACCGCCCGACATATAAAGCGTCTTGGCCGACGAATTGATGATGTGGTCAATCGCCTGCATAGCGAAATTGAACGTCATGAACTCGATGATGGGCTTGAGGCCCGCCATAGCCGCGCCCGCGCCGATACCGGCAAAGCCCATTTCGGTGATCGGCGTATCGATCACGCGGCGCTCGCCAAATTCCTGCAACAGATCGCGCGACACCTTATAAGCGCCCTGATACTGGGCCACTTCTTCGCCCATCAGGAACACTTTTTCATCGCGGCGCATTTCTTCGGCCATCGCATCGCGCAGGGCGTCGCGCACCGTGATTTTCACGGTCGGCGTGCCTTCAGGGATATCGGGGTCAGATTGCGGCTTGGAGACCGGCGCAGCAGCGGCGGGCGCAGGCGCGGCTTCGGACTTGGCTTCAGGCGCGGCGGCTGCCGGTGCCGAAGCTGGCGCAGACGCACCGCCTTCGAGACGGGCAATCGGCGTATTGACCTTGACGCCTTCGGTGCCGGCCTCGACGAGGATGGCCTCGACCTTGCCTTCATCGACGGCTTCGACTTCCATCGTCGCCTTGTCGGTTTCGATTTCGGCGATCACCTGACCGGCAGAGACTTCATCACCTGCCTTGATCAGCCATTTGGAAAGTGTGCCTTCCTCCATCGTCGGGGAAAGCGCGGGCATAAGAATATCGGTCATGGAATGTGCGCCCTGAATTAAGCTTCGAGATAAACGTCGGTGTACAGTTCGGACGGATCGGGTTCCGGGCTCGTCTGTGCGAACTCAACCGCCGCCATCACGATGGTTTTGATCTCGTTATCGAGCGTCTTGATCTCGTCTTCGGACACGCCTGCCTGTTGCAGCATGGTCTTGATGTGGTCGATCGGGTCGCGCGTCGTCTTGACCTCGTCCACCTCTTCCTTGGAACGGTATTTCGCCGGATCGGACATCGAGTGGCCGCGATAGCGATAGGTTTTCATCTCAAGGATATAGGGGCCCTTGCCGGAGCGGGCGTGTTCGGCGGCCTTTTCGGCGGCGGCCTTGACGGCGAAGACATCCATGCCATCGACCGTTTCGCCCGGAATGCCGAACGAAGCGCCGCGTTCGGCCAGATTGACCGTGGCCGAGGCGCGGGCCAGCGACGTGCCCATCGCGTATTCGTTGTTTTCGATCACATACACGACCGGCAGCTTCCAGAGCTGGGCCATGTTGAAGCTTTCATAGACCTGGCCCTGATTGGCCGCGCCATCGCCGAAATAGGTGAAGGAGACATTGCCGTTCTGCTTATAGTGATCGGCGAAGGCCAGGCCCGTGCCAAGCGATACCTGCGCGCCGACGATACCGTGGCCACCGAAGAAACCGGCCTCGACGTCGAACATGTGCATCGAACCGCCCTTGCCCTTCGACGAACCACCCGAACGCCCGGTCAGTTCGGCCATGACTTCCTTGGGATCCATGCCTGCGGCCAGCATGTGGCCGTGGTCGCGGTAGCCGGTAATGACCTGATCGCCTTTTTTGGCGGCGGCATACATGCCAACAGCGACGGCTTCCTGACCGATATAGAGGTGGCAGAAACCACCGATCAGTCCCATGCCGTAGAGCTGTCCGGCGCGTTCCTCGAAGCGACGGATCTGCACCATTTCGCGGTAATAATGCAGCAAATCTTCTTTCGAGACATTGCGTCGGGCGTTGTCGCCGGTCTTCCCGCCTTGCGGGCTGGCCTTTGTATCGGTCTGGGCGGCACGCGCCATGGACACCTCCTACAGTAGAACATTACACGGCCCTCATTGAATAAGAAGGCCTGAATTTCATGCGCGCTGATGCGCGCTTATTACGGAATCGCTGTGCGCATTTGCGCACATGCCAGCGAAGGCTGCTTTCCTTTAGGAGAGGAGCGCCTTCGCGTAAAGGGCTAAAGACAGGTCAGGAACCGGCGTTTGGCGCCGCCGGCAGGCGAATGACATAGGCGTTGGGCTCGGCAAGCCCCAGCAGGACGCGCGCGCGCTCCTGTAACAAATCTTTAGAAAGATGGTCTATGCGCAGATATTTAGCACGCGCTTCAAGATCCGTACGCTCCGCCGTCAGGTTTGCAAGCTGCTGCTCCTTGACAACAAGCTCACGATCACGTTGTTCCTGAGAAAAAAATCCTTTATTGCCAGTCAAATACTGAACACATACATAGGACAGAACAAGCGTTATTAAGGCGGTGGGAATATAAGGCCTCAACCTGAAAAACACGACTTAAAGACCCTTCTGTAACGATGCAATCCCGAACCCGATTTTGCCGCCCGCGCAGTTAACATAGTGTTACTGAACATGTCGGAGAGCGCGAAAGAATTTATCGAAACAATCCGTCGTTTCAGCCGCTGCATCACGCCGTTTTTATCTTTATTGTCAAAAAGTGAGCAAGTCCATCGCATCTCCCTATGCGCGTCGTCAAAATGATAACGCTAACAAAGGAATGCGCTGCTTTCCGGCGGCCATCCTGAGTCGTGTTTCAGAAAAGGCGGCTCTTCACCTTGGCGGCCGCCACGAAGCTGGAAAACAGCGGATGCGGCGCAAACGGACGGCTCTTCAGTTCCGGGTGGTACTGCACACCGATAAACCACGGATGATCATCGCGTTCGACGATTTCCGGCAACAGGCCATCAGGCGACATGCCGGAGAATTTCAGGCCCACCGTTTCCAGCCGCGCGATATAGTCACGATTGACTTCATAGCGGTGGCGATGGCGTTCGTTAATATCGGTTGTGCCGTAGATTTCGGCCACTTTCGAACCCTCTCGCAGGCGCGCATCGAAGGCACCGAGCCGCATGGTACCGCCTAAGTTCCCACCCGCCGCGCGCTGGGTCAGTTCGTTGCCGCTCAGCCATTCGGTCATCAGCCCTACAACCGGTTCGGAGGTGTGGCCAAACTCGGTGGAGGAAGCCTCCTTGATTTCGGCCATGTGGCGCGCCGCTTCCAGCACCGCCATCTGCATACCGAAGCAGATGCCGAAATAGGGAATCTCATGTTCACGGGCGAAACGCGCCGCGTCGATCTTACCCTGTGCGCCGCGCTCGCCGAAACCGCCCGGCACGAGAATAGCGTGGACGTTTTCGAGGCGCTGACGCACCAGATCGGGCTCGCCTTCAAACGTTTCCGATTCAACCCAGTCGATATTGACGCGGACATTATTAGCCATGCCACCATGATACAGCGCCTCGATCAGCGACTTGTAGGCGTCCTTGAGCACCGTGTATTTGCCGACGATGGCAATCGATACTTCGCCGTCGGGATACTGGTAGCGCTGGGTAATGTCTTTCCACATCGACAGGTCGGGTTCGGGCGCGTCCTCGATGCCAAAAACGCTCAGCACTTCCGTATCCAGACCCTGCCGGTGGTAATCGAGCGGCACGGCATAGATGTTTTCTGAATCCATCGCCTGTATGACGGCGGTTTCGCGCACATTACAGAACAGCCCGATCTTGCGGCGTTCTTCAGGCGGTATCTCCTGCTCGCAGCGGCACAGCAGGATGTCGGGCTGGATGCCGATCGAGCGCAGTTCCTTAACCGAGTGCTGGGTCGGCTTGGTCTTCATCTCGCCGGCGGTCTTGACGAAGGGCAGCAGGGTCAGGTGGATGAAGCAGGCCTGACGGCGCGGCAGTTCCTGACCGAGTTGGCGGATGGCCTCGAAAAAGGGCAGACCCTCGATGTCGCCGACCGTGCCGCCGATTTCGACAAGGATAAAATCGGCGTCGCCCTGATCGGACACGACGAACGACTTGATCTGGTCGGTGACGTGCGGCACCACCTGCACGGTGGCGCCCAGATAATCGCCGCGCCGTTCTTTTTCGATGATGTTGGAATAGATGCGGCCGGTGGTAATATTGTCGGTCTTGCGCGCATTGACGCCGGTAAAGCGCTCATAGTGGCCGAGGTCGAGATCGGTTTCGGCACCATCGTCGGTGACGAAAACCTCGCCGTGCTGATAGGGGCTCATCGTGCCGGGATCGACGTTCAGATAAGGGTCGAGCTTGCGCAGGCGCACCTTGAAGCCACGCGCCTGAAGCAGGGCTCCCAGCGCCGCCGAAGCCAACCCCTTGCCGAGCGAGGACACCACCCCGCCAGTGATAAAGACAAAACGCGCCATATCCGATGTCATCCTGGAATGAGCTAGACTAATATCAAAAGCAACCCATGAGGTACACTAACCTCATGGGCTGAAATAAACGGAATTTCAAACTGCGCTTAGCGCGCGGCGGAAGAACTGGCGGCGGACGATGCCGGGGCCTTCGACGCATTAGCCGTATGAGCGGCGCTGGACGAAGATTCCCAGATCGCATTCTTGGCGGCTTCAACCTGCTTTTGTGAAGACTTGACCTGCGGCAAAACAACCGGCGGCGGCAGGGCGCTCAGCCCGCCCGTGACCGGCTTCGACGCAGGCTGGTTGGCGGCTTGCGGCTGCACCGGTGCGCCGGTCGGCAGGTCGTTCAGCGACGGCATGGAGGCGCTGGAAGAGGCCGCTGCGGCCGCTTGCGGCGCGGTGGAGGGTGTCAGGGTCAGGCCGGACGTATCGACCTGATCGACCGCCGAGCTGACGCGGTTATGTATATTGCCAACAATGGTGAGGCCAATGCAGTTGGCGAAGAACAGAAAGGCCAGAATGCCGGTGGCGCGGGTCAGCAGATTACCGGCACCGCGCGCCGACATGAAACCGCCGCCACCGCCGCCCATGCCCAGCGCTCCGCCTTCGGATTGCTGGATAAGAATCAAGCCACCCATGGCGAGGCAGATGATGATCTGGGCAGTGAGCAGGATACCAAAAAGCATGTCAGGTCTTTATATTGCATTCAAAAGTCGCTCGCCCTTAGCATCCCTCATGGCGCTTGGCCATAGGTGATGTGAAGGGGCATTACAGATTTATGGCGCGGGCAGAGGTTTGCAACCAGCCCGAAAAAGAAATTTACGCTCAGTCCGTAGCTGCCACGATCGGCATGAAGGTCTCGACGGTCAGCGAAGCCCCGCCGATCAGGGCGCCATTGATTCCCTCCAGCGACAGGAGATGGCGCGCATTCGACGGATTGACCGAACCGCCATACAGAATATGGCCAACAAAGCCGTTGCCGAATCGCTGGTCGAGATGCTGGTGGATGATGGCGATCGCCTCGCGGATCTGGTCATCTGAGGCCGCAAGCCCGGTGCCGATGGCCCAGACAGGCTCGTAGGAGACGTGAAAACTGGCGTCTTTCAGTTCATCGGGCAGGCTGTCGCTCAGTTGGCGGCGCAACACCTGCGCCGTCAGCCCGGCCTGACGCTGGTCGAGGGTTTCACCGATACAGATGATCGGCTCGATACCGGCGCGCAGGGCGGCGCGCGCTTTGCGCGCCACCAGAGCACAGGGTTCGAGATGACCGTGGCGGCGCTCGCTGTGACCCAGTATGACCATGCTGGCCCCGGAATCCTTCAGCATGGCCGCGGAAATATCGCCCGTATAGGGGCCGAAATCGGCATGGTGGCAATCCTGCCCGCCAAGCCGGACGCCGGTTCCGGCCAGGGCTTCGGCCATCAGGGGCAAGAGGGTGACCGGCGGAAAAAGGGCGATAACGCCATTGGCATGTTTGCGGCTTTGCGCAGCTATGGTTTGCGCCACCGGAAGCGCGGCTTTTGTACCGTTCATCTTCCAGTTGGCGGCAATCAGATGTGTTTGTGGCATTAAACGTCTTTTTTTTTGTGGTTTCTTTTATCCGGGCCGCGAATGCGCGAACCCTTGATGAGCATAGACTGCGGCCCGGTTTGAGGCCAAGCGGAAAAAGCCAATAAAAGCTTGAAAGCAACAAATTCCCTTTGTAACAGCCTTATTCGTGCCGTAAGACACGGCCACATAGCGACGCGATACGGCCATTATAGCTTCAGGGACTTGAAGACACCCGATGATCAGCCTTTTCAGAGATTTCACCAAATCATGGGTATTCACCGCCATCATGGCGCTGCTGATCCTGTCCTTCGCGGTGTTCGGCCTGCGCGACGTTTTCGGTTCGGCCAATACCGACTATGTGGTGACGGCGGGCTCGCGCCACGTAACGAGCGACGATTTCAAAGCCAGAATCGATCAGTACAAGGCGCAATATGCACAGAAAAACAACGGTCAGACCTTTACGAATCAGGAATTCGTGACCTCCGGCAGCTATTTGCAGGCGCTCGACAGCATTGCCGACGAAACGGCCTTTTCCGCCTGGCTCGACAAGCTGAACATCAAGGCCACGCCGAAGATGATCGTGGCGCAACTGGCCAAGATCCCGGCCTTCTTCAATTCGGTGACCGGCCGCTTCGACAAGGACACCTATCGTCAGCGTCTGGCCGAAAACCAGATGACCCAGCAGCAGTTCGAAAGCAATATGGCCGACGAACTGGCCGTACAGCAATATACACATGCGGCTTTGGGCGGACTGCACGCGCCGCGCATCCTGTCAGCCGTCGAGGCTGCCTATGAGGAACAGTCGCGCGATGTCCGCGTCTTCACCCTGTCGCCCAATAATGTCGCCCATCCTGCTCCGCCTACCGATGCGCAGATCGCCGACTATTACAAGGCGCACCTTCAGCAATTGCAATTGCCGGAATTGCGCACGGCTTCGGTGATCCGTTTCTCGGCCAGCGATTACGAAAAGTCGGTGCCGGTCACCGATGCCGACCTGCAAAAGCTGTACAACCAGGAACTGCCGACGCTGAAAACCCCCGAAACCCGCTCTTTCGTCGAAATCACCGCGCCGGATGAAGCCGCCGCCAAGGCGATTTCCGCTGACCTGAAGGCTGGCAAGTCGCCGGATGACGCCGCCAAGGCGCACAAGGGCAATGTGATCAGCTTTGACAACAAGACGCAGGACGATGTGCCCGACGCCGCCATCGCCGCCAGCGCCTTTGGCATGGCGTCCGGCGATGTGTCTGGCGCGCTCAAGGGCAGCCTCGGCTATGCCGTCGTCAAGATGGGCGACATCAAGCCCGGCACCACGCCTTCATTTGAAAGCCTGCGCGCCAAGCTGACCGATGATTATCGCAAGAGCGCCGCCGCCGATAAGGTCAATGATCTCGTCCACAAGTTCCAGGACGCCCATGACGCCGGTGATGATTTCAAAACCAGCGCCGCCAAGCTGGGCCTGACCATCACCCAGCTTCAGCCGATGACCGCTCAGGGCAAGACCGGCAATCCGCAGGTCGATTATTCGCCATATACCGACCTGGTGAAGGACGTGTATGACCTGTCCGCCGTCGGTGCCACCTCGGATGTCGAGCGCATGAGCGATGGCGAATATTTCGCCCTCAGGCTCGATGCGATCAAGCCTGCCGGCCCGCCGCCGCTCGCCGAGGTCAAGAACGATCTGGCGCGCTATTACATGATGGAAAAGATGGGTGACGCCGTGAAAGCCAAGGCTGACGAAGCCAAGGCGCGCCTCGACAAGGGCGAAGATTTCGCCAAGGTGGCCGCCGCCTATAATGCCCCGATCCAGACCCTGACCGCGCTCGACCGCAACAAGGCGCAGCAGGCCAAACTGCCCGATGCTATGGCCAACAGCATTTTTCTGGGTCAGGCTGGCGATACGTTCGAAGCCGCCGCCGACACATCCGGTCTTGCCTATGCCATCGGCCATATCGACGCCGTGCATCAGGCCGATCCGAAAACCGCCAATATACTGGCGGCCTCGGCCAGTGATCAGATGTCGCAGATGATCGCGCGCGATCTGGCCGGGATCACGCAATCGACGGCGCGCACCCTGGTCAAGACCAAGACCTATCCGTTGGCCGCCATCAAGGCGCTGGGCGTGACACCGCCCGCCACCACCAAGGATGGCGCGAAGGATAAGGGCGCTGATAAGGACAAGTCGTGATTTCCATGACCATGAGCGTTTCTGATAATGTCGGTGGCGCGTCGCAAAGCGCCTTTCTGGAAGCCTATGCAGCGGGTAAGCCCGGCCTGGTGTGGCGTCGCCTGATCGATGATCTCGAAACGCCCGTTTCGGCCTATCTGAAGCTGTCGCAGAACCGCCCGTTCAGCTTTTTGTTTGAATCGGTGGAAGGCGGTGCCTTGTCGGGCCGTTATTCGATCCTCACCCTGTCACCCGATCTGGTGTGGCGCTGTTTCGGCGAACGGGCCGAGATCGCGCGCGGTTCGGCGGTCGAAACCGCCGACTACAGCCCCGAATCTCTGCCGACGCTCCAATCGCTGCGCGCGCTCGTGGCGACCAACCGGATGGAGATTCCCGAAGGCCTGCCGCCGATGGTGTCGGGCCTGTTCGGTGTGTTCGGCTATGACATGATCCGCCTGACCGAACCCCTGGGCGCGGCCAATCCCGATCCGCTTGACCTGCCCGACGCCGTGATGGTGCGGCCCACCGTGGTGTGCGTCTTCGATAATGTAGCGCACGAAATCCTGTTGGCCAGCCCGGTCTGGCCCGATGAAAAGTCCGCTCAGGCGGCCTATGATGTAGCGCAAGGCCGTCTCGACGCGGTCGAGGCCGATCTGCGCGTACCGCTGGCCGCCCAGCCCGCAGCGCAGGATCATAGGCAGGAGCCTCTGATGTCGCCCACCTCACCGCTTGATTATGGTAGCATGGTCGAGCGCTCCAAGGCCTATATAGCGGCGGGCGATGTTTTTCAGGTGGTGCCCAGCCATCGCTTTGAGGCGCCCTACCCGCTTGATCCGTTTGCCTTTTATCGCAGTCTTCGCCGTCATAACCCTTCGCCCTATCTCTACTATCTTAATTTCGGCGACTTCCAGCTTGCGGGCTCCTCGCCGGAAATCCTGGTGCGGGTACGCGATGGCAAGCTGACCATCCGCCCGATCGCCGGCACGCGGCCACGCGGCAAGACTCCCGCCGAAGACAAGGCGCTGGAAGACGAACTGCTGGCCGATCCGAAGGAATTGTCCGAACATCTGATGCTGCTCGATCTGGGCCGCAATGATGTCGGCCGGGTCGCCAAACCGGCCACGGTGCGCGTCACCGAAAAATTCATCATCGAGCGCTACAGCCACGTCATGCACATCGTCTCGAACGTCGAAGGTGATGCGCCGGATACGCTCGATGCCGTCGATGCCCTGCTGGCCGCCCTGCCCGCCGGCACCCTGTCGGGCGCGCCCAAGGTGCGGGCGATGGAGATCATCGACGAACTGGAATCGGTCAAGCGCGGCGTCGTCTATGGCGGCGGCGTCGGCTATATTTCCAGCGCGGGTTCGGTGGACATCTGCATCGTGCTGCGCACCGCCCTGTTCAGGGATCGGATGATGTATGTCCAGGCGGGCGCGGGCGTGGTCGCCGACAGCGTGCCGCAAAAGGAATATGAGGAAACCTGCCACAAGGCGGGCGCTCTCATCCGCGCAGCACAGGATGCCTGGCGTTACAGCTATCAGAAAAACTAGCGTATAGGCTCGCTGCCCGGCGTTACCGGCTTGGCCGGATCGGCGTCAGGGAAGGCGCTGCCGGAAAGCTGAAAATCGGCGGAAACCGGCGCTGCGGCAGGTGTGATCGCGGCCTTCTTCGCAGGCATTACCAGACTGGCCAGCATGGAGGCGGCGGCGAACAGGGCCAGCACCGCCAGCAGGATCGCCAGACCTGACGGCGTGGGTTTGCGCCGCTCCAGCAGGTTTGAAGCGGCGTGAAGGCGGTCATCGAAAAGCGGGGCTGAGGAAGCAGGCATGTCGACTCGTCGGTTCGATTGGCAATGAAGATCACGCTAGGGCGATTTGGTTAACGAAATTTTGCCTGACATTAACCATAACACCGATAAATCCGCCTTCCAATGCTGCGCCCGCATCTTGCCGCTTGGAAAATCAGCCATATGTTCGTAAACAGCGCTGAATACGCATTTTAGAACGGCTCCAAGGAGCAACAGGTCATGATTCTGGTCATCGATAATTACGACAGCTTCACCTATAATCTCGTTCATTATCTGGCCGAGCTTGGCGCGGAAACGCAAGTGTATCGCAATGACGCCCTGAGCGTGCAGGACGCGCTGGCGCTGAAGCCCAGAGCCATCCTGCTGTCACCCGGCCCATGCGCGCCCGATCAGGCCGGTATCTGTCTGCCGCTCCTGCGCGCCGCGCCCGAAGACATGCCCATTCTTGGCGTCTGCCTCGGCCACCAGTCAATCGGTCAGGCCTATGGCGGTGATGTGATCCGCGCCAAAAGCCTGATGCACGGCAAGACCAGCCCGATCCATCACAATAATAAGGGCCTGTTCAGGGACATGCCCGATCCGTTCACCGCTACGCGCTATCATTCGCTGGCCGTCAAGCGTGAAACCCTGCCCGACGAACTGGAAATCACCGCCTGGACCGAAGACGGCGAGATCATGGGGCTGCAACACCGCACGCGCCCAATTCATGGCGTGCAATTCCACCCTGAATCGATCGCCACCGAGGGCGGCCACCAGTTGCTGGCCAATTTCCTCGCGCTGGCCGGTATCGAAAGCCACAATCTCTATGTCTGACGCCTTCAAACCCCTACTGGCCCGACTGGCCGACGGATCAACGCTCGATGAGGCCGACGCCGAATCGTTCTTCACTGCCTGCCTGCGTGGCGAACCAACGCCTGCACAGGTAGCGGCGGCGGTGACGGCAATAAAAATACGCGGCGAAACCGTAGGCGAAATCGCCGCCTCTGCCCGCGCCATGCGCAAGGCCGCCATCCATCTCGATCACCCTTATGATGTCATCGACGTGTGCGGTACGGGCGGCGATGGCCTGCATACACTCAATATCTCAACCGCCGTCGGTTTCGTGGCGGCGGGCGGCGGGCTGAAAGTGGCCAAGCATGGCAACCGCGCCATCACCTCGAAATCGGGCACAGCCGATGTGCTGGCGGCGCTCGGCGTCAATCTGGAAGCGACACTCGATCAGCAGCGCACGGCGCTCGATGAGGCGGGCATCTGCTTCATGTTCGCTCAGGCCCATCACGGTGCGATGCGTCATGTGTCGCCGATCCGTCAGCAGCTCGGCTTTCGCACCATCTTCAACCTGCTGGGCCCCTTGAGCAATCCGGCAGGCGCTAAGCGTCAGGTGATGGGCGTGCCGTCCTTGCGCTTTGTTGAGCCGATTGCGCAGGCGCTTGGCCAGTTGGGGGCGGTCAGGGCGTGGGCCGTGCATGGTTCGGGCCTCGATGAACTGACCACGACGGGCGAAACCGACGTGGCTGAATATCATAACGGCTTTGTGCGCCTGTTCAAAATTACACCGGAAGCCGTGGGCCTGCCGCGCGCCGCTCTGGCTGATCTGATCGGTGGCGCACCCGATCATAATGCCCGCGAACTGACTGATCTGCTCGACGGTAAAAAAAGCGCCTATCGTGACATCGTCATGCTCAATGCCGCCGCTGCCTTTCTGGTGGCCGACAAGGTCGAAACCCTGCGCGAAGGTATTGCTCTGGCAGGCGATGTGATTGATCAGGGCCGGGCGCGGGCTGCGCTGGCGGCGCTGATCCGCGCCACCCCGCCTCTGGAGACGACATGACCGATATTCTTGAACGCATCGCCAATTATAAGCGCGAAGAGGTGGCGGCGCGCCAAAAAGCTGTCACACAGGCCGATCTCGATGCTGCGATCAAAGCGGCGGATGCGCCGCGCGGCTTTGCGGCGCGTCTGGTGACCGATCAGCGTCCGGGCAGTCTGTCGCTGATTGCCGAAATCAAGAAGGCTTCGCCGTCCAAAGGTCTGATTTGTGATGATTTCGATCCGCCGTCTCTGGCGCGCGCCTACGAATCGGGCGGTGCCTCGTGTCTGTCGATCCTGACCGACGGGCCCAGCTTCATGGGCCACGAATCACACTTTCAGGCGGCGCGCGCGGCGGTGAATCTGCCCTGCATCCGCAAGGAATTTCTCGTCGATAGCTGGCAGGTGGCCGAATCACGCAGCCTCGGCGCCGATGCGATTCTGGTCATTATGGCGATGATCGACGATGCTCTGGCGGGCGATCTGATCGACGCAGCCCATGACCTCGGCATGGATGCGCTGGTCGAGGTGCATGACGCAGCGGAAATGACGCGCGCCTTGCGTTTGAAATCCAAACTGATCGGCATAAATAACCGGAATCTCAGGGATTTTCATGTCGATCTGAAGGTGACCGAAGACCTGTCGGTCATGGTCGGCAAAGAGCATATTCTGGTGGCCGAAAGCGGCATCTTTACCGCCGAGGACGTGGCGCGACTGGCCTCGACCGGGGCCACCGCCATGCTGGTCGGCGAAAGCCTGATGCGTCAGGGCGATGTGACGCAAGCCGCGAAAAAACTGCTTTCTCGCTAAAAAATTGCGGCATTAGCTTGACATTAACCGGAACACATATAGAACATTTTGCATAGGTTCATGACTTGTTCCGCGCCATATTGTGGGCGGAAAAATGCAAAGGTGTCCCGATGCTGACGACCAAACAACGCGAACTTCTGATGTTCATCCATGAACGGATCAAGGAAACCGGCGTGTCGCCTTCTTTCGATGAAATGAAGGAAGCGCTCGATCTGGCGTCGAAATCCGGCATTCACCGCCTGATCACGGCGCTGGAAGAGCGCGGCTTTATTCGCCGTCTGGCGCACAGGGCGCGCGCGCTTGAGGTCATCAAGCTACCGGATCAGGCCACCACCTCAGCACCGCCGCGTGGCCGTCAGGCCTTTGTACCGCAGGTCGTTGAAGGCACGAAGCCCGCCGAAGCGCCGCGCGCGGTCACTGATGAAACGCGCGACCTGCCCCTGCTGGGCAAGATCGCGGCGGGCGTGCCGATTGAGGCGATGGGGCAGGAACGCGACCGTCTGGCCGTGCCGGAAGCCATGCTGGGGGCGGGCGAGCACTATGTCCTCGAAATCGAAGGCGATTCGATGATCAATGCCGGTATTCTCAACGGCGATTATGTGGTGATCCGCAAAACCGATACGGCGCAGTCGGGCGAGATTATCGTGGCTCTGGTTGATGATGCGACCGCCACCCTCAAGCGTTTGCGCAAAAAAGGCGCGTCGATTGCACTTGAAGCCGCCAATCCGGCCTATAAGACGCAGATCTATAATGATGGCCAGGTCAAGGTGCAGGGCCGCCTTGTCGGGCTGATGCGGCGTTATCACTGACCTAATTCAGCATCCGAAGGGCTTGACCAGTAGCGTTGGCCACGCAGCGGCTGCCCGGCGCGGATGGCCCAGCCTTTTTGCGTGCGGGTCAGTTCGAGCGCGCCGAGGCGGCGGAAATCCCCGGCGCTGATATGGTTGACGCCTGAGCAAGTTTGCGGCCAGTCGCCGACCGGATTGCGCAGGACGACGAGTGTGCTTGAACGGCACAGAGAATCAAGCACCTTGGGTTTGGGCGGCACATTGGAAAACCAGAAGCCGACACGGTAAGGCGATGCAGCTTGCGGAATGCAAGCATAGCCCTTGCAGGTATAAAATTTTTGACGGGTATCGGCGTCAAGCGGTTGCAGTCCGTAACGCTGCGTCCACTGCACATAGCCGAATTGCCGGACTTTCGGACGCAGGACATAGGCGTCGTGGCCGATGCGAATAGCAGCGTTACCGCCATCGGGATCGACCCAGATGTCGGAAACCGGCAGGCGCGGCCACCACAGGATGGCCGTGGCGGCGATCAGGCCCAGCCAACGCACCGGGCCGCGTACCAGACATATCCACACTACGCCGAACAGCGAAACCGGCAAAATATAGCTGGCGGTGGACGGCCAGCCTATAACGGCTTGTGGCAGGGCCGATGTCCAGGCGGCGATATGGGCGATGAGCCACAGCCCGCCCGCCGCTACATTGAGCAACAGTGGCCCCAGCGGCGTAGCGGCCAGAACCGTGCCGAGCGCCAGAGCGGGCATGACGATAAAGGCGGTAATCGGCGATTCAAACAGATTGGACAACAGGCCATAGACCGAAAAACGGTTGAAATAGGCAATGGCGAAGGGCGTTGTGGCCGCCGTCGCCACCAGTGAAGCCACCAGCGACAACCAGAAACCGTGAACAATCGACTGAATTGTTTTCACCCACATGGGCACGCTGATTTCGCTGACCGGTGCCTGAAGAGCTTCAGCGAGGGCCAGCAGCGCCGCTGTGGCGCAAAACGACATCTGGAAACCAGGCTGAACCACCGCTTCGGGCGTCAGCGCGATCACCACCAGGGCGGCGATGGCCAGGGCGCGCAGGGACAGGGCGCGACGATCCAGCATAATAGCCGTAAAGGCGATACAGGCCACGACGGCCGAACGCACAGCGGGCGCAGGCGCGCCGGAAATGGCCAGATAGGCCAGGACGCACACCATGCTTAAGGCCGCAGCGATCTTCTTGATCGGCGCATTGAGCGCCAGAACCGGTATCATCGCCATCAATCCGCGCAGGGCGAAGAAGATAAAACCGCCGACCACAGCCATGTGTACGCCGGAAATCGACAGGATGTGCGCCAGCCCGGAATTACGCATATCGACGATCAGAGCTTGCGGTACGAAAGCCTCCTGCCCCGTCACCAGAGCCGCCGCAAAGCCGCCGAGCCTGCCGCCGTCATGCCAGACGGGGGTGATCGATTCCACAAGCCTTTGCGTGATGTTCCAGCGCAGGCGATTGAGCCGCAGGATCAGATCGAGCCGCCATCCATGCACGGGGGCGGCGATCTTTTCCGGCGCACCCGGCACCAGCCCCACACCGCCAATACCCTGAAACCAGGCGGCGCGCGCGAAATCATAGCCGCCCGGCAGGGAAGGTTCCGGCGGCGGATTGAGGATGGCGAAAACACTGATCGCATCCCCGGGTTTCAGGCCCGTCGCCGCGATCACCCCCGGTCGCAGCGACACGCGCAGGCGCAAGGGCACATCGCGCGCCGCCATCCCCTTGATGGCGAACGGAGCCAGCAGCAGACGCGGCGAATCGGCGGAAGGCGATATATTGTCAATGACAAAAGCCTGCACCCTATAGGTCGAATGGTCGGGGTTCAGCACCGGCGCGCGCACATGCTCGGTGCGCAATTTGGCCACCGCCAGCCCGAAGGCAAAAAAAGCGATCAGCACCACCGGCCCGGTCAGACGCGCCGCCGCAGGCCAGCGCCACATCGCCAGCAGCAGGGCCCCCATCAGGATGGCGGGCACAACAGCCCAGACAAGCGCCGGTTCAAACGGCAGGGCCAGATAGGCCGCCGCGCCGAAACCGAACGCCACCGGAAACCATAGGAACAACCGCCCGGCCTGCTGCTGCCATATGGCCGTTGCGCGTGCCCCCACCTCTTGCCAAACCGCTGTTTTCATCCCCCGTCCGGACAGATAGCACTTGGTTGCCCGCGCAGAGCGTTCTATGAGCAAGCCAATCTTTCCTCAATTTCCTGGCTATGTGACCATGTCCGCACCGCACACGCAAGTCGTCACCCGCTTCGCACCCTCGCCGACGGGCTTTCTGCATATCGGCGGAGCGCGTACGGCCCTGTTCAACTGGCTGTATGCCAGACACATGGGCGGTACATTCCTGATCCGCATCGAAGATACCGACCGCGAACGCTCCACGAAGGCAGCCGTCGATGCGATCTTTGCCGGGCTTGACTGGCTGGGCCTGAAAGGCGATGGCGAGATCGTCTTCCAGCATTCCCGTGAAGACCGTCACAAGGCCGCCGCCGCCCAATTGCTGGCGTCGGGCCATGCCTATGCCTGCTTCATGACGCCGGAAGAAACCGACGCCGCCCGCGAACAGGCCCGCCAAGATGGCCATGCGCTGCGCTCGCCGTGGCGCGACCGCACACCTTCAGTGGAAGAGATGCAAAAGCCGCATGTCGTTCGTTTCAAGGGGCCACTCAACGCCCCCCTGATCATCCATGACGCTGTGCAGGGCGAGGTCGCTTTCAATACGAAAGACATGGACGACCTGATCCTGCTGCGCTCGGATGGCAGCCCCACCTATAATCTTGCCGTCGTCGTCGACGATCACGATATGGGCGTCACCCATATTATCCGCGGTGACGATCACCTTAATAATGCCGCCCGTCAGAGCCTGATCTATCAGGCGCTCGGCTGGCCGGTGCCGGTTTTTGCCCATATTCCGCTCATTCACGGGCCGGACGGCGCGAAACTCTCCAAACGCCACGGCGCGCAGGCTGTTGGTGATTATGAAGAGCTCGGCTATCTGCCCGAAGCCATGCGCAATTATCTGGCGCGGCTCGGCTGGTCGCACGGCGATGACGAAATCTTCGACGATGCGCAAGCGGTCGAATGGTTCGATATTACCGGCATCAACAAGGCCCCTGCCCGTCTCGACTTCGCCAAACTCGGCTCGGTCAACGCCCACTGGATTCGCGCCTGCGCGCCGCAGCGCCTGACCGATCTGATGGCGCAGCGCCTCCGCATCAGCGATCCGGCTGTCCGCGCCGTGCTGGCCCGCACCCTGCCGCTGGTGCGCGAGCGCGCCCAGACTCTGGTGCAACTGGGTGAACTGGTACAGTTTGCACTGGCGAAGGGCCCCTTCACCATCGATGACAAGACAAAAAACCTGCTGATTCCGGAAACCGTTGCGCGTCTTCACCGTCTTCACGAAAATGTGTTAGGGTGGAGTGCCTGGGATGCCGGGGCCATCGACATGGCTTTAAAAAACTTTGTGGAAAATGAAGGTGTTGGCTTCGGCAAGATCGGCCCTGTACTGCGCGGCCTGCTCTCCGGCGGTCACCCCGCACCTGATATTTCGCGCACTTTTGCCAGCCTTGGCCGTGAAGAAAGCCTGTCACGATTGCAAGGGGGCCTTTTCATTTAGGCCGCATGTTTATATAGCAGGCGCGACGCTGATTTTAGTTGCGCCGCACAAACCCTTATGGGGTTCACTATCTTTCTGAGGCAAGCGTAATGACCCAGACTTCCACGAATGCGACTTTAAACCTAGGTGACAAGACCGTCGAACTGCCCGTGCAAAAAGGCACGCTCGGCCCCGACGTGATTGATATTCGCAAATTATATGCGGCCACCGACGCCTTTACCTATGATCCGGGCTTTACCTCCACCGCCTCGTGCGAAAGCAAGATCACCTTTATTGACGGCGATGCCGGCGTATTGCTGCACCGCGGTTATCCGATCGGCGAACTGGCCTCCAATTCGAGCTTCCTCGAAACCTGTTACCTGTTGCTGCATGGCGAACTGCCGACAGCCAGCGAATTTGAGTCGTTTGAATCGACCATCACGCGCCACACCATGCTGCATGAGCAGTTCGACCGCTTCTTCTCCGGCTTCCGCCGCGACGCCCACCCGATGGCCGTGATGACCGGTGCGGTCGGCGCCCTGTCGGCCTTCTATCATGACAGCCTCGACATCCACGATCTCGAACAGCGCGAAATCTCGGCGCACCGCCTGATCGCCAAGATGCCGACCATTGCCGCGCGCGCTTTCAAATACAGCCTGGGCCAGCCCTTCGTGCATCCGCGCAACAATCTGTCCTATGCCGAAAACTTCCTGCGCATGTGCTTTGCCGTACCGGCGGAAGACTATGTGGTGAACCCGGTTCTGGCCCGCGCTATGGACCGCATCTTCATCCTGCACGCCGATCACGAACAAAACGCCTCGACCTCGACCGTCCGTCTGGCCGGATCGTCGGGTGCCAATCCGTTCGCCTGTATCGCCGCTGGCATTGCCTGCCTGTGGGGCCCGTCGCATGGCGGTGCCAACGAAGAAGCGCTCAACATGCTGAAGGAAATCGGCACGCCGGAGCGTATTCCTGAGTTCATCGAAGGCGTGAAGGCACGCAAGTACAAGCTGATGGGCTTCGGCCATCGCGTGTACAAAAACTATGACCCGCGCGCCACGGTGATGAAACAGTCGGCTGACGAGGTTCTGGCCGCCGTTGGCGATCCGAACGATCCTCTGTTCCAGGTCGCTAAGGAACTGGAACGCATCGCGCTCAACGACGAATATTTCATTGAACGCAAGCTGTTCCCGAACGTGGACTTCTATTCCGGCATCACCCTGTCGGCGATGGGCTTCCCGACCACCATGTTCACCGTGCTGTTCGCCCTGGCGCGCACCGTCGGCTGGATCGCCCAGTGGAAGGAAATGATCGAGGATCCTTCGCAGAAGATCGGCCGTCCGCGCCAGCTCTATACGGGTTCCACGCAACGCGAATTCGTGCCGATTTCGCAACGCGGCTAAGAGCGCTCCTGATCCAAATAAAAAGCCCGCTCCGGTTTGCCGGGGCGGGCTTTTTTATTGACCACGGAAAACACAGAAAGCACGGAAAAAGAAAGAATATTCAAATGGCTTGCGCTTCGCGCATAGGCTTTCAGTCTCTTGTCCAAAACAGGATAGCAAACCTCCTGTCTGTGCTTTCTGTGTTTTCCGTGGTTCAATCTCCCCTTAAATCAGACCCGCCAGCGGTGACGAAGGATCGGCATATAATTTACGTTGCATTCTGCCAGCGAGATAGGCCTCGCGCCCGGCAATGACGGCGTGCTTCATGGCGCGCGCCATGCGGATCGGGTCTTTCGCCTCGGCAATCGCCGTATTCATCAACACCGCATCGCAGCCCAACTCCATCGCCTCGGCGGCTTCGGAGGCCGTACCGACACCGGCATCGACCAGCACCGGCACTTTCGCGTTCTCGATGATGATGCGTAGCGTCACCGGATTCTGAATGCCCAGCCCCGAACCTATGGGGGCAGCCAGCGGCATGATGGCGGCAGCACCCGCTTCTTCCAGCTTGCGCGCATAGACCGGATCGTCGGAACAATAGACCATGACGTCGAAGCCTTCGCTGACCAGCAGTTTCAGGGCGCGCAGCGTCTCTTCCATATCGGGATAAAGCGTCTTCGGATCGGACAGCACTTCCAGCTTGACCAGATTCCAGCCACCGGCTTCGCGCGCCAGACGCAGGGTGCGCACAGCGTCTTCGCCCGTGTAGCAACCCGCCGTATTGGGCAGGTAGGTGAAACGGTCGGGCTTGACGAAATCCATCAGCATGGGCTGGCTGGGATCGCTGATATTGACCCGGCGCACGGCCACGGTCACGATCTCAGCCCCGGAAGCTTCGGCGGCGGCGGCGTTCTGGGCATAGTCCTTATACTTGCCCGTGCCGACGATCAGGCGCGAGCGGAAGGTGCGTCCGGCAACGCTCCAGCTTTCGGAAGCATCGGTTTTTTGCGATTGATCGTCCATGGCTTCAGCCACCTCCAACAAAATGTACAATTTCCAGCCGGTCGCCCTCATCGATGGCGGTGGCCAGATAGGTTGAGCGCGGCACGATTTCGAGATTCTTTTCGACCGCGATCTTGCGGCCATCTAAGCCGATTTCTTCGATCAGGGCGCTCAGGCTGCGGGCCTCTACCTCCCTGTCTTCGCCATTCAAGCGTATTTTCACCATTTTTCTGCCCGATTTGCCAAAAAAGACGCTCTGAAACCGCCTGCGCGCCGTGAAGCCCCCTTGTGAGCCCCGGTGTCCGGGGTTACAAGTGCCGCTTCGTTTTTCGTGCAGGTTTCATGAAGCCCATATATGTCCTCAATGGCCCAAACCTCAACCTTCTTGGGGTGCGTGAGCCGGAAATTTATGGCTACGACACGTTGGCCGCTATCGAATCACGCTGCACGGCGCTTCTCGAAGGCTCCGGCACCGCTTTGGTGTTTCGCCAGAGCAATCATGAAGGCGAACTGATCGGCTGGGTGCAGGAAGCCCGCACCGAAGCCTGCGCCCTGATCATCAACCCCGCCGGTTACGGCCATACATCCGTGGCCTTGCTCGACGCGCTGAAGGCGCTCGACATACCGGTGATCGAATGCCACCTCTCCAATCCCCAGACCCGTGAAACCTTCCGCCATCACTCATATGTGTCACTGGCGGCCAAAGGGATCATTGCGGGCTTCGGTGCCATTGGCTATGAACTGGCCATTCGCGCCGTTCAAGCCCTGGTAAAACCCGCAGATTCAGCAAAAACAAAAGCTTAAACCTCATTTGCGTTGCTCAAGGTTAAGATATGACGACACCCAAACCCGCCGCTTCCGACCCGATTGATCCCAAGCTGGTTCGCAAGCTCGCTGACATACTGAAAGAAACCGAACTGTCGGAGATCGAGGTCGAGCAAGGCGGACTGAAGATCCGCGTCGCCCGTCAGCTCCAGACGGCATCGCAGGTTTCCTATGTCCCCGCTGCGGCGGCACCCGCGCCTGTTCAGTCCGCCGCACCCGTTGCCGAAGCGCCGGCCGCCGCGGCGGCCCCGGCAGTCTCCTTCAAGGATGCGATCAAATCGCCGATGGTCGGCACCGTCTATTTGCAGGCCCAGCCCGGTTCACCGGCCTTCATCAAGGTGGGCGATACGGTCAAGCAGGGCCAGACCCTGCTGATCATCGAAGCCATGAAGACGATGAACCCCATCCCCTCGCCGCGCGACGGCGTGGTGGCCCAGATTCTGGTCAGCGATTCCCAACCGGTCGAGTTTGGTGAAGCGCTGGTCGTTTTCGAGTAAGGGTCAGATGACCAAGCAATTTGATAAGATCCTGATCGCCAATCGCGGTGAAATCGCCCTTCGCGTCATTCGTGCCGCCAAGGAAATGGGCATCAGCACCGTGGCCGTGCATTCCGAAGCCGACCGCAGCGCCATGCACGTGCATCTGGCCGATGAAAGCGTCTGTATCGGGCCTGCTTCGGCGGCCAAATCCTATCTCAATATCCCGTCGATCATCGCCGCCGCTGAAATCACCGGCGCTCAGGCGATCCATCCCGGTTATGGCTTCCTGTCGGAAAATGCCCGCTTCGCCGAGATCGTTGAAGCGCACGGCATGACCTTTATCGGGCCGAAACCCGAACATATCCGTATGATGGGCGACAAGATCACCGCCAAGCAGGCGGCGCGCGATTCCGGCATTCCGGTCGTGCCCGGCTCGGACGGCGGCGTCTCGACGGTAGAAGAGGCGATGGCAGCCGCCGAAACCATCGGCTTCCCCGTGCTGATCAAGGCGGCGGCCGGCGGTGGCGGACGCGGCATGAAGGTGGCCAAGACCAGAGACGATCTGGCCGAAGCCGTGCTCAGCGCCCAGACCGAAGCCGCCGCCGCTTTTGGCGATGGCACGGTCTATATGGAGCGCTATCTGCAAAAGCCGCGCCATATCGAAATTCAGGTTATTGCCGATAGTCACGGCAATGTGGTGCATCTGGGTGAACGCGACTGTTCCTTGCAACGCCGCCACCAGAAGGTGCTGGAAGAAGCCCCCTCACCGGTGATCGATGCGCAGGCGCGCGACAAGATCGGCATGACGGTTGTCAATGCCATCAAGGCCATCGGCTATCTTGGCGTCGGCACGATCGAGTTTCTGTATGAGGACGGCGAATTCTTCTTTATCGAGATGAACACCCGCCTCCAGGTCGAGCATCCGGTCACCGAATTTGTCACCGATACCGATTTGGTGCGCGAACAGATACGCATCGCCGAAGGCCATCCCCTGTCCTTTACGCAATCCGACATCCAGATGCGCGGCCACGCTATCGAGGTGCGTATCAATGCCGAAAACGCGCGCACCTTCGTGCCTTCCCCCGGTACGGTGACCGATTTTCACGCCCCCGGCGGCCTCGGCGTGCGCATGGATTCGGCCATCTATAATGGTTATGCCATCCCGCCCTATTACGACTCGCTCGTCGGCAAGCTGATTGTGCATGGCCGCGACCGGCCCGAAGCCCTGGCGCGCCTGAAACGTTCGCTTCAGGAAACGGTCGTATCCGGCATCGATACCACCATCCCGCTTTTCCTTGATCTGCTTCAGGAAAAGGACATCCAGACCGGCGACTACAACATACATTGGTTAGAAAACTGGATTAAAGGCCAAGAGGCTTAAATCCAGCGGACTGGAAACCACAAAAAGCCTTGCCGAGTGCAGGGCTTTTTTTCTTTGATCACCGCGACAGCCCTGCTACCCTATGACAAGAAAACCATTCGCCGGGAGGCAGCCATGAAAAGATGCGTCGCCACCGTGCTGGCCTTAAGCCTGTCGCAGCTATGGATCGCCGCGCCCGCCTCGGCGAAAATCCGCGATTACACCTACAATACCTCAACCCTGCATGATGTCGTCATTGCCGATTATGGCAAGCGCCCGGAACCCTCAGGCATATTGCGCACCTGGCTGCGCATCGGCGTGGTTGAAAACCGCCTCGCCAATCTCGATGTCTATATCAACTACCTCGGCGAGTCGCAAAAGCTGCCGCCTATGGGCGCTACCTGCGATATTGTCTATCATATGGGCTGGATCGAAGGCTATTACCGCCCCCTTAAAAGCGTAGCCGATCAGGATCGCGTCGTCGATCATTTCAATTGCAAAGCGCCGCGCAAGACGGACAGAAAAGTGCGAATTTCCTGACGAAGCCCTTGCCCGTCACGTCCTGAATTGCCCACAATGCAGGCCGACTCATCGCCGCGACAGGAACCTACGGCTTGGCCGATTTCACCCTTGATGACCTGATCCAGTGCTATCGCAGCGGCGTCTTTCCGATGTCCGATGCGCGCGATGACGAATATCTGTTTCTCGTCGATCCGCCCCTGCGCGGTATCCTGCCTCTGGAGCAGTTTCACATACCGGCCAGGCTGGCGCGCACCGTGCGCAAGGATGATTACACGGTGCGCATCGATACGGCCTTCGCGCAGATCATCGAACTCTGCGCCGAGGAAGCCTATAACCGCACATCGACCTGGATCAGCCATGCCATTCAGGATTTGTATCAGGCCCTGTTCGCGCGCGGCCTGGCGCACAGCGTCGAGGTCTGGCGCGGTGAAGACCTGATCGGCGGCCTTTACGGCGTATCGATCGGCGGCGCCTTTTTTGGCGAAAGCATGGTGTCGCGCGCCAGGGATGCGTCCAAGATCGCCCTGGTGCATCTGGTGGCGCGGCTGCGCGCCGGTGGGTTCAGCCTGCTCGATTGCCAGTTTCAAACCGACCACCTGCGGCAATTCGGCGTCATGGAGATTGCCAAGGCCGATTATCTGAAGCTTCTCGGGCAGGCCGTTGATCAAAAAGCGGATTTTTACGTCTTGCCTAGCAAGACAAGCGGGGCCGAAGCGCTCGATTTCGTAGCTCAGGCACCCGGCAAGGGCTGACGACAGGCGACAACCCAGGCATCATAATTGGGATGTTCGATCGGGTTGAGGCTCGGCGCCGAGGCAAAGCTCCAGCCGTGGAACACTTCCCGCGACCGCACAGCCGGGGTGGTATTGGTGGCTGCCACCGGATTGGTGCGCACTTCGAGATAGGCCATGACGTCAGGCGCGGCTTCGTCATCGGCGGTGGTTTCGCAGGCGCGCGCCGTATAGATCAGGCCCTTGTAGCGAATGGGCTTGCCGATGGGCGCTTCGAAACGCACGGTTTCCGCCGTCACCTTGTCGAGGGCCTCGATAACCGCCACGGCATACCGCGGGCGTTTTTTGGGCATGTAGCTTTCAGGGCTGGCCGAAGATGACGAAACAGACGAAGCCTGCGCCACGACCGGGGTGGCAGGTTTTGCCACAACCGGCGCATTGACCGGCGCTGTCGGCACATAGGGGTGCAGTTCGGAAACCGGTCCCGGCGGCGCAATCGCCGCATCGGGCGCTACGCCATTATCCGCTTGTCTGGCGTCAGGCTTTTTACGACGCTGATCGGGCACATAGGGCTTGTATTCGACACCATCGACATAATAGGGCTGGCGGTCGGCATTATCGACATAGCCGGGTACATTGCCAGAATCATCGCCCGAATCGCGCGTTGGCGGTGCCACCTGCGCCCCCGCCGGAATCACGATGCAGCCAACGGCCAGAGCCACTACGGCCAGACCCGCACGCCACCACAATTTCTGGCTGAAAGCCCCGGTTATCCGATAATGTCGCGGCATGAAGGCCTCCTTAAGGCTTCCAGGCCTCGTAATCGCCGGTAGTGGCCTGACGCTTGCCGTCCACCTCGAGCGAGCCGGTGGGAAAACTGGCAAATGGCGTGCCGCTCAGATTGGGACGATGCTCCTTTTCCCAGGACTTACGCGGCAAGGCTTTTTCACTCGGCGGGGTATCATAGACATAATGCATCCAGCCATGCCAGTCGGGCGGAATCTTGGAGGCGTCGGCATAGCCCTTGTACATCACCCAGCGGCGCTTGCGTCCCGTATCATAGGAATGCTTTGCCGTGCGGTCCTCAAAATAGCGATTGCCGAATTCATCGGAACCGACAAGGCGGCCACGCTTGCCGATGGTGAACACAGTACCGAGCGTCGCGCCGCTCCACCAGAGAAACATCTTGTCCAGCAAGGTCTTCAATCCTGAACTATGAGCGCCTGCGCCCGGAATACAGCCCCGACTTATAGAGGGCTCTGCGCCTTTGGTCAAAGCCCAAGCCGCCCACTTATCGAAAATTATGAAATCCGCCTCATATCAACATATTGTGGATGAAGCGCGGTTTTTCCACCAGATTTATTGATGTTTGGCGCATAAGACGTTAACCTTCTCTCCGAATACGCGAAACTTAAGTCTTCCAGCTCAGGATCAATTATGGCCGCATTGCCCCCCGCATTGCTCAAACTGTGTCCTCCGCTCGATCTGGAGGGCCGCGAAATCGAACGCGGAGCCGGACTGGCCTGGCTGATCTGCCCGCGCGACATGACCACAGCTCAGGCTGAGGCCTGGCTCGACTGGGGTGATTCGCTGGCGCGTGACCTGCCCGCCGGTGCCAAGCGTCGCACGCCTGACGAAGACGATCCGTTTGATGGCGCGATGGCTGATTATGCGCACAGGCTGGCGCAATGGGGGCTCACACTCGGCTATTTCCACGATTCCGCCGATGCGAACGCCTTCGCTGAAGCGGTTGAGGCCACCCTGCTGGCCGGACTGGCTGCGCCGGGGCTGGGCCTACCGTCGGGCCATCGCCTGCACCCGACGGCCGGCGACATCCTGCCGCCATCAAATGAGACGGCTCTGCTCTATCTCGATGATCATGCCGGTCGTCAGGCGCTGGGCCGCCGCCTGATCGACGCACGCGGTCGCACCTTAAACCGCACGCTCGGCCAGCATCTTGCCGGAGCGCTTGAGGCGATCAGCGATGCCATCGCACGCAGTGAAGGCGACAACCGCACCAGTCTGAAACACAATGCTGCCCTGGCGCGCGCCGCCGCCCGCGCCCGCCGCCTCGGTGCCAGCGATACCCTGATCGCCCGCCAGATCCAGATGGGCGCGGGCAACTGGCCGGAAAGTGGTGCGCCTGACGAAACATCGCCCGCCTTGCGTGCCGTCATCGCGCCACGCGACCTTGTCGGGGCCGGTGATCCAATGGCGGTTCTGGCCGCCGAAGCCGCGCTGGAATCACCTCCTCTGCCGCTGGTGTTTGAACCCGCCGATGCTGAAGCCGTTGAAGCCTTGAATTGCGCGCCACGCGCCGCGCTCAATCTGACGCGATTTTTCGATGATGATGGCGCATTCGCACTCGACGCCTTTCTCGAAACCACCGCCCTGTGGGTGCGCGTCCTCGATATTGAGGTGGCTATCGGCTTTTCCGGTGAGGCCCAACATGCGCGCCGCCGCGCTGAGCAGCGCCCGCTGGCCCTGACTCTGGCGGGCCTTGGTGAAGTCCTGGTGGCGCAGGGTCTGAGTGTGCGCGACACAGCCGGGCTTGACTATGCGGCGCAGATTTTCGCACTATTTGAAGCGGTTGCGCTGGAAACCTCAACACTTCTGGCCGGTCAGCTAGCCCCCTATGAAGGCTTCGCCGCCGAAAAAACCGAGCGCCTCGACCGTCTGAGCCAGTATATTTACCGGATCGGAGAACTGAAAGGACATGGCGATCTCAAACCCCACGCTCTCGAATTGATCCAGACGGCGCAAAAACGGGCGCGCAGCGTCGGGTTGCGCCACAGCCAGATCACCGCCATCTATCAGGATCACGAACTGGCTCTGCGCCTTGGTGCCAGTCTTGGCGTGCAGGCGCTCGATACACCGCTCACCGTCATGGAAGCGGGCGATGGCCTGTTGATCCCTACGCTCAAAGCCTGCGTGATCAAGGGGCTGCAAAACCTGGGCATGGACTGGCCGGAGGTGCGGCGTCACCTGCTCGGCAGCCGTCTGCTGCACGATGCGCCGCACATCAATACGGCCACCCTCAAATGTAAGGGCCTGAGCGATTTTGAGATCAATCGCCTTCAGGAGGCTTTGCTGACAGCGGAAAACCTGTCCGAAGTCATGTCAACCCGCCATCTCGATGCCAATTTCATCAAGGATATATGGGGTTTAAGCGATGCCGAACTGGCCGACCCGGCGCTCGATCTTCTGGGCGTCATGGGTTTTTCCGCTGAGGAAGTGGCCGCAGCCGATGCCCATATTTTCGGCCATCGTGACCCCGAAGCCCTGCGCCTGATCAGCGATGGCGTCTATCATTTGCTGGCGCCTTTGCCGTTGAAACATCAGGTGGCTTTAAGGCAAAGACTGGAGGCCTTCTGCGACGCCCCCGACATCGTGCCTTTCGCTATTCAGTGGGAACAGGGCGTCAGCGAGGTGATGAAGCTTTATGCCCTGGCGGCCACAGCGGGCCTGCGCGCTGTGGACGTGCGCCGTCCCGACGCGCCGCCCGATTTCCGGCTTGATATTCCCGACATTGACGAAGCCCCCAAACGCCCCCTCGTCGAACCGGTGAAAGAAGCGCCGCCGCGCATTGTTGAAAAACTGGTTGAGCGCGAGCGCAGCCGTTTAAAGCTGCCCGATCGCCGCAAAGGCTATATCCAGAAGGCGGGCGTCGGCGGCCACAAGGTCTATATCCATACCGGCGAATATGATGATGGCAGCCTTGGCGAAATCTTCATCGACATGCACAAGGAAGGCGCGGCCTTTCGTTCGCTGATGAATAATTTCGCCATCGCCATTTCGATCGGCCTGCAATATGGCGTGCCGCTCGATGAATTCGTCGATGCCTTCGCCTTCACCCGTTTTGAACCGGCAGGCCCTGTGACCGGCAATGACCGGGTCAAATCGGCTACCTCGATCCTTGATTATATCTTCCGCGAACTGGCCATTTCCTATCTCGACCGCGACGATCTGGCCAATGCCGACCCCGCCGGACTGAACGCCGACGGCCTGAGACAGGGCGATCAGCCAGTGCCTGCCGATACACCCGAAGACGCCCTGCCCGCTTCGCAACTGATCTCGAAAGGCTTTGCGCGCGGCACCCATACCGATAACCTCGTGGTGGTGCCCTTCGGTGCAAAAGCGCGGCGCGACAGCATTAACCCCTTGCCGGATGAACATGGTATAGAAGAGCGGTAAGGGCGCAAGACTTGCCTGTCAGAACATAAATCCAGAGAAGGTGTTCTCCTATGAAACATGCAGTCCCGACAAAGAATGGCCCGAAAAAGAATGGCCCGAAACAGTCCCGTCTGAACTCTATAGGCCTGGCCCTGATCGCCACGGCGCTTTTCGCCGCCCCGGCCTTTGCGCAGAATGCGGCTGAGGTGACCCGCGCCCAAAACGGTGCCAACTGCCCGCATTGCAATCTCTTTCAGGCCGATTTCAACAATCGCACCCTGAAAAACAAGAATTTCGCCGGTGCGCGTCTGCGTCAGGCCGATATGGGACTGGGCATTTTCAACGGCACCACCTTTGCCGGCGATGACCTGCGCGACATCAACGGGGCCGCCGCCCTGTTCGGCCACGTCAATTTCAGCCGCGCCAACCTGACCAATGCCAATTTCGTCGGAGCCTATCTCGAACATGCCAATTTCAGCGGTGCCACGCTCGATGGCGTCAATTTTTCGGGCGCGGAAATGGGTTCGGCGGTCGGCCTGACGCAACGCCAGCTCGACAAGGCGTGCGGCGACGCCTCGACGGAAATGCCGCGCGGCCTGCGTATTCCGGTGTGCCGACTGAAATAACGTCTTTTCCGACAGGTTAAGTCTGATACATCTGCCTGGTCACAACCATGTAATATTATGCCGACAGACATTTTCCGCCCCAGACTGTCTTTTAATTCAAATGCAAAATTTTCCGCCCTCCAGCTTGGGCGGGAAAAGAGTAATGTTCTTCAGATAGATGGCCTGTTGCTGAACGCTGAACCGGTCAAGGCCTATGCCCAGGCGTGTCAGGATTATACACCACCTTACAATTCCTTCTATCCAGGTCTGACCGCACCGGTTCCAGAGGATATGGTTCTGAATCTGATAACAGCCCTGCGCAAAATCCTGCGGAGTGGCTATGGTATATCTGAAAGCACTCACCTGATTTATAATGCCTTTTTCGGTCTTGTGACACATGCACACGCCGATCTGCACCCTTTCCAGACCCTTCCGCATATTGACGATTTTTCGCGGTATCAAATCGCGGCCGTCTATTATATGTGCGGTACGGATCATGGTGGCACAGCCTTCTACCGTCAAAAGCGTACAGGCTTTGAGCGTATCGAGCCAGATCGTTTGGCCGCCTATAATGACCACATGCAAGATGAACTACAGGCCCGCGCCGGTTTGGCTCCGGCTTATTTTCAGGATAGCGATGACGATTACGAACAGATCGGTAAAATCGATTCCTGCTTTAATCGCATGGTTGTTTATCCAAGCTACCTGCTCCATTCCGGTCTTGTGAATCCCGGCCTACTGTCAAAAGACCCAAAAAAAGGCCGCTTAACCGCAAACTTCTTCTTCGGAATTTCCAGATAACTTGTACACTCCGCTATCAGGGCCGGAAACAGTTATGTCGTCGCGACAGCCACTCAGGTGACCTTCAATGGCAAAGCCGTGCGGACATGCAATTCTTTCAATTGCTTATCCTCAACGCCTGACGGCGCATTCATCATCACATCCTGGCCTTGCTGGTTCAGCGGGAAGGCGATGACCTCACGGATCGCCTGTTGCCCGGCCAGCAGCATGACGATGCGGTCGATGCCGGGGGCCAGACCACCGTGCGGCGGCGCGCCGTATTTGAACGCATTGAGCATCCCGCCAAACTGGCTTTCGACGAAATCGGCGTCATAACCGGCAATCTCGAACGCTTTCAGCATGATGTCCTGCTTGTGGTTCCGAATTGCGCCGGAACACAGCTCATAGCCATTGCAGACGATGTCGTACTGATAGGCCAGAATGTCGAGCGGGTCTTTGGTTTGCAAAGCCTCCATCTCGCCTTGCGGCATCGAGAACGGATTGTGCGAGAAATCGACCTTCTTTTCGTCGTCATTATACTCAAACATCGGGAAATCGACGATCCAGCAGAAGCGGAACTGGTCTTCATCGACCAGACCGAGATCGGTGCCCACCTTGGTGCGCGCTAAACCGGCGAACTTGACGAATTCATCGACCTTGCCCGCCACGAAGAAGGCCGCGTCGCCGCTGCCAAGGCCAAGTTGCTGGCGCAGGGCTTCTGTGCGCTCCTCGCCGATATTTTTGGCCACCGGCCCTGCGGCTTCCAGCCCCTCAGTCGCGCCTTCCGGCGTGCGCCAGAAGATATAGCCGAGCCCCTTTTGGCCTTCACCCTGTGCCCAAGAATTTATCTTGTCGCAGAAGGCGCGTGAACCACCGCCCTTGGCCGGAATCGCCCAGACGGCGGTTTTTTCCTGTTCCAGAATCGAGGCGAACACCTTGAAACCGGAACCGGCAAAATGCACGGAGACATCCTGCATCTCGATCGGGTTGCGCAGGTCGGGCTTGTCCGAGCCGTATTTGGCGATCGAGTCCTTGTAAGGGATGCGCTGGAACGGATAATCCGACACACGCTTGCCCTCACCGAACTCGCTGAACAGGCCGTGCATGACCGGCTCGATGGCGGCGAACACATCTTCCTGCGTCACAAAGCTCATCTCAATATCGAGCTGGTAGAATTCGAGCGAGCGGTCGGCGCGCAAATCTTCGTCGCGGAAGCAGGGCGCGATCTGGAAGTAGCGGTCGAAGCCCGAAACCATCAGCAATTGCTTGAATTGCTGCGGGGCCTGCGGCAGGGCATAGAACTTGCCGGGATGCAGGCGCGACGGCACCAGAAAATCGCGTGCGCCTTCGGGCGACGAAGCAGTCAGGATCGGCGTCTGGTATTCGAGGAAGCCTTGCGCCACCATGCGGTTGCGGATCGACTGGATCACGTTCGAGCGCAGCACGATATTTTTGTGCAGGGTTTCGCGGCGCAGATCGAGGAAGCGGTTTTTCAGGCGGATTTCCTCAGGGTATTCAGGCTCACCGAATACCGGCAGCGGCAGTTCGGCGGCTTCCGACAAGACCTCGACATCGGCTACCTGAACCTCGATCTCACCCGTCGGCAGATTGGCGTTGATCGTGGCGTCATCGCGCCTGACCACCTTGCCATCGACACGGATGACGCTCTCGGCGCGCAAACGCTCCACCTTGGCGAAACCCGGCGAAGACGGATCGAACACCAGTTGCGTCAAACCGTAATGGTCGCGCAGGTCGATGAACAAAAGGCCGCCGTGGTCACGTTTGCGGTGAATCCAGCCCGAAAGGCGGGCCTGAGAGCCGGCATCGGCAGCGCGCAGGGCGCCGCAGGTGTGAGAACGGTAAATGTGCATGTCAAAAGCCGTATAGAATAAGGAATTTAGTTGCCGCGTAGGGCACATGATGCGCCTGTAAAGTCAAGTCCTTTTGGCAATTTGCACTACGCTCAGGACGGGCTTTTCATCAACAGGCCAGCGATCTTCTCCCCAGCCGCGCGCATTGTCATTGGGCGCGATGGCTTCTACACTCAAGGCCCGTCCAATCAGCCCTTTCCTTAAACCCGCCACAGGCCCTTGCCGCATCAACTGCCCCTCGATCTCGAAGCGCCCGACCGTTACAGCCGCGACCGCTTCATCGCCACGCCACCCCTGCGCGACGTGCTGAGCCTGCTTGAGCGCGATAAATCGTGGCTTTCGCCGCATCTGATCCTGCAAGGGCCGACCGGCAGCGGCAAGACCCATCTCGGCCACATCTTCGCCGCCGATCATGACGGCCTGTTTCTGAGCGCCGCCGACACGCACCAGCTTGATCCGGCCCGGCTGGAAGCGCGCCCCTATGTGGTCGATGATGCCGAAATGGCCGATGAAGAAGCTCTGTTTCACTTAAGTAATCACGTTCAGACATACGGACAAAAGCTTGTTTTAACAACCCATATTCAGCCCCTCATGTGGGAAACCCACCTGCCCGACCTGGCCTCGCGCCTGCGCGCCATGCGGCTGATCGTGCTGCCCGAACCCGACGAAGACCTGCTGACCGGCATATTTCATAAGCTATTCTCCGAGCGGGCGATTTCGCCTTCCGCCGACTGTATCGACTATCTGGTGCGCCGCATGGATCGCTCGGTCGCTACCGCACAAAAAATTGTCACAGAACTTGAGCATTATGCCAATGGCCGTCCGTTCAACCGGATGCTGGCGCGCGACTATATGGAAAGTGGCCAGACATCCCTATTTGATGAATCGACGTAGTTCGACAGATTTTAAGAGTTTTCCACTAGGTTTCCCCAAAAAAGCCACCAAAAAAGCCCACAGAAAAGCCTATTTATATCTCATGACCGATTCGCCCGCCACCAGCCTGCCCGCCCCGACCGAAGCGCCCCTGTCCGCCCTGTCCGTGCCGGGCGAGGCCGTGGCCGCGACACCTAAGCCTGAGGCCTATGATTTCAGCGAAGACACGCCGCTCGATCCCACGCTTTATGTCAATCGTGAACTGAGCTGGCTGGCCTTTAACCAGCGCGTCATCGAAGAAGCGAGAAATCCGCGTCATCCGCTTTTGGAGCGCTTACGTTTTCTGTCGATCTCGGCCAATAATCTCGATGAATTCTACATGGTGCGCGTAGCCGGCCTGCAAGGTCAGGTGCGCGAAGGCGTGCGCGTGCTGAGCGCCGATGGCCATACGCCTGCCGAACAGCTCGAACTGGTCAACAGCGCCGCCAGCCAGCTAATGAGCCGCCAGCAGGCCATCTGGTCGCATATCCGCCATCAGCTTCACGATGAAGGCCTGATCCTGCTTCATCCGAAGGACATCAACAAGACCGATACGGCCTGGCTCGAAAAGCAGTTCGAGAGCCAGCTTTTTCCGGTGCTGACGCCGCTGGCCATCGATCCGGCCCACCCGTTTCCGTTTATCCCCAATCTCGGCTTTTCCATCGTCCTGAAGCTGATCCGGCGCAGCGACAACAAGACCATGTATGCGCTGGTGCCGATCCCCACCGGCGTCAAGCGCTTCTGGGAAGTGGTCACCACGGCGCGCAAGCCCGGCGATACCGGCCCGCAGCGCCGCAAATTCATCTCGCTGGAAAACTTTGTCTCCCTGTTCCTCAATCAGCTCTTTCCGGGCTTTGACATCGTTTCGCGCGGCCTTTTCCGAATCCTGCGCGATTCCGACATCGAAATGGAGGAAGAGGCCGAAGATCTGGTGCGCGAGTTCGAGGCCCTGATCAAGCAGCGCCGTCTGGGCTCCGTGGTGCGGGTCGAGATCGATGAAAACATGCCGGAAGACCTGCGCGATTTCATCACCGGCCACCTCCACGCCAAGGGCAAAGACGTGGTGCTGATGAATGGCATTCTCGGCATGGCCGAGGTGGCGCAACTGATTCCGCGCGACCGCAACGATCTGAAGTTCAAACCGTTCGAGCCGCGCTTCCCCGAACGCATCCGTGACAATGGCGGTGATATATTCGGTGCCATCCGCGACAAGGATATTCTGGTTCACCACCCGTTTGAATCGTTCGACGCCGTGGTGCAGTTCCTCAAACAGGCGGCGCGTGATCCGAACGTGATCGCCATCAAGCAGACCCTGTACCGCACCTCGAAAGATTCGCCGATTGTGGCGGCCCTGATCGAGGCCGCCGAACAGGGCAAGAATGTCACCGCCCTGGTCGAGATCAAGGCGCGCTTCGATGAAGAAGCCAACCTGCGCTGGGCGCGCGCCATGGAACGCGCCGGCGTGCATGTCGTCTATGGTTTTGTCGAATACAAGACCCACGCCAAGCTCAGCGTGGTGGTGCGCCGCGAAGGCGAATCGCTGCGCACCTATTGCCATTTCGGCACCGGCAATTATCACGTCATCACGGCCAAGATCTATACCGACCTGTCCTTGTTCACCGCTAATCCCGAACTGGGCCGTGACGCCATGCGCGTGTTCAACTTCATCACCGGCTATGCCCGCCCGGAGATGATGGAAAAACTCTATTTCTCACCTGTTACCTTAAAACCTGGACTTATCCACCTGATTGATCAGGAAATAAATAATGCTAAGGCGGGCAAGCCCGCACAAATCTGGGCCAAGCTCAATGCGCTGGTTGATCCGACCATTATCAAAAAACTCTATCAGGCCTCACAGGCCGGGGTGCAGATTGATCTGGTGATCCGTGGTATCTGCTGCCTGCGTCCGGGGGTGCCCGGTGTGTCGGAAAACATCCGCGTCAAATCCATCGTCGGCCGCTTCCTCGAACATGCGCGCATCGTCTGCTTCGCCAATGGCCACACCCTGCCCTCGGATCAGGCGCGCGTCTTCATGTCGTCAGCCGACTGGATGAGCCGCAATCTTGACCGCCGCGTCGAGGCCATGATCCCCATTGAAAACCCGACCGTCCATCGTCAGGTGCTCGATCAGATCATGGTGGCCAATCTGAATGACGAGGCCCAGACCTGGTCACTGGGCAATGACGGCATCTATCATCGCCTCGATACCCGCCACCTCGACAAGCCCTTTTCAGTGCATGACTATTTCATGACCAACCCGTCGCTTTCCGGTCGCGGACGCGGCGTCAAGGATATGCCGCAGGCCTTTGATCATATTGGCGCCCGCAAAGTCTGATAACGCCCTTTTGAACTGGTCAAACCCCAGCAAAGGCTTTAAGCGCAGAGGTGGATTTGACCGGAGACGGGTGCCTTGAACTATAATACCGCCGTCATCGATATTGGCTCCAATTCGGTGCGCCTCGTCATCTATCGTGTCGAAGGCCGCTCGATCTGGCCCATTTTCAATGAAAAGGTGCTGGCGGGCCTTGGCCGCGATCTGAAAACCACGGGCGTCCTGCATAAGGGCGGGGTGAAGGAAAGCCTGATCGCGCTGCGGCGTTTCAAAGCCATCCTCGAAACCTACAATCTCAATGGCATTCACGCCGTCGCCACAGCCGCCATACGCGAAGCCGAAGATGGCCGTGATTTTGTCGCGCAGGTTTTGCGCATGACCGGCTTTTCCGTCCGCATCTTGAGCGGTGCTGAGGAAGCCTGGTATTCGGCCCTGGGCGTGCGCTGCGGCCATCTCGATGCGCATGGCGTGGTCGGCGACCTCGGCGGCTCTTCACTCGAACTGATCGATCTCGACGGCCATGACGCCAGTGCGGGCATCACCCTGCCGCTCGGCCCGTTTGCGCTCGGCGCGCCCAAACCGATCGATCTCGATAAAACCTATCCCGCTATCCGTGAGCAACTGACGCCGCTCAAAGGCCGTTTCGCCAATCCGAAATTTCACGCTGTGGGCGGGGCGTGGCGTAATCTGGCGCTGATCTGGATGATGAAGCAGCATTATCCGTTGCAGATTGTGCAACAGTTCGAGCTACCCGCCCGTGAGGCGCTCGAAATTTCACGCCTGATCGCCAGCCAGTCCTTGTCATCGCTTGAAAAATTGCCGGGTGTTTCCAAGCGTCGCCTCGAAAACATCTCCTATGCCGCTCTGGTTTTGCAGGGACTGATCGAGGAACTGAAGTTCGAAACCCTGTGCTTTTCCGCCTTCGGCCTGCGTGAAGGCCTGCTGTTCGAATCGCTGGGCGACGATCTGAAGCGTGACGATCCGCTCATCGCCGGCTGCGCCGCCCTCGGTGCGCGCCTCGGCATCAATGATGATCTGGGCCCGGCGCTCGGCGAGTGGGCGATGGACTTTTATGCCAGCCTCGATCAGGAACAGATTGAATCGCCCAGCGAAAAGCTGATCCGTTCGGCCGCCAAGCTGAGCGACATCGGCGCGCGCCTCCATCCCGACCACCGCGCCGATCTGGCCAGTGATCAGGTGTTGCGCGCCCCTATTCCGGGCCAGAACCACGAAGAGCGCGTCTTTTTGGCCTGCGCCGTCTATACGCGCTATTCCGGCGACACCTATACGCGCGAACCGGTGCTGACGGGCCGCATTCTGGGCGAGGATAAATTGCGTCAGGCCACCCAGCTTGGCCTGTTATTGCGGCTGGGTTGCGATCTTTCGGCCAAATCGGCGCGGCTGCTGGTGCAATCGCACGTCACACAGGATCAGGGACAACTGGTGCTTAGCGCCAAGGCGGGCTGGGAGGATCTTCTGCTCGGCGAACAAACGAGGCGGCGTGCCCGCGCCCTGGCGCAGTCGCTTAAGCTGAACCTGAACATTGTCACCTATCCGTAAGATTCAAATAGATTTTTAGTCCAGCTCGACCACTTCAACGCGCGTGCCATTGAGCACCAACGCCAGTTCTCCGCGCTTCAGTCGCAGCGCGTCCTCACCGAACACCTTGCGCCGCCAGCCTTCAAGCGCGGCCACCGCCGCCTTGTCATCAAGCGCGATTTTTTCCAGATCAGACACAGTGGCGATCAGTTTCGGCGCTACACCTTCTTCTTCACAGCGGATGCGCAGCAAGACCTTGAGCAGTTCGACCACCGAGGCGGGCACCTGCACCGGCGGGCCGGATTTTTCGACCTTGGGCGCGTAGTTTTCCGGTGTTTTCAGCACATTGCGGATGATTTCGGCCAGTTCGACGCCGAATTTCGATGCACCGAAACCCTTGGAGGTCGAGCGCAGATGATCGAAGGCCGCCGAATCGGTCGGCAATTGCGTGGCGATTTCGTCAACGCCTTCATCCTTGAGGATACGGCCACGCGGCATGTCGCGTTCCTGCGCCATCCGCTCACGCCAGGCCGCGACCTGCGCGAAGACCGCCATATATTTGACCGAATGCTTGCGCGGCCTTAAGCGCTTCCAGGCGTCCTCAGGTTCAGTGGAATAGAGGCCAGACACGGTCAGGGCCTTCATCTCCTCGGCCACCCATTCCAGCCGTCCCTGTTTGGCCAACTGATCGCGCAGTTTTGGATACAGCTTAGCCAGATGGGTCACATCGCCCAGCGCATAATGCAGTTGTTGCTCGCTCAGGGGCCGTCTGGCCCAGTCGGTAAAGCGCGAACCCTTGTCGATGTCGATCTTCAGCGTCTGGCGCACCAGCGAATCATAGGCCACCTGATCGCCGTAGCCCGCCGCCATCGCCGCGACCTGCGTATCAAAGACCGGTTTGGGCATAACACCCAGATTGACGAAGATTTCCATATCCTGTCGGCAGGCATGAAAAACCTTCAGCACCTTTTCATCGCTCAGAATATCGAGAAAAGGCTGCATATCCAGATCTTTGGCCAGCGGATCGATGATCGCAGCATGGTCAGCGCTGGCCGCCTGAATCAGGCACAGCTTGGGCCAATAGGTGGTTTCGCGCATGAATTCGGTATCGACCGTGATAAAGGGCGCGGTTTTTATCGCTTCACAAAAGGCGATCAGGTCATTCGTATTTGTAATTGGTGTCATTTTGTAGCTATAGCAAACCGAAATCTTGCAGCCAGCCTTAAAGTGATCACAGGATAATTTTTTATGTCCCAGCCGACGTCCGCCCCGCCGCCGAAAACCGGACTCACCTATGCCCAGTCTGGCGTCGATATTGATGCCGGTGAAGCGCTGGTCGATGCGATCAAGCCTTTGGCCAAGGCCACCAGCCGTCCCGGCGCGGAGCCGAGCCTCGGTGGCTTCGGTGCCTTGTTCGATCTGCGCGCCGCCGGATACAATGATCCGCTGATCGTCACCACGACCGATGGCGTCGGCACCAAACTGAAAATCGCCATCGAAACCCACCGCCACGATACGGTCGGCATTGATCTGGTGGCCATGTGCGTCAATGATCTGCTGGCGCAGGGCGCAGAGCCTTTGATGTTCCTCGACTATTACGCCACCTCGAAACTCGATGTCGATACGGCGCGCCGCGTTGTGGCCGGGATCGCCGAGGGCTGCAAACGCGCGGGCTGCGCGCTGGTGGGCGGCGAAACCGCCGAAATGCCCGGCATGTACGGCAGCGATGATTATGATCTGGCCGGTTTCTCGGTCGGGGCCGTGGATCGTGACAAGGTATTGCCGCGTTTTGATGATCAGCGCGCCGGTGATGTGGTGATCGGTCTGGCCTCATCGGGCCCGCATTCCAATGGCTATTCGCTGATCCGCAAGGTGATCGAGGTGGCCGGGCTAACCTGGTCGTCGGAAGCACCGTTCGCCAGGGATCAGTCGCTGGCTCAGGCTCTGCTTGAGCCGACACGCATCTATATCAAGTCGGTTCTGCCGCTGATGAAGGCGGGCCTGATCAAGGGCGGCGCCCATATTACCGGCGGCGGTCTGATCGAAAACCCCGACCGCGGCGTCCGTGATGACCTGACGGCTCAGTTTGATTTCAACGCCTTCACCTTCCCGCCGGTCTTCCAGTGGCTGATGGAGACGGGCGGCATCGACAAGCAGGAAATGCTGCGCACCTTCAATTGCGGCATCGGTTTCGTGGTGTATGTTGCGCCGAAAGACGCCGATGCGGTTCTGGCGGCCCTGCTCAATGCCGGTGAAGACGCCTTTGTCTGCGGGCAACTGGCGGCAAAATAAGCACTGAACTCCCCCTGATATCAGGGGGAGTTGGCGCGCCAGCGCCGGAGGGGGTCAGAGCGGGCCGCTATAACCCCGCCCGCCCTTTGGGCACCCTCCCCTGATATCAGGGGAGGGTCTGATAACTCAGATAAGAGAGTTCAGAACCATGAAAAAAACCAAAACCGCCATCTTCATTTCAGGCCGCGGCTCAAACATGATGGCTTTGGTAGAGGCGGCGAAAGCGCCTGATTTTCCTGCCAAATTCGTGCTGGTGGTCGCCAATGATCCGGCAGCTCCCGGCCTGGAATGGGCACGCGATCACGGCATCAAAACTTTGGGGCTCGATCACAGGCCGTTCGGCAAGGATCGTGAAGCGCACGAACGTGCCATCGATGCGGCCCTGCGCGCCGAGGGCGTCGAATTCATCTGTCTGGCCGGTTATATGCGCGTTCTGACGCCCTGGCTGGTAGAGCAATGGGCGGGCCGGATGATCAATATTCATCCCGCCCTGCTGCCGGAATTCAAGGGCCTGCATACCCATGAACGGGCGCTGGAATCGGGTGTGCTCGAACATGGAGCCACGGTGCATTGGGTGTCGGCGGGCGTTGATGAGGGCGAGATCATCGCTCAGGCGCGCGTGCCGGTGCTGGAGGGCGATACGCCGGATCGGCTGGCCACGCGCGTACTGGCCGAAGAACACAGGCTGTATGCGCAGGCGCTGCGCAAGGTGCTGGCGCGTTAAGCTTATGGGGTTTGGGGGCTGTGCCCCCAAGTCTTGTCTATCTGATAAAAAAGCCCCGTCCATCGGACAGGGCTTTTTTATCAGAAGAGGTAAGGTTTGTGGGGTCACAGACCCCACGCCCCATAGGTTTTAACCGACGATCTGGTCTTCGGTGAAGAATTGCGCGATCTCGATGGCGGCATTCTCGTCCGAATCCGAACCATGCACCGAGTTTTCACCGATCGACAGGGCGAACAGCTTGCGCAGCGTGCCTTCGGCGGCCTGCTCAGGATTGGTGGCACCCATCACTTCGCGGTACTTCGGCACGGCATTGTCGGCTTCCAGAACCTGCACGACCACCGGCTCGGCGGTCATCTGCCCCACCAGTTCGCCGAAGAACGGACGTTCCTTGTGAACGCCATAGAAGGTTTCGGCTTGCGCCTTCGTCATGTGAACGCGGCGCTGCGCCACGATACGCAGACCGGCAGCTTCGATAACGGCATTGATCGCGCCGGTCAGGTTGCGGCGCGTAGCGTCCGGCTTGATGATCGAAAAGGTACGGGACATGAAAAGTTCCAATATGTTTTGCGCCAAAAGGCTTTAGATTTCGGTTGGCGTGGCTTATAGCGACACCCGATCCATTCGCCAACCCTGAATTTTTCCAAGTTTTTGTAACATGCTCCAAATTACCGGTCTGGTCTTCGACGCCTATGGTCGCCGCTTCTTCGATGGCGCCACCCTGTCCCTGCCGCCCGGCACCAAGGCGGGTCTGGTCGGCCTGAACGGCGTCGGCAAATCCACCCTGTTCAAACTGATCCTCGGCCACCTCCAGCCCGGCGGCGGCGACATATCCATGCCCAAGGCGTGGCGTGTCGCGTCGGTCGATCAGGAAATCGCCGCTTCACCCAAACACCTGCTCGATGAGGTGCTCGATCTCGATGTGCGCCGCCGCGATCTGCTGGCGGCGCTCGAAACCGCCGATCCGATCCATCAGGCCGAAATCCACCATGATCTTTATGCTATCGGCGCCGACCGGGCGCCTTCCAAGGCAGCCGAAATCCTGAGCGGGCTTGGCTTCTCCACTGCCGACCTGACGCGGCCAATTTCCGATTTTTCCGGCGGCTGGCGGATGCGCGCAGCGCTGGCGGGCGCGCTTTTGGCCGAGCCCGACCTGCTGCTGCTCGATGAGCCGACCAACTATCTCGACCTAGAAGGCGCGCTGTGGCTGGAAGCCCGCCTCAAGCGCTACCCCAATGCCGCCCTGATGATCTCGCACGACCGCGACCTGCTCAATGAATCGGTCGACGCCATCGTTCACGTCGTCGGCCAGAAGCTCGACTACTACACGGGCGGCTATGACTCGTTCGAGCGTCTGCGCGCCGAAAAAGCCCGCCTGAACGCCGCCAACGCCTCCAAACAGGAGGCTGAACGCGCCCATTTGCAGGCCTTTGTCGATCGTTTCCGCGCCAAGGCCTCAAAAGCCGCCCAGGCGCAGTCGCGCATGAAGAAGCTGGAAAAGCTGCCGCCTATCTCGGCCACCATCGAAGACCGCGTCGCCCCCTTCATGATCCCCTCACCGGAAAAGCAACTGGCGCCGCCGATCATCCGCCTCGATGATGCCAGCGTCGGCTATGGCGACACCATCATCCTGCGTCACATGAACATCCGTCTCGATCCCGATGATCGGATTGGCGTTTTAGGCGTCAATGGCGCGGGTAAATCGACCTTCGCCAAGCTTCTGGCGGGCGCTTTGACGGAGTCGCACGGCACCCAGTGGCGCGACCGCCGCATGACCGTGGCCTGGTTCCATCAGCACCAGATCGAGGCGATGGATCCCGAAGACACGCCGCTGGAAATGATCCGCCGCGTCCGCCCCGATGAAACCGAGGCCAAGCGCCGCTCGCGCCTCGGCTCCTTCGGCATGGGCGCACAGAAGGTTGAGACGAAGGTGAAGGACTTATCGGGTGGCGAACGCGCCCGCCTTTTGCTCAACATGGTATCGATGGATCGCCCGCACCTGCTGATCCTCGACGAACCGACCAACCACCTCGACATCGACAGCCGCCGCGCCCTGCTCGACGCGCTCAACGACTATGAGGGCGCGGTTCTGATGATCACCCACGACCGCTCACTGATCGAACTGGTGGCCGACAAGCTGTGGCTGGTCAATGACGGCACGGTGAAGACCTATACCGGCAGTATGGACGATTACGCCAGGCTGGTGATCGAGCGCTCAAAAACGGCGACGCGCGAAGAGGCCGCCGAGGCCAATAAGGCCAAGGATCCGCAGGTCAATTCCAAGGAGGCGCGTAAAGCCGCCGCCGCCGCGCGCAACGCCATCGCACCGCTGAAAAAGAAGGCCGATGAACTGGAGCGCCGAATCGAATCAACCGGCAATCAGATACGGCTGCTTGACCTCAAACTGGCCGATCCTGAGCTTTATGTGAAAGATCAGGCGAAGGCCATAAGCCTTGGAAAAGACAAGGCCCATCTCGAATCCGAACTGGTGCGCCTCGAAGCCGAATGGATGGAAGCCGCCGAGGTTTATGAAAACGCAAAAAGCGAAGCCGGGGTCTGATTCCGTCTCTTAGGTTCTCGGCTCTTAGGTTTTCGGCTTTTTCGTCAGACTGAACGATACCGTCAGGCCGCTCAACCGGCCCGATGGTTCAAGCCATATCGCACCGCCATGCTGAAGCACGATCTTACGCGCCAGGGTCAGCCCCATGCCGACGCCCGGATAGGCTTCGTCGGTATGTAATTTGCGCAAAGGCCTAAACACATCGTCATAAAACATCGGATCGATGCCGATGCCATTATCCGAAATATGAAACAGCCAGGCGTCAGGGCGCTCTTCGATCTGGATGCGAATATCGGGCGCGACATGATCGCTGCGGAATTTCAGCGCATTATCGATAATGGCGTAAAACAGGGTAAACATGCGCGACGGATCGGCGGTCAGTTCGGGCATACGCGGATAGTTGAGCTGTCCCTTAGTGGCGTCCAGCCGCGGCTGCGCCTCCATATAACAGCGCGCCATGACGATTTCGAGATCGCAGACGGTTGAGACTCGCTGCACCGTGTTCAGGCGTGAAAAGGCCAGCAGGCCCTGAATCATATCTCCCAGTTTCTCACCGCTTTCGACGATCAGATCGAGGTGCAACTGGTCGTCATCGGTCAGTGAAAGGCCCAATTGCTCTTTCAGCAATTGCGAAAACGCCACCATCGACCGCACGGGGCCGGCCAAATCATGCGAAACAATATAGACGAAATCACGAAATTCCGCCTCTGCGTCGCCCGTGACCTGCATTGTCGTCATGTCATCCTGCATCGCCTAAACCTCTTCACACCTGGCCGCCGCGCCGGGAAGCGCCGCCAGCAGAAAGAAAAACTGCTCAATCATGGCAATGGCCTCCCGAAACTTGACCAGATCCGTCGGTTTGACGACATAGGCATTGGCATAAAGGCTGTAGCTCTTGTAAATATTCGACAAATTTCCCGAATTCGACATGACGATGACCGGAATGTGCCGAAACTGCGGATCGCTTTTGATCGCCGTCAGCACATCTAGGCCGCTCATGCGCGGCAATTGCATATCAAGCAGGATAAGATCAGGTAAATTTTTACCGTAAACCTCATCTTCACCACGCAACATGGCCAGAGCATCCTCGCCGGTCATGGCCCTGGAAAGGCGGGTCGCTACACGCGCTTCACGAAAGGCGTGCGATGCCAGCAGCGCATCACCACGATTATCATCGATGAGCAGGATTTCGGCTGGTCGGCCTTCCGCTATCAATATCTTGTCCATTTCGCCTCACCTTGACTGGTAAGAAGGGCTCGCCACGTGACCACGACTCGCACTGTCTTTTCTCATCATGGTTGATCTGCCGCATCGCCGCAACCCGAAGCTATTTCAGAACCTAAACCTAGTTGCACTTCACGGAGGTGATCAGACCGGTATCGGAGTTGAAGGTGATAGTCTGGCGATCGGCGCGAAACTCCTGCGTCGTCACGCAGGTCGAGCACACGACGCGGCGTGATGACGGATCGAGCGGCACCGGAATATCGGTGCGCGGCTTGCCAACCAGATATTGCAGAGCCTGCGCTCCGCACTGATCCTTGTCCATCGGCTTCAACGTCGCCACAGGGGCCTCGGGCGAAGCGCTTTGCGGCAAGGCTGATATTGACGGTGTTGCCGGCGTCGGCGTCATCGCGGGGGGTGCCTGCACGGACGGCGCCTGTTCGGGCGCAGTAGAACAACCGGCCAAGACGGTGAAGCCTAAAGCAAAAATCGCGATCCTCTTCATTGCATTCTTTCCCATCTGCCCTGTTCGTTTTGCTTCCAGTAGGCCAGTGTCATGCCCTCACTCTTCAGCCGTTTCCACTGGTCGCGCGCCCAGGCGAGGTGCGCGTCGCGGCCGCCTTCAAAGACAATCAGACAACGCTGCAAACCGTTCATATTTTGTAAATCCGGCAAGTTCACCGGGGCGACCGACAGATAAACCTCAGCCTGATTTGTCGGTACGCCCGAAACGCCCAGCAGAACGGGCTGAAGTTCCGCGTGCGGATCGTCTTCGCGGCCATGCGCCAGAAATGAGGCTGGCGTAAAGCTCCACAGATAAGAATTCAATGCTTCGATACCGTGTCCATCGGCATCCTCAGCGCCGTGTACATAGACGCGCCAGCCCTTGCCCGTGCATTTTTCCAGCAAATCCGGCAGGGCCTGTTCGAGTGCACTTTTCTCAAGATGATAGAACCAGACATCTGGCCGCCCTGTTGCTCCGGCGGCTCCAGAGCTTTCAACGGCCATCTCAGCCCTCATAATATCTGGCGACGAGATCATTCAGCGTACGCACGCCAAAGCCGGTGGCCCCTTCCGGCACGGTGGGGATGCGCTGCTCATTCGTCCAGGCGGTCGGCGCAATATCCATATGCGCCCACGGCACATTATTGACGAAGCGCTGCAAAAAGAGCGCGGCTGTAATCGCGCCCGCCGGACGGCCGCCGATATTGCGAATATCGGCGATCTTGGAATCGATCTGCTTTTCGTATTGCGTCGGCAGCGGCATCCGCCAAAAATTCTCGCCCACCGCTTTTGAAACCTCGGTAATACGATCCGCCAGTTCGTCATTATTGCTGAAGACACCGGCATAATCGGTGCCGAGCGCGATGATCATGGCACCGGTCAGTGTGGCCAGATCGATCATAAATTGCGGCTTGAAGCGATCCTGACAATACCACAGGGCGTCGGCCAGAACGAGGCGGCCTTCGGCATCGGTATTGATCACCTCGATTGTCGTGCCCGACATGGCCTTGACCACATCGCCCGGTCGCTGCGCCTTGCCATCGGGCATGTTTTCGACGAGGCCGATAATGCCCACGGCATTGACCTTGGCCTTGCGCGTGGCGAGCGCGATCATGGTGCCGACCACAGTGGCCGAACCGCCCATATCCCACTTCATGTCCTCCATACCCTCGGCGGGCTTGATCGAAATACCGCCCGTATCGAAGGTAACGCCCTTGCCGACAAAGGCCACCGGCGCGGTCTTTGAGTCCGCGCCGTGCCACTGCATGACCACCAGCTTCGATTCGCGTCCGCTGCCCAGACCCACGCCCAGCAGCGCATTCATGCCCAGCGCCTCCATCTCGGCAATGCCCAGCACCTCAACCGTCAGGCCCGTGCCTTCCAATTTCCTGACGCGGTCGGCATAGGACTGCGGATAGAGGACATTGGCCGGTTCCGACACCAGGTCGCGGGCAAAGAAAATACCGTCGCGCAGCGCCATCAGGGGCACGCCCGCAGCTTCCGCCGCCGCTACGTCGTCGCAAACGACAGTGACGGATTTGAGAGCCGGTAATTTCTCCAGTTTGGCCTGACCGAAATATTTGTCGAAGCGATAAGCCGCCAGATTCAGGGCCAGCACGGCGTGGGCCACCCGTTCCGGCGCATAGCCGGTCAGATCAAAGCTTAAGCCTTCAAAGCCGGACGATTTCACCGCATGATAGAGTGAGGCTGCAACCACCTCCATGCCAGCCGCATCAAGCCCGGCAAGCTCGCCACCGCCAACCACGGCAAGGGCTGCCACATTGAGACTGGCCGGTCGGCTGAGCATCTGCACCTTGCCGCGCGCGCCCTTAAAGCCGGTTATGGTCAAAAGGCTCAAGACCTCTGCGGATACCACCTCGCCAAGACCGGTAAAGCCGGGGCTGGCCGCCTCGCCCTCGCCCAGAATAACGGCAAGGCAGGTCTTGGCCGCAGGCTTCGTGGCCAGTTGAATGGACGGTATAGGCATGAACAAACTCCGCTATCAGGCGCGTGGCGTGGGATCATCTATTAGCTAGGCGCGCCCTGTTTCTTTTGCAAATTCTTTTATGGGGCATTTTCAAGGCGAAGCTTTTTGCACATTTTTCGGAGATAAAGCCTGTTGGATTATTTTACGGCTTCGCCATGCTGCGGCTTGTAATTAACCGCGTAAGCGGTCAAAAGAAATGCCCGATACCGGCCCTGCGCCGACTCTTTTCAATGATCGAGCCAAGTTCCGACTGAATGCGCACACTGGACCGCTATATTTTCCGCCAGACCCTCGTGCCGGTTCTGGGTGCCCTGGCGGCCCTGACGGCCATCGCCCTGCTGAGTCAGTCCCTGACCCAGTTCGACCTGGTGGTTGAGCGCGGCCAGAGTGGCTGGACGTTTCTGCGCATCACGCTTCTGTCCCTGCCGCAACTGGCAGGCACCATCTTTCCGATCGCGCTGTTCGTTGGCAGCCTCGTGGCCCTGACGCGCCTGCAAGGTGAGCATGAATTCACTGCCGCCTATGCCAGTGGCATGTCGCTGGCGCGCATCGCCTATCCGATTGTACGCATTGGCGTCTATTTCGCCCTGATCAGCCTGGCCGCCAACCTGTTCCTGCAACCGTGGAGCGCCCGGGCCATGCGTCAGGAGTTGTACAACGTCAAAAACGACCTCGTTTCGACGCTTGTAAAGGAGGGCGATTTCTCGACCTCCGAAACCGGCCTGACCATCTATGTCAAGCGTATCGACCAAAACGGCCTGCTGCGCCAGATATTCATCCGCACCCCGGGGCCCGATGGCCACGACCGCACCTATGCCGCGCGCGAAGGCCGCATTATCAAGCAGAATGGCCTGTCCTACCTGGTGATGCGCAAGGGGTCGAGCCAGCAGGTCAATGATCAGGGCATCCTCGAACACGCCACCTTCGATGAGTACAGCATCGACATCACCCCTTATTTCGCCAGCGACGACTTTCTGCAATACAAGGAAAGCGACCGCTATATGCACGAGCTTTTCTTTCCCAATATGAAACTGCCCGGCATTGGCGGCGACTGGGAACGCGGCAACTGGCGCAAGCTGTTCGCTGAGGGCAATGCGCGCCTCGCCTCGCCGCTTTATAATCTAAGCTTCCTGCTGCTGGCCTTTGTGGCGGTTCTGGGCGGCCGTTTCAGCCGCAATGGTTATGCAAGACGCATCGCCATCGCCAGCGCTATCGCCGGGGGCACGCGCATATTCGGTATTATCGTCGCCTCGGGCTGCGAGAGCATCGCTTTTCTGAATTTCCTGCAATATTTAGTGCCGCTGATACCCATTTTTGTCTGTTATCGCCTCATCCGCAAACACGACATCAGCCTAAGCCACCAGCCCTCAATCAGTCTGCTGGGCGATGGCGGACGCGGCGGCCCCGTGCTCCAGCCTTTGAACTAGGCGGAATTTATGATGCAACCAACCTCCATCCTGGCTCCGCTGACCCATCTCAATCCGTGGCGCAAAAGTCGTCTCGAAACCTATATATTGCGCACCTGCGTGGCGATGTTCGGCACAGCCCTGGCCATTGTTTCGTGCCTGATTTTTCTGATCAACTATGTTGAGATTTCGCGCACAGTCGTCGGCAATAACGAACTGTCCAGCCTGTCAGTGCTTGGTCTTTTGCTGGAAAAATCGCCCAGCGTGATTCTGATCCTGCTGCCGTTCGCCTTCCTGTTCGGCTCGATGCTGGCCTTTATCAACCTGAACCGGCATTCGGAACTGATCGCCATGCGGGCGGCGGGCGTTTCGGCCTGGCGCTTCATTCTGCCAGCCAGCGTTCTGGCCTTTGTTTTCGGTATTGTGACGATTACCGTCTTCAATCCGGTCGCCTCCATTCTTAGCGATCGCTATGATCAGGTAACGAACCCGGTGGATGCGACGGCAGCCCTGAAAAAGGACATTTATCTGCGTCAGGGCGACGGCAACCAACAAATGGTCATACGCGCCGCCTCCCAGGCCACGGATGCGCCCGGCCACCTGAATGGCGTCACCTTCTGGATCTACAATATCGACAACAAGGACACGCCGCAGTTCGATGAGCGCGTGGACGCCGAAAGCGCCGTTCTCAATCCCGGCCACTGGGTGTTGAAAAATGCCCGCGAATATACGCTTGATAAGCAGGCGCAGTTTTATGACGTGCTGAGCCTCAATTCAAATCTCGATCCTCAGCGGGCGTTTAAAAGCTACGCCAATACGCAGTCCGTACCCTTCTGGCAATTGCCGGGCCTGATTCACCGCAACAGCATTTCCGGCTTTTCCACGGCTATTTATGCGCTGAAGCTGCATCAGCTCTTATCAACGCCGCTGATGTTCGCCGCCATGACGGCTTTGGGCGCGGCCTTTTCCCTACGCTTAATGCGGCTGGGCGGTATGACGCGGCTGGTTATTTCCGGTATCAGCCTCGGTTTCGTCATTTTTTTCGTCAATCAACTGTTTTCCTCCATGGGCAAGGCGGGCGTAGTGCCGGTTTCGCTGGCCGGCTGGTCGCCACCGATCCTGGCCTTGCTGGCCGCCATGACCTTGCTTGTCTATACCGAAGACGGCTAAGACATGATGCACGAAGACGCGGTTGCGTTGAAACTATGCTATAGACCCCCTGCCGCCGCTGGCTTGGCACGAATCACGGCACAAATTACAGAACGAATACATTAGGGCGATAATGAAGCGCTATTCCCTGAATCTAAGTGTCGGACTGATGTCCCTGATGGCGGTAAGCGCGGCTTGCGGCGGCTCCGCCGTGGCGGAAACCGTGCGTCTGCCTGCCGCCGATCATGGCGACCATACCCGTATGCAATTGTCGTTCACGCTGGCTATGGCGGATGCGAAAGCGTCTCCCGCGACACCGCCAATCGTCGCCGATGCACCGTCTGTCGCCGCCAGCCCGCCCTCTTCTCCGGCTCAGCCCGGCCCGGACGGGCTTGTGCCGGGCGGGGCCTATATTGAGGCCGATCAGGTTGAATCGCTGGATAAGAACCAGATCGTGGCCAATGGCAGCGTGGAAATGCGTTACAAGGATCGGACGATCCACGCCGATCAGGTGCAATACAATTCCGATACGGGCATCACGGTCGCCACCGGTCATACGAAGACAATCAATGACGACGGCACGGTGCAGTTCGCCGATTCGATCACCTATGACGACAATATGAAGTCGGGTGTCAGCTATAATTTCGCTGCCACCAGCCGCGACAACGCCAAGGTGTTTGCGCGCCGTGTCGAACAGATCGACCCCAACACCAACGAACTGACCAATGTCATCTATACGCCCTGCGATCTCTGCGTGGCGCATGGCCATACCCAGGAACCGAGCTGGTCGATCCAGGCCTCGCGCATTACCCAGCGCAAGGACAAGAAGATGGTGTTTTATCAAAACGCCATCATCCGCCTGAAAGGCGTGCCGATCCTGTACATGCCCTATCTGTGGACACCGGATCCCGAACTTGATCGCGCCTCCGGTTTTCTGTCGCCTAAAATCGGTTTTTCGAAAAAGCGCGGTTTTTCATACGAACAACCTTATCTGTGGTCGATTTCGCCCTATCAGCAACTGATCATCAGCCCGCAACTGAATACCGCCGTCGCGCCTCTTCTCAATTTGGACTATGAGCGCCACTTCTATTCGGGTTTGCTGCACATCCGTGGCGGCGTCACCAACGAATCTTTCTTTGACAATCACGGCAACAAATTCGGGCCTGCGGAGATCCGCGACTATGTGCTGGCCGATGGGGCCTTTAAGATTAATGATCTCTGGCGCTGGAACTTCACGGCCCAGCATGTGAAGGATGATTTCCCGGCTGGCAACTACTGGAGCAACGCCAATAGCGGCCAACAAACCTCCTATCCTTCCGGCGGAACATACGCTAATTTTTTTGAGCGCTACAATATCGATGACGCCTTCGACAAGGTTGGCGATTTTTCTGTCGATGACCGCCAGCTCATCAGCCAGCTCAATCTGATCCGGCAGGCCCCCAACGCCTATTTCGCCGTGACGATGGCCAGCTTCCAGAGCCTGCAAATCGCGGGATATCTGGATGCTTATACAGCGCCCAACACCGCCAGCCTCAATTCTGTTCAGCCCTATACGACCAGTTCCGACTATTACCCGGTCATTGCGCCGATGATCGAAGCCTACTGGTCACCGCGCGCGCGTATCCTTGGCGGACAACTGACCTTTTCACTGAATGCTCTGGGCCTGCAACACAAGCTGTTTCCGCTGGTCACCCCCTCGGATATTTTTCCGAATGCCGACACCAGTAATAGTAATCCCGGCGCGATTAATAGCAATAATGGCTTTGATAGCGACCGCGCCAGCCTTGGTGTGTCTTACGAAGGCGGTATGACGACGCGCGGCGGCTTGCGCTGGGGGCCGGTTCTTGATCTGCGCCATGATGAATATCATCTGAGCAATCTGCTTTATGCGGCGACGCCGGGCGATCCCGACACAAGCGTCAGCTTCTCCCGCAACCTCGCTACGACGGGCTTCAAGGTCAGCTATCCGCTTCTGCGCAAATTCAGCGGTGCCACCGTCGTGATTGAACCCATTGCCCAGTTGCTTGTCTCGCCCGATACGCAACAAAGCCCTTATCAGCCGACCGAGGACAGCCAGAGCGTCGAGTTCGACGAAACGACACTGTTTTCATTCGATAAATCTCCCGGCTTCGACATTTACGAAGGCGGGGCACGCGCCAATCTGGGTTTGCATACCAGCGTGACCTTCAAGAGCGGTCGTTCGTTCGACCTGCTGGTCGGTCGCACCCTGCGCGATAAGCCTGAAGAACAGTTTTTGAAGACGTTTACGGTGACTGCAACCGGCTCTAATACTCACCTAACGACTAGCAAATCATATACTTACGATCCGTCGGGCCTTGGCAGCCAAAATTCTGACTGGATCGTGGATAGCTCGTTCGTTCTGACCAAGGGTCTTAATGGTTATGAGCGCCTGCGCCTCAATTCCGATACCCTGCGTGCTGTGCAGGGTGAGTTCGGCATGAGCGCCTTCACTTCGAAGACGCAGGCGACATTGCGCTACATTTTCAACGATGTGCTCACAGAAGCACAGATTCAAACGCTGTACCAATATAGCGATCAATTACCTGCACAGTCCGACCTGAACACTTTTGGCAATAATTACCGTGACCTGCAACTGTATGCCGAACATTTCTTCACGAAAAACTGGGGCGTATCCGCGCGGCTGGATCGTGATCTGGTCGCTAATACCTGGCGGCGCTCAACGGTCAGTGTGATCTACAAGAATGATTGCATATGGTATGAACTGATTTATCAGAAGAACGATACGCTGTTAACAAACCAAAACCACAAACCGCAATCCTCCATCTTTTTCCGACTTAACTTTGCCACATTGGGAACGTCTGGTCAGAAATTCAAAGACGTTCGCTAAACCGCCAAATTCTGACGCCATATCTGAGGCCTCACCTGACGAATGCCCCTTATGCAATTCATGACTTCTAACGCCGCTATGCCCTTTTCCAAGATGGCTTTACGTCATTATGTCTGCGCGGGCGCATTTCTTGCCCTTGCCGCCGCCACAGCGGTTTCGGCGCAAGGGCTGACGCCTGCCCCCCTGCCTGACAGCGGCTCGGCGGCGCAGGATTCACAGCCCGCTTTCAGCGCGGCGACAGAAGCCCCGCAACTGCCGCAACTGGGCGAAGGCGTGCTTGTGTCTGTCAATAATGACATGATCACCTCCTATGATCTCAAACAGCGCATGTTGCTGCTGATCGTTACGTCAGGCGTCCAGGTCACCCAGGATAATTACGCTGCCTTCCAGAAGCAGGCGCTCAGCAGTCTGATCGATGAAAAGCTGGAAAAGCAGGAAATGGATCACTGGAAGGTCAAGGTGACCCCCAAGGAGGTCGATGATGAAATCGCGCGCATGGCCCAGCAGAGCAATCTGACGTCACCTCAGCTTCTGGCCGAACTGAAGCGCGTTGGCGTCGAACCGGCCACGCTGCGCGCCCAGATTTCGTCTGAAATCGGCTGGCAGGAACTGGTGGGCGGACGCTATCACTCCAATGCCGCCGTCGGTTCGACGCAGGTGGATGCCCTGATGGATAAGGTCATCGCCGATGGCCAGAAGCCGCAATATCTGGTATCGGAAATCTTCATCGATCCCGCCGCCGCCGGTTCTATGGCCAATGCCCAGCAGGGCGCGCAACAGCTTTACGATCAGATTGTCAAAAAGGCGGCGCCGTTTCAGGCTGTGGCCCGGCAGTTTTCCAATGCCCCTTCGGCAGCCAATGGCGGCGATGAGGGCTGGCTGGTTTCCGGCAGCATCGATCCGGCCATCGAAAACGCTTTGAAAAGCCTGAAACCCGGTGAGATGAGCCCGCCGGTCATGACGAAGGACGGGGCCTATATTCTGCTCCTGCGCCGCAAGACTGATGGCAATGCCGATATGGTCTTCCATATGAAGCAGGCCGCCATTCCCCTGTCTGCGAATGCTACTGCCGACGCCGTCAGCAATGCAGAGGCCCAGCTTTCAGCCTTCCGCAACAAAGTCGATTCCTGCGATGCGGTTGATGATCTCAATGGTAAGGCACCCGGCGACATTCAACTCACCGATCTCGGCGAAGTGCAACTGAGCACGCTCACGCCGGAATATGTCAAGGCCCTGCGCCCTCTCAAGGAAGGCGAGTCGACCACCCCCTTACGCAACAGCCAGTATATGAATGTGGTCTATGTCTGCGGTCGCCAACTGGCCGGTGACCATGCTTTGACGCGCGAACAACTGGAAGATAATCTGGTCAATCAGCGCCTGGCCATGCTGGGCAAACGCTATCTGCGTGAACTGCGGTCTTCGGCGACCATCGTCAACCACTAAAGAGGGGCGACTATGGCGGACTTATCCGCACCCCTTATCATCAGCCTGGGCGATCCGTGCGGTATCGGCCCGGAAATCATTGCGTCTGCATGGCGCGCCTTGAAAGATGAGCCTGAACTGGCCTTCTGCGTGGTCGGCGATGGCGATATACTGGCCCGGCACGACCTTGCAATCTCGAAAATCGCCTCGCCCGAAGAGGCGACCAGCGTTTTTCACGGCGCCTTGCCCGTTCTGCATCGGCCCCTTTCCGCAGCGGCCATAGCGGGCCAGCCTGATGCCGCCCATGCACCGCATATCATCGCCTGGATCCGCGAAGCCACCGAACTGTGCCTGAAGGGAACCGCGCGCGCCCTGATCACCGCCCCGATCGCCAAGTCGGTTTTGTATGGCGCAGGCTTCGCCTTTCCCGGCCACACCGAATATCTGGCCGAACTTTGCCGCGATGAGACAGGCTTGCCCCTGCCGGTCATGATGCTGACCGCGCCGGACGCCGCCAACGGAAGCGCTTTGCGCGTGGTTCTGGCCACCATCCATACGCCGCTGGCCGAGGTGGCCGCCAGACTAAGCCAACCCGGACTGATCGAAATCGCCCGCATCACCCACCAGGCCCTGATCCGTGATTTTGGTATCGCAGCGCCACGTCTGGCAATGGCGGGGCTGAACCCCCATGCTGGCGAAGACGGCACCATCGGGCGCGAGGAGATCGACATCTTATCGCCCGCCGCTCATCACTTGCGAAACGAAAGCATTGACATTTCCGATCCTCTGCCCGCCGATACGCTTTTTCATGAAGCTGCACGCCGCACCTATGACGCCGTGATCTGCATGTACCATGATCAGGGGCTGATACCTCTGAAAACACTGGATTTCTGGCGCGGCGTCAACGTCACACTCGGCCTGCCCATTGCGCGCACCTCGCCCGATCACGGCACCGGCTTTGCTATCGCCGGTCAAGGTAAGGCGCGGCCCGACAGCCTGATCGAGGCTATCCGGCTGGCGCACACCATTGCCCGCCACCGGCAGGGGTTTCAGGCGTGAGCGACTTGCCATCTTTACGCGAAAGCCTTGAACAGCACGGATTGATGGCCAAAAAAGCCTTCGGCCAGCACTTCCTGCTCGATCTCAACATCACGCGCAAGATCGTCAGGCTGGGCGGGCCCTATGACGGCGATACGGTCATTGAGGTCGGCCCCGGCCCCGGCGGCCTGACGCGCGCCGTACTCGAAGGCGGGGCGGCGCATCTGATCGCTATTGAAAAAGACCCGCGCTTTATCGAACTGCTCGGCGAACTCAACGCGGTCTATGGCGCGCGCTTCGCCGTGATCGAAGCCGATGCCCTGAAGGTGGACGAAGTCAGATTACTTGCAGACCGCAACCTGTCTCCACAGGCCCATATTGTCTCCAACCTGCCCTATAATGTCGGCACGCCCCTGCTGATCAAATGGCTGACCGGGCTGTGGCAGCCCAAATCCATGACCCTGATGTTCCAGCTTGAGGTGGCCCTGCGTGTGGTGGCCCCCGTGGGCGACGATGATTATGGCCGCCTGTCGGTCATTTCGCAGGTTTTGTGCGACTGTGAAAAGATCATGGATCTGCCTGCGCGCGCCTTTACCCCGCCACCGCGCGTCGATTCCGCCGTGGTTCGGCTGACGCCGAAAACCGACCAGCCGGAACGCGCCCTTATCAAGAATCTTGAAAAAATCACCGCCGCCGCCTTTGGTCAGCGCCGCAAGATGCTCAGATCATCGCTGAAGGGTCTGGGCGGAGAAGCCTTTCTTGAAAAGGCGGGCATTGATCCCACCGCCCGCGCCGAACAGATCAGCCCCGCCGATTTTCTGCGACTGGCCAGCCTTTAGTTCTAAATCGCCTCGGCCATCAGTTCATCAACGAAAGGCGCAATCCACAGGCCGCGCGAACGCCGCGCCGCCTCGGCATGATAGATATGCGTCAGTTCGGCGAACGAGCGGTCGAAATCGTCATTGAGAATGACATAATCATATTCGGCCCAGTGGGCGATTTCACCCTTGGCGCGGCTGAGACGGCGCTCAATCACCGCCTCGGCGTCCTGCGCCCGTGCCACCAGGCGCCGCTTCAGCTCCTCCATCGACGGCGGCAGGATAAACACGCGCACCACATCCGATGGTGCCCGGGCCGATATGCGCTGCGCCCCCTGCCAGTCAATGTCAAACAGCACATTCTGGCCCTGACTGAGCGCGCGCTCCACCGGTTCGCGCAACGAGCCATAGCGGTGATCATGCACCGAGGCCGATTCGAGAAACGCATCCTGCTGCGTCAGCCGATCCATCTCTTCATCGCTGATAAAATGATATTCGCGTCCGTCTTTTTCACCGGGCCGCGCTGCGCGTGTCGTCACCGAAATGGACAGGTCGAGATCGGAATGATCGGCCATCAGGCGACGGCACAGCGATGTCTTACCCGCGCCCGAAGGCGAAGAGACGATCAGCATCAGGCCACGGCGCAGCTTCTGCGTGGCGGGCGGCTGCGAATGGGACATAGTTTACTCCACGTTTTGCGTCTGTTCGCGGAACTGGTCGATCACGGCCTTCAGTTCCAGTCCGGTGCGGGTCAATTCGATAAAAGCCGATTTTGAGCACAGGGTATTGGCTTCGCGCATAAATTCCTGCGCCAGAAAATCAAGCTTGCGGCCCGGCGCGCTCTCAGCCTCGATCAACTGATGCGCCTGGGCGATATGCGACACCAGCCGATCCAGTTCTTCGCGCACATCGGCCTTGCCAGCCTGCAAGGCCGCCTCCTGCAAGACGCGCTCGTCAAAATTTTCGGTCACGCCCTCGCTCATCAGTTCGGCCAGACGGCGGCTGAACCGCTCGTGGATCACCGCCACCTGCTCGGTGGCCTGCGCCTGGGCGCGCCCCACCAGTTCGGCCATAGCCGACAGATGAGCTTTCAGAACCGCTTCAAGCGCCTGACCTTCGCCGCGCCGCGCCGCCAGCAAACGCTCGAATAGGGTGGCCATATCGCCTGCCAGTGCGCTTTCACTGCCTTCGTCGAGCGCAGGCCGGTCTTCGCCCGCCGCTTCGATCACGCCGCGCAGAGCCAGCAGACCATCCGCGCCCGGCGTCAGGGCATAACCGGCTTCGATCAGTTGCGCGCTGGCCTGCACATAGGTATCGAGTACCTGCTGGTTGATGGCGATGCCGCCCTGCCCGGCCGATGAATTGACGATCAGGTTCAGATTCATCTGGCCACGCTGAAATCGCGTCTTGGCCAGATCGCGGCCCAAACGTTCAACCATCTCGAAACCGGCGGGAAAGCGATACTTGATCTCCAGACCGCGGCCATTGACGCTGCGCAGTTCGAGCGTCCAGTTCAGATCGCCATACCCGCCTTCGCAACGGGCAAAACCGGTCATACTACAAAGGCTCATAACGGGGAATCCATCCTTAAACATGAAACCGCATCAGGCGATTTCAGGATTTGGCTTTCAATTGCACGGCGGCGGCGGGAACCTGCGCCTTTTTGGCGCCCGCCACAACACCCGGCACCAAATCATCGCTCACGGCAGAGGAGGTATAGACATTGACCTGCGATTCCATTGCCCGCCATTTGGCGACATTGGCGAGATGTTGCGCATAGGTGGCTGCGAACACATGGCCACCACTGCCATTGGCGACGAAATAAAGATCATTGGTCGGTGCCGGATTGAGCACGGCCTGCAAGGCGGCCCTGCCGGGATTACAGATCGGGGTCACCGGCAGTTTATCGATCATATAGGTATTCCACGGCGACCAGGTTTCCAGTTCGGTCTTGGTCAGGCCGCGCCCCAGAGGTTCACCATGCGAAATGCCATAAATCACCGTCGGATCGGAGCCCAACCGCATTCCGTCGCGCAAGCGGTTGATGAAGACCGCCGCAATGCGCGGCCGCTCGGCTGGCAGAGCCGTTTCACGCTCGACGATCGAGGCCATGATCAGCGCCTCTTCCTTATTGGCATAGGGCAGGTTTGGCGCACGTTTCGCCCATAGCTCGTCCAGTGTGCGCCGTCCGGCTTCCAGCATCCGCTCTAGCACCGCCTCGCGCGTTTCACCCGGCTGATACAGATAGGTTTCCGGCAGGATGGAGCCTTCGGGCGGCACGTCGATGTCGCCGGTCAGATTTTTCACGGCCATCAGAATGCGCACCGCCTGGGCCGATGTGCGACCTTCCGGAATGGTGACATAGGTCTGCACCACCCTGCCCGCCTCGATCTGCGCCAGGACCGAGATCAGCGAGGCGTGGGCAGGAAAATCGTAGGTGCCGGCCTTCAGGCCGTTTTCGTGGCCGCGCAGACGGGCGGCGATACGAAACAGTAGCGCCGAATGGATTACCTTCTGCTTTTCCAGTTCATGTCCCACAGCCACCACGCTCATGCCGTGGGCGAAGGTCAGTTCGCTGGCTTTCTCCGGGCCGGGGCCGAAAAGCTGGGCATAGACGAACAGGCCCGCCGAAAAGATCAGCAGCAATATGCCCGCCGCCAGTCCGGCCAGCGGCGCCAGCAGCGATCTGACCTGACGGGGCGCGGGCTCGGCTGGCATATCAGGCGTCGGCCACCTTGCCGAGGATCAGGGCCGCATTGGTGCCGCCAAAGCCGAAACTGTTCGACATCACCTTATCGATCTTCATCTTCTTGGCCTTGTGCGGCACGAGATCGATCACGGTGTCCACATCGGGATTGTCGAGATTGAGTGTGGGCGGCACGATCTGATCGCGGATGGCCAGGGCGCAGAAGATCGCCTCGACCGCGCCCGCGCCGCCAAGCAGATGGCCGATCGCCGACTTGGTGGAGGACACAGTGCCGGTGGCGGCACGTTCCCCTAAAAACCGCTCGATGGCCTTCAACTCGATACCATCGGCCATGGTCGATGTGCCGTGCGAATTGACATAGTCGATCTCGGCGGGATTGATACCGCCATTCTTCGCCGCCGCCATCATGGCGCGATAACCGCCATCACCGTCTTCCGACGGGGCGGTGATATGGTAGGCGTCGCCCGACAGGCCATAGCCCAGCACCTCGGCGTAGATTTTCGCGCCGCGCGCCTTGGCGTGTTCATATTCCTCAAGCACGACAATACCGGCGCCTTCGCCCATGACGAAGCCGCCGCGATCCTTATCATAAGGACGCGAGGCGGCTGTCGGATTATCGTTAAAGCTGGTGCATAGGGCACGGCAGGCGATAAAACCGGCAATGCCGATCGGCACAATGGCCGATTCCGCGCCGCCCGCCACCATCACATCGGCATCACCGCTTTTGATCAGTCTTGCAGCATCACCGATAGCATGGGCGCCGGTGGCGCAGGCCGTGACCACGGCGTGGTTTGGCCCCTTGAGGTGGTGACGGATCGATACCTGACCCGACGCCAGATTGATCAGGGCCGAAGGGATAAAGAAGGGCGAAATGCGCTTCGGCCCCTTTTCCTGCATTTCGAGGGCCGTGGCGGCGATCACGCCCAGCCCGCCAATACCGGAACCGATCATGACGCCCGTGCGTTCCTGATCATCTTCGCTTTCAGGATGCCAGTCGGCATCGTTCAGGGCTTCATCAGCCGCCGCAATAGCATACAGGATAAAATCATCGACCTTGCGCCGTTCCTTGTTGGACAGCACAGCCGAAGGATCGAACGAACCTTCGATATCCGGGCCGCCACCGCCACGGCCATCAACACTCGGCACTTCGCAGGCCACCGTGCAGGCATAATCTGTCGTATCGAAGGCCGTGATCGGCCCCGCGCCCGACTGACCGTCGATCAGGCGCTTCCAGGAGATGTCCACTCCGGCACCCAGGGGTGAGATCAAACCCACACCCGTGATTACAACGCGACGAACCATGCTCACCCCTGGTGTTCAGATCAAAAAAACTGAGCGCGGCCAGACCCGTGACCGGGCCTGATAACCGCGCTCATGCCAAAGCGAAGACTTAGGCCTTCAGCTTTTCGTTGATGTAGTTGACGGCATCGCCAACAGTCAGGATATGTTCGGCCGAATCATCGGGGATTTCGATATCGAACTCTTCTTCGAAAGCCATGACCAGTTCGACGATGTCGAGCGAATCAGCTTCCAGGTCGTCGATAAAGCTCGCCTTTTCGGTGACCTTATCCGGATCGGCGTCCAGATGGTCGATAACGATCTTGCGAACACGTTCAAGAACTTCAGACATTTATAGTCCCTTCAGAGGTTTAGCTATCAAAGACCCCATAAATCTCGAACGATTGAAGGGGCAGATCAGAATCTAGATTTTGTCTTGTAGGCACAGATGGTTTGTGATTCAAGCCATTTCAAGCCTTGGCCGCCATTACAGCATACTCTTGCGCCTTGCAAAAGACTGTCAGCGGGTGCGCGGCTCAGATCATCGCCATCCCGCCATTGACGTGCAGGGTCTGGCCGGTGACATAGCCGCCTTCCAGACTGGCCAGATAGACGGCGGCGGCGGCAATATCTGTGCCCTTGCCGAGGTCGCCGGCCGGGATCTTGGCCAGGATAGCGGCGCGCTGCGCTTCGTTCAGTTCGTCCGTCATCGGAGAGGCGATAAAGCCCGGCGCAATACAGTTGACCGTAATGCCGCGGCTGCCGACTTCCTGCGCCAGCGCCTTGGAAAAACCGATCATGCCCGCCTTGGAGGCGGCATAGTTGGTCTGGCCTGGATTACCGGTGACGCCAACGATTGAGGTGATGCCGATAATGCGACCGAAACGGCGCTTCATCATGCCTTTGGTGGCGGCACGCGCCAGCCGGAAATAGGCTTCGAGATTGACCTTGAGAACGGTTTCCCAGTCCTCGTCCTTCATGCGCAGGATCAGGCCGTCGCGCGTAATACCGGCATTGGCGATCAGAATGTCGATCCCGGCCCCGGCGGCGGCCTCCGCCCTGGCCACCAGCCCGTCCACCTCAGCCGAATCCGACAGGTTGCAGGCCGCCACAAAAGCGCTGGCGTCTTTCCGGGCGTTCAGTTCGGCGGCCAGATCGTTCAACACGTTCTCGCGCGTGCCCGACAGCACCACATGAGCGCCCTGAGCATGAAGCGCGCGGGCGATTTCAGCACCAAGGCCACCCGTGGCACCGGTAACAAGAGCAGTTTTGCCGGTCAGTTCAAACATGAAAGCCTCCGGGGCGGGTCATTAAATCAGCGGGGCGGTTTAGGGCAAACCGCCCGCCGGGGCAAGGAGAATATGGTTCGCGCGACCTTACGCTATTTGAGACTCTGCGCGAAGGCTTCGAAATCAGTCGCACCATTCAGCGCCACGCAGGTGGCCTCTGGCGCGATACGCTTGGCCATGCCGGTCAGCACCTTGCCTGCGCCCAGTTCGGCGAAGGTGGTCACCTGCCCCTCACCCGCCAGCCACATCATGCTTTCGCGCCAGCGTACGCGGCCGGTCACCTGCGCCACCAGCAAACCGGCGATCTCGCTCTTGTCGGCCAATGGCCGCGCCGTGACATTGGCGACAAGGCCGGTCACCGGCGACGCGGTCGTCACCGCCGCCAGCGCATCGCGCATTTCCAGCGCCGCCGGTTCCATCAGCGGACAGTGGAACGGCGCCGATACATTGAGCAGCATGGCCTTGGCACCCAGTTCCTTGGCTTTTTCCATCGCCAGTTCAACCGCCGCCTTCATGCCGGAAATGACAATCTGACCGGCATTATTGTCATTGGCCACCACCACCATGCCCGCCGCCGATCCGGCTTCGCAGGCCTTTTCGGCCAGTTCGAGATCGGCCTTGCCGATCAGGGCCGCCATCGCGCCGACGCCCACCGGCACGGCGCGCTGCATCGCCTGACCGCGCAATTTCAGCAGACGCGCCGTATCGGCCAGGCTGAACGTGCCCGCCGCTGCGTGGGCCGAATATTCGCCAAGGCTATGACCCGCCACGTACTTTGCGGCGGCGCAGGTGATACCGAAATCCTTTTCCAGCACCCGCGCCACGGCCAGCGACACCGCCATGATGGCGGGCTGGGCGTTTTCGGTCAGGGTCAACTGATCTTCCGGGCCGTCCTTCATCAGGGCAAACAGTTTCTGGCCCAGCGCCTCATCGATTTCATGGAACACATCGCGCGCACTGGCGAAATTATCAAAAAGCTCCGCGCCCATACCGACGCTCTGCGAGCCCTGTCCGGGAAATAAAAAGGCCAAGCTCATGATCATCTGTCCTTTGTCTTACGAGATGAGGCTGGTTAGGCCAAACCGCGTTTAAGGGCAAGCCTCCTGTGTTTTTTCACCGGCCACGTAACCCGGCTTGCCGTTGCTGCGTATAAGGCATAGGCTTCGCCCACAGGAGATACCCCATGAAAACCTTCGTCCGCTTCGCACCCGCCGCCCTGGCCCTGACAGCCCTGGCTTTCGCCACACCCTCCTTCGCCGCCCTTAAGGTCGGCGACAAGGCCCCAGACTTTAACTTGCAAGCCGCAACCAATGGCAAGGTCAGCACCTTTTCGTTGAAATCGGCGCTGAAAAAAGGCCCGGTCGTGGTCTATTTCTATCCCAAGGCCTTTACCACCGGCTGCTCGCTCGAAGCGCACGAATTTTCGGAAGCCATGCCGCAATTCGAAGCCAAACATGTGAGCGTTATCGGCGTGTCGGCGGACGACATCGACACCCTCAAGAAATTTTCCGCCCAGACCTGCGAAGGCAAGTTCCCTGTGGCTTCCGATACGTCCGCGACAGTGGCCAAGGCCTATGACGCCAAGATACCAGCGGTCAGCATGGCCAGTCGCGTCTCCTATATCGTCGGGCAGGATGACAAGATCATCTTCGTGCACAGCGATATGAACGCCGCAACCCACGTTAAAAGCCTGCTCGCCGCCATCCAGTAAGCCTCGGCACATTCCGCGACATCAGAGCGTTTCCTCAAAAAGTGGATCCACTTTTTGGATAAGGAAGAGCGCTAGAGCAACGAGCGTTTAATTTGACTTACAAATTGAATGCGAGATGCGGAAAAGCGTAAAATGTAGAGCGGGTTGCATTCCTTTGACCGATTCAATCAGAATGCAAACCGCTCTAAAACAAAAACTTAAAGCGCCGATCTCAGTCTATCAGACCGAAAAGCGCTCTAAAAAAACCCCCGGAGCCAGGCTCCGGGGGTTTTTTTACCGTTTGTTTGACGAAACCTATTCGCCCGCCGGAGCTTCGAGAAGCACTTCCGCCGGCAGAGGTTCCATCGAGTCTTCGCGCTGGCTCGACAGCATTTCGTCGCGCTTCATCGCCACACGTTGCAGGCTGCGCAGGTAAGCGCCGGTGCCCGCCGGGATCAGGCGGCCCACAATGACGTTTTCCTTCAGGCCATCGAGCGTATCGATCTTGCCTTGCACCGAAGCTTCGGTCAGCACGCGGGTCGTTTCCTGGAACGAAGCCGCCGAGATGAATGACTTGGTTTGCAGGGACGCCTTGGTGATGCCAAGCAGGATCGGCTGGGTAATGGCCGGACGGCCACCGCGCTTTTCGGTCTTGGCATTGTCGAGGTCAACCTCGGCCTTGTCGAGATTGTCGCCCTTGATCAGGCCGGTATCGCCCGCGTCGAGGATTTCCACCTTTTGCAGCATCTGGCGCACAATGACTTCGATGTGCTTGTCATTGATCGGCACGCCTTGCAGGCGATAGACTTCCTGCACTTCGTTGACCAGATATTCGGCCAGAGCCTCAACGCCCTGAATGCGCAGCAGATCGTGCGGATCGGGATTGCCGTCGATGATGTAATCACCCTTCTGAATGAAATCGCCATCGTGCACCGAGATGTGCTTGCCCTTGGGGATCAGGAACTCGACCGCCTCAGCCTGCTCACCATTGGCACCTTCCGGGGTGATCTTGATGCGGCGCTTGTTCTTGTAGTCGCGGCCGAATTCGACGCGGCCATCCATTTCGGCGATGACGGCGCAATCCTTCGGACGGCGGGCTTCGAACAGTTCGGCGACGCGCGGCAGACCGCCGGTGATGTCGCGGGTCTTGGCACCTTCGGTCGGCAGACGGGCGATGATGTCGCCCGGCTTGACCTCGTCGCCATTGCCGACCGACAGGATGGCCCCGACCGGCAGGGCATAACGCGCATCGCTGCCATTCGAGAGCTTCTTGTAAGCGCCGGCGTCATCCGTAATCCCCATGCCGGGACGGATTTCGACCTTGCCTGTGGCGCGGTAATCGACCACGACCCGGTTCGAGATACCGGTTGCTTCGTCGGTTTCCTCACGCACCGTGGTGCCTTCGTTCAGGTCTTCGAAGCGCACCTTGCCGCCCAGTTCGGTGATGATCGGCGTGGTGTACGGATCCCACTCGACCAGACGCTGGCCCTTGACGACCTTGGCGCCTGCTTCGACGCGCAGGCGCGCGCCATAAGGCACCTTGTAGGTTTCGCGGTCCTTGCCATCGGCGTGAACCGTGACGATCAGGTTACGTGACATCGAGATCAGTTCGCCATGTGATCCACGCACGGTGGGCGCAGCCGACAGCTTGATCACGCCGTCCGTGGTCGTTTCGTAGAAGGACTGCTCGGCCACCTGAGCCGTACCGCCGATGTGGAAGGTACGCATGGTGAGCTGCGTGCCCGGCTCACCGATCGACTGCGCCGCGATGACGCCGACGGCCTCACCCATATTGACGCGCGTACCACGGGCCAGATCGCGGCCATAGCAGGCCCCGCAGGTGCCGAGTTCGGCCTCACAGGTCAGAACCGAGCGCACCTTGACCGATTGTGCGGCCGAAGCCTCGATAATATCGACAACGTCTTCGGTGATATAGGTGTCGGCAGGCACCACCACTTCGCCGGAAGCGGCGTCCTTGATGTCTTCCGCCGTGGTGCGGCCCAGTACGCGCTGGCCAAGGCTGACAAGCACGTCACCGCCTTCGACAACGGCGCGCAGCGTGATGCCGCGTGTGGTGCCGCAGTCTTCTTCCATGATGATGCAGTCCTGCGCCACGTCAACGAGACGACGGGTCAGGTAGCCGGAATTGGCGGTCTTCAGCGCGGTATCGGCCAGACCCTTACGGGCGCCGTGGGTCGAGTTGAAGTATTCAAGAACGGTCAGGCCTTCCTTGAAGTTCGAGATGATCGGCGTCTCAATAATCGAGCCGTCGGGCCTGGCCATCAGGCCGCGCATCCCGCCGAGCTGCTTCATCTGGGCCTGTGAACCACGGGCGCCGGAATTGGCCATCATATAGATCGAGTTGATCTCCGCTTCACGGCCATCGCTGGTCATGTGCTTGCGGCTGATTTCCTTCATCATTTCGTCGGAAACGCGATCCGTTGCCTTCGACCAGGCATCAACCACCTTATTGTATTTTTCGCCCTTGGTGATCAGACCGTCAGCATATTGCTGCTCATATTCTTCCACCAGGGTGCGGGTATCATTGACGATACCCTTCTTGGTTTCGGGAATAACGATGTCGTCCTTGCCGAAGGAGATACCGGCGCGCGCCGCTTCCTTGAAGCCAAGCGCCATCATCTGGTCAGCGAAAATCACCGTCGCCTTCTGGCCGCAATGGCGATAGACGATGTCGATCAGATTGCCGATTTCCTTCTTGGTCAGGGTGCGGTCAAGCACACGCAGGCCGATGGAGGCGTGATGCGGCAGCAGGGCGGCGATCTTCATGCGGCCCGGCGTTGAATCGACCACGCGGGTGCGCGTAACGCCATCGGCGTCCATTTCGGTAAAGCGGCACTTGATGCGCGCATGAACCGAGACGGAGCCGTTATCGAGCGCCTGCTGGATCTCGTTCAGGTCGCCGAATACCATGCCCTCACCCTTTTCGCCATCCTTGACGAGAGAGGTGTAATAGAGGCCCAGCACGATATCCTGCGACGGCACGATGATCGGCTTGCCGTTGGCGGGCGACAGGATGTTGTTGGTCGACATCATCAGCACGCGCGCTTCAAGCTGGGCTTCCAGCGACAGCGGGACGTGGACGGCCATCTGGTCACCGTCGAAGTCGGCGTTGAAGGCCGAGCAGACGAGCGGGTGAAGCTGGATGGCCTTGCCTTCGATCAGCTTGGGCTCAAAAGCCTGGATGCCAAGACGGTGAAGCGTCGGCGCGCGGTTGAGCATGACCGGGTGTTCGCGGATCACCTCTTCCAGAATGTCCCAGACCTGCGGTTGCTCGCGTTCCACCATGCGCTTCGACTGCTTGACGGTGCCCGACAGGCCCTTGGCGTCGAGGCGCGCATAGATGAACGGCTTGAACAGTTCCAGCGCCATCTTCTTCGGAATACCGCACTCGTGCAGCTTCAGCTCCGGCCCGACGGTGATGACCGAACGACCCGAATAGTCAACGCGCTTGCCGAGCAGGTTTTGACGGAAGCGGCCTTGCTTGCCCTTCAGCATGTCGGCCAGCGACTTCAGCGGGCGCTTGTTGGCACCGGTGATGACGCGGCCACGACGGCCATTGTCGAACAGGGCGTCCACCGATTCCTGCAACATACGCTTTTCGTTGCGGATAATGATGTCGGGCGCGCGCAGCTCCATCAGCCGCTTCAGACGGTTGTTGCGGTTGATGACGCGGCGGTACAGGTCGTTGAGGTCGGAGGTGGCGAAGCGGCCACCGTCCAGCGGCACCAGCGGGCGCAGTTCGGGCGGAATGACCGGCACGACGGTCAGGATCATCCATTCAGGACGATTGCCCGATTCAATGAAGCTTTCGATCAGCTTGAGGCGCTTCGAATACTTCTTCGCCTTCATTTCCGACGTATTATCGACCAGATCGGCGCGGATCTTGTCGGCGATGGCGTTGAGATCCATCGCCATCAGCATGTTGCGCACGGCTTCAGCGCCGATTTCAGCGGTGAAGCTGTCGTCGCCGAATTCTTCCTGGCAGCGGAAATAATCGTCTTCGCTGAGAAGCTGGTTCAGCTTCAGCGAGGTCAGGCCCGGCTCGGTGACGATATAGTTTTCAAAGTACAGAACGCGCTCGACATCCTTCAGCGCCATGTCGAGGATCATCGAAATGCGCGAGGGCAGCGACTTCAGGAACCAGATGTGGGCCACCGGCGAGGCCAGTTCGATATGGCCCATGCGCTCACGGCGCACGCGCGAGAGCGTCACTTCAACGCCGCACTTTTCGCAGATAATGCCCTTATACTTCATGCGCTTGTACTTGCCGCACAAGCATTCGTAATCCTTGGTCGGGCCAAAGATACGTGCGCAGAACAGGCCGTCACGCTCAGGCTTGAACGTGCGGTAATTGATGGTTTCGGGTTTTTTGATCTCGCCGAAAGACCAGGACAGGATCTTTTCCGGCGAGGCCAGGGTGATGCGGATCTGGTCGAAGGTCGGCGCGACCTGGACCGGGTTGAAAATATTGAGGACTTCCTGGTTCATATGAATTCCAGCTTTCCAGTGTGCTTACAGCACGAAAATAAGACATTTGCGGACAGTTTACGGAGATAGAGGGAGCCGAATGTGTCTTCGGCTCCCCTCGCTTTAACTTTGTCCGTTCTCCAGCTCGACATTCAGACCAAGCGAACGCATTTCCTTGATCAGCACGTTGAAGCTTTCCGGGATACCGGCTTCGAAGCTGTCATCGCCACGGACAATAGCTTCGTACACCTTGGTGCGGCCCGCCACGTCGTCGGACTTGACGGTGAGCATTTCCTGAAGCGTGTAGGCGGCGCCATAGGCTTCGAGCGCCCAGACTTCCATTTCCCCGAAGCGCTGACCACCGAACTGCGCCTTACCACCGAGCGGCTGCTGGGTGACGAGCGAGTAAGGCCCGATCGAACGCGCGTGGATCTTGTCATCGACCAGGTGGTGCAGTTTCAGCATATAGATGATGCCGACCGTCACCGGGCGCTTGAACTGCTCACCCGTCTGGCCATCATACAGGATCGACTGGCCCGAACGTTCCAGACCGGCGAATTCGAGCATGTCCTCGATGTCGCTGATATGGGCACCGTCAAAGACCGGCGTGGCAATCGGCACACCGCGCGACAGGTTCTTGGCCAGGTCAATCAGTTCTTCCTCAGTATCAGGAAGCACCTGATCCTTGCCGTAAACACCTTGCAGATGGTCGATCAGCGCCTGCTTCTGGCCGCCATTCTGCCAGTCTTCCAAAAGGGCCGCGATTTGCAGGCCGATATTGTGACAGGCCCAGCCGAGATGGGTTTCAAAAATCTGACCGACGTTCATACGCGACGGCACGCCCAGCGGGTTCAGCACGATGTCCACGTGCTCACCATCGGCGAGGAACGGCATGTCTTCGACCGGGAGGATCTTGGAAATAACCCCCTTATTGCCGTGACGACCGGCCATCTTGTCGCCCGGTTGCAGCTTGCGCTTCACCGCCACGAACACCTTGACCATCTTCATCACGCCCGGCGGCAGTTCGTCGCCGCGTTGCAGCTTCTCGACCTTGTCCTCGAAGCGACGGTCGAGGCGCTTGCGGGCCTCTTCGAACTGACGCTTCATGGCTTCCTGTTCGGACATGATCTTCTCGTCTTCGAGCGCGATCTGCCACCACAGGCCCTTGCTGACTTCGGCCAGCTTTTCTTCGGTCACTTCACCACGGCCCATACCCTTCGGCCCTGAAACGGCGACCTTGCCGAGCAGGATTTCCTTCAGGCGGCCATAGATGTTGCGCTCCAGGATCGACAGTTCGTCGTCGCGGTCCTTGCCGAGACGTTCGATTTCGGCGCGCTCGATGGCCTGAGCGCGTTCGTCTTTTTCAACGCCGTGACGGTTGAAGACGCGCACTTCGACGATGGTACCGGCCACGCCGGGCGGCAGGCGAAGCGAGGTGTCGCGCACGTCGGAAGCTTTTTCACCGAAGATGGCGCGCAGCAGTTTCTCTTCCGGCGTCATGGGGCTTTCGCCCTTCGGCGTCACCTTGCCGACCAGAATATCACCCGGCTGCACTTCCGCGCCGATGGCCACGATACCGGCCTCGTCGAGGTTACGCAGGGCTTCTTCACCGACATTGGGGATGTCGCGCGTGATTTCTTCCGGCCCAAGCTTGGTATCGCGGGCCATGACTTCAAACTCTTCCAGATGGATCGAGGTGAAGATGTCATCGCGCACGATACGCTCGGAAATCAGGATCGAGTCTTCGAAGTTGTAACCGTTCCACGGCATGAAGGCGACGCGGACATTACGACCGAGCGCCAGATCACCAAGATCGGTGGACGGGCCATCGGCGATGATGTCACCGCTCGACACCTTGTCACCCACGCGCACAATCGGACGCTGGTTGATACAAGTGTTCTGGTTGGAGCGCTGGAACTTCGACAGGCGATAAATATCGACGCCCGGCTTGTTGGGATCCTGTTCCTCGGTGGCGCGGATGACGATCCGCGTACCGTCGATCTGCTCCACCACGCCGGTGCGGCGGGCGGCGACCGTAGCGCCGGAATCCCGGGCCACCACCTCTTCCATGCCGGTGCCGACAAACGGCGCATCGGCGCGCACCAGCGGCACGGCCTGACGCTGCATGTTCGAACCCATCAGGGCGCGGTTGGCGTCGTCGTTTTCGAGGAAGGGGATCAGGGCGGCGGCGACCGAAACGACCTGCTTGGGCGACACATCCATGTAATCGACGGTCGAGGCCATTTGCAGGCCCGGCTCGCCATTGACGCGGCCAGCCACCAGATCATTGACGAAGCTGCCATCGGCAATGGCCACATTGGCCTGAGCGATGACGTGCTTCGACTCTTCCATGGCCGACATATAGACGACCTCTTCCTGCGGCCTGCCGTCCACGACCTTGCGGTACGGGCTTTCAATAAAGCCATACTTATTGACGCGCGCATGGGTGGCCAGCGAGTTGATCAGGCCGATATTCGGGCCTTCCGGGGTTTCAATCGGGCAGATCCGGCCATAATGGGTCGGGTGAACGTCGCGCACTTCAAAGCCCGCACGCTCACGGGTCAGACCGCCAGGCCCAAGCGCCGACAGACGGCGCTTGTGGGTGATTTCGGACAGAGGATTGGTCTGGTCCATGAACTGCGAGAGCTGCGACGAGCCGAAGAATTCGCGCACCGAAGCGGCGGCCGGCTTGGCGTTGATCAGGTCGTGCGGCATGACCGTGTCGATGTCGACCGAGGACATGCGTTCCTTGATGGCGCGCTCCATACGCAGCAGGCCGACGCGATACTGGTTTTCCAGCAGCTCGCCCACCGAACGGACGCGGCGGTTGCCGAGATTGTCGATGTCGTCGATTTCGCCACGACCGTCGCGCAGGCCGACGAGGATCCTGAGGATCTTGAGGATGTCTTCCTTGAGCAGAACGCGCTGGGTATCCGGCACATCCTGTTCGAGGCGCATATTCATCTTGACGCGACCGACGCTCGACAGGTCGTAGCGGTCGATCTCGAAGAACAGCGAATTGAACATCGCTTCGGCGGCTTCGATCGTGGGCGGTTCGCCCGGACGCATGACGCGGTAGATGTCGAACAGGGCGTCTTCGCGCGAATTGTTTTTATCGACGCGCAGGGTGGAGCGCATATAGGGCCCAACCGTGACGTGGTCGATGTCGAGCACGTCGATCTTGGTGAAGCCCTGCGCCTCCAGCGTGTTGATCGCAACGGCGTCCAGCTCGTCGCCCGCTTCGGCGTAGATTTCGCCGGTTTCAAAATTGACTTCGTCACGCGCCAGATACTTGCCGACCAGCGCATCGGCGGCCAGCAGCAGCGACTTAACCGTGTCGCCCAGCTTCTTGGCGTTACGCGCCGAAATCTTGGTGCCGGCCTGAGCCACCACTTCGCCCGTATCGGCATCAACCAGATCGAATTCCGGCTTCACACCGCGCCAGCGCTCAGGCTTGTAAGGCGTAATCCAGCCTTCGCCTCTTTTTTCGTAAGGCACCACATCATAGAAGGTGGTGAGGATTTCTTCGCCGTCCATGCCGAGCGCATAGAGGAAGGAGGTAGCGGGCAGCTTGCGGCGACGGTCGATGCGGACATAGACCACGTCCTTGGCGTCAAATTCGAAATCGAGCCATGAACCACGGTAAGGAATGATACGGGCACCGAACAGAAGCTTGCCCGACGAATGGGTCTTGCCCTTGTCGTGATCGAAGAAGACGCCCGGCGAACGGTGCATCTGCGAAACGATGACGCGCTCAGTGCCGTTGACGACAAAGGTGCCCTTGTCGGTCATGAGCGGAATATCGCCCATATAGACATCCTGCTCCTTGATGTCCTTGACCGAACGCGCACCGGTTTCTTCGTCCGTCTCAAACACGATCAGGCGCAGCTTGACCTTCAGCGGCGCGGCATAGGTAATGTCGCGCTGAATGCACTCTTCCACATCGTATTTCGGCTCTTCGAACTCATACGACACATATTCCAAAGTGGCGCGTTCGTTGAAGTCCTTCACCGGGAAGACAGACCTGAACACGGCTTCCAGACCGTCGTCACGGCGGTCGGCAGGACGCACGAAGCGTTGCAGGAACTGCTCATAGCTTGAGCGCTGCACCTCGATCAGATTGGGCATACGGATGGCTTCAGGGATGCGGCCGAAAGATTTACGGATCCGCTTCTTCTGGGTGAACGACAGGGTCATCGTTATTCCTTGCGTCGAAAGACGCCTGAAAGTGTGGTCGGGAGGCAGGTTGGACTGCGCGCGAAGGGGTCGGTTTTGTCCCTTGATCGGGGAAAAATTTGCCTTGCGCCTGCTCTTTTATGATCCACACCTCAAAAGGCCCAGACCAAAGACGCTGATTGTATGATCCATCTGTTCGGATCAGCCCTTCGCCGGTGGAAAGAGCACAAGACCGGCCTGCGGGCCCCGCTTCAAGGCGCAATACGCCTGAAGGGGGAGCGTCACATACCCCACTTATCCCCGCACGTAAAGGGGGCGAGTGGAATTATTTTTAAAATGTCAAGCCATGTTTTGCATGACCGGAAATTCGCCGCACACAGCCTATTGCGCCATATGGAACTGCACGCTGAGCGACTGGCTGTCATTGCCACCTTCCACCGACTGACCGACCGAAGCCACCTGAAGAAGCGCCGGACCATTGGGGCCGGCGCGCAGCTTGCCCAGAACGGGCTGATCGGCAATCAGCGCATCATGGAAGGCCACCGACCGTTCGAGCGCCAGTGCCTGCTGGGCGCGGCCTTCCGGCGTGAAGGCGTTGAAGCTGGAACTGGCGACAATATTTACCACGGACATCTTGCCGGACGTCTCGCAGTTCGTGGCCGGGGCACCCGAAGCATAGCAGGGCAGTCTGGCCGCCAGGGTAGCGGCTACCTTGCCTGCAATAGACTGTCCGTTGGCCGACAAGGTGGTCGAGCCGTTTTCGAACAACTGGTCGGCGGTGAAGGTCAGGGTGCCGGTATCTATATTGGTATTGGCGGGAATCTTGTCCTTGTCGATGTCATCGCCCACCGAAGTCATGAAGGCGGCATTATCGGCAGCGGTCGACAGAGACGCCGACGACTGAGACGATTCCTTCGGTGTCTGGGCCGTATAGGCGAAACAGTGTGGATCGGGATCATTAACCCCGTCATCGGCCAGCACCTGACCCGGCACGCAGACCACGTGGTTCTTGTGGTCGATCTGGATGGTGGCCTGTTGGCTTTTCAGGGCGTCCGCCACCTGAAGGAGCGCCGTGGTCTGGGCGTCCTTGGCGCTGGTCAGCATTTCGGTCGATTTGTGAAAATTGAGCGCGAAATAGGCCAGCATGATGATGAAGATGAAAACGACCCCCACCATCATATCGGTCATGGAAACGTAATAGCTCTCGCCTTCTTCAAGCTCTTTGGCGCGGCGGTGTCGGAATTCCATGAACCGCTCCCCTTACGCCGTCGGCTTGGTGAGCGCCTGCTCGATACGCCCCAGCGTGCGCAACTGCTCGACCATGACCTTTTCCGGCGGCAGGAACTGCACGCAGGCGTCAAGCGCCTCAAACATCATGGCTTCGAGGGCGGCGATGCGCTTGCGGCGCAGGCGTGCCACGATGCGCAGGATGATCGAAGCGGTCACACCGGCGATCGAGGTCCAGAACTTGGTCGAGGCAATGGCCAGCAAGCCGATGATCGCCTGTTCCATCGCCGAGGAATCACCATGCCCCATGCCCGCCGTGGCTTCGCTCAGCGCTGCTACAATGCCGAGAAAGGTAACGGCCAGACCGATGGCGACCAGGATATTGGCCCACCATTCCAGCACGCGCGCCGGTTCATCGAGGCTGTCGAAGGTTTCGGCGGCACGCGCCGAGGTGGCGAAACTGCCCTCGCCCGTATCGGCCAGCAGGCTGCGGAAATTCGACCAGCCCAGCACCAGCGCCGCCGATGTGGCAGCGTTGGACATGGTGCCGGAAAAACGGATGTCGATCTGGGCGAACTGGTCGTGAAAATTCTTACGCGCCTGCGGGCCGCGAAAGGCCGACAGCAGGTTCCAGCGTTCGCGCAGTTCTTCGCGCAGCGCCTTGTATTCGGTAAATCCGGAAAATACGATCAGCCCGATGCCGAAGACCAGCAAAAGCCCGGCCATGATGAGCGCGGCGCCCGGTGTGGAAAAGACGGCGACGACGACGGAGGTAACCGGATCCAATATATATCATCCCTGTTTGAGGCGCTGCGCCCCGCTTCAAGGCGTAAAAGCGGGCAATTTTGTGACGAACGGCCTGAGAATAGCGATACAAGCCTGACCAATGGCACAGGCAATGCCATAAAAAAAGGCCGAAGCACAAGGGCTTCGGCCTTCTTCAGACAATTTTTCCGAAAATCGAAATTACTTAACTTCGACCTTGGCGCCGGCGTCTTCCAGCTTCTTCTTGATGTCGGCAGCTTCTTGCTTCGAAACGTTTTCCTTGACGTTTTGCGGAGCGCCTTCGACGAGATCCTTGGCTTCCTTCAGACCGAGGTCGGAACGGATGCCACGGATTTCCTTGATCACGTTGATCTTCTTGTCGCCGCCGTCAACGATGACAACGGTGAATTCGGTTTGCTCTTCGACGGCTTCGGCCGGAGCGGCAGCAGCGCCACCGGCAGCGGCAACAGCCACCGGAGCAGCGGCAGAAACGCCCCACTTTTCTTCGAGCAGCTTCGACAGCTCAGCAGCTTCGAGCACGGACAGGGCGGACAGGTCTTCGACCAGCTTTTCCAACTTAGACATGTGATTTCCTTAAGAGAGATATAGAGATTGAAAGTGAAAGGGTCTGTGGTGTTCGTTTGGCTGTTTAAGCCGCGTTCTTCTCGGCGTGAGCCGCAATAACGCGGGCCACAGCGCCGGCAGGCGCTTGCAGGACGCCAGCGATCTTGGTCGCCGGGGCCTGGATAAGACCGATAAGCTTGCCGCGCAGTTCGTCGAGTGACGGCAGCGTGGCCAGGGCCTTGACACCGCTCTCGTTGAGCACGTCCGTACCCATGATGCCGCCAATGATCTTGAGCTTGTCATTTTCTTTGGCGTACTGGGCGGAGATTTTAGCGGCCGTCACCGGATCGGCGGAATAGACCAGGGCGACAGGGCCTTTGAAGAGGGCTTCGCCCGCTTCGCCAACCGAGCCGTTCAGGGCCTTTTGCACCAGACGGTTTTTGAACACTCTCAGCACGGCGCCTTCTTTACGAAGGCGATTGCGGAGTTCAGACATTTCCACAAAGGTCATACCCGTATATTGGGTAACAACCACGGTACCGGAATCGGCAAAGACGCCTTTCAGCTCTTCGATCGACTCGGCTTTTTGTGCGCGGTCCATAAGTGGCCTCCATGGTACCCTGCGGCGAAAAATCCGTCGCAAGGCGCGTGACATTCCGCAAGAAAGCCTTGCGGAACAAACAAAACCCAAACCTTCCGGCAAGCCGGACGGATCAGGGGACTGTCAATGAGGGAGAGCTGCCACCATAAAACCGCGCGTGTCGCTTAAGGCAAACACGAAAGGTTTTTGGGCGTATCGCGTCCCGTCTCAATTCGGTCTGCGGGGGCTCCCGCACATTATGGATCAGGCGGCCCCTGATCCCCGAAGGTCTTTGACAGAACGGTATGAAAGACAAGGCTTTCACGCCGGAGCGCCGCCTTTACAGCGAAAACCCCGATATGGCAAGGCCTGAGGCCGAAAAAGATGAATCCTGATTGCGAGGCCTGATTGCGAAGGATGCAAATCACACCTATAGGCTGGCCAGCCTTCTATCCGCGAGTTCCGCCATGCTTACCGACATACACGATTTCCTGGGCAGTGAAACTCCGCGCGCATGGGTCGATGCCGCGCTGGACAATCTTGACACCCTGCTCCTCGACCACAAGAACTGCGAATACAAGGCGGCCTCCAATGCGCTGAACCTGATGGCCAAGTATCAGGAGCGCGTGGAACTGATCAACGCCATGTCGCGTCTGGCACGCGAGGAACTGGTGCATTACGAACAGGTGCTGAAAATCATCAGAGCGCGCGGCATTGCGCTGCGCCCCCTCTCCGCCTCGCGCTATGCCACGGGCCTGCGCAAGCTGGTGCGGCGCACAGAACCCGGCATGATGACCGACATCCTGCTGATCAGCGCCTTTATCGAGGCGCGTTCGTGTGAGCGGTTTGCCGCCATCGCCCCGCACCTCGATGACGACTTAAACAAGTTCTATTCGGGCCTGCTGCGCTCAGAAGCGCGCCATTATCAGGGCTATATCCGGCTGGCTGAGCTTTATGGCGACCGTGACGACATCGCCCGCCGCATCGCCATCATCCGCCCGGTCGAGCAGGCGTTGATCGCCGAGCCCGATGCTGAGTTCCGCTTCCATAGCGGCCCGCCGGCGTAAAATCTCACTCACGCACCTCATAGCGGCCGCGCGTCAGGCTGATCACAGCGGCAAGTCCCGCAAAAGCCGCCGCCACGCCAAGCGCGAATTTCGGTGCCGCCAGCAACGGCATAAGGCCGAATGTGATCGACATCAGGATCGAGCCGAAGGTCTGGCCGGTCAGGCGCGCCGTGCCCTGCATGGCCCCGGCGGCGCCGCTGCGCGCCTTGGGTGCCGACAACAACAATACGCGATTATTCGGTGTCTGGAACAGGCCAAAGCCCAGTCCTGCAATCACGCTGCCAATCAGGAACACCACAATGCGGCCATCCGCAGGGCCAAAGGCGATGAGCGCCAGCCCCGCCGCCAGCAGCACACCCCCGGCCCCGCACAGCCAGGCCGTGCGGATGCGTCCGGCCAGCCTGCCGGAAATGGGCGCGATGATGGCCACCGCCGCAGGCCAGGGCATCATGTAAAGACCGGCTTTTGTCGGGCTCATATGCAGATTGTGTTGCAGATAGAATGGCAAGGCCACGAAACTCAGCATCTGGCCGGTGAAGCAGCACACCGAGGCGATCACCGCGATCCGAAAAGCCGGCTCGGCAAACAGATCGACCGGAAACAACGGGGCAGCCTTGCCGCGTTCCAGCCGCAGCAGACACACCAGACTTAAAACAGCGGCGAGGATCAGTCCGGCCCCGATCATCGGCGCGCGCGTCAGTTGATCGGCACCACAGAAAAACAACACGAACATCAAAGCATTGATCAGGATGGCGAACAGATTGAGGCGGCGCGGCACACCCTGCGTCTTCATCAACGCCCCGCCGCACAGAAGCACCACCACACCGATTGGCAGATTGACTGCGAACAACCACGGCCAATGGGCCACTGCCAGAATCGCCCCCGCTATGCCCGGCCCCGCCGCCGAGGACACGGCCACGGTCATGGCGTTGACGCCGATAATCATGCCCAGCAGTCTTTGCGGCACGGCAAAGCGCAGATTCATGATGGCCAGGGCCATGATCGCGCCGCCGCCCAGCCCCTGGATGAAGCGGGCAGCAATCAGCATCGGCAGGCTGACGGAAAAGGCGCAGGCCGCCGAAGCGGCGATGAACAGGGCCACGCCACCCAGATAGACGCGGCGCGGGCCAAATTTTTCTCCGAGCGCCCCGCACGGCAGAAGCGCCACCAGCACGGCCAGTTGATAGCCCGACACCACCCACACCACGTCCGATTCGCGTGCGTGAAACGAGGCGGCAATCGACGGCAGGGCGATATTGGCAATGACGGTGTCGAGCACCACCAGCACCAGCGTGGCCAGCAACACAGCCACGGCCAGATAGCGCCTTGGCCCATTCAGGCCATCTGTATGGGGATCGGTCATCATATTCTCCGTTACGGCTGAGACTGGATTGTCATATAGCCCGAAAACGAACTTGCACCAGACGCAACAGGATCAAACCAGCCTTGTATAAAACGCCTTACACAACCATACTGATCTTATGTCCGATCCCGATCTCAATCTGCTTGTGGCGCTCGACGCCCTGCTGACCGAGCGCAGCGTCACCGGCGCGGCGCGCAAACTGCATCTCAGCACCTCGGCCATGAGCCGCACCCTGTCACGTCTGCGCGATGTGACCGGCGATCCGTTGCTGGCCCCGGCCGGTCGCACACTGGTGCCCACGCCCCGCGCCGAAGCTATGGCCGAAGAGGTGCGCGCCCTGACCCGGCGCGCCCAGACTCTGCTGCGTCCGCCGCCCGTCATGTCGGCGCGCGACCTGAGCCGCACATTCACTTTACGCGCCAACGAAGCTTTTGTGGTCATCCACGCCGCCCGTCTGACCGCCGCCGTGGCCGAAGCCGCGCCCGGTGTACAACTGCTGTTCGCGCCCAAGCCGGACAAGGACATCCAGCCCTTGCGCGACGGCTCGGTTGATCTCGAAATCGGCGTCATTTCCGGCGATGGCCACGAACTGCGCGCCCAGACCCTTTACCGCGACGGCTTTATCGGTCTGGCCCGCACAGGCCACCCGCTTCTGGACAAAGCCCCGGTGACGCCCCAGGCCTTCGCCGCCTGTGACCATGTCAGCACGTCGCGGCGCAGCCACCTGACCGGCCCGATTGACAAGGCGCTGGACGAGCTTGGCCTGACCCGTCGGATCAAGGTGGTGGTGCCCGGTTTTCCGGCGGCGCTGGCCGTGGTGATGGCGTCCGACCTGATCGGCTCCGTACCGCGCTCCTTTGCAGCCGAGATGCAGGCCACCGGGCAGGCTGCCAATGTGGTGATGTTCGACCTGCCCATCGCCCTGCCCGACATCGTCGTTTCGCAGATATGGCATCCGCGCATGGATGCCGACGCCGGACATCGCTGGCTGCGCGGCCTGATCTTCGATCTTTTTCGTACACACGACCAGCCATGAAAAAGCCGCCCCGGCAAACCGGAGCGGCTTTTCAACTTATCAGGTCACGAAATCTATCCGACGCTGGCCGAAGAGGTATCGACCTTCACGCCGGGGCCCATCGTCGAAGACAGAGCGATCTTCTTGACATAGAGGCCCTTGGCGCCCGACGGGCGCGCCTTGACCAGCGCATCCACCAGCGCCTTGGCGTTGGTTTCGAGCTGCTCGACCGTGAACGAGGTCTTGCCGATGCCGACATGGACGATACCGGCCTTTTCGACGCGGAACTCGACCGCGCCGCCCTTGGCGTCCTTGACGGCCTGAGCGACGTTCGGGGTGACAGTACCGACCTTCGGGTTCGGCATCAGGCCGCGCGGGCCCAGCACCTTACCGAGACGACCGACCAGGGCCATCATGTCGGGCGACGCGATGACGCGGTCAAAGTCCATGAAACCGCCCTGAATCTTTTCGACCAGGTCTTCGGCGCCGACGACTTCAGCGCCAGCGGCCAGAGCTTCTTCAGCCTTCTTGTCCTTGGCGAACACGGCGACGCGAACGTCCTTGCCGGTGCCGGACGGCAGATTGACCACACCGCGAACCTGCTGGTCGGCGTGGCGCGGATCAACGCCGAGGTTGATGGCGATTTCAACGGTTTCGTCGAACTTGGCCTTGGCGTTGGCCTTGACGACGTTAAGAGCTTCGGTCAGGCCGTACAGCTTGGCCGGTTCGGCGTTCCACGCCTTGATGCGCTTGGCAATTTTGGTCATATCAGTCCACCACCTGCAAGCCCATCGAACGGGCGGAGCCTTCAATGATCTTGATCGCCTGATCGATGTCGTGGGCGCTCAGATCCTTCATCTTCTTTTCAGCAATGTCGCGCAATTGGGCTTGCGTGATCTTGCCGGCGGAATCGCGGCCCGGCAGCTTCGAGCCGGACTTCAGACCCAGGGTCTGTTTGATGAAATAGGTCGCCGGCGGCGACTTCATGGTGAAGGTAAAGGACTTGTCCTGATAGACGGTGATGGTTGTCGGCAGCGGCGTGCCTTTTTCCATACTTTCAGTACGGGCGTTGAATTCCTTACAGAAACCCATGATATTGACGCCGCGTTGACCCAGTGCAGGGCCGATGGGGGGCGAAGGCGTAGCCGAGCCGGCCTTCACCTGGAGCTTGATATAGCCCAGGATTTTCTTAGCCATTGGATGTCTCCTGAAGTTCCCAAACGGGGAACGTTGTGAGCCGTGGTGCGCATCTCTGCTCCCACGGATTTAACTTCGTCCTGAAACGAAGAGCGGGCGCTATAACCGGTTTGTCCCGGCTTGGCAAGTCTTTGCGGGCCTTTGTGGCGCATGAAAAAAGCGCCCAGGCTAAGCTGAGCGCTTTTCACAAAACAGATGGCAGAACTTAAGCGCTCTTTTCAACCTGAGCATATTCCAGTTCCACCGGCGTGGCGCGACCGAAGATCGACACCGACACGCGCAGGCGGGCATGTTCCTGATCGACACTTTCGACAACGCCGTCGAACGAGGCGAAGTGACCCGACGTGATCTTGACCTTTTCGCCGATGTCGAAGCTGAGCACCGGCATGGGGCGTTCCACCGCCGCCGCCGAATTGCCGATGATGCGATCCACTTCCTTTTGCGACACAGGCATCGGCTTGAGGCCGGAGCCGAGGAAACCGGTCACTTTCGGCGTATTCTTGACCAGGTGATAGGCTTCGTCGGTCATTTCCATCTTCACCAGCACATAGCCGGGGAAGAATTTGCGCTCTGAATTGAATTTGCGGCCACGGCGCACCTCGACCACATCTTCGGTCGGCACGAGGATTTCCGAAAAATTCTCTTCCAGTCCCTGCGATTTCGCCTGATCGCGCAGGGATTCGGCCACCTTCTTCTCAAAGTTGGAATAGGCGTGGACGATATACCACTTGTGGCGGGGATTGGAGACGTCCGGCGATTCGGCGTGTGCAGGATTTGCCATAAAACTTTTATCCTTCCGGCCCTATTGACCGATTTTGACCACGAAGCTGGTCAGATAGCCCATCGCCCCGTCAACAACATAGAAGAAGACACCGGCCAGAATAACCATGATCAGCACCATGACCGTCGTAATCCAGGTTTCCTTGCGCGACGGCCAGGTGATCTTGCGCGCTTCCTGACGAACTTCGGCGAAGAATTTCATCGGGTTGAACGGCTTCTTCGGCGCTTTTTCCGCGACGGCAGCCGCAGGGGCAGCCTTGACAGGTTCGATCCGCCCCACAGCCGTCTTGCGGGCGGGTTCCACGGTCTTCCTCTTCACGTCTGGTTTCTTCACCTTCAGAACGCCTATCTATATTTAGCGTCGCGGCTGCGACTCCCGAACAACAGAAATGAGGCTCAAAAAACGTGTTTTCAAGCCTCTTCCCGAAATGATGGCAGGGGCAGAGGGACTCGAACCCACGACTTCCGGTTTTGGAGACCGGCGCTCTACCAGCTGAGCTATACCCCTGTAACCGCTGCGAACCCAAAGGCTGCCGCGATGTGAGCCGAAGCGTGTATCAGCGGTTCGCGCAAAGGGCAACAGGCACGGAACGATTTTTTGGTGACGATGTTTCGACCTGAGCGACTTCAGGGCGTCAGAACGGCATGGATGCGCCAGATGATCAGCCCCACGACCGGCAAACCACCCCACAGGCCGATCCGCAGCAAGAAGCCCGGCAGCCAGCGCGCCGGCAGATTCGATGGGACATGCAGGCTTAACCGGTCACAGGCCGACAGCTCGGCATGGGCCTGATCGAGCGCATTTTTTTCCTGTGCCCAAAGCCACGGTCGGGTCACCGTATAGTCGCGCACCGCCTCATAACCCGCTTGCGTGCGCCGCGCCGTGAAGCTCAAATGCAGGCCGCCGAAATCCCAGCTCTTCACCGCATCGGGCCAGCTCAGGTGCAAAGGCGTGCGCAAGGTGGTCGTCACCCGCCCCTGACGTACATCGCCGAGATCGAACGGAAAACGCCGCTGGCTGTCCGGTTCGCTCAGCACATAGTCGAAGGCCGATTCCGGGCTGAAAAACACCTTGCCGCCGCGCCCATCGGTGGCGTGCCAGGGAGTGTCGGTGGTCACCACAGTGGTGATGGTGATTTCATTGATGCGGCGATCATCGACCATCTGTGGAATGGCGCACATATTCATGCCGTAAATATAGCTGAACAGGGCGCAGCGATCCTCAATATACGATGTCAGGCTCTGATAGCGCAGGGCGCGGCGCACCGCATCGGCCCGCGCGCCGCGATAGATATAGTCGATCTCGATCAGCGTCCCCTCGCCTGTCTTTTCCGGCAGGTGAATCTGTTCGCGCACCTCGTAATTGAGTTGCGGCGTCTTCGCCATCATGCGCGCCAGATCAGCCCCCGGCTTCAGGATCAGGGCATAGCCGAGATCCGTTTGCGCCAGATGATCGAGATCGCCGCCCTGCGCCACCGAGGACGTGCCTTCGAACCAGTAGGTTTTACCCGCATGAACACACATCGCAATACAGTGGTTGAAGGCGCCCAGCCGTGGCTGCGTGTGGAGCAGATCGAAACCGCGCTGCGTATCGACCAGGGCCGGCCACGCCTCGACACCCATCCGCGTCAGCATGGCAGCGATCAGCTTCGACACATCCTTGCAGTCACCGATGCGGTCGGCGAAAATCTGACGCAAAGGACGCGGCACAAAACCGCCTTCGCCAAACGAAAAAGCGAAATAGCGGATATGTTCCTGCACCCAGCGCACGGCCGCCATGATGCGATCAGGCGTTTCGGTGTGATCGGCCTTTATCTGCGCGATCACTTGCAAAAGGCCATCTGGATAGTCTTCGTCGCCCTCAAACCCTGCCCGCATCACCTCATTGACACGCGCCCAGCTATCGGTCGAAGAAGCGAAAACACCGCGCATTGGCATAACCCAGCCCGGCATGTCCGGCTCATAGTCACAGGCCTCGACATGGTTGGCCTCGAAGCGGATGTCGCTATAGCCATCGGCCAGAACGCTGATGTGCGGCTCGCGCCAGCCCGCCGGAAAGGGCTTCATATAAAGCTGACGGTCGGGCGGCACCAGCAGGCGGGCGTGTCGTCTGTGCCAGTACACCACGTTCTGCAACAGAAGCGGCACGGAAAACTCACTCTGAAAACAGGCCGGATCGCCGCTGAGCGTCAGGGCCATGTCGATGATGTCGCCAACGCGCACGTCCGGCAGGGTGACGGCCAGTGTCCAGCGGCCATCCAGCACCAGCCGCTCGAACGAACTCTCGCGCCGCATGACGAGATAGCGCCTGGCCACATCGACCTCGATCACCTCATCGCCGCGCAGGATGCGGATATGGTGGATGGTCAGATCGTCATACCAGGGATCGAATGGCAGGGTGACATTGGCCAGCCATTGCAGGGCCGACAGATTGACCACTTCCTCGATGGTGCGGTTATAGCGCTGCGGGCGCGGATCGAGCCTTGACTGATCATCCATCAGCCAGGTGAAAAAACCATGCGGCGCGCGCGAGGCATCGAGCTTTTCGGGGCGCGCAAACGGCTGCACCTCTACCCAGTCGGGTTCGGGCGCAAAATGGATTCGCCGCCTGACCTCTTCCTCGAACATCGCCCCCCCGCCGCAAAACGCCCATGTGCCTGCCGCTAGAGCGGTCTGCATTCCGATTGAATCGGTCAAAGGAATGCAACCCGCTCTACATTTTTCGTTTTTCCGCATCTCGCATTCAATTTGTAAGTCAAATTAAATGCTCGTTGCTCTGGAGCGGTTTGCATTCTGATTGAATCGGTCAAAGAAATGCAACCCGCTCTACATTTTACGTTTTTCCGCCTCTCGCATTCAATTTGTAAGTCAAATTAAATGCTCGTTGCTCTGGAGCGGTTTGCATTCTGATTGAATCGGTCAAAGAAATGCAACCCGCTCTATATTTTACGTTTTTCCGCCTCTCGCATTCAATTTGTAAGTCAAATTAAATGCTCGTTGCTCTAGCCAACAGGGTTAACACACAGGTCGCAGGTGAAAAAGACCGTTTCCTCCACAGGCGAAAATTTGCCAAATGACGCCACAACGGATTAACCTCCGTTAACCATTTTTCGGCAAAGTGCTGCGCATGACATATGTGAGTCGTCCCGCCCTCGCCCTTGCCTTGATGGCTGCCAGCTTGCTGGCCCTGAACGGCTGTGCGCCGAAAAAACCGGCGGGCGAAACCGCCTCCGCCGCTGAAACCGCCAGCGCGCCTGTGGCGAAATGGACCTATGACGGTGCCACCGGCCCCGATCACTGGGCCGATCTCGGCGGTGCCTCCACGGTATGCGGCACCGGGCTGCGCCAGTCGCCGGTTGATATTTCCGGTCAGGTCAAGAACGAAACGGGCAAGGTGCAGCTCGACTATAATTCAGCAACCGCCACCATACAAAACACCGGTAAAACCGTACGCATCGTACCGCAAAACGGTGGCGCTCTGGTGCTGGATGGCCATGCCTACACTCTGAAATCGATCGAATTCCATTCGCCGAGCGAACACGCCATCAATGGTCACCATTCAACGCTCGAAAGCCAGTTCGTCCATGAAGACGCACAAGGCCATAAGGTCATTGTGGCCGTATTGTACGATGTTGGTGTCGCCGATCCGATGCTGGCCTCACTGTGGACATACCTGCCCTCGGATCCCGGCCAGCCCGTGCCACTGTCCGATCTGCTGATCAACGCGCAGGATCTGCTGCCGGGAACGGAAGATTTCTATGTCTATTCCGGCTCGCTGACCACGCCGCCCTGCACCGAGGGCGTGACCTGGATGATCTATTCCTCGCCGCTCAGCATTTCCGCTGAACAGGCCGATGCCTTTGAGCGCCTGATCGGACCCAATGCCCGCCCGGTGCAAAAACGCCATGACCGCGATTTCTTCCACCTGACCGGTTACTAATCCCCAACCTAATCCCCGACCGTGCCCGAAACCGTTACGGTCTTGCGCAGGGTGCGGATTTTTTTGTAGGCCGCCACCGGCGCACCCATCAGGATAGCGGCGATCAAGGGCGACAAAATACCGTAGGTCAGCACGATTTCGGCGATATTGCCGATGGTCAGGAAGGCGTGCAGGCTGCTCAGATCGGGCACGGCGACATTGCCCTTGGCCGAGGCGCCAAAACCGAATACCAGAATGGCTTCGATGACCATATTGCACAGGAACATGACCACAAGGCTCAGCCCGAAGGCCGTGGCATAGCCGGTGAAAAGCGGCCAGAACAGGTCTTTCGTCAGGCTATAGCTGCCAAAAATATCAAGTCGCCCCGTGTCGAAACTATGGGCAACATTCAGCGACAACCGCAAACTCATCCACAAGACCAGTCCGACAGCCGCCAGCATGGACAGGATCAGGCACAGGCTGGAAGCTTCGGGACTGACGCCCGACAATATCTGCGCCGCGATGCCGCCCAGCAACAGGCAGCCCATCACCACGCCTGAGCGAATAACCAGCATGATCAGTTCGACCCCCGCCACCACGAGCTCACGCAGGCCGAACGACAAAAAGCCGAACCGGCTGTCTGTTTCACCCAAAACAACGCGGCAGATGGCGCAGGTCAGGATGGCCGACATCACCACATAGACCGGCAGGCAGGCCAGAAAGGCCGGGGCGATCTGCTCCGACAGGGTGGCGGCCAGAACCGGATCGGGATGTTGACCGAGAAGCTTGTAAAAGCTCATAAAGGCTGGCCCGGCCATGCCGACCATCAAAAGCAGGATCACCGCATTGCCCAACAGAGCCACCGCCCCCCAGAAGGCGATGAGCTTGGGACGTTCGCGGATGATACGGAAGCCCTCGAAAGCGAACTCGAAAGACAGGGGCATAGATCAGGCCTTTACAGCTCCGCCACAGCGCGGATTCGGCTATTTAGACCTGTTGGCCACGATCTGCCTATAGCTCGAAGCGAAAAATCCGGCGAACCACGGCAAAATCAGAAGGATGGCGCCGATGCACACCGCCGTGTGAAAAACCACGGCAGGGTGTGCAATGTCACTCCGAAAACGTAAAATCCACGTCGCCGTCAAGGCCAGTGGCAACAGAATGATCACCGTACCGGCCAGCAGCTTCCATGCAGCCCCTTCACTCAGCCCCAGCGCATTGAGCGTCACGATCCGGTGCTGCGCCATACTGGCGGCAAACATCAGCGACAGGCGCACGCTTAAGATAATGAGCAGGAAAACGGCCAGAACCGTATAGATGATAAAGGCCCAGTCGAAATTTTGATGTCGCTCGAAGATGGCGGAAATCGCGCTGACCGTGTCGATATAACCATCGCCAAGATGCGACAAATTAAAAGCCAGCAGGAAAATCATGGCCAGGGTCACCGCGATCAGCAGCAGGAACAGCAGCAAGGCAAGCTGCGCGATCAGCAGACGCAGTTCCGGCCATCCGGCCTGAACGCCGCCAAAGCCAAGTCCTTCGCCACGCGCCGCCTGACCGAACACAGCCAGACGATACAGCGCTCCCAATGCCATGAGCTTAAGGGCCCATAACAGCACAAACAAACCGCCTGCCATCGCGGCCGTGGGCATGGATTTCAACGCATAGGGCGCGGCGAGGCTGACGGCCAGCAGGGCCAGCAGGATCAGCCATGCCCCGCCCCACGCCTTCAGCAGGAAGGCAGGAGCTTCCGCCAGCGCCTGTTTCAGCGAAAATACCGCCCCGATCCGCATAACTCCCCCGTTCAGCCCTGTTTTTCACGGCCATAACAAACCCTTCGGTCATTAGAAACAAATCCATTCTCTTGAGAAGCTTATTTCGTTAACCCTCCGCCATTTTCTGTTCGGCGCTGGCCCTGCGGCCACACCCGCCCTCTTCACAGTCCAGCCATCATGCTGTAGAGCCGCGCCATGTCGAAACATATCCCCCCTGTTCATATTATCGGCGGCGGCCTTGCCGGTTCCGAAGCCTGCTGGCAACTGGTCAGCGCCGGTGTGCCCGTCATCCTGCACGAAATGCGCGGCGCCATGCGCGATGGCGCCCCGATCACCACCAAGGCCCACCAGACAGACGGACTGGCCGAACTGGTCTGCTCGAATTCGTTTCGATCCGACGACTGGCAATTTAATGCCGTCGGCCTGCTGCATGAGGAGATGCGCCGCGCCCATTCGCTGATCCTGCGCTGCGCCGATCAGCATCAGGTGCCGGCGGGCGGCGCTCTGGCCATGGACCGCGAGCATTTCAGCGCCGCCGTCACCGAAGCGCTTGCCAGCCATCCCCTCGTCACGATTGTACGCGAAGAAGTGACCACGCTGGCTGACAAACCGTGGGACAATGTGATCTGCGCCACCGGCCCGCTGACCTCGGAAGCCCTGTCGCAGTTCGTGCTGGAGGTTTCGGGCGAAGGCCAGCTCAGCTTCTTCGACGCCATCGCCCCGATCATCCATTACGACTCCATCGACATGTCGAAGGCGTGGAAGCAATCGCGTTATGATAAGGAAGGCCCCGGCGGCGATGCGGCGGCCTATATCAATTGCCCGATGGACAAGGGCCAGTACGAGGCCTTTATCGACGCCCTGCTCGACGGCCCCAAGGCCGAGTTCAAGGATTGGGAGCATGTGCCCTATTTCGACGGCTGCCTGCCGATCGAGGTGATGGCCGAACGCGGCCGCGAAACCCTGCGCTACGGCCCGATGAAGCCGGTAGGCCTGACCAATCCGCACAACCCGACCGTCAAGGCCCACGCCATCATCCAGCTTCGCCAGGACAATGCGCTCGGTACACTCTATAATATGGTCGGCTTCCAGACCAAGCTGAAACACGGCGCGCAAGCTGAGGTGTTCCGCATGATTCCGGGGCTGGAAAACGCCCAGTTCGCCCGCTTGGGCGGCCTGCATCGCAACACCTTCATCCAGTCGCCGAAACTGCTCGACCGGAATCTGAGGCTGAAGGCTGTCCTGCCGGAAAAATCCGTGCGTTTCGCCGGACAGATCACCGGCGTCGAGGGCTATGTCGAAAGCGCCGCCATCGGCCTGCTGGCCGGACGCTTCGCCGCCGCACAGGCGCTGGGCCGTGAGCTTGATGCGCCCCCCGAAACCACGGCGCTGGGCGCGCTGATCAACCACATTACCGGCGGCCATCTGGAGGGCGGGGCCTTCCAGCCCCAAGCCTTTCAGCCTATGAATGTCAATTACGGGCTTTTGCCGCCCCTCGAAGCGCCGAAAATCGACGAAGAGGGCCGCAAAATCCCGCTCAAGGAACGTGGCCGCGCCAAAAAACGCCTGATGTCGTTGCGTGCCTTGCGCGATCTCGATGGCTGGCTAAATATCGCCTGAATGTCGGCCTATAGCGAAAAAAGAAGACACAACACGGATAGACACGGATGCTGGCCATGGCCAGCGACACGGATGCACACGGATTTCGGGATCACATTTGACGGCCATGCCATCGAATAGCCAACAAAAAGCGCCAGCGCTTAAAATTGTCATGAAATCCGTGTTCATCCGTGTCGAGGCGCATCCGCGCCTCGTATCCGTGTCATCCGTGTTTGATCTTTACGTTTAAAGTTGGGGCCTATCGCTTGCGTTCGCTGACCTATCTTGCCCTCTCCGCCCTGATTGCGCTGACCGCCTGCGCCAGCGAAACGACGACCAAAACCGTCTATGTACCGGTAGTAGCGCCGGTCGCACCCTCGTCGCTGACACCCCTGCCGATCATGCTGTTCAACCAGACCAAGCAGGGCCGCAAGCTGTTCACGCTCGACGCCGAATTCCCCTATTGCGACCCGGTCACCGGCATGGTGATCGTGGTGCCCAAATGGTACGTCACCGATTTCGCCTCCGTGCCGTGGTACGGCCAGGGGCTGATCGATCCGCAAGGCCCCACGGCGCGCGCCGCCATCATCCACGACTGGCTCTATACCATAGGCGAACCGGGCAAGCGCGAAGTGGCCGACGCCATATTTTACCGCGCCATGCTCAAATACGGCGTGTCCGAATTTCAGGCGCGCATCGCCTATAATGCCGTGCGCACCGGCGGTGAAGGCGGTTATGGCCTGGCCAGCGACTGGGTTTTCATCGATCCGACGCGGCAGAATGTGCGTCAGCCGCCGCCCTTCGCCAAACCGGCCACGGGGGCCGTGCGCATCATGCCCGGCTGCCGCGGCTTTGATCAGTTGATCCAGAGCGGCTGGCGCGCCTATCCCGATAAGCCGGTGCAAATCGCCGTGCCGCCGCCCGTGGTGGTGACCGAAAAGCCGCTCGATAATCTGATCAGCGATCTGCCCTGGCAGAAAAAATCTAAATCCGGCCGCTGACGAAAGCCCAGAAAAGCCGCGCCCGCTTGGCCAGCGGCCCGGCGGGACGACCGCGCCAGATACCCGCACCCAAGGCGGCGGGCAAGGCCAGCGGCATCAGCGTCACCGGCAGGTTGCGCATGGCCTCGGCGGCCTCACGATGCAGATGCGCCCGTTCGGTTTCGCCCGCATCGCTCAAACCCCGGCGCGCCTTCAGACCGGCCAGACCATAGAGACGGCTTGTCGCCAGCAAAGGCGCAGCCTCGGCCGAGGAATCCAGCAGGGCGGCGGCCAGACGCGCCACAATCGCCTCGCCGCGATCCACTGCGCCAAGCGCAGCCTTGATCATCAGTTCGCCCTTGTCGAGCAGAGGCATCTGGCCTTCGATCAGGTCATAAAAAGCCTGTGGCGCAAGTCCATGTGTCACGATGAGCGATTTCAGCTCATCGGTCAGGGGGTGATAGCGCACCGGCCTGCCGTGATCGATCTCCTCGATGGCTTCCCACCACCAGCGCAGACGGATTTCCCCCATCAGCGGATCGCTGACGCGGTTGGGAATATCGCGCAGAGTTTCAAGAAAAGCGTATAAACTTAAGATTTGACGGCGCTTTTCCTCATCAGCAATAAAGGCGCAGGCGAGAACAATATCCTCATTCGCCGGTACAGATTCGCTTGCCATGCTCTATCCGAAAAGCGTCTGGTACATGGTCATGGCGATCAGCATCGGCAGCGACAACAGCACATTGATGCGTGAAAACAGCATGGCGCGCACCGCCGCTGCGGCCTTCTTTTCCGGCGTCGCCTCTTTCAGGCCCAGCACGATCTTCTGCGCCGGCCAGACAAAGTGCCAGACATTGAGCATCATGATGATGCCGAGCCACATGCCGGTGCCGATGAAGATAAACTGCGCATTGGCGGCGTTGAAGCCGAACACTGTGCCGGATGGCGTCAGGCTGAAGAAGCCGAGGCTGAGGGCAGGTACGATATAGCCGCGCAGCCAGGCCAGGATCAGGCCGAACAACACGGTGAACAGGGCGGCGTAGCGAAACCAGAACAGGGCTTCCGGGGCGATATATTGATTGACCGCCGATTTCAGCTCAGCGGGCATGGCGGGCATGACCCGGCTTTGCACGAAGTTGAAATAATAGAGCAGACCAATCCACATCACGCCGCACAGAACGTGCGCCCAACGCAAGATCGCCACGGCATAGATGACATCGAAACCACCCGGCGCATGGACACCGAAGCCGATAGCGAACAGCAGGGCCAGGATGAAACTGACGATCACCACATTGCGCAGATTGCCGAAAAAGCCCGTCATGATAACCTCGCCCGTCTTGCCTGAATGGCGCGCAAACTAGCTCAAAAGATCAGGGCTTACAATGAGATTGCGGACAGGTTTGGGGCCTCAAAGCTCAATCCCAGCCATTGTTTTTGAGCGGGCGCAGTTCGCTTTCCAGTCCGGCGTCGATCAGCAATTGCCGCGCTGCGTCGAATTGCGCCTCCGGCACCAGAACACGCTTGGGGAACATGCCGATCGAGCCTTCCGCCGAGCTCATGGCCTGATCGGCCACGAAATAAGGTGTGCCAACCTCTTTCAGAAGCGATTCCACAAAGGAAATCAGGGCCGGGTTATTGGTGCGGATCAGATCTTTCATAGGCGCAGGATGCTATGGTTTGCCGTGGAAGATCAATCTTAAAAAGGAATCCACAGATACACACAGATGAACACAGATTGGATCATCCGCGAAGCGCTGTACTATTCCTGCCATCTGCCCGAGATCAGCGGATCAGCACCTGGCCAATCTGTGTCCATCTGTGTGTATCTGTGGATTCAAGCTTGCCTTACCGTCGCATAACGCAAAAACCCCGCCGGTTTGCACCGACGGGGTTTGTTTTAGCTTTGTCGCGTTATGGGGTGTGGGGTCTGTGACCCCACGACCTTGCCCCCTTATTCGACGATCTTGGCCACAACACCGGCGCCGACGGTACGGCCGCCTTCGCGGATAGCGAAGCGCAGCTTTTCTTCCATGGCGATCGGGGTGATCAGTTCCACGTCCAGCTCGGCATTATCGCCCGGCATGATCATTTCCACGCCTTCGCGCAGGCGGATGATGCCCGTCACGTCGGTGGTGCGGAAGTAGAATTGCGGCCGGTAGTTGGTGAAGAACGGCGTATGGCGGCCGCCTTCTTCCTTGGTCAGGATGTAGGCTTCGGCCACAAACTTGGTGTGCGGCGTGATCGAGCCGGGCTTGCAGAGAACCTGGCCGCGCTCAACGTCTTCGCGCTTGGTGCCGCGCAGCAGAACGCCGACATTGTCGCCAGCCTGGCCCTGGTCGAGCAGCTTGCGGAACATTTCAACGCCCGTGCAGGTCGTCTTTTGAACCGGACGGATGCCGACGATTTCGACTTCTTCGCCGACCTTGACGATGCCGCGCTCAACGCGACCGGTCACGACCGTACCACGGCCCGAGATCGAGAACACGTCTTCCACCGGCATCAGAAACGGCAGGTCAACCGGACGCTCCGGCTGCGGGATATAGGCGTCAACCTGGGTCATCAGTTCCAGAACGCGGTCCTGACCGATGGCCGGGTCGCGGTCTTCAACGGCGGCCAGAGCCGAACCCTTGACGATGGGGATGTCGTCGCCGGGGAACTGGTAGGAAGACAGCAGTTCGCGCACTTCCATTTCGACCAGTTCGAGCAGTTCTTCGTCGTCGACCATGTCCACCTTGTTCATGAACACGACCAGAGCCGGAACGCCGACCTGACGGGCCAGCAGAATGTGCTCTCTAGTTTGCGGCATCGGGCCGTCAGCAGCCGAAACCACCAGGATCGCGCCGTCCATCTGCGCCGCACCGGTGATCATGTTCTTCACATAGTCGGCGTGGCCCGGGCAATCGACGTGGGCATAGTGGCGGTTCGCCGTTTCATATTCGACGTGCGCCGTGTTGATCGTGATGCCGCGTGCCTTTTCTTCGGGCGCCGCGTCGATGTCGGCATAGTTCTTTGCCGTCGCGCCGCCGGTCTTGGCCAGCGTGATCGTGATCGCCGCCGTCAAAGTCGTCTTGCCGTGGTCAACGTGACCAATCGTGCCGATGTTGCAGTGCGGCTTATTACGGTTGAATTTTTCCTTGGCCATATGTTCAGGCTCCGTATTGCCCAAGCGGGCTAAGGGTTAAAACTGATCCGTTGTTTCGATCTCTGAGAAACAACTTTAAGCAAAAAAGTCATGCCGAAGCGAAGGGCCGCCCCGAGCAAGGCTTGTCGATTTGACCCCACGTTCAAAGTACACTGAGCGTCAGCGAAGGACTTTGAACGTGAATGTCTGGAGCGGGTAGTCGGGATCGAACCGGCATCCTCAGCTTGGAAGGCTGCTGCACTACCATTGTGCTATACCCGCCGAAGAGCCGCTAATTAAGTCCGCAGAAGACGAAAAGCGCCGCTTCAATTCTTGTGATTCGCGCCCTGTCTGATCGACGCCTGAGGCCGCCTGAGTTTTGAGTGAATGGTGGGGGAAGAAGGACTCGAACCTTCGAAGCTTACGCAGCGGATTTACAGTCCGCCCCCTTTGCCACTCGGGACATTCCCCCAAACACTCAAACCTAGGCCGATCGTCAGGCTTCGATCCGACGCCTTAAACTCGACCTTCAAAAAAAGGACAAGCCCTTTAGCGAAAAAAACTTCTGGACAACGCAGTTTGGTCGTAAAGACGCCGCTGATTATCCTTCCGCCTGTCTCAAGGCCTCAAATCGGAGCGCGTCTTATAGTGTCCTCTTTTCGTGAACGCAACGACCCGAAGCGGCATTCCGGCAAAAACCGCGCACAAAATTTCGCCGAGCCGGCAAAACCAGTGTCCGGCAAGCCGCGCTCAGATGACAAGAACGCCAAAAAACTACAGCATAATCATAAACATAAAACGAATGACGAAGGCTGGATATGGGGTGTTCACGCCGTCTTGGCCGCACTGAAAAATCCCCGTCGTCAGGGGCCGATCCGGCTGTTTTTGAGCGAAGATCGCAGCCAGACCCTCGCGCCCGAGTTGCTGAAACGCGCTGACATGCGCCTGACCACCCTGCCGGGTGCGGAGATTGCCCGCCTTTTGCCGCAGGGCGCGGTGCATCAGGGCATGGCCCTGCACGCCCCAGTGCCGGAGGGTGATTCGCTCGACAGCCTGATGGAAGCCCCCGCCGTGAACGGTGTTCGCGTGTTGCTGATGCTCGATCAGGTGACCGATCCGCAGAATATCGGGGCGATTTTCCGCTCGGCGGCCGCCTTTGGCGTTAGCGGCCTGATCATGCAGGATCGCCATGCCCCGCCCCTGCAAGGCGTGCTGGCCAAGACGGCGGCGGGGGCCATCGATGCCGTGCCGTTCGCGCGTGTCACCAATCTGTCGCGCGCCCTCGAATCGCTCAATGAAGCGGGCTACATCAGCATCGGTCTGGCTGGCGAAGGGGAATCGAACCTGCACGATCTGCTTTTTGCGCAAAACTGGCGCGAGGGCTTCGACAAGCTGGTTCTGGTGCTGGGCTCGGAAGGCGATGGCATCCGAAGGCTTGTCGCCGAGCATTGCGATCATCTGGCGCGCATCCCCATGCCGGGCGGTTTTGAGAGCCTCAATGTCAGCCACGCCGCCTCAATCGCGCTTTACGAAGCCTGCGCGCGCATCGCTGCCCCCGATTAAAATTTGACATGCCAGGTCAGCCCCCTATGTGTGAAAGACAGGCAGCAATGAGGAGGACGCCGTGCATTTCGACCTGTCATTTTTGCATATGCAGGGTTTGACTTTGCCGGGTTTTCTCAGTCCCTATATGTCCGCCCATATGCTGGCCGAGGGGCTGGTTTTTTTACAGGTCGTCTTCATCGACATCGTCATGGCAGGCGATAATGCTGTGGCCGTCGGTCTGGCCGCAGCGGGCCTGCCGGTGGATAAGCGCCGCCAGGCCATCGCCTATGGGCTGATCGGTGCCACCATCCTGCGCATCGGCTTCGTGCTGCTCGCCGTGCAGCTTCTCCAGATCGTCGGACTCTTGCTGGCAGGCGGCCTGCTGCTGTTGTGGGTGTGCTGGAAGATGTGGCGCGAACTGCGCCACAGCGAAATTGAGAGCGAAGCCGAAGCGGACTCCGCCAAGCCGCGCCGCCCGCCGAAAACCCTGCTGGCGGCCACCCTGCTGATCCTCGGTGCCGATATTTCGATGTCGCTCGATAATGTCCTGGCGGTCACCGGCGCGGCGGAAGATCATATCTGGGTGCTGGCTTTCGGCCTGCTGTTTTCCATCGCCGCGATGGGTTTCGCCGCCAATCTGATTGCCAGCCTGCTGCATCGCCACCGCTGGATCGGTTATGCGGGACTGCTGGTGGTGACACTGGTAGCGTTCAGGATGATCTGGGAGGGCGGCGTCAATGTCTGGGACGCGGCAGGTTGCGATCTTACCTTCAGATGCGTGCCCGCGGCCATGCAGGATTTACGCGACCATGTGGCGGAGTTGCACCGCCTGATCTGACACCAGTTGGCTGAAACCTATACCGTTGCTTCGCCTCCGCCGAAGCGTTCGGCCCATTCCGCCACCTGTTCGTCCTCGATCTTTTTGAACAGAACCTCGCCCGAAGCGATCTGCCGCCCGCCATGAAGCCGGTTCAGTTCGACGCGCGCATCGCCTGTGGGCCAGTCCAGCGGCAGCTCAGCGCCGACACAGGCGGCGATCCTGACCGCCGTAAAAGGAATCAGCGGCTGGGCCAGGGCGGCGTACAAACGCACCAGATTGAGCCCATGACGCACGATGACGCCAGCGCGTGTCACATCGGTTTTAAACGCCGTCCACGGCGCGGCTTCCTGAAGATATTCATTGCCCAGCACCCAGATGCGACGCACGGCCTGGGCGGCCTTGCGCATCTCCATCGCCTCGAAAGCGTCTGCCGCCTCGGCCAGCAAGGCGGAGAGATCGGCATAGAGCTTTTCTTCCAGAGGCCCCGCCTCGCCGCCTTCGGGCACGCAGCCTGCGAATTTCGACTCGGTGAACTTGGTGATGCGGTTGACGAAATTGCCGAGTACATCGGCCAGATCCTTGTTCACCGTGGTCTGGAACTGCTCCCAGGTGAAGGACGAATCCGAGCTTTCCGGCGAATTGGCGATCAGATACCAGCGCCAGTAATCGGCGGGCAAAAGCTCCAGCGCCTGATCCATGAAGACGCCGCGGTTCATCGAGGTCGAGAACTTGCCGCCATACCAGTTCAGCCAGTTGAACGCCTTCAGCGTATCGACCATCTTCCACGGTTCGCCCGACCCCAGAATCGTGGCCGGGAAGCTGACCGTATGGAAGGCGACATTGTCCTTGCCCATGAATTCGACATAGCGGACATCTTCCGCCCCCGCATCGAGCCGCCACCAGCTTTTCCAGCCATCAGGATCGTTATGTGCATCGAACATCTCGCGCGTGGCGGCGATATATTCGATGGGCGCATCGAACCAGACGTAAAACACCTTGTCCTCAAAGCCGGGGCGCGGCTGGCCATTCAGCCCCACCGGCACGCCCCATTTCAGGTCGCGCGTGATACCGCGGTCGATCAGCCCTTCTTCGAGGTGCTTGTTGGCGATAGAAAGCGCCAAAGGCGGCCAGTTGCCGTGCGAACCGATCCAGGCGCGCAATTGCGGCTCGACCTTAGTTTGCAACAGATACAGGTGGCGCGTATCGCGCACTTCCAGATTACGCGAACCCGACACCGCCGAATAGGGATTGATCAGGTCGGTGGGGTCGAGCAGCCGCCCGCAATTGTCGCACTGGTCGCCGCGCGCCTTGTCGTAGCCGCAATGCGGACAGGTGCCTTCGACATAGCGGTCGGGCAGGAAGCGGCCGTCATCGATGGAATAGACCATCTTATCGACGCGCTCTTCGATCAGGCCATTGCGGTCGAGCGCCGCGCAAAAGTCTTGCGTCAGTTCGCGGTTTTGCGGCGACGATGAACGCCCGAACCAGTCATAACTCAGACCGAAGGCCTCACCGGCCTTTTTCTGAATCTCGTGCTGTTCATCGCAATAGGTGCGCACATCCTGACCGGCCTTGGCGGCGGCCAGTTCGGCAGGCGTGCCGTGTTCGTCGGTGGCGCAGATATAAAGCACATCTTCGCCGCGCGCCCGCTGAAACCGCGCAAACACGTCGGCAGGCAGCATGGATCCGGCCAGATTGCCCAGATGCTTGATGCCGTTGATGTAGGGAAGCGCGGAGGTGATCAGGATGCGGGACATTTACAGCTCGGAATGAAGGGGTGCTGGCGTCATAAACCATTTTGGCCGCGAGCATATAGGCATAGTTCGCAAAAAATCCACTCAAGCCGTATAGACAAGCCGGATCGACCCCGGCATAAGGGCGCCGGGTCTGGCAGACCCTGAGAGATAAGCCGGTTTAGCTCAGTTGGTAGAGCAGTTGTTTTGTAAACATCAGGTCACGAGTTCGAATCTTGTAACCGGCACCAAGCTTTTAGCTTTAAAATCAATATGATACGAATTTTTCAGAAGTGTACATTAGCAGAACAAAAGCTCATGTGTGAGCCTCACACATCTTCTATGTGTGAGCATATGGCTTAGGCCACCGCAGGCGGATGGCTGATCGTTCTTCTGTCCCTCGGCGTCGCCCTTATGGGCATTGCCAAGCAAACCGGTCTTTTCCTGACAGGGCGCTGAAGGGCAATAGAGGCTGGGGCTGACTCGTCGAATAGATTGTGCCCACAGCATGAACGCGCGGCTGATGTGCCGCTTCGTATTGTTTGCTTACAGCCGGTCGAACTATGTCTTTAGAAGTGTATATCATCAAGGAGACAAGCTATGGCCGCGATCCTTTTTCATCTGATTGATAATAATACAGGCGAAGCGGTTTACGCCTCAGATTCTTTCCGCTTTCTCGATGTCCCCCTGCCCAACCATATCATCCATGATGATGTGCTGCGCGAACGCTATGGCGCGCCCGCCATCGTCGATCGCGTCGAAAATGCGCCCGATGGTTCGATCCATGTCTATATCGACGCGCTGGAAGAACAGCGCAATGCAGATGCCATCGACACAGATCAGGCCTACCGACGCTCGTAAATTTTTACGATTTTACCCGCCTCTTTTTTGCATCCGGGGCTAGCCATATGGTGCATAGCGGCCTAAAACCGGGAGCGAACCGCTTGAAGAGGTGCGCATATGATCAAGGTTTCTCTGGCCCTAACCGTCGCTGTTTGTCTGGCCCTGACCGGTTGCAACCGCTCCGCGCCAACGACCGCCGATAATGACAGCGGCGTCGAGATGAGCACGTCCGACCCGGTGGATTATACCGCCGCGCAAAAGGCCGCGATCCAGGCCACATTCCCGGCCCCCTATAATACGGCCGATTTGGCTGACGGCGAAAAGCAGTTCAAAAAGTGCCAGTCCTGCCACACGATCACGCCGGACAAGATGAATCTGACCGGGCCGCACCTGTACGGCGTCTTTGGTCGTAAATCGGGCACAGCCCCTGGCTATCCGTTTACCGACGCCATGACGGCGCATAATGTGGTCTGGGGCTTCGATACGCTCAATACCTACCTCACCTCACCGCAAACTGTGGTTAAGGGCACCAAGATGGGCTTCCAGGGCCTGCCCGACGACAAGGCGCGTCACGACCTGATCGCCTATATCGCCTTGGAATCCCAGCCACATCCTGAGGTCAGCAGCGTCAGTAGCGCCGCCACAAGCTCACAATAAACGCATTGACGCGCGGCACATTGCGCCCGGCTGTTGTCTGGCGCAGGCCCAGTTGCAGGCTGGTTTTCTGACTTGCGCCCAGGCTGCGCACCACGCTCAGTTCGGTGTTGAGCCATTGCGCCTGATAACCGTTCTGCCGGTCAGCGCGACCGGAAAAAACCTGCGCCATCACCATCCAGCGTGGCGAAGGCTTAAGGCCCAATGTGCCCTCCAGTCGCCATTCATCCGGGTTGAATTGCCGAATATGGCGCGCCGCCTGAAGATCGATAAAGGCAGGGGTGCGGGCGATACGAAAATTCCTGCCGAGATAGATGCGCAGATCAAGATCAGTGCCCTGACGACCGAAAAGGTTGTCGTAATCACTGCGCCGCCCCTTGCCGAGCCCTTCAAGGCCGGCACCCACGGCCAGCACATAATCATTGCCGACATGGAGCGCATAGCGGCCATCGATCTCCAGCGAAGACAGGCCGGAGAACTTTATATTGTCCGTATTATAGACTTTAAAATTGAGCTTGGTCGCCAGTGAGAACCGCGATGTCACACCATGATCAATATAGAGCGAAGCCTCCGTCTGACGCCAGTTGTCCAGAGGCGCATCGGCATGGCCTGTCGCATCATAGCCGCGCGAGGCACTCCCCGGTTCAAAACTGGCGATTATTTCGCTATGACCCGGATCCTCAGGCCACGCCGCTGCCCAGGCACCTGCCGCCCGACCCAGGCCACAGATGATTAAAATCGCGCTCAGCGCATAGCCGCCCCCGCCTCGCCATAAGCGCATGGCCCGCTTCCCCTAATACGAGAAACGCACTCTACAATTTTACCGCACAGCGTCAAGCATACGTATCATCTGTGACCATACGGACATAGAGCCTGCCTTCATAAATACGCTCGATCAGCACCTTCGCCTGCGTGGCTAAAAAATCCGTATCGGCATCCACCAGCACCGCCGGCCATTCAACGCCGTCATACATGACCCGGCCCGTGCGTTCGCCACCGGTCACATCGAAGCCGCTCAAAACCTCGGCCTGCTTACCGACCAGCCGGATGTGCTGATCATTGATGTCGGGGTGCGAAGCGCCCATTTTCAGGAAACGCCGCGTCAGCACGGTCATGACAAGGCTTAAGACGGCGAACACGATCACCTGGCCCGCCGTGGCGACGGGCGCACCGGTCAGGCAAATGACCGCCACCACTCCGGCGGCGGCGGCAGACCACAACAGCCATTGCGTACCCAGAAAAGCTTCGGTGGCCAGCAGGATCACGCCGAAGGTCAGCCATATCCAGAAGGCTTGCGTACCCACAGGCCCCGCCAGCCACAAGGCGGTCACGTCAGACATATAAGCCCCCTATTTTCTGGCCGGAGACGGTTTGGACTCATCGCGGCCAAGGCCGCTGATCAGTTCCGACACGCCGCCGATGGTGGCGGCCAGCGACGACATATCGGCGGGCACGATCAGGGTTTTGGTGTTGTTCGATTCGGCGAACTTGCCGAAGGCTTCAACATATTTTTGCGCCACGAAATAGTTGATGGCGTTGATGTCGCCCTTGGCTATGGCTTGCGACACCATGTCTGTGGCTTTCGCCTCAGCCTCGGCAGAGCGTTCGCGCGCCTCAGCATCGCGGAAGGCGGCTTCGCGGCGCCCCTCGGCCTGCAACACCGCCGACTGTTTCGAGCCTTCGGCGCGCGCAATGGCGGCCTGCTTGTCGCCATCGGCTTCGATGATCAGGGCGCGACGCTCGCGCTCGGCCTTCATCTGGCGCGCCATCGAATCGGTGATGTCGTGCGGCGGTTTCAGGTCCTTGATCTCGATGCGATTGACCTTGACGCCCCACGGCGACGTGGCGTGATCGATGACATTGAGCAGGCGTGAATTGATCGAATCGCGCTGCGACAGCACGTCATCCAGATCCATCGAACCGACGACGGTACGCAGATTGGTCATGGAAAGCTGGGTAATGGCATTATCGAGATTATCGACGCGATAGGCGGCCAGAGCTGCGTCAATCACCTGGGTGAACACGATGCCATCGACGCGCACCACCACATTATCCTTAGTGATGACCTCCTGCTGCGGCACGTCGAACACGCGCTCCATCATATTGACGCGGCGACCGATCGCCTCAACGAAAGGTGTCAGGAAGCTGATGCCGGGCTTGAGCGTGCGCGTGTAACGCCCGAACTTTTCGACGGTAAATTCATGACCCTGCGGCACGATCTTGACGATGCTGGACACGATAAAAATCGCCAGCATGAACAGAACAAAGATAAAAATGCCGAAAACCGACAGAGATTGCATGGATAGTCCCCGCAAAGGCTTTGGCCGGGCGGTATGCCCTTTCATCGCACGCCAATTATACAGGGCCGCCACGCCGCTCCCTAGGGTAATCGGTAGCCTTGCGTCAAATCGGCGTTACCGACCATCAGACGGCGCGCGCCGCCGCGTCTTCTGACTTTTGGCGCGCCTCCAGCAGACGGCTCACCGTATCGATGAGCGTGTCCATCAGGATGGGTTTGGAAATATGCGCGTCCATGCCCGCCGCATAACAGGCCTCGATCTGATCCTGCATGGCGTCGGCGGTCAGGGCCACGATTGGCACATGACGGCCGGGCGCTTCACTGGCGCGGAAAATGCGTGTCGCCTCCAGTCCATTCAGCCGTGGCATATTGATGTCCATCAGCACCAGATCAAAGCGCGACATATCCTGATCGAGCGCCTCCTGACCGTCCACCACTTCGATGACATTGAAACCGAAGGGTTCAAGGAAAAGCCGCGCCACCTTGCGATTGACCGGATGATCGTCCACGAGCAGGATTTGCAGGCTGGAGGCGCTTTCCGGCACGGTCTCAGCGGGTTCGGGAACCACAATGTCTTCCGGCATATCCGCCACAACCACGTCTCCCGCCTCAAACGTCATGACAAAGACCGATCCCGCGCCCTCCTCACTGGTAACAGTCAGGTGCCCGCCCATCAGTTCGGCCAGACGGCGGCTGATATTGAGCCCAAGCCCGGTGCCGCCATAGGTATGGGACGTCATGGCGTCGGCCTGGCTATAGGCGTCAAAAAGCTTGGTGAGCGTGGCTGCGTTCATACCGATGCCGCTATCGTGCACCTCGACGCGCACGAAATAGCCGCCCGGTTTGCGCTCAGCCGACACCACAATGCGCACCGAACCTTTTTCGGTGAATTTGATCGCATTGGACACCAGATTCGACAGGCATTGATAAACGCGCAGAATATCAAAACTCATCGGCATAATGGCATTGGCCTTGAATTCACTGGTCAGGGTCACGGCCTTGCCGACGAGCAGCGAACTATAGGTATTGATGACGCGATCCACCATATCCTTCATATTGGACGGGGTCGGCGCCAGTTCGATATGGTCGGCTTCGATGCGCGACATATCGAGCACATCATTAAGCAGCACCATCAGGGTCTGGCCGGAATCGAGCAATATCTCAACCTGTTCGCGCTGGCCTGCACTCAGATTCTCTTTCTTGAGCGTCTGAGCCATACCGAGCACGCCATTGAGCGGCGTGCGCAATTCGTGGCTCATCACAGCCAGAAAACGCGACTTGGCCGCATTGGCGGCCTCGGCATGGGCGCGGGCATCACTCAGGCGCATCTGCATCCGGCGCATACGGATCGCCCATAAAAGCCCGCCCAGCAGGATCACCACCAGCAACAAAGCGATCAGCACGGCGGCGGCCAGCAGCATGTGGCCCATCTGCACCTGACGAACCAGCAACCGGCTCTCGGCCGTCTTGCTGTCCAGTTCCTTGCGCAGCGCCTTATACATGCTCTGAACGGAGTCCGCCCGTACCGCTTCATCACGCTTGAACTGTATCCGCGACCATTCATAAAGAGTATTAAATGCCGCACCTTTATGCCCTTCCGCCTTGAGAAGAAAAGCTTCTATGCCCTGCTCAAACAGCTTATCGTGCGGATTGATGGGATCCGGCGCAGAACGAATTTTAGCCAGATAAAAGCGCGTTTTAGCAATGTCGCCCAGGTGCGCGTAGGCCTTGGTCAGTAATTGCAACTTACTATAGTCGAGAAAATTAGATACCTGCCCTGCGGCGACAGAAGAGCCGGACAGACAGGTTATGACGGCCTGATCTTTTTGCGCCGCGTCTTCCACATTGGCGCACAAGAATTCATCCCAGGTCTTTAAACCCGTCACGTCATATTTTTTCACATAATAGGCATGTAATTGTTGAAATTTTTCGGCAATAGGCAGGTCATTTTCTTTAGCTGCCCAGAAAGCGATATCGTAGACCGTGTCCATTTTTTGCGAAAAAAAGGCATTCTTATCGAGCAGTTTGGCGATCGCATACATATGATTGGCATAGGAATCATTGTCACCTACAGAAATCACAGAGTAAGCCGTCACCTGATGGGCCACCATCAAAAGCGGGGCCGCATCGGAACCCGCCGCATTCAGCCGAACAATAAGCTTGTCGCCCATATCAATGGCGTCGGCCCATTGCTGAAAATGCTGTAACTGCCGGACACGTTCGGTAATGGCTATGTTTTGCAATGCCGCATCGGGCATTGTCATATAGGCAGTCCATTCACGCTCGCTCAGGCTGGTAAAGCCGTCGCTTTCATTCTGATAGGTCTGGTACATGAGGCGCGCCAGCACATCGAGATTGGCATCACTGTCCTTTTGCGCCTGCGCCATGATCCGCGCGTGCCAGGCCTGGAACCTGGCGTCATTATGATCGTTTTTATAAGCATAGAGAACACGCCACAGGGCATAAAGACGCGCATCCCCATTCAGCCGCAAAGCCTGTTGGCCAAACTTGTCGACTTCATTCTGGCTGTAAATAAAGGGTTTTGCAGAGATCAGATTATAAATCGCCACAAGCTTGGCATGGTGTGGCGAAGGATAGTCATTGTCGGCGAAACTCGTTTGCGCGAACAGCATGCCGAGCACGAGCAAAACGGCGCAAAGTCCATTTCTGAAACCCCGCGCCGTAATTGCAGACATGAATTTTGAGCGACCCATGTCGCCTCCGCGTTACCCTGGCTCTCCATTAGATCGCAAAGACCTTAGGATTCGCTTAAGCGGTACGGTAAGGCTGGAAGAGGGTCAAAGGATGTGGTGCAAGGCACTCATACACGCTTGCACCTAGTGCCGTTTGCTTACAGCGGGCTGGCGCAAGAGCAGCCATATTCCTGCGAGCAGTTGCAGCTCGGCAGAGCATGTGCAACGGCCTGAGTATAGGCAAAGGCAGAGCCAGCAGCAGCGAGGACAGCGAGAGCCAGAACGATTTTTTTCATGAGAGAACTCCTTAAGGGACACAACCAAACCATCACCCGTCCAGTTTTTTACTGAACACGGCGTAACGCGATACATGCCTGGGAACCCATGATCGGGTATTTTATGGGAATGCACAGCGTAACGGTAGCTGTGACTATTTGAGTCAGCTCTCCGTTAACGTTTTATTAACCATGTTTTTATGGTTAACGCAATGCGGGATTGATTATCTGGCGCGTAATCGCCATGTTTTCACTTTATTGGGGAATAAAACTGACCTCAGACCTTATTCCGTCAGGTCTTCGAGCGCAAAAGCACGTCGCGCAAATCCGCGCGGCTCACCATGTCCAGAGCCGCCTCAAATGGTACAAACACGGCCTGATCGGCATCATCGCCTGCCCTCGGCTCGCCCGACATCCAGTCGGCAGCGTAATCGATCAGGATGTAATGAAAATCCGCTTCGATCATCTCATAAACCGCCAGCAGTTCGCCAATTTCCGCCACGACGCCTGTTTCTTCCCGCAGTTCGCGCAAAGCTGCCGTCTTCAGGCTCTCGCCATGTTCCACCTTGCCGCCGGGAATCGACCATTCTCCCTGTCGTGGGGCGCGCCCGCGCCGAATCAGCAGCACGTCTCGGCCGCGACGGCACACCACGCCGACCGCCGGAACCGGATACAGGCCGGATATAGGTTTTGCTTGCACTTGCCGCCCCTCTCGCTTAACGCAACATCGCGTCTCTATCCTAGCCAGGTTCCCGCCCATGTCCATGCCCGCTCCCCAGTCTGAAATCCCTGCCGTCGCGCCCGAAGTGCTGGCGCAGATCAAGGCCGTCGTGGGTGAAGCCGGTTATAGTCAGGACGCCGGACGCCTCGATCCAAAACTGACCGAATGGCGCGGCAAATGGAAGGGCCACACCCCTCTGCTCGTCATGCCGAAATCGACGGAAGAAACGGCCGCCGTCGTGAAAATCTGCTTTGACGCGGGCGTGGCCATCACTCCGCAGGGCGGCAATACCGGCCTGGTCGGCGGCCAGATTCCATTTGGTGAAATCCTGTTGTCGCTCGAACGCATGAAAACCGTGCGCGACGTGGCCGCCACCGACGACACTATGGTGCTGGAAACCGGCATTACCCTTCTGGAAGCCCAGCAGATCGCCGAAAAGGCCGCACGCTATTTCCCGCTGTCTCTGGCCGCCGAAGGCACGGCCACGGTGGGCGGCGTCATCTCCACCAATGCCGGCGGCACAGCGGTGCTGCGTTACGGCGTGACGCGCGATCTCGTGTCCGGGCTGGAAGTGGTTCTGCCCAATGGCGACATTTTCCACGGCCTGAAGCGCCTGCGCAAGGACAATACGGGCTATGACCTGAAGCAGATGTTCATCGGCGCCGAAGGCACGCTGGGCATTATCACGGCGGCCTCGCTCAAGCTGTTTCCGATCATGAATTCGCGCTCGACGGCCATTGTCGCCTTTGAAACCGCGCAAAAGGCCATCGATCTGCTGGTACGCGCCAAGCAGGAAACCGGCGGTCAGGTCGAGGCTTTCGAACTGATGGGGCGCTATGGCCTGTCTCTGGTGCTCAAGCACATCCCCGACACGCGCGAACCGCTGGAAGGCGAATATCCGTGGTATGCCCTGATCGAGGTTGCGTCCGGCGATCCGCAAGGCGCGGCGGCTTCGATGGAGCGTCTGCTCGGCGCCGCCTTTGAGGAAGAACTGATCATTGACGGCGTCATCGCGCAAAACGAAACCCAGGCGGCGGAATTCTGGCGTCTGCGCGAAGACCATTCGGCGGCGGAAAAGGCCGAGGGCGCAGCCTGGAAGCATGATATTTCCGTTCCCCTGTCACGCATGGCCGATTATATCGCAGCCGGCGACAAGGCGATTCAGGCGTTTCTGCCCGGCGCGCGGCTCGTGGCTTTCGGCCATGTCGGCGATGGCAATGTCCACTTCAATGTCATCGTTCCAGAAGGCATGGATGCAAATGCTTTCAATGCCTTACGCGATGAAGGTGCGAAAGTGGTTCATGATCTCGTGCATGAATATGAAGGCTCCATTTCCGCCGAACACGGGCTGGGCCGGATGAAGACACAGGAAGCCTTGCTGTATAAGGATCCGGCTGCGGTCGCTGCCATGCGCGCCATTCGTCAGGCGCTCGACCCCAAGCGCATCATGAATCCGCACGTCCTGTTTTAGGCGTCCTGTTTTAGGCGTTAGGCGGGATCAGTCAAAAAAAGCATCGACGGCCGCCTGAGCCGCATTGTCTTCCGGCGGGGCATCCTTGGCGCGTATAATGCTGGTTATGGTTCGGAGCAGTTCCGGCATGTGAAAAGGCTTGGCCAGCAGCGCATCGGCGCCTGCCGCCTTGGCCGCGGCCAGAACATGGACGGCGGTAATCGTGGCGTCCACGCCTTCTGACATGGCTACGACCTTGACGTGCGGAAAATCATTTTTAATCTGAGCCGTACCTTCGATACCGCCAATGCCGGGAATCAGAACCGCCGTCAGCACCACATCGACCAGACCCAGATTGTGGTCGAAAAACACGTCCTCCATATTGGAAGCATACGACACCTTGTAGCCGACCTGAGTCAGCACGCCGACCACGGCGCGGCGCAGATCGGGATCGTCCTCAACGACAAGGATATGATGCTCTTTCGAGCGGGCGCGGTGATAGCTATTGGTGTCGGCCAGCAGGTTTTTCAGCTTTTCCGGGCTGAAAGGCTTGGGAATGACAAAATCAGCCCCGGCCACGCGCGCCGCATTCATGGTGGAATTCAGCGCCGCGCTGCGGTTGCCGCCGTCCGACATGATGGCCAATGGCGCATCCTGGGCTTCCTGACGAATCTCCTCGACGATCTGCAAGGTGCTGCTGCCCTGGGCGTAGGCATCAAACAGAAGCAGGTGAAAACGACCGGATTTCAAGATGCGCATGGCCATGCGCGGGTCGAAACTTAAAACAGACGTCCACTTATGCTGATGCAGCATCGAGGATATGCGTTGCGCCTGAATTCTGTTTTCGTCCAAGACAAGCACGCTGCCCAGACTCATATGACCCTCCCCGGCCTTATTACAGAACGCACATTGGAGGAATCAAAATAAATGAAATATTTTAAAAACTCAACAACGGGTCAGGTTAACATAAATCATTCAATAATTAACGGTATTATTTAGCCATAAAGCAATGCAGGAAAACGAATATTTATCACTTCTCCATCTTGATATATGCTCTTGAGTTTGGCAAATCCTGAATACAAATACTATAATTTAAGTCCATTCAAAAATTTTCATCCCCGCACCCAAGCCGTTGAAATGGACGTGCCGGACGGGGTGTGATTAAGCCTGTTGCAAGCCTAAGCCGCCAATGTCTTTTCCACCAGCACAGCCTCCATCAGATAGGTCAGATCGGAAGCGGTGAATGGTTTGGGCAACAAGGCGTCAGCTCCCATATAACGAGCCGCAGCCAGGGCCTGATTGGGGTCAAGCTTATGATCGGAGCCGGCCGACATGGCTACGATCGCCACCTCCGGCCAGGTGGATTTGATGATGCCGATCCCTTCTATCCCACCCATGCCGGGCATGAAGATGTCGGTCAGCACAATATCGACGTGGGCAATATCAACACGATCAAACGCCTCTTCCATGCTGCGCGCCTCGCTGATGCGGTAGCCTTTTTCCGCCAGGGCCACGGTCGATAATTTGCGCACAACGCGGCAATCATCGACGACCAGCACATGCTTCGGCAAAACCGGTGCGCGCCGCATTTTGAAGGCCTCCTGCAAGATAATATTCAGGTCTTCCGGCGCGAACGGCTTAGGCACAACGAAATCGGCCTGAGCCCGGCGCGCCATATTGAGCGTCGAATGCAGGGCCCCGCCGCCGGCTCCGCCCGCCGTCATGATGGCAATCGGCACATCGGGTGCCAGTTCGCGTATTTCCGGCAGGTGCATCAGGGTATTGCCGCCTTCGATATAGACATCAAGCAGCAGGAGATCGAAACGTGAATTTTTCAGAAGCGAGAAAACCGTCTTGTGATCGAAACTCAGCATGGCCGACCAGTTCAGACCCGTCAGCATCTTCGAAATCAACTGAGCCTGAACGCGGCTATCCTCAAGTACCAGAACGGTGCCTCGTGACATATCTTCACCCCCTGCGGTGTATAACATTGTTATGACTGATGGAAGGTCACCCCATCAAACGGTCAAGTTTGTACGATTAAGCTACTGATATTGAATAAAAATACAAATTCTCTGCATCCCGAATACGCAGGGCTTGCCCCCATCCTATCTTCGGCATAAACAAAAATCCTACGCGCAAAATGGTAAGAAAACGTTCATGCTCACCCTGTTGTCTCCGGCAAAATCGCTCGATCCGTCTCCGCATGAGGCCGGAATACCCGCCACCGAGCCACGCTTTCCCGATCAAAGCGAAAAGCTTCTGAAAGCCGCTAAAAAGCTGAAAGCGAAGCATCTCGCCGAACTGATGGATATTTCCAAGGCCCTCAGCGAACTGAATTATGCGCGCTATCAGGGTTTTGAGGCACAGGCCGAAATGAGCGCCGTTTTCCTGTTCAATGGCGATGTCTATGATGGCTTGCAGGCGCGAACGCTCGACAACGACGCCCTTGCCTTTGCGCAAGCCCATCTGCGCCTCCTGTCAGGGCTTTACGGGTGTTTACGCCCACTCGACCTGATCCGGCCTTACCGGCTGGAAATGGGCACGGCGCTGAAGGTGGGCCGCGCCCATTCGCTTTATCAGTTCTGGGGCGATACCCTGGCCGAATCGTTGCGCGCCGAAGCCGGTGATGGCGGTTTGCTCAATCTGGCCAGCCAGGAATATGCGAAAGCCGCCCTGACCAAAAAGCTCAGCCTGCCGGTGGTCAGCCCGCGCTTTCTCGAAATCAAGGGCAATGAGGCGAAGATCATTTCCTTCTTCGCCAAGAAGGCGCGCGGCCTGATGGCGCGCTATATTGTCGATCAGCGCATCGACCGGCCCGAAGGCGTCAAGGATTTCAATGTGGACGGCTATGCCTTCCGCCCCGATCTGTCGCACGAAGGCGACTGGGTGTTCACCCGCCAGCAGCCTGCGCTTAAGGCGGCTTAACCTATCGCCTAACCTATAAAGCCTGCCGCACGGCGTATCCGGTCATTGATTGCCTCGCCTATGCCGTGCTCAGGGATCGGCGCGATTTCGATGGCGGCAGGCCGCAACCGGTCGGCTTCACGCAGGCAGCGAAACAGATTGGCGGCGGCTTCATGCAGATCGCCTTTTCCGCTGAGCGGGAACAGCGGCCCCTGATAATCACTGCTGCCAAACGACAGATAGGCCGCGCCCGGCGTCGGCGCATCTATATTGATCCTGACCGGCGCATCAGGAGCATAATGCAGGCTCAGCCGTCCCGGTGACCGATGGCCTTCGGTTTCATCCAATGCCAGAGGCCCGATCAGACCCGTGATCTCTGCGCGGCTTACCGCTCCGGCGCGCAAATAACGCGCCTCACCGATCAGGCTGATCACGGTTGATTCCACGCCAACACGGCAAGGCCCACCATCGGGCGACTCCGCAACATATGCGCCCGTTTCCTCGAACGCATGGCCCTGCGTGCTCGGGCTTGGCCGCCCGGAGCGATTGGCGGACGGGGCCACGACGCCAAACGGCACGGCGCGTAAAATATCAAGCGCCACAGCATGATCGGGCATCCGCAGGGCCACGCTGTCCAGTCCGGCGCGCGCCAGATCGCAGGCCGCGCTCGCATCCCTCACCGGCACGACCAGGGTTAAGGGCCCCGGCCAAAAGACGGCGGCCAGCTTTTCGGCGCGCGCATCAAACCGGCCGATCCGCCGCGCCAGTTCGATGTCGCCGATATGCACGATCAGCGGATTAAAGCGCGGACGGCCCTTGGCCTCGAACACCCTGATCACCGCTTCGGGATCGTCGGCCCGCGCCGCCAGTCCGTAAACCGTCTCGGTCGGCAGGTGGATCAGCCGTCCTTCGCGCAAAGCGCTGGCGGCGGCCTCGACCTCGCTCATCCCGCCCTCGCCTTGACGCGAATATCGAGATGCACCTTAGCGGGCACGGCGTCAGTTTTGGCCCAATCGCCTGTGCCAACGCCAAAGGCTATACGGTCAATATCGGTGGCACCACTCATCATCGCCACGCCGTTTTTAATGTTCAGGTTGAACGGCAAATCACATGGCCGCGTGACGCCGTGCAGGGTCAGCTTGCCGTGGGCGATGAAATGGCTGTCGTCTATGCGCGTAAAATGACTGGCCTCGAATGTGGCCTTCGGGAAACTATCAATGTTGAAAAACGAGTCGCTGCGCAGCGAGGAATCGCGGTCGGCATCACCCGATACGACCGAGTTGAGCGTGATCGTCACCTTGACGTGCGAGGCATCGAGGCGCTTGGGATCAAAGCTGATAGCGGCGTCGAAATCACCAAAATTGCCATTGATCGCTTCGCCGGAAAAGGTGGTCGAAAAGGCGATATGGCTGGCGGCCTTGTCCATCGTCCAGACCGTGACCGGCGCGACCCCGCCAGACGCCGATGCAGATGATCCAGCAACAGATGCTGAGGCGGCGGATGAAACCGCCACGGATGACGCCTCTGAAGACGGCGGCGCAGCAACCGCTTCCGGCGGCGGCGCATGTTCCTCACCGCCTTTTTCCGGCACACCGCGATAGATGCCATAACCGAAACCTACAGCCAGCACTATAACGCCCACCGGCACGATCCAGCGCCAGTTCAGCACCGGCTTCGGCGTCAAGCCGGGCACCATATGCTGCATCACCTCGTCCTTATCGATGAACTGATGCTTGAGCGCCGCCACCACATGCAGGGGCACCATCGCATAGATGATCAGCTTGGCAATCAGGCCATGCAGCGTTTCGAACAGTTCATGCGTGGCGTGGGTCTGCGGCACGGGCAGATGCGGCCACGGCAGGCCGAAGAAGGGAATTTCGCGCGCGCTGGTGGACACCATCAGCCAGCCGGTCAGCGGCATACCGATCATGACCACGTAAAAACCGACATGCAGGGTTTTTGCCGCCCATATCTCCCATTGCGACATGGGCGGTTTGGGCGGAGCCTTGTAGGCGAGTCGGAAACCGATGCGCACGAGACTGAGCAGCAGGATCAGGATACCGACCGATTTATGCAGATTGGTGCGACTGAGGCGCAGCGAATCGTGATCGCCAAGCCGCCAGCCGAGGAAAATCATAAACAGGATCAGTCCGGCGATCACCCAATGCAGGATGCGGCTGGACAGGTTATAGCTGGTGCGGTTCATGCGATCTCCGTTTTTCGGCTCTCTAGCGACATACACCACGGCCCCGCTGCCGTCATGTGAAATTATATGTAACTGTAATGATTTCATTATTTGCACAAGTTGACGTTCACGTAAAATAACTTGCCAAGCCGGATAGCCGGTGCCTACTATTCTTTAAAACGTTTCTACAGGGATCCGACCATGAGCTACCGGCCCAGCCTCAGGGATATACGCTTCTGCCTCGACCACATTATCGGTATGGAGGCGACCTATAACAGCGCGGCCTTCCCCGATTGCGACCTTGAGGTACGCGATGCCGTACTGGAAGCGGCGGGCCAGTTGGCGGCAGACGTGCTGGCGCCGCTCAACCGCACAGGCGATCAGCAGGGCACGCAACTGGAAGGTGATCGCGTCGTCATCGCCGAGGGCTTTCCCGCCGCCATCAAAACCTATGCCGAAGGCGGCTGGTACGGCCTGGCCGCCGATCCGGCCTATGGCGGCCAGGGTATGCCGAAAATGCTCGAACAGGCCTGTTTCGACATGTTCCATGCCGCCAATATGGCCTTCACCCTGCTGCCTACCCTCAGTCAGGGCGCCATCGAAGCCATCCATGCCCACGGCACGCAAGGCCAGAAGGACCTCTTCCTGCCGCACCTGATCGCGGGCGTCTGGTCGGGCACGATGAACCTGACCGAACCGGGGGCCGGTTCCGATCTCGCCGCCCTCAAAACCCGCGCCGAACCCGATGGTGAGGGCGGTTACCTCATCACCGGCCAGAAGATCTTCATCACCTGGGGTGAACACGACGCCGCCGACAACATCATCCATCTGGTGCTGGCGCGCCTGCCCGATGCGCCTGCGGGCACACGCGGCATTTCGTTGTTTCTCTGTCCGAAATATCGCCTGACGCCCGAAGGTGCGCCCGGCGAACGCAACAGCGTGCGCTGCGTCGGGCTTGAGCATAAGCTCGGCATCCACGCCTCGCCCACCTGCGTCATGGCTTTTGACAATGCTCACGCCGAACTGATCGGCCCACCGCACGGCGGACTGGCGGCCATGTTCACCATGATGAATGCGGCGCGTCTGGCGGTCGGCTTCGAAGGCGTTGGTCTGGCCGATGCCGCCTGGCAAAAGGCGCAAGCCTATGCGCTGGAACGCCGTCAGGGCCGTTCACCCATTACGGGCGAGGCTTACGCGCCCATCTATGACCATCCCGATGTCCGTCTGATGCTGGCCCTGATGAAGATGAAGGGCGAGGCCGCCCGCGCCATCTGCATGGCCGCCGCCGCCGCGCTCGACGGCGAAAAGCTGGCGCAGGATGAAGTCAGCCGCGCCCGCCACATGCGCCGCGCCGATTTTCTTGTACCCATCGCCAAAGCCTGGAGCACGGATCGCGCCGTCGAAGTGGCCTCGCTGGGCCTACAGGTGCATGGCGGCATGGGCTTTATCGAGGAGACGGGGGCGGCGCAATATTACCGTGATGCGCGCATCGCGCCCATATATGAAGGCACAAACGGCATTCAGGCCGCCGATCTGGTGGGCCGCAAACTCGGCGGGGACGGACAGGCTGCGAAAGAGCTTGAAGAGGACATATCAGACTTCATAAAAAACAATATCTTGTCTGTTGATCTTAATCGTGAATATGAGCAGCTTTCCGTCGCTCTCACCGCCTTTTCCGCCGCCACGCAGCATCTGATCACACAAAAAACCGATGCCCCGCTCGATGTCGCCAGCGCCGCCACCACCTATCTGACCTTAAGCGGTGATCTGCTGGGCGGCTGGCTGTTGCTGAAAGGCGCTGTGGCGGCGCAAAGCCTGATCGCGGCGGGCGATGGCGATGCCGTCTGGCTCGGCGACCGCATCCGCCTGACGCGCCTCTATTTCGCCCATGTGCTGAGTCACGCCCCGGCCCATCTGGCGGCGATTCGCTCCGGTTTTGACGCACTCGACGGCTTGACCCTCAGCCCGGCTTCATAAGGTAATGCGCTGCCGTATCGCTCTGATCCGTACCGGTCATATCGTGGCTGTCCGCCGGTGTACGCAAGGGCGCAGGCGCTGTCGGTATGGTCAGGTGCACGCCCGGCCCTTGCCCGCTCATCTGTGCCTTCAGCATCAGATCGATGGTTTCGCGCACGAACACGGCATCGGTCACCACACCCAGTTCGAGGCGCTGATTATCATCCTCCACCTGCTTGATCAGCACGCCCGTCACCAAGACATGCGGCCGCGTTCCGTCCGCCGTCAGGAAAACCGGCCCGCCCGAATTGCCGGGCACAGCGGTCAGGTCGATCAGGAAGGTCGGGTAGGCGCTGGACGGCATCAGCGGATAAGAGGCCAGCCGCCCGGCGCGCAGGATCGGAAAACCAGCCACATTGGCGGAAAGCCCGTGCGGATAGCCGAGCGTCATCATCTCGTCACCGGGTTCGATATGTTCGGCGATGAAACCGGCGTCGCTGGCCAGCCAGTCTTCCGGTATGGCGGCCTGGCTGAGACCATCGGGCAGTTCGACCGGCATGACGGCAATGTCCTGCGTCGGGTGCTGATACCAGAGCGGCCCGCTGTCCGAGCGGATATTCAGCCCCTCCGGCGTATAGACCCAAGTGCCCTTCGCGCCCTTTATCCGCCAGCCGAGGCGCACCTGCGGGGCGGGCATCTTCTCAAACACATGTGCCGCCGTCACCAGCACCACCTCGGTGCCGCCGCCGGGCTTCGGCACGGAAACGAGAAAACCCGTGCCCACCATGCGCCGGGTTTCATTGATCGGCTGATCGATCTGAACAGTGGCCTTGATCAAGGCGACCGTCGGGTCCACATCCAGCACGTAAGCCCCCTCATCCGAAAGTCGCTCGAAAGTCCTCTCGACATTTGACGGCATTTCCGCAAAGGGTCAATGCTTCGCCCCAGATCAGCGCCGCGCGGGAATCACGTCTGGCATTAGCGCCACACCGGACAGTCCCCGCGCCTCGATAGGAAACCGATCCCCGCCATGCCCCTGCCGAAACCACCCGTGCCCGCCCGCAAACCTTTCCGTATCGAACAACTGGGCCGCGTGCGCGAAGACGCCTATCACTGGATGAAGGACGAAAACTGGCAGGCGGTGCTGCGCGATCCGGCGCGCATCCGGCCCGATGTCAAGGCGGCGCTCGACGCTGAAAACACCTACAGCGCCGATATGCTTGCCGATACGAAAGCCCTGCAACAGCAGATTTTCGAGGAGATGAAGGGCCGTATCAAGGAGGACGATTCCTCGGTTCCCGGCAAGGATGGCGCGTGGGAATATTACAGCCGCTTCGAGCTGGGCGCCCAGCATCCGGTGATCGCGCGCCGCCCTCTGCTTAAGCGCGCCTTCGCCGATCCTATTCCGAGCTTCGAGGCCATGCGCGAACAGGAACAGGTTCTGCTCGACGAAGACGCCCGCGCCAAAGGCCATAATTTCTATGAAACCTCATCGAGCCAGCACAGCCCCGATCACCGCCTGTTCGCCTGGGGCGAGGATACGCAAGGCTCGGAATATTACACCGTCCATGTCCGCGATCTCGCAACTGGCGACATTCTGCCTGATCCGATAACGGCCTGCGACGGCGGCTTCTGCTTCTCACCCGACTCGCAATGGATTTTCTGGACGTGGCGCGATGAAAATTCCCGCCCCGCCAAAATCTATCGCCGCCCGGCGCGCGGCGGCGAGGATGTACTCGTCTATACCGAAGAAGATGAAGGCTTCTTTCTGCACATCGGCACGCTCAGTTCGGAAGCCTTCATCGCCATTGGCACCGGCAATCACGAAACCTCGGAAACCTGGCTGATTCCAGCGGCCCACCCGACCGCAAACCCCTCATGCGTGGCGCGGCGCGAAGCGGGCGTGCAATATGACATCGACCACTGGGGTGATCGTTTCGTCATCCGCACCAATGCCGAGGGTGCAATCGACTTCAAGCTGATGGTGTCAGAATCCGCCCATCCGGCCCGCCATAGCTGGCGCGATCTGGTGCCGCACCGTCCCGGCATCTATGTCACCGGTTTCAGCCTCTATGCCCGCCATATGGTGCGCTCGGAACGCGAAAACGCCAATACCCGCCTCGTCATCACGCGCAAGGCCGATATGGACGAGCACATCATCGCCGTCGATGAGGAGGCCTATAGCCTGGGTGCGGGCGGCGGTTACGAATACAACACCGACACGATCCGCTACGCCTATACCTCGCCGACCACGCCCGCCCAGACCTTTGATTACAATATGGAGACGCGCGAAAAGGTGCTGCGCAAGGTACAGGTCATTCCATCCGGCCATAACCCGGCGGACTATGTGGCGCGCCGCCTTTACGCCACAGCGCCCGATGGTGCCGAGGTGCCCGTGACGGTGCTGCTCAAAAAAGACACGCCGCTTGATGGTTCGGCGCCGCTGCTGCTCTATGGTTATGGCTCCTACGGTATGCCGATGGATCCGGGCTTTTCGATCCGTTCTTTAAGCCTTGTCAATCGCGGCTGGGTCTATGCCATCGCCCATATTCGCGGCGGCTCGGAAAAAGGCTATGGCTGGTTCCTCGATGGCCGAAAGTTCAAAAAGGAAAACACCTTCAAGGACTTCATCGCCTGTGCTGAAGCCCTGTGTCAGGCCGGTTATTCGACCAAAGGCAGGCTGGTGGCCTATGGCGGTTCGGCGGGCGGCATGTTGATGGGGGCCGTGGCCAATATGCGCCCCGATCTGTGGGCCGGTGTGATCGGCGCGGTGCCGTTCGTCGATGTCCTCAATACGATGAGCGACACCTCCCTGCCCCTCACCCCGCCCGAATGGCCGGAATGGGGCAATCCGCTGGAGGACGAAGCAGCCTATGACTATATTGCCAGCTACAGCCCTTATGACAATATCGCCGACAAGCCCTACCCGCCCGTCCTGGCCACCGGCGGCTTAAGCGATACGCGCGTCACCTATTGGGAGCCGATGAAATGGATCGCGCGCCTGCGCGAAAAATCGACATCCGGTGCGCCGATGCTGCTCAAGATCAATATGGAGGCCGGTCATGGCGGCGCGTCCGGGCGTTTTGATTTTCTTAAAGAAATCGCTTTTGATTATGCCTTTGCCATCTGGGCGCAAGACAAATCATGGGTGAAGGATGCTTGAGATAAGGGCGGCGACAGAGCGGGATTTTCCGACGATTACGCAGATCTACGCCCATCATGTGCTGCACGGCACGGGCACCTTCGCGCTGGAACCGCCTTCGCGCGCCGACATGCTGGCGCAGTTCGGCCAGATCTCCGCCCTGCGCCTGCCCTATCTCGTGGCGGTCGAGCACGGCGAGGTGATCGGCTTTGCCTATGCCTCGCCGTTTCGCCCGCGTCCTGGCTACCGATATGGCGTCGAGGACAGCGTCTATATCGCTCCGGGCTATCCTGGGCGCGGACTGGGCAAGGCCCTGCTGACGCGCCTGATCGAGCTGTGCACCGAGCGCGGCCTTTACACGATGATGGCGGTGATCGGCGACAGCGAGAACGGCGCCTCCATCGGCGTTCACCGCGCCTGCGGCTTCAGCCAGACCGGCCTCCTGCCGCGCGCCGGTTACAAGTTCGGACGCTGGCTCGATGTCGTCTTCATGACGCGCGATCTGTTGCCGCCGACCACCACGCCGCAGGGCGAAGGCTGGGCCGGATAACGGCGTTCACGGATCGGTAGCAAATTTGTGCCATTTTTATGGCCGTACCGCGTTCTGATGGTGCGTCAGTGAGTATCCGCCATGTATATCAATCCTCAGCCCCATCGCACCAGCCTGTTCAGCCTGCTGGGTTTTGTCAGCCTTCTGGTCGCTGGTATTTTCATCGTCGCGCATCTGTAGCGGCCTTCCCCTTGTCAGGCCTCTACGGCACGGGAAATTTTTCGGCATGGCCCACGCAATCACAAACCCCCGGCATAGGCCAGGGGTTTGTCAGTTTATCAGCCGCGCCTCCACCGGAGACGCGGTTTCATTTTTCATCGACAGCCGAAACGATCAGGCCTTTTCAGAAGCGCCCTCGGCGTCCGAACGCTTTTCATACACATGGTCGATCAGGCCGAAATCCTTGGCCTCTTCCGCCGTCATATAGCGGTCGCGGTCGAGCGTCTTTTCGATCATGTCGTAGGTCTGGCCGGTGTGCTTGACGTAGATTTCGTTGAGCAGCTTCTTCGTCTTGCGCATATCTTCGGCCTGGATTTCGATGTCCGAAGCCATGCCGCGCGCCCCACCCGAAGGCTGGTGGACCATGATCTTCGAATTTGGCAAGGAGATACGCTGGCCCGCCTCACCGGCTTGCAGGATCAGCGAACCGGCCGAGGCCGCCATACCCATGCAGACGGTCGAAACCGGGCTTTTGATATATTGCATCGTGTCGTAGATCGCCAGCGCCGAGGTCACCTGACCGCCGGGGCTGTTGATATACATGGCGATTTCCTTTTTCGGGTTTTCCGATTCCAGAAACAGAAGCTGGGCGCAGATCAGCGAGGCCATGCCGTCCTCAAACGGGCCGGTCAGGAAGATGATGCGCTCTTTCAACATGCGCGAGAAAATATCGTAGGCGCGCTCGCCGCGGCTGGATTGCTCCACCACCATAGGCACCAGGTTCATGGTCAGATGATCAACAGGATCGCGCATCGTGAGTCCTTAAAAGAAAAAAAGAATCAAAGTGTCAGGGAGGGTTTTAGGGTCAAAGTCTTAACCCCGTATGGACGCGCCCCTGTTTTCTGAACTTGGCAATTTGCACCGCCCTTTTCAAGGGGCAATTGCGCGGCACACGCTCACACCCTGGGGACGGCCATAAAAAAAGAGGCCCGCGCAGGCGAGCCTCTTTTTCAGATCAATAGCAGACGCAAAGCTTTACGCTTCGTCTTCCTTCAGCAGGTCTTCCTTCGAGATCGGCTCGTCGGTCACCTTGGCCAGGGTGAAGATCAGGTCGCAGACCTTTTCCTCATAGATCGGGGCGCGAATTTGCGCGGCGGCGGCGGGGTTCTGGCGATAGAAGTCGAACACCTGCTTTTCCTGACCCGGATAGTTGCGCGCCTCATTCATGATGGCCTGCGACACTTCCTGATCGGTGACCTGCACATTCTGGCGCGTGCCGATTTCGGCCAGCACCAGACCGAGGCGCACGCGGCGCTCGGCGATCTTCATGTACTCGTCCTTCAGCTCCTGCTCGGACTTGCCGGCGTCTTCTTCGGCGAGCTGGCCATTGGCCTTGTCCTGCTCAACCTGCTGCCAGATGCCCTGGAACTCGGCGTCGAGCATACGCCCCGGCAGTTCGAAGCTGTGCTTTTCATCCAGCACGTCCAGCAACTGGCGCTTCATCTTGAAGCGCGCCGCCGACTTATATTGCTGGCCAAGCTGCGTCTTCAGAATCTCTTTCAGCGCGTCGAGGCTTTCCAGACCGAGGCTCTTGGCCATGTCGTCATCGGCCTCGCCATCCTTCGGCGACTGGATGTCCTGCACGGTCGTCTCGAAGGTGGCGGCCTTGCCAGCCAGGTTCTTCGCGCCGTAATCTTCGGGGAAGGTGACGTTGAGCGTCTTCACTTCGCCCTTCTTGGCGCCGATCAGTTGCTCTTCAAAACCGGGGATGAACTGGCCCGAACCGATCACCAGTTCCGCGCCCTCAGCCGAACCGCCTTCAAAAGCCTCGTCGCCGATCTTGCCGACGAAATCGATGACCAGCTTGTCGCCGTCCTCGGCCTTCACAGCGGCCTTGCCCTTGGCCTTCTTTTCTTCATACTGACGGTTGCCCGCCATGACGTTCTTCAGCGTCTCGTCAATATCGGCATCGGTCGGCTCATAAACCGGACGGGTCAGCGCGATGTCTGCGGGCTCGACCGGCGTGAAGATCGGCATCATTTCGACGGCGATTTCATAAGCCAGATCGGCATTACCGGAGATAACACCTTCGATGTCGCCAATCGGCTTCAGTTCAGGCTGGCTGGCCGGACGGATCTTGGCGTCGTCCATCGCCTTTTGCGTCGTTTCGTTCAGGGTTTCCTGAATGATTTCGCCCATCAGCTCCTTGCCGTACATCTTGCGGACATGGCCGGCGGGCACCTTGCCCGGACGGAAGCCCTTGATGTTCATCTTGGGCGCCATTTCGGCGATCTTGGCGTCCAGCTTGCTGGTCAGCTCACCCTTGGGGATGGTGACTTCGAGAACGCGGCTCAGGCCTTCATTCAGTTTTTCAACGACTTGCATCGGTCAACTTACCTTTTGCCTGCCGCGCATTCGCTCTCAGAGCAAACCCGGCAAGGCGGTTAAACATAGCGATAAGCGCACCGGCACGGGCAGGCGCGCGAAAAGATGTGCCCTTATGGCATGATTGGCTGACAGGTCAACGTCTAGGTTTCGTAAATTCGGCTTTTCCGCCGGAAATTACGGAGCAAGCGGGTTTAAGAGAAAAGGTTTATCCACAGATAAGCCAGATAAGTACAGATGATTTCGTCTTGTGGTCAGGCTATGTCGACAATGCCCGACGCCAATATCGCATAATGGCAAGACGTTCCACCGAACTCACTCGTCCTCATACTCCTTGAACCAAGGATTTTTGTCCGTAGGCCGGATTTCCCAAAGGTGACTTTTGCCTCGACCGTCCAAAGGCTTTTTCCAATTACCGGTGAAGGTGTGGGCGATGTTGCCCTGACGCCCGTGAATCTTATTCACAAGTGGCTTCTCACCAAACTTTGTCAAAAACTGTTCAAGTATGAAATGCTCGAAGTCCTTGTAGGCGTTGGGTGAACGGCTATCTCCAACCGCCTGCATATAGAAGCGGAACGGCACATCTCGCAGCGAACGAGACATGTCGAAAATCCAGTTGTTGAGATGGGAGCGTAACCGATTGGCAATGACGCCTCGGCCGATATACATCACCTCCGAGCATTTGTATCTGTAGCTGACCCCAAACCCCTCGCCAATGGCAATAACGTAAACCCCTTGTCTTACGGCATTAAAGTCACAGTTGTTGTTAGGCCCGTCATCACGATAGCATTCGCGCCAAGCTGCGCGAATTTGGTGAATCACGCTATCGACTGTGGCCTTTTTCACAAACGCCTGCACATCTTCAGGCTGCCCGTCGAACTTCCTTAGATCGAATCCCAGATCCCTGGCTTTTTCAGATACGCTGATATGGTCCGCGATAGCCCAATTCACTTCAATATTTGCCATGCCTCTCCCCTGTATTCAGTCTTTAGACTCTCATTACTCAGAGCCAGAAGATGACTGCAACTTTAGTAGTTAATCGTACAGAGCACAGCCAATCGATGCAAATTAAAAACGCGACTTGATCGCTCCCAACCTGAACTACGCCTCTTCCTCCAGCTTGCCTTCCCAGCGCGCAATCACCGCCGAGGCCACCGAATTGCCCAGCACATTGGTGGCCGAGCGGCCCATATCGAGCAGGTGATCGACGCCGATGACCAGCGCGATCCATTCGGCGGGTAAGCCGAAATAGGTCAGCGTGGCCATGATGACCACCAGAGAGGCGCGCGGCACGCCCGCTATGCCTTTTGACGTGATCAGCAGCAAAAACAGCATCATCAGCAATTGCGGCGTGGTGAAATGGATACCGTAGGCCTGGGCGATGAACAGCGTAGCGAAGGTGCAGTAGATCATCGAGCCATCGAGATTGAACGAATAGCCGAGCGGCAGGACGAAGGCCACGATCTTGCGCGGAATCCCCACCGTCGGCAGGCCCGCCAGCAGTTTCGGATAGGCGGCTTCCGAACTGGCCGTCGAAAAGGCCAGCAGGGCCGGTTCGCGGATCACGCCCAGCAGTTTCAGCATCCGCTTGCCGATAAACACAAAGCCGAGCGCGATCAGCAGCGCCCACAATATGCCCATCGCCGCATAGAACTCGCCCATGAACTTGGCATAGGTAATCAGGATCGGCAGCCCCTGCTCGGCCACGGTGCGCGCCAGGGCACCGAAAATGGCAAAGGGTGCAAACATCATCACAAGGCTGGTCACCTTCAGCATGATGGCCGAGGCCTCTTCCGCCAGTTCCATCACACGCGGCGATTTCTTCTCCAGCATCGAGATGGCCGTGCCGACGAACACCGCAAACACAACGATTTGCAGGATTTCATTATCGGCCATCGCCTTGATGATCGACGAAGGGATCAGATGTTCGATAAAGGTGTCGAGCGTAAAGCCCGCCATCGAGGGCACGCTGACATCACCGGCCACATGCAGATCCATGCCGACGCCCGGTTTCAGCCACTCCACCATCAGTATGCCGATGACCAACGATATGATCGACATCAGCAGAAACCAGCCGAGCGCCTTGCCTCCTACCCGCCCCACCGTGGCAGCGTCCTCCATATGACCGATCCCGGCGATCAGGGTGAACAGCACGAGCGGCGCGATGATCATCTTGATCAGGGTGATGAATATCTTGGTCAGCAGGCCATAGACCATCACCGCCGTGGTCAGTTGCCCGGCGGACATAAAGGTATGGCTGGCCCAGCCCGCTGCCACACCCAGTAGCATCGCCGTCAGCACGAACAGCGCCAGATTACCTTTTTTCATACCCGTCCCGCTTTGTCACACATGGTTACAGACGACACTAGCGCACTCTCCCGCCATGTCCATCCCCTTGCCAAACAAAGCACCGCTTGCCTTTTCCACCTTCATGCGATATGAGGCGCGCTCCCAGCCGGGTGGTCAGACCGCACATGCTTATAATGTGTGCGAAACCTGATCCATCGTTTCCATGAGACTTCCGCTCATCGAAACGCCACCCGGCGCAACGGAAGAGGATATACATGGCCTATTACGAACATGTCGTCATCGCACGACAAGACATTTCGCCGCAACAGGCGGAAGCCCTCAACGAAACCCTCAAAGGTCTGATCGAAGAAAATGGCGGACACATCGCCAAGATCGAATACTGGGGTCTGCGCAACCTGACCTACCGTGTCAAGAAGAACCGCAAGGGTCACTATTCCCTGCTGGCGATTGACGCCCCGGCTCAGGCCGTCAAGGAAATGGAGCGCCAGCTCTCGATCAACGAAGACGTCATCCGCTTCATGACCATCCGCGTCGAAGAGCTTGATCTCGAACTGTCGCCCGTTCTGGCGCGCCGTGACCGTCCTGAGCGCCCCGAGCGTTCGGATCGTCCTGAGCGTTCCAACGAAGCTTCGGCATAAGGAGGGTTTTCGACATGACTGAAGACACCAATTCCACGGCTCCCGGCGCTCCCGTCGGTAATGCCCCCGCCCGTCGTCCCTTCTTCCGCCGCCGCAAGGTGTGCCCGTTCTCGGGTGCCGGCGCGCCGAAGATCGACTATAAGGACGTCAAACTCCTGCAACGCTATATTTCCGAGCGCGGCAAGATCGTCCCCTCGCGCATCACGGCGGTCAGCCAGAAGAAGCAACGCGAACTGGCCAAGGCCATCAAGCGCGCCCGCTTTCTGGCCCTCCTGCCTTACGTTGTGAAGTAAGGAGCGCCCCATGAAAGTTGTACTGTTAGAACGTGTCGAGAATCTCGGCTCCATCGGCGATGTCGTCGGCGTGAAGGACGGCTATGCCCGTAACTTCCTGCTGCCGAGCCACAAGGCCCTGCGCGCCACCTCCGCCAATCTGAAGGTCTTCGAAATTCAGAAGGATCAGATCATCGCCCGCAACGCCGCCGCCAAGGCCGCTGCGGAAAAGGCGGCGTCCGATCTCGATGGCTCGACCTATATCATCATCCGCCAGGCGGGTGATACGGGTCAGCTCTACGGCTCGGTCAATGCCCGTGACGTCGCCGAAGCCATCACCGAATCCGGCGCGAAGATCGAACGCAACCAGATCGTGCTCGATACCCCGATCAAGACCCTGGGCCTGCACAATATCAAGGTTCGCCTGCACGCCGAAGTGGCGCTCACCATCACGGTGAACGTGGCTCGCTCGCAGGACGAAGCCGACCGTCAGGCCGCTGGCGAAAACGTCATCACCTCGCGCTTTGAGGAAGACCGTCTCGCTGACGAAGAAGCCGCCGCCGACATGCTCGAAGGCGGCGCGGGTCAGGCAATTGCCGACGCACCCTACGAAGCCTGATCCGTCAGTTGTCTGACGATCAGCTCAAACTTTAAAGCCCCCGGAAGGTTCGCCTTCCGGGGGCTTTTTGATCGCCACTACACTTATCCCCACAGTTCACAGACTGTGAATTGGCCTTAAGTGGACAAGGCTTGAAATCGTGACGAACAGGCGTAGGCTTTCCATGCAAAGCCTGTATGAATGCGCCATGCCCGACACCCTTCAAACACCCCCTCAAGCCGCCGAAACCACCCCGCAAAGCCTGCCGCACAATCTCGAAGCGGAACAGGCCCTGCTGGGCTGCCTGCTGTTCGACAATGGTGCCTATGAGCGCCTGTATGACGGGCTTCAGGCCCGCCATTTTTACGAGCCGTTCCATCAGCGCCTGTTTTCGGTGATCGAAGAACAGATCCGCATCGGCCATCTGGCCGAGCCGATTGTGCTGGTGGACCGCTTCAAGGCCGATCAGGCGTTCAACGATCTGGGCGGCATCCGCTATTTCGCCGATCTGGTGGATCGCGCCCCGCCCGCCGCCAATGCCTCGGACTATGCCCGCGTCATCTATGACCTGGCCCTGCGCCGCGAACTGATCCGGCTGGGTGGCGAAATCGCCAGGGCGGCTTCCGGCGAACAAAATGCCCGCGACCAGATCGAGGTGGCCGAGGCGCAACTGTTCGAACTGGCCGAAAAAGGCACCTCATCCACCGGTTTCGTGCCGTTTTCCGACGCGGTGGCGGGGGCTATCGGCGTGGCCGAGGAAGCCTTCAACCGCGATGGCGGGCTGGCGGGCATCGCCACGCGCCTGACCGATCTCGACCGCCAGATCGGCGGCCTGCACAAGTCCGACCTGATCATCCTGGCCGGACGCCCTTCGATGGGCAAGACGGCGCTGGCCACCAATATCGCCATGAATGTGGCCAAGCACTACCAGTATGAACCGCAACCTGATGGCGGCCGCAAAACGGTGGATGGCGGCGTGGTCGCCTTCTATTCGCTCGAAATGTCGGCCGATCAGTTGGCCACCCGCCTGCTGGCCGATGCGTCGGGCGTGTCGTCCGACCGCCTGCGTAAGGGCGAAATCGACGTGTCGGAATTTGCCCGCCTGAAAGAGGCGGCGATGGAGATCAGCGCCTGCCCGCTCTATATCGACGATACGGGCGGCCTGTCCCTGGCCAAGCTGACGGCGCGCGCCCGCCGCCTGAAACGCACGGTCGGTCTTGACTGCATCATCGTCGATTATCTCCAGCTCGTCACCATCGGCGACGGCGGGGCTACGCAAAACCGCGTGCAGGAAGTCTCGACCATCACAATGGGGCTGAAATCTCTGGCCAAGGAACTGGCCGTGCCGGTCATCGCCCTGTCGCAGTTGTCACGTCAGGTCGAAAGCCGCGACGACAAACGCCCGCAGCTTTCCGACCTGCGTGAATCGGGTTCCATCGAGCAGGACGCCGACATCGTGATGTTCGTTTACCGCGAAAGCTATTATCTCGGCCGCACCGAGCCAAAAGAAGGCACCGAAGACCACCTGAAATGGCAGGAAGATATGGATGAACTGCGCGGCAAGGCTGAGGTGATCATCGGCAAGCAGCGCCACGGCCCTATCGGCACGGTGCGCCTGTCCTTCGACGAAAACGTCACCCGCTTCGGCAATCTGGCCCAGACGGGCCGGTACGACGACTATAACCGCGAATAACGGCTTGGGGCAAACCTTGCTTTACACGCCTGCTGGAGCAAGGCGCACGGCTTTTGGCTCCGAGCGAAACCACCATATTTCTCTTTGGAGGTTGATCGAAAGTGCGCGTTAACGATCACGTATATTCAATTATAGTACATTTTGATTGACGCATGTCTTTCTTGGCGGCAATGCTTCTATTCCCCCATATCAAGAGTACAGAAGCAAACCCATATGATTGAGAACAAAGGCGGCACCGACCGGCGCACCGTACTCAAGGCCCTTGGCACGACGACCCTGGTGACGACGGCCAGCGGAGGACTGCTCGGTCAGGCCATGCCCGCGTTCGCTGACACTGCTAGCGGCGCGGACCAGCCCAGAAGCGTCGCGCTTTTCAATTTCGGCTGGACTTTTAAGAACGGCGACATCGCCAATGCGCAGGATCCCGCCCTGGATGACAGCGGCTGGCGCAAGCTCGACCTGCCGCACGATTTCCAGATCGAGCAGCCGTGGGACAAGTCGGCAAACAAGGGGCGCGGATTCAAGACACTCGGCGCCGCCTGGTATCGCAAGACCTTTGAGGCCGATAGCCGCTGGAAGGGTAAGCAGGTTCTGCTCGACTTCGAAGGTATCATGCTGTCCGGTGACGTGTGGGTGAACGGGAAGAAGGTCGGGGGCACAGCTTACGGCTATCTTGGCTTCGAAGCGGATATTTCTGACCTCATCCACTACGATGGCGCCAATGTCGTGGCCGTGCGCGCCACGACCGAAGGGAATTCGCGCTGGTACACAGGCGGCGGCTTGTTCCGCGACGTGCATCTCGTGGTCAGAAATCCGGTCTCCATCGCACGGCACGGTATTTTCGTGACGACGCCGGTCATCACAGCGAATAGCGCAGAGGTCAATGTCCAGGTCGAGGTCGCCGGGCTGCAAGGCAAGACCGACGCCATCCAGATCAATACCAAAGTGTTCTCGCCGGATGGCAAGCTGGTCGCTTCCACCAGTGGCCCGGTTCCCATACCGCGCAACCTGCCCACGGCCGAAGTCCCGATGCCGAAGCTCGATGTGGCCGATCCGCAACTTTGGTCCGTCGAGACGCCTCAGTTGTACACTGCCGAAGTCGAGCTGGTGGCTGGCGACAAGGTGATCGACAGGATGACCAAGCGGTTCGGCATACGCACTATCGAATTCTCCAAGGAATTCGGCCTGCACGTGAATGGCAAGAAGGTCTTCCTGAAAGGCATAGCCAATCACGACGATCTGGGTGCCGTCGGCGTGGCCGCCTATAAAACCTCGATCGCCAGGATGATGGACACCATCAAAGCCTTTGGCTTCAATCACATCCGCACCTCGCACAATCCGTATTCGGAATCGTTCCTCGACCTTGCCGATGAAAAGGGCCTGCTGATCGTTGACGAGCTTTACGACAAGTGGGGCAGCACCGTGGCCTGGGCGGGCAGCCAGCCCTGGAATGATGTGTGGTTCGACAATATGAAGGAATGGATCAAGCGTGATCGCAATCACCCGTCGGTCATCATGTGGAGCTTCGGCAACGAATTGCAGTTCCAGGAAACGCGCTGGAACTGGCCTACCGGTGACTGGGGCAAGACCACCTATCGCATCATGGATGTGGTGGCCAAACGCTACGATCCGACCCGCAAGACGACGGTGGCGATGTATCCGGCCCGCGCCAACGGCATCATCAAGGCCGACCCTGCCTTCAAGATCAAGGAAAACATCGTTCCTCCCGAACTGGCGACGATCACGGATGTCGCCGCCTTCAACTATGTCTGGGACGACTATCAGGAATATCTGAAGCACGCGCCTGACATGATCATCTACCAAAGCGAGGCGGTCACCAACGAACTGGCCGCGCCCTATTTCGGCATGGACCGCGACAAGATGGTGGGCCTGGCCTATTGGGGTGCCATCGAATACTGGGGCGAATCCGACGGCTGGCCGAAGAAGGGCTGGGCCTATTCGTTCTTCAACCATGCCATGCAGCCCTTCCCGCAGGCATGGCTGACCAAGAGCATCTTCACCGATGAACCCCTCGTCCATATTGGCGTCGTTGACGGCGAAGGTGAGTCAAAAATGTGGAACGACGTCTTAGTCGGGCAGAAGGTTATTTCATCCCACTGGAACCGCCAGGAGGGCAAGACCTACAACATCTATACCTATACCAATGCCGACGAAGTCGAGTTGCTGGTCAACGGAAGGTCCATCGGCGTGCAGAAGAATTCCACCGATGTGAGGGAGCGCAATACGATTTATTGGAAGGACGTGCCTTACGCGCCCGGCAAGATCACCGCGGTCGCTCGAACAGGCGGCAGGATTATCGCAAAACATGAGATCGAGACGACCGGCAAGGCCGTGGCGCTGATGCTTGAAACGGAAAATCCGGGCTGGAAGGCAGACGGCATGGATCTGCAATATGTGAAGGTCTACGCCGTGGACAGCAAGGGGCGCAAGGTGAGTACGGCCGGAGGCGAAGTCACCTTCAATGTCAGCGGCGCCGCACGCCTGATCGCCGTGGATAATGGTGACCACTGGAGCGATGACCTGTTCAGCGGTAACAAGAAGGTTCTGCACAACGGCTTTGCCATGGCGATCCTGCGTTCGGGACAATCGGCCGGCGCCGTCAAGCTGGAGGTCAGCGGGGCCGGCTTGAAAGGCATCGCCAAGACGTTTCAGGTGACGTGATCCAAGGTCTGTCGTCAGGTTCGCTTTGGGCGCTAACCGGACGCTGCAAAACGACAACATGAACTGGTCCTTCCCTCATACCTCCCCAGCTTGCTGGGGAGGGGGACCGCGACGACGCGAAGCGGCGGCGGGGTGGTGGGGTTTCTTTCTTCCCCCCTTATTCCCGCCAGCCGCGCATCATGCTATCCCCCGTCCATGACGTCTGAACACCCCACCGCCCGGCTCGACATCGACCTGAACGCCCTGCTGCATAATTTCCATGCGCTGCAAAAACGCTGCCCCGGCGCTGAGATCGCCCCGGTGGTCAAGGCCGACGCCTATGGCCTGGGCATGGCCACCATCGCCCCACATCTGGCGAAACACGGCGCGCGCACCTTCTTCGTGGCCCGCCTCGACGAAGGCATCGCCCTGCGCAAACGGCTGCCCGAAGCCGTCATCTATGTGCTGGACGGCTTTACTGGCGATTTGCAAGCCTTCTTCACCCATCGCCTGCGACCGGTTCTGAACAGTCTCGCGCAATACCGGCTGTGGCATGATGGCCAAAGCCTGCCCGCCGCCCTGCATATGGATACCGGCATGAACCGGCTTGGCCTGCGCGTCGATGAACTGGCCGCCCTGCCCGCTGCGCCCGCCCCTGCCCTGCTGATCAGCCATCTGGCGTGCGGCGACACCCCCGATCACCCCGAAAACGCCCGCCAATCCGCCGCTTTTCGCACCCTCACCACCCGCTTTTCCGGCGTTCCGCGCTCGCTGGCCAACAGCGCCGGGGCCTTTCTTGGCGAGGCTTACCGCTTCGATCTGGTCCGCCCCGGCATCAGCCTGTATGGCGGCGGGCCCTTCGGCACCCCCCACCCCGAATTGCACCCGATTGCCCACCTTTCCGCCCGTATTTTGCAGGTCAGAGCGCTCAAAAAAGGCGAAACCGTCGGCTATGGTGCCACCTTTACAGAGCCGCACGACATGCAACTGGCCACGCTCGGCATCGGTTATGCTGATGGCCTGTTGCGCAGCTTCGCCGAACGCGGCTTCGTTACCGTGAACGGCCAGCGCCGCCGCCTGACAGGCCGCATTTCGATGGACGTGTGCAGTATCGATGTCACTGGCCTCGATGTGCAGGCGGGCGAATGGGTTGAAATCCTTGGCGATTCTCAAACTGTCGATGAGGTGGCCGCCGCGTCCGGCACCATCGCCTATGAGTGGCTGACCCGTCTGGGGCCACGCATTCCGCGCACATATCGCACTTGACACGCGCCCTCAAATCGGAACATATGAAGAACAACTTCATGCCGAGGATGTCATGGCCCGCGATTCCGTTCAGTTTATCTGCCAGTCCTGCGGCAGCGTTTCCGCAAAATGGCAAGGGCAATGTCCAGGTTGCGGCCTGTGGAACACACTGGTTCAGGAAAGCTTCAGCGCCCCGCCCGGCGGGCTGAAACCGGAGACGGGCGGCAAGCTGTCGCGCCTCAATCGCTTGCAGTTTGAAACCCTTGACAGCGTTGATGAAGCTCCGGCGCGCATGGTGACCGGCATCGGTGAATTCGACCGCGTCTGCGGCGGCGGCGTGGTGCCCGGTTCGGCCATACTGATCGCCGGCGATCCCGGCGTTGGCAAGTCCACCTTGCTGTTGCAAGTGGCCGCACAGGCAGCGCAAGGCGGTCTGAAGATCGGCTATATTTCCGGCGAAGAGGCCGTTGAGCAGATTCGTGGCCGCGCCACCCGCATGGGCGTATCGAAAGCGCCGGTCGATCTGGCCGCCGAAACCAGTCTGCGCACTATTCTCGAAGCCCTGAAGCGCGAAAAATTCGACCTCGTCGTCATTGATTCGATCCAGACCCTGTGGTCCGACGCCATCGAGGCGGCGCAGGGCTCGGTGTCGCAGGTGCGCGCCTGTGCGGGCGAACTGGTGCGACTGGCCAAGAAGCAGGGCACCTCGGTCATCATGGTCGGCCACGTCACCAAGGAAGGCCAGATCGCCGGGCCGCGCGTCGTCGAACACATGGTCGATGTGGTCCTGTCGTTCGAAGGCGAGCGCGGCTATCCGTTCCGCATATTGCGCGGCGCCAAGAACCGTTTTGGCGCCACCGATGAGATCGGCGTGTTTGAAATGGGCGATGCGGGTCTGCGCGAAGTGCCCAATCCGTCCGCCCTGTTTTTGGGTGATGGCCACGAACGCGCCGCCGGTTCGGCGGTTTTCGCCGGTATCGAAGGTTCGCGGCCCGTTCTGGTCGAGATGCAGGCGCTCGTCGCCCCGTCAGCCTATGGCACGCCGCGCCGCGCCGTTGTCGGCTGGGATTCCGGGCGGCTGGCCATGATTCTGGCCGTGCTGGAATCGCGCTGCGGCGTGTCGTTTGGCCAGAAGGATGTCTATCTCAATGTGGCGGGCGGCTTGCGCATTTCCGAGCCTGCCGCCGATCTGTGCGCGGCGCTGGCGCTGGTGTCGGCCCTGACCGACACGCCGCTGCCGCGCGACGGCGTGGTGTTCGGCGAAATCAGCCTGTCGGGCGATGTGCGCGGCGTTTCGCGCAGCGAGGGCCGCCTGAAAGAAGCGCTGAAACTGGGCTTTTCCTGCGCTATTTCAGCCGCTTCCGCCGCCGATAATGCCCCGCTCACAGTGCATGGTTTTCGCTCGCTGGCCGATGCGATCACGCGGCTTTTCCCTGCGGAGGCATAAACGCGATTCCCGCAACAGGTTAACAAAGATTGTTAAAATTCGTGACGAATGATATGCAAACCGGCGCGGCACTCCCTAGTCTTGAACGGCATGATAAAAATCGATCTGGTACTGGAAAAGCCTCAACGCCACTACATATAGGGGGATGCATATGCAGCTTTACGATTTCATCTTCCTGGCGTTTCTGGCTATTTCGTGTTTCGCGGGCGTCATGCGCGGCGGCGTCAAGGAACTGGTGAACCTGATCGCGTTTTTCCTGGCCATGATGGTCGCCGTTGTCAGCAAGGGCTACATCGTCAAGGCCTTTCACCTCGGCATCATCACCGGCTATGTCACCGCCTTTATTCTCTTTGTACTGATTTATTTTGCCATTCGCTATCTGGGCCATGCCCTGTCCGACAAGGTGCAGAAACAGAAAGCCCTCGGCGCGTTTGATCGTGTGCTGGGGTTCGCGGTCGGCTTTGTCCGTACACTGGTGGTTCTGGGCGTATTCCATTTGATTTTTTCCGCCGTCACGCCTATTGAGCGGCAGCCCCACTGGTTTCGGGCCGCCAAGATCTACCCGCTGGGCGCGAAGTGCGCCAAGCTCATCCAGGCCTTCATCCCCGCAGGATCCGGCATGGCTGAAAAGGTGGCCGCGAACAACGAGTAACCGACCGTGCCCGGCTTGCGGCCTTCGGGAACGGTCCCGCGTTTGGAAAAGAGATACCATGCTGTCGTCCCAGATCGACCTGTCTGCCCTCACCGATCCGGATGCCTATACCCGCGACCTTGAAGATGACCGCCCGCGCCTCGAATGCGGCGTGTTCGGTGTCTATGGCATTGATGACGCCAGCGCGATCACCGTTCTGGGGATGCACGCCCTACAGCACCGCGGCGAAGAAGCCTGCGGCATCGCCTCCTGCGATGGCCGTCGCTTCTATACCGAACGCGAGCACGGTCTGGTTGGCGATGTGTTTACCCAACCGGAAATCGTCAGCCGCCTGAAGGGGCGCGCCGCCATCGGCCACACCCGCTATTCCACGGCGGGCGGAGCCTTCATTCGCAATATCCAGCCGATGTTCGCCGATCTTGACGATGGCGGCATAGCGCTGGCCCATAACGGCAATCTGACCAATTTCATGTTCCTGCGCACCAAGCTGGTATCGGAAGGTTCGATCTTCCAGTCCACTTCGGATTCGGAAGTGATCCTGCACCTGATCGCCCGGTCGCGGCAATTGCAGGTCATCGACCGCTTTATCGACGCCCTACGCCATATCGAAGGCGGTTTCGCCATCGTGGCCCTGACCAAGAACATGCTGATCGGGGCGCGCGATCCCCTGGGTATTCGTCCGTTGGTCATCGGCAAGCTGGGCGATTCCTATGTGCTGGCTTCCGAAACCTGCGCGCTCGACATGATCGGCGCCAGTTTCGTGCGCGATGTCGAGCACGGCGAAGTGGTGCAGATCGATGAGGGCGGCCTCAAATCCTACAAACCGTTCGATCAGAAATCCGCCCGTCCCTGCCTGTTTGAATATATCTATTTCGCCCGCCCCGATTCGGTTGTGAATGGCCAGTCCATCTATGCCGTGCGCAAGGCGATGGGCCGCCAACTGGCGCTGGAACACCCGGCCGACGCCGATATTGTCGTGCCCGTGCCCGATTCCGGCGTACCGGCTTCGTTAGGCTTTGCCGAACAATCGGGCCTGCCGTTTGAACTGGGCATTATCCGCAATCACTATGTCGGCCGCACCTTCATCCAGCCGACGCAAGGCATCCGCGATCTCGGCGTGCGCAAGAAGCACGCGCCCAATCGCATCGTGCTGGAAGGCAAGCGCGTCATCCTGATCGACGATTCGATTGTGCGCGGCACCACCTCGGTCAAGATTGTCCGCATGGTGCGAGCGGCTGGCGCGAAAGAGGTGCATCTGCGTTCGGCTTCGCCGCCGATCATGTGGCCCGATTTTTACGGTATCGATATGCCGGATCGTGAGAAGCTGCTGGCCGCCAATCACACGCTGGAAGAAATGCGCGTCAAGCTGGAATGCGATTCGCTGGGCTTCCTGTCGGTTGACGGACTTTACAAGGCGATGGGACACAATCGCCGCAATCCCGAATGCCCCCAATTCACCGACCATTATTTCACCGGCGAATACCCCACCCGCCTGACCGACCGCGAAGGCCTTTCGGACGATTCCGATGCACCCGGTTCGCAATTGTCGCTGCTCGTCAACGCCCACTGAGAGGTGCCATGACCGACTTGTCGCAACAGGGCCGGATCGCCCTCGTCACCGGCGCTTCGCGTGGCATAGGTCGCTCATGCGCGCTCGGCCTCGCCCGCGCCGGTGCGCAGGTGATCGCCTGCGCCCGTTCCAAAGCGGCGCTTGAGGCACTCGACGACGATGTCTTCGCCGCCACCGGCCAGCACGCCACGCTGGTGCCATTCGACCTGACGGATTTCGAGCCACTTGATCGCCTGAGCGGTGCGCTTTTTGAGCGCTTCGGACGCATCGACACCCTGGTTCATGCCGCCGCCATATCCGGCACACTGATGCCGGTCACGCATCAGGAACCAAAGGATTTCGACAAGATCATCACGCTCAACCTGACGGCCACATGGCGTCTGCTGCGCGCCCTTGAACCGCTTTTGCGGCAATCTCAGGCCGGACGCGCCGTTTTCCTGACCACGGGCGATAGCGTCACCCAGGGCCGGGCCTTCTGGGGGCCCTATGGCGCCACCAAGGCGGCGATGGAAACTTTGGTGCGCGCCTGGGCGGATGAGGTCGAGATCACGCCGATCCGCACGGCCCTCCTGTCACCGGGCGCCATGCGCACCAAAATGCGCGCCGCCGCCTATCCGGGCGAGGATCCGCAAAGCCTGCCGCACCCCGATGAGATCGTGCCTTTGCTGCTCGAACTGGCGGCACCGACACGCATCCCGCCCACGGAAAAGGTCAGTTTTCGTGACTGGCTGGCCAAGACCAGCCCCGTCGCGAACTAATTATCAGCGCTTTTTCGGAGCCGCCGGACGCGAACGCCCGCCCGGCCCCGCCGCGCCCGGCTTGGTGCTCGGCCCGATGCTGCGCGCCTTGGCGGTCTTCGCCTTGGCGACATCGTTGCGCGCCTTGACCACCACCTTGGCCTTGGGTGCTTCGGCAGCCCCCTTCTGCTTTTGCCGCACACGGTTGGGATGGGCGGGCTTCACACCCGGCTTGACCTTAGGCTGTTTTCTGACGCGCGAAGGCCCGGCCGTGTCCGACGCCTTATCATCATACGGATTGACCCCGGTATTGGCCTTGACCAGCAGGCGGATAGGCACACCCGGCATATCAAAAGATTCGCGTAAGCTATTGATAAGATAGCGTCTGTATTGATCAGGCATGGCATAGGCGCGCGCCGCGAACAAAACGAAGGTCGGCGGTCTGCCCTTGGTCTGGGCCATATATTTCGGCTTGATGCGCTTGCCTTCGACCGCAGGGGGCGGATGGCGCTGAATAGCCAGAGCCAGCCAGTCATTGAGATCGCGCGTCTTCACCTTGGCCGACCAGTTGCGATAGGTCTTGAGCACAGCCGGCATCAGGCGTTCCAGCCCGCGCCCGGTGGCACCCGACAGTGTCACCAGCGGCGTGCCTTTAAGCTGCGGCAACATGCGCTCGGAGGTTTCGATGATCTCTTGCAGGCGCGCTTGTGGCTCCTCCACCACATCCCATTTCGAGACGGCATAGACCAGGCCGCGCCCTTCGCGTTCGACCAGATCGGCGATTTGCAGATCCTGCACCTCGAAGGCATTGGCCTCATCCATCACCAGCACGACGATTTCGGCAAAGGTAATGGCGCGGATCGTATCGGCGGTGGACAGTTTTTCGAGCTTTTCCTGCACGCGCGCCTTGCGGCGCAGGCCCGCCGTATCCACCAGACGGATCGTGCGGCCCTCATACTGCCAGTCCACGCTGATCGAATCGCGCGTGATACCGGCTTCCGGCCCGGTCAGCAGGCGATCTTCGCCCAGCAACTTATTGATCAGGGTCGATTTTCCGGCATTGGGACGTCCGATAATGGCAATGCGGATCGGTTTGGTTTCGTCGTCCTCATCCTCATCTTCGCTCTCCATGAAATCACCTTCAAACATCTGGCGATATTTTTCGGTCGCTTCATAGAGTTCGGAAATGCCTTCGCCATGTTCGGCGCTGAGGTGAATCGGCTCGCCAAAGCCCAGCACGCGCGCCTCTTCGGCGGTGGCGGCGGCCTGATAGCCCTCGGCCTTGTTGGCGATGAGGATCACCGGCTTGTCGCGCTTGCGCAGGATGTCGGCGAAGATGCGGTCGAGCGGCGTTACGCCCTCGCGGGCATCGACCACAAAAAAGGCGACATCGCATTCGTCAATGCCGCGTTCGGTTTGCTGACGCATCCTCGATTCGAGCGACTGATCGGTCAGGTCTTCAAACCCCGCAGTGTCGATCAGTTCGAGATCGATGTCGCCGAGACGGCCCGTAGCGTAGCGGCGGTCGCGCGTGACTCCGGGCTGGTCATCGACGATGGCCAGCTTCTTGCCCGCGAGGCGGTTGAACAGGGTCGATTTGCCGACATTAGGACGGCCGACAATGGCTATTTTTAAAGGCATGGCCGCCTTATAGCTGAATTCGCCGCAATCGCCAGCCCTGGTTTTTCACGGCTGGCGATTCCTGGCCGTAAGCTTAGCGTATGGCCACCAGCTTGGCATCATCGGTCAGGACAAATAATTTGTCGCCAACGGCGATCGGGCTGATATAGGCCGCCCCCGGTAGTTTGAGGCTCTGCTCCTTTTCACCGGTCATGTCGTTAAAGGCCACGGCCTCACCGAGCGAATTGACCATGACCAGGCGATCCGAAGCCACGAACGGCCCCGTCCACAAAGGCACCTTGCCGACCAGTTTCGGGCGTCCCAGGCCGAAGAAGCCCTTCTTCGTTTTCTGGAAACCGGCATCAAGATCCTTGAGCCAATATACCTGGCCCGATTCACGCGACACGCAGATCAGCTCACCTTGCAGACTGGTCAGGAAGACGACATCGCCCGCCACCCAGGGCGTATTGATGCTGTCAGTATCGAGCGTCCATTTCACATCACCTGTGCGCGCGTCCATCGCCTGAAAAGCGCCCGAATGGCTGGCGGCGAAGATGACGCCATTATACAGAACCGGACGACCGGCAATATCGCGGATGTCCGACAGGGCATTGGTGCGCGACGATTGCGACAGCACCTGATCCCAGACCTCATTGCCGTTATTACTGGTCAACGCCACCAGTTCGCCTGACGAGAAAGGCGCATAGACCAGATCATCGGCCACAATCGGTGAAGAACTTTTGAGGATACGGGCCGGTTCGGAAATAGCCTGATAGGTCCAGACCATGTCTCCGGTACTTTTTTTGAAGGCGAAAATCTCGTTATCGACATCGGTGGCATAGACCTGCGTAGCGTCCACCGTCGGCGGCGAATGCATCTGGGTATCGAGCGCCTTGCGCCATTTTTCCTGCCCGCTGGCGGCATCGAGCGCCGCAATAAAGCGATAGCCCGATGTGACATACAGCACGCCGTCGGATACGGCCAGACCGCCGCCGAAGCCTTCTTTATCGCGTTTGAGATGCGGATTGAGATCGACCGACCAGACCTGATTGCCATTATTGACATCGAAGGCTGAGACCCGTGCCTGACCATCGAGTGTATAGATCAGCTTGCCGTCCGAAACCGGCTGGGCCAGCACCTCGGTGCTGTCTTTCGAGCCTTCGCCGATCGATTTCGTCCAGGCAATCTTGAAATCGGCAGCGGCGGCGGCGTTCTGGATCGGCGCTGTCGGATCGCCACCGGCCATCGGCCAGGCACTGACCGGCTGGGCGGGCGGTATATAGTAGCCGACACCCTTCAGGCTTTTCGATGGTTGCAGTTTTTGTTCGAAGGCGACAATGGAAATACGTTGCCCCTGCGAAATCACCGCACCCTGATCGCTGTTGGCATTATGCGTCATCTTGTTGACAAGGGCACAGCCATTCAGCCCTAGGCTGGCAGCCATAATCAGGGCCAGCAGGCTTCCGGCGCGCCCCATCTCTTTGCGATCCCGGCCTTTCGGGCGCATCTGCGAGGTAAGGATTGACGTATCGGGCATAAGCGCTGATTCCATGATAAGATTTAAACGACCGCCAAATTGAGGGACTGCGGTGACGCGGTTTTACTGAGCGCCATCCGGCGGACCGGCGGCCTGAGTTGCAGCCTGCATCGCGGAAGGTGTCGGCAGATTGGGTACGGGTTCTTTGAGAATGGCGAGAGCGGTTGGAATAGCGCCCGAATCGATAGCTTCGACAATTTCACCCGCCCGCTGCTTCAGGCCGTCGGGCGTTCCCACAGTGATGCTGAGCACCTTGAGATCGTCACGTGCGCCCTTGATGTCGCCATTCTGAAGCTTGGCCAGGGCCAGGGCTTCCTTGGCCAGAGGTGCAACAGGATCATTCTTGCCGGTCAGGGGCGTCAGTCGTTTGACGACATCGGCGTAAGGGGCCGTATCCATGCTAATATAGGCGGCCTTGAGAGCGGCAGTATCGCGCAACAGCGGCGACGGCGCAGCCTTGGCGGCTTCATCCAGATCCTTGATAGCTTCGTCCGGCTTGTGCGCCGCATCGGCCATCCCGGCCAACTCCATCAGGGCCAGGGCCTTGTAGGACGGACTGCCATCCTTGACGGCGGCTTCAAACTGCTTTTTCGCGGTGGCGTCGTCGCCATTGCCCGAAGCATCAATCCCTGCCTGAAAAGCCTCGGAGGCCTTCGCCGAATGCGCGGCCCGCAAGCTCTGCCAGCCCCAGATGCCGAGCGCCACGACCAGGGCGATCACCAGTACACCCGTTACCCAGGGCCACGTCTTTTTGACGATGGCGACCCATTTGTCGGCGCGTAATTTGTCTTCGGTTTCGTCAAAAATGTCGCTCACTGCGCATCCTTCTGGTCAAACTTCGTCTTCGGCTTCGTCTTCGGCGTCAACTTCGGCACGGAGCGCTAGCCTCCTTGCAGCGGCGGCGAACCTAGCCTCTGAGCGGCAAATACGCAACCATACAGCCGTCTTCACGGCATGTCTTTTGCGAAGTTTCCCCCTGACATGCAGCGCCCTCTATCTGGAAGCCGAAATCCTGAGCATTTATTTCGAAAAATATGTCTCTTCTGGGGCGGGAAAGCTGCGCGACCTGACATCATCAGCGTAGGCCGCCACCGCAGAATCGATCTGGTTGCGCAGATCGGCGTAATGACGCACGAATTTCGGTGTCCAGTCGAACAGGCCCAGCATGTCATCCACCACCAGCACCTGACCGTCGCAGGCGCTGGAAGCCCCGATGCCGATGGTCGGCGCCTTGACCGCGGCGGTGATCTCACCGGCCAGATCGGCGGCCACGCCTTCCACAACGATGGCGAAAGCGCCGGCGGTATCGGTGTCGCGCGCCTCCTTCAGCACCTTTTCGCGCTCCGCTTCGTTACGCCCCTTGGCCTTGAAACCGCCCTCGGCATTGACCGCCTGCGGTCGCAAACCGATATGGCCCATCACCGGAATGCCGCGTTCGACCAGATAACGGATCGTGTCCGCCACAGCCGAACCGCTTTCCAGCTTGACGGCCTGAGCGCCGGTTTCCTTCAAAAGCCGCACCGCATTAGCGAAGGCCAGTTCGGGACTGGCCTCATAACTGCCAAACGGCATATCGACCACGACCAGCGCCGTATTGGCCCCGCGCATCACCGCCTGAGCATGGAGGCTCATCATGTCCATGGTGACGCCGATTGTGTTGGGCAAGCCGTGAATCACCATGCCAAGGCTGTCGCCCACCAGCAGAATATCGCAATGCGGATCCATGATCTGCGCCATCGGCGTCGAATAACAGGTCAGGCAGACAATCGGAGTCTGGCCTTTACGGGCATGAATATCAGGGGCGGTTAATCGCTTGCTGCGGCTGGGCGCGGTTTGGCGGCTCAAGGGCTTATTCCTTAACTGGCAAGGTCTTAAGCGGACACCTGACAACTCGACCGCCAGAATCCGCCTCATTCAGAACAGGCGTCATACAGCCACAGGCGGCCTAAATATAGCGGAAAACAGTTTTGATAATCCACGACCAGACCTGATTCGAGATCAGACTCTGAATTTTTTTAGAACACACATCTTGCATTAGATGTAATTTAGATATATCTAAATGCTATCGAATTTGAAATCGTGTTCCTTGACGCTGTTTTATTTTCGATATATCTAATCACACTCTAAAATAGGAGGAAAGCCCATGCGTGGCTTTTTCTTTCACCGCCTTGGAGGCGGTCACGGTCTTGAGCGCCATTTCGGCCATCGCGACGGCTTTGGTCGCGGTTTCGGACGCGGACACAGCGATGGTTTTGACCCGCGCCGTATGGATCACGATTTCCGCGACGGCCGCGGCAGCCGCGATGGCCGCGGCCTTGGTCACGGCGGTTTACGGCTGGTATTGCTTAAACTCATCGCCGAAAAACCCAGTCACGGATACGAACTGATCAAGGCTGTCGAAGACCTTTTCAAAGGCGCCTACACGCCCTCGCCCGGCGTCGTTTACCCCACACTAAGCTGGCTCGAAGACGAAGGCCATATCACCATCGCCGCCGGTGAAGACGGCCGCAAGCAGGCTTCGATCACCGACACCGGCCAGTCCTTCCTGAACGAACATGCCGATCAGATCGACGCCATCTTCGCGCGCATGGAACAGGCTGGCGGCGAGCACGGCGACTATGCACCGATCTACCGCGCCATGCATAATCTCAAATCGGCGCTGCGGATGCGTGGCCTGAAATCGCTCGACCAGACTCAGATCGAAGCGATTGTCGATCTGATCGACGACACCGCCAAGAAGATCGAACGGTTGTAAAGCAGAGGCAAGGGGACGTGATGGATTATGTTCTGATCGCCGATCAAACCGCCCTGCCCGCTCTGCTTAAGCGCCTTGAGCGTTTATCGGGCGGGCGCGTGGTGGTGCTGGCTCAACGGCCTGACAGTGAAATGGCCGTCACCATCTTGCCCGCCGGGCTAACGCATAGCTCAAGCGCCGCATGGCTCACCGCATCCGCGGCGACGCGCAGTCGCGCTTGCCATGCTGCGATGAGTCAAAGTCATCGCAGCTTGGATAAGGCCGAATGGCATTGGGTGCATGATGATAGGGAGCACGCCTTCGCACTCAACCAAGCCTTGCGCGGTCTGCATCTGCCGCAAGGCCAAACCCAGGCATGGGTGGCCTGCTCCTCCACCGAATCCCGGCTGATCCGCCGCCAGCTTGTCGAAGATCATGGCGTCTCGCCCGATCATATCGAATGCGTCTTTTATGCCTCGGCCAGCAGACGCTCAAGCACGGCAACAGAATCGGGCTTGAAACCGGCGATGATGTGATCGCCGGTTTCAAAAATCGGCCGTCTGATCATCGAAGGCTGAGCCAGCATCAATGCAATGGCCTTGTCAGCGCTCAACCCCTCACGATCCGCCTCCGGTAATTTGCGAAACGTGGTGCCTGAACGATTGAGCACGGCTTCCCAGCCCAGCCGTTCGCACCATCTGCCAAGATGTTGCGCATCAATGCCGGACGCCTTGTAATCGTGGAATCTGAAATCCACCCCGCGCGCCGTCAGCCATTTCATGGCCTTTTGCATAGTGTCGCAATTTTTGATGCCGTAAATAGTGAGCATGACCGGTGAATCCTCAATTTCAATGACAGGCATATGCCGATAACGGACTGTAAATTCAATATTTCTCATGAAGCAGACCTGGAAATATCGCAATGCCCCGCATCTTGGGCGGTGGAGAAAGGCGTCATGCCGCCGTCTGATGACTTGGGCGCTCCTCATCTGAAGAAGAAAAAATAAAAAATTCATAAGCATAACCGCCGGGTGCTATGCCCATTCTTCATTCTGTCCAGAGGAATGGTTTGCGCACCTGTGCGGATTATGTTAAATGTACGGTATTCGAAATTCAGGTTTTGACTTGTCTGCTCGCCTGAAGAGGCCTCTCCAAGACATCGCTACTTTCGGATTTTCACACATGTCGTGTGACGATAATGCACGAAGGTGCGATTTCATAAGGAGGCCAACATGGCCAGCGGTACCGTAAAGTGGTTCAACCCGACCAAGGGTTTCGGTTTCATTCAACCTGATCAAGGCGGCAATGACGTGTTCGTTCACGTGTCCGCCGTTGAGCGCGCCGGTCTGCGCACGCTGAACGAAGGTCAAAAGGTTTCGTACGAAATCGCTCAGGATCGCGGCAAGAGCTCAGCCGTCAACCTGCAAACCGTCTGATCCTCGGATTAACGACATGAAAAAGCCCGGTGCTGAAAAGCGCCGGGCTTTTTTGTATTAAAAAGCGCGCCCTATTCCCACTCGATCGTGCCGGGCGGCTTTGACGTCACGTCGTAAACAACGCGGTTAACGCCCCTGACTTCATTGACGATTCGGGTGGCGCAGCGGCCAAGAACCGCCCAGGGAAATTCGTAGAAATCGGCGGTCATGCCGTCCGACGAGGTGACGGCGCGCAAGGCCAGCACGTCTTCATAGGTGCGGGCATCGCCCATCACCCCCACCGTCTTGACCGGCAGCAGCACGGCGAAAGCCTGCCATATCTCATTATAAAGCCCGGCCTTGCGGATTTCATCGAGATAGATGGCGTCGGCATCCTGAAGCGTTTTGACCTTTTCGGGCGTGACCTCGCCGGGAATACGAATGGCCAGACCCGGCCCCGGAAACGGATGACGGCCCACAAAAGCAGCGTCGAGGCCCAGTTCGCGGCCCAGCGCCCGCACCTCGTCCTTGAACAGTTCGCGCAAGGGCTCGACCAGTTTCAGCTTCATATAGTCCGGTAGGCCGCCAACATTATGGTGCGACTTGATCACCGCCGACGGGCCGCCGGACGGCGAAACGCTCTCGACCACGTCAGGATAGAGCGTACCCTGGGCCAGGAATTGCGCGCCTTCGATCTTGGCCGCCTCGACGTCGAAAACGTCGATAAACAGCTTGCCGATGGTCTTGCGTTTGGCCTCCGGGTCGGCAACGCCTTTCAGCGCACCAAGGAAAAGCTCTTGCGCTTCAACATGGATCAGCGGAATATTATAGTGATCCCTGAAGAGAGACACCACCTGCTGGCCTTCATTCTTGCGCAACAGGCCGGTATCGACGAAGACGCAGGTCAGTTGCTCGCCAATGGCTTCGTGGATCAAAACGGCGGCCACGGAAGAATCGACCCCGCCCGACAGGCCGCAGATCACCTTGCCCGTCCCCACCTGCTCGCGGATTTTGGCCACCATTTCCTGACGGAACGAGGCCATCGACCAGTCGCCGGCAAAGCCTGCAATCTCGAACAGGAAGTTGCGGATCATGTCGGTGCCGCGCTTGGTATGCACCACTTCGGGGTGAAACTGCACAGCGTAGAATTTGCGCCTTTCATCGGCAATGGCGGCATAGGGCGCGCCCTCCGATGTGGCGATGACTTCGAACCCGTCGGGAATGGCGGTGACGCGGTCGCCGTGGCTCATCCACACGGTTTCCTTCGCATCAAGGCCCTTGAAGATTGGCGACGCCTTGATCACGTCGATTTCGGCGCGACCAAACTCACGGTCGTGCCCGGCCTCGACCTTGCCGCCCAGCAGTTCGCACATGAGCTGTTCGCCGTAACATATTCCGAAAACAGGCACATTCTGCTCAAACAAAGAGGCATCGATGCGCGGCCCGGCATCGATCACGCTGTGCGGGCTGCCCGACAGAATGACGGCCTTTGGCTTCAGCGCCGCCAGCGCTTCGGCGGCCTTGGTGAAGGGGTGGATTTCGCAATAGACGCCGCATTCGCGCACACGGCGCGCGATCAGTTGTGTCACCTGAGAGCCGAAATCGACGATCAGCAGGGCTTCGTGATGGGACATTTCGCTTACCTTGAAAGACGTTCCCAGGCGGCGAGGAAAAAGCCGTCCGTCCGGGTTTTGTAAGGGCTGAGACTGAGCCTATGGCCCGCCGTATTGAGGTTTGTCGAGTCGAAAGACAGGCCCGCCCCCGCTTTCAGCAGGCTTTCCACCGACAGGGGCTGGAATTCGGCATGGGCGGCTTCGAAAGCTTCGGCGCTTTCGGCGTTTTCATCGTCCAGCACCGAGCAGGTAACATAGACCAGCCGTCCACCGGGTTTGACGCAGCGCGCGGCGCGACCCAGAATCTGCACCTGCAACAGATGCAGGCGGCGCACCTCGTCTTCCGTCAGACGATGCGCCTCTTCCGGGTGACGCCGCCATGTGCCCGAACCGGAACAGGGCGCATCGACCAGCACCAGATCGGCATCAGCCAGCGGCGTCAGCAGGGCTTCATCTTCGGGATCGGAAAAATGAATGAAATGGGCGCTGGCTTGCGCGCGCGCCAGACGTGGCTCAATGGCGCGCAAACGCTTTTCAACCACATCACAGGCCCAGATTTCACCCTCTCCGGCCATCATCTGCGTCAGGGCCAGGGTCTTGCCACCACCACCGGCGCAAAAATCGACCACCTTCTGCGCGCCGGGCAACAGGCCAGTGCCTGCGATAAAGGCCGCCAGTTGCGAGCCTTCGTCCTGAATTTCGATCAGGCCGTTTTGATAGGCGTCGAGCTTGACGAGATTGGGCGGTGGTTCGGCGGGCAAACGGATGCCGAAAGCGGAAAACGGCGTCGGTTCCGGGCTCAGGCCCGCCTCGCGCAAATAGTCGAGCATGGCCGTGCGCGTAGTGCGTGATCCATTGACGCGCAGATCAATCGGGGCGCGCGGCGCCATCAGTTCGGTGGCCTCCGCCGCCCAGTCATCGCCAAACTGCCGCTGGAATCGCGCCACCACGAATTCCGGCAGGCCGCTTTTCACCCAGTCCGGCGCATCCCCCTCACCCGCCGCCAAGCGTTGGCGCTCCTGCGCACTTAAGGGCGGCGGCCCGTAGCCCTGACCGCTGAACAGAGCGTCGATCTCCGCCAGCGGCAGGCCGTCGATCAGGGCCAGAGAGCCCAGAACGAGCGCCCGGCCAGGATGGCGTTCATCGGCCTGCATGGCCCAGATCAGGCGTTGCCGCGCCCGCAGGCAGCGATAGACGCGGTCGGCAATGGCGCGGCGATCCTTGGAACCGGCATAGCGATGGCCCTGCCCCCACGCTTTCAGCACCGTCTCGGCCGTGGCGCGCGTGACCACAAGCTGGTCGAGAATCTCGGCGGCGGCTTGTAAGCGGGCAGCAGGCGTCAAAGGGGATTCCTAGTGAAACAGAGCACCGAGGCACATGATGATGCCGGCTATCGAAACCGCCCAGCACAGGGTGCGCAAAACGATCAGATTGAAAGCATAGAGCGGTATATAGATGATGCGCGCCGCCAGATAGAGCCGCACACCCCACATCGTGGTTGTATCCGATTTGTGGGCGAGCGCCAGCAGGATAACCGTGACCGCAAAGAAAACAAAGGTTTGCTTAAAATTAGCAAAGGCGCGATCAAGACGTTCGCCGATGACGCCCTTGTCAAACGGCGTATCGCGTGACGACAACGACCATACCAGAAAACCTTTGCGCGTAGACGCGAAGACCAGCGGCAGGACAATCATCACAAGGCCGAGAATGGCGGCCCAGACCAGTACCCAAAGCTCATAAGTCATACGCTTATCCTTTTCAAACTACTGTCTGTAATTAGGCGCTTCCCTGGTGATCATCACGTCATGGACGTGGCTTTCGCGCAGACCCGCGCCGGTGATACGCACGAAACGCGCGCGTTGCTGAAAGGCGTCAATCGTCGGTGCGCCCACATAGCCCATCGCGGCGCGTAAGCCGCCGACAAGCTGGTGGATGACCGGCCCGACCGGCCCCTTGTACGGCACCTGACCCTCGATGCCTTCGGGCACCAGCTTCATCGAATCGCGCACCTCCTTCTGGAAGTAACGATCCGCCGAACCCGAGGCCATCGCGCCCACCGAACCCATGCCGCGATAGGATTTATACGAACGGCCCTGATAAAGGATCACCTCGCCCGGCGCTTCTTCGGTGCCCGCGAACATCGAACCCAGCATGGCCGAGCACGCACCCGCTGCGATAGCTTTGGCCAGATCGCCCGAAAACTTGATACCGCCATCGGCGATGATCGGTACACCCGTGCCTTCAGCGGCGCGAACGCTGTCGAGAATGGCCGTCAGTTGCGGCACGCCAACCCCCGCCACGATGCGCGTGGTGCAGATCGAGCCCGGCCCGATCCCCACCTTGACGGCGTCAGCGCCAGCGTCGATCAGGGCGCGTGTGGCGTCATAGGTGGCCACATTGCCAGCCACGATCTGCACCTTGTTGGTTTCATTACGCAGCCGGGTGACGGCCTCCGATACGAGGTTCGAATGGCCGTGCGCCGTATCGATGACCACAACATCGGCTCCGGCTTCGACCAGCGCCATCGAACGCTCGAAACCGGCGTCGCCTACGGTGGAAGCGCCCCCTACCAGCAGACGACCCGACGTATCCTTGGCGGCCAGAGGATAGGCCTGCGCCTTTTCCATGTCCTTGACCGTGATCAGGCCAACGGCGCGGTAAGCTTCATCGACCACGATGATACGTTCGATGCGGTGACGCGCCATCAGGCCGCGCGCCTCGCCCTGCGCCACGCCTTCGCGCACCGTGATCAGGTTTTGCGTCGTCATCACGTCAGCGGCGGTCTTGGCGCCGTCGCCTTCAAAACGGATGTCGCGGTTGGTCAGGATACCGACCAGCTTATTGGTTTCGCGCTCCACTACCGGAAAACCGGAAATATGGCGGCGTGCGATGATATCACGCACCTCGGCCAGCTTGGTGTCAGGATGGATGACGATTGGATTGATGACCATGCCCGATTCAAAGCGCTTGACGGTGCGAATCTCGTCGGCCTGCTCTTCATTGGTCAGGTTGCGGTGGACGATCCCCAAGCCGCCATTCTGCGCCATCGCCACGGCCAGCGGTGCTTCCGTCACCGTATCCATCGCTGAGGATACCAGCGGAATGTTCAGGCTGATGGTGCGGGTGAATTTCGTCTTCGTATCGACAGAGGTGGGCACCACATCCGAGGGACCGGGCTCCAGCAAAACGTCGTCGAAGGTTAGGCCTTCGCGTATATCCATATTGGACTCTCCATTTTGCGGGTTGTTCCTATGGGAAACGCCATGCCGCGTAAAGACCCGGCGGAAAAATAATTGTTTCAGCCGGTAAGGATCGGTGAAGCGCAGGCCACATCTATCCCTTGAACCCCATCGCCACGATGTAGATTTCCGACGAATCCGCCCGGCTCGATTTGGGTTTGAAATGGCGCACCGATTCAAAACTCAGCTTGAGCCTGAGCAATACCGCCTCGGTTTCTCCGCCCTGGAAGGCCTTGGCCGCGAAGGTGCCGCCGCTTTTCAGATTGAGAAGCGCGAAATCCGCCGCCATTTCGAGCAGGCTCATGATCTTGAGGTGATCGGTCTGCTTATGGCCGACCGTATTATGGGCCAGATCCGACAAAACAACATCGGCCCTGCCGCCCATCATCTCCATCAACTGCTCGCCAATCGCCGGATAGGTGAAATCGGCCTGAATCAGTTCGGCCCCCGGCACCGGATCGACCGGCAGCAGATCGACGCCCACCACCTTTGACGCCCCGCGCTTGATCGCCACCTGCACCCAGCCGCCCGGCGCACAGCCCAGATCGACGACGCGCGCGCCCTTACCCAATATATGGAAGCGCTCGTCGATCTCGATCAGCTTGAAGGCGGCGCGCGAACGCCAGCCCTCGGCCTTGGCCTGCTGCACAAACGGATCGTTCAACTGCCGCTCCAGCCACTTGGCCGAGGATTGCGTGCGCCGCTTGGCGGTTTTGACGGCGGTGTGGCCCGTGCCGCGCCCGGACATATTGCCCCCTTCCGGCGGCTTCACCATGCGGCGGCGCGGCTCATCTTCGGGTTTTGCAGGCGGTTTTGGGGGTAATTTGTCACTCATAAGCCACTCTATAGCTGGATTTGCTTGCCTTTCGCAAAACAGAATTTCCAAGGGCCGCGCCGGAGGCTATAAAAATCACACATCGAAGGTTCGGAGCGCGCCATGATCAAGCCTCTTCCCGTTCTGATCGTCACCCTTCTCATGGCTGGCTCCCTTTCGGCCTGCGGCGATGCTTCCGACCAGCCGAACCGGCTCCAGCCACCGGCCGCCGCCGCTGATCTGCCGGCTTCGGGTACTGCATCGTCAGATTCCGCGATCATGTCGTTATCCACCGCTTCCACCAACGGCACCTGCACGGCCCAGATCGGTGCGGCCGCCGCACAAAGGCTGGTCGAACGCTGCCAGGCCGTATCTTCCGCCACCCATCCGCCCTGCAATGCCGAAAACAGTTGCGACCTGATTCAGGGGGAAATCGACCGGGCCTGCGCCATGTATGGCGAGGGTGAGGACAAGCCGCCAGAATGCACGGCATAAAAGAAGGCTGGGTGTGAAATAGCGCTAAATATTTGTAATCCGCACCCTGATCCCCTATGTGAGGGCCATCTGTTTCTGCAAGGAGCTCCTATGTCCGAAGACCTCGAAAACACACTTATCCTGACCCTCGATACCGGCCCGGTCACGATCCGCCTGCGCCCCGACCTGGCGCCCACCCATGTGGCCCGCATCAAGGAACTGGCGCGCGAAGGCTTTTATGACGGCATCGTCTTTCACCGCGTCATCCCCGGCTTCATGGCGCAGGGCGGCGATCCGCAGGGTCAGGGCTTTGGCGGCTCCGGCAAGAAGATCAAGGCCGAGTTCAACAACGAACCGCATGTGCGCGGCGTCTGCTCGATGGCGCGTTCGCAAAATCCCGATTCCGCCGACAGCCAGTTCTTCATCTGCTTCGACGACGCCCGCTTCCTCGACAAGCAATATACGGTGTGGGGCGAAGTGACCGACGGCATGGATAATGTCGATGCCCTGCCCAAGGGCGAGCCGCCGCGCAATCCCGGCAAGATCGTCACCATGCGCGTGGCCGCCGATGTCGAAGCCTCTTAACCAAACCGTTTAAACGGATTTTAACGGGCCGGTCGCAAGGTAACTCAACCTTTGTATGAGTATCCAGTATGCGTTCGCGTTTCAGTATCACGCCTGACCGGCCCAACCGCCTTATGATCATCCGCCTGCACAGCCTGAGCGGTGACAGTATCCCTGCACCCGACCTGATCGACGCTCTCGCGGGCATAGAAGAACCCTGGCTTTATAATGCCCTCTTCGATTTTCGCCGCTATGAAGCCGAGCTTTCGCGCGATTATCTGGCCTTCCTGACGAAAAAATGGAGCGCCCTGACGCAAGGCCGTGACCGCGCCCGCTGCATGGCGCTGGTCAGCCGTGACTATGATCTCAAACGCCGCCTCTATGGAATGCTCGAGATCATGCCCGAACGCGCCATCGACGTGTTCGATGATTTCGATGAAGCACTCGACTGGATCAAGGCCGGGCCGCAAACCTGGCGTCCCGATAGCTTGCGCCTTGCCAGCTAACCTGAAGTTAAACAGTCTGCGGCAGAATGGCACCCTGTTTTCCGTCTTGCCTGTTTCCATTGAGAAAGATCATGACCAGCCATGACCGCGTCAGTCTTTCGCTCGACGAAGACCACAGAATACTGACCCTGCGCTATATTGGCGGGCTCGGCGGGGACGTGCTCTATGCTCAATTGCTCGAACAGTTCCACCGCATTTCTGCCCCGTGGTCTTACGACATACTGGTTGATACGCGCCGCTATGACGGCGTCATTCTGGCCAGCCACACCGAAGCCTTTGGTCAACAATGGGCCGATCTGGCTCAGGGCCGCGATCAGGGCCGCCTGATGGCCATCATCACCACCGACCCGCTGATCCGTGTTCGCAAGGGCTTGCGCACGACCATCTTCCCCAACCACATCTCCGAGGTGTTCGCCACCTTCGATGAGGGGCTGGACTGGATCATGGATTATCGCGGCTTCTCTCGCCCCATTAACGCTTGACGTCAGGGACATTGTCGCGTTTGACGACGCCATGCTGATTTCCGATTTCGATTTCGACCTGCCCGAAGACCGCATCGCGTTGCGCCCCATGCAACCGCGTGAAGCCGCCCGCCTGTTGCGTGTTGATGGCGACGCCCTGACCGACAGTCATATTGGCGACATCGGGCAATTCCTGCGCAAGGGCGATCTGCTCGTCGTCAACGACACGCGCGTCCTGCCGGTGCAACTGCATGGCGTGCGCCCGCGCGACGGCACCGAGGTGGCGGTGGAAGCCACCCTGATCAAGAGCCTGGGCGCATCGCAATGGCAGGCTTTTCTCAAACCCGGAAGGCGCGTCAAACCGGGAGACAGCCTGCTGTTTGGCGATATGGCTTGCCAGTTGCAAGCTGATGTAAGCGCCAAGAGTGAGGCCAAGGGCGAGGAGGGCATTTACACCCTCACCTTCCGCCACAGTCAGGTTGAATTGCTGGAGCGCCTGCATACGGTCGGGGCCATGCCGCTGCCGCCCTATATCCGCTCGAAACGCCGCGAGGACGAGCAGGACAAGCAGGACTATCAGACCATGTTCGCGCGCGAGGAAGGCTCGGTGGCGGCACCCACGGCGGGCCTGCACTTCACACCCGCCCTGCTCGAAAGCCTGACCGCGCAAGGCGTTGGAATCGAGCAGATCACCCTGCACGTTGGGGCGGGCACCTTCCTGCCGGTCAAGGTAACGGATACAGACGACCACGTCATGCACGCCGAATTTGGCGTGATCCCGGCGGATGTGGCGGCGCGCATCAATGCCGCCCGCGCTGCCGGAGGCCGGATCGTCTGCGTCGGCACCACCTCATTGCGGCTGATGGAATCGGCCTGCGATGATCAGGGCGTGATCCACCCTTTCGCGGCGGAGACATCGATCTTCATCACGCCGGGCGTGCGCGTGCGCGCCTGTGACCTGCTGATGACCAATTTTCACCTGCCGAAATCGACCCTGTTTATGCTGGTTTGCGCCCTGACCGGCACCGAAGCGATGAAGGCCGCCTATGCCCATGCCATTGCCAACGGCTACCGCTTTTTCTCCTATGGCGACGCCTGTTTGCTGACCAACAGGTCGCGATAAGAAGAACGCGATCTTTACGCCGCCGACTTTCGCCTCTAAGAGGCGCGGATGACCAGTTTCCCGTTTGAAATCCACGCCCATCAGGGTCAGGCGCGCACCGGCGTGCTGAAAACGCCGCGCGGCGACATCCCGACGCCGATCTTCATGCCGGTCGGCACGGCTGCCACCGTCAAGGCGCTGACGCTCGATATGGTGCGCCAGGCCCATGCCAGGATTATCCTCGGCAACACCTATCACCTGATGCTGCGGCCGGGGCCTGAGCGCGTGGCGCGACTAGGTGGCCTGCACAAATTCATGGGCTGGGACGGGCCGATCCTGACCGATTCGGGCGGTTTTCAGGTGATGAGCCTGTCAAAAATCTCGAAGGTCAAGGAAGAGGCCGTCACCTTCCAGAGCCATATCGACGGCTCGAAACACGTTCTGTCGCCGGAACGCTCGATCGAGATTCAGGCCGATCTGTTAGGCTCCGACATCGTCATGCAGCTTGATGAGTGCGTGTCATGGCCCGCCGAGGAAAAGCGGGCGCGAGAGGCGCTGCAATTGTCGGCGCGCTGGGGCCTGCGCTCCAAAACCGCCTTCGGGGCGCGCGACCGACAGGCCCTGTTCGGCATCCAGCAGGGATCAACCTTTGAGGCCTTGCGGCGCGAATCAAGCGAACGTCTGCTTGACATTGGTTTCGACGGCTATGCCATCGGCGGTCTGGCGGTCGGCGAAGGCCATCAGGCCATGTGCGACACGCTCGATTACTCTGCGCCGCTGCTGCCCTGGGATCGTCCACGTTACCTGATGGGGGTGGGCAAGCCGATAGATCTGCTCGAAGGCGTGGCGCGCGGCGTTGATATGTTCGATTGCGTCCTGCCGACGCGCTCAGGCCGCCACGGTCAGGTCTGGACGTGGGACGGCCCGATCAATATGAGAAACGCCCGCTTCGCCGAGGATGACGAACCGCTTGACGCCGCCAGCGATTGCCCGGCCAGCCGGGACTATTCAAAAGCTTACCTGCATCATCTTGTCAAATCGGATGAAATTCTCGGCCAGATGCTGCTGTCCTGGCACAATATCGCCTTTTTCCAGGCCCTGATGATACGGATGCGCGAAACCATCGCCGCTGGAACCTTCGATGCCCTGCGCCGCGACCTCAAGGCGCGCTGGACGCGCGACTGATCAGTGGTTTTTGTGGCGCAGCCTGCGCTGTTGCGGAGGCGCTTCTACCGGCGGCGGCGTCTGGGCGTCCGCATCAGCATCGGTGTCGATGCGAATGGCCGTGTGCGGCTTGAACCATGACGGCGCGGCGGGCGGAGCGCAGTTTTTATTCATGCCCACGCCCTTCAGATAGGCGCGGCGTACCTTGCCTGCCTGAATGGCCGTGTCCATTTCTTTCTGATGTTTGTCGGCGCCCGTCACCTGGCGCATAAACCCGCGAAACGGAATGATGCTGCGCGCTGCATTGCGTACGGCACCGATTGCGGCATGATTGGCCATGCGCTGGCCTTTTTGGGACATGGTGGACGAATCCGGGGCGGGCGGTTCGTCAAAGTCCGCCCCCAGCAACACATCAAGCTCGCTGACCTCGGCGGAAATGGCCGCGCAATTATCCAGGCCGCTCAGATCATAGGGCTTGGTGATAGCCTTTACGAGAATATCGGGAATGGCCTGACGCTTCAGATTGAGATCCGAGAGCGGGGCCATGAAAGCATCCCCCCAATTATTATCCGCATCGGTGCTGGAACGCATGGGGCGCTGTGCATGATCGTCGTCGTGGTTTTTGCGGGCATCTCTGTCCGCTGGCGAATCGCTGATGTTGTAATGCGGTTTTGACGCGCAGGCACTCAGGCAGCCGGACGCCATAAGCGCCGCCACGATCATTATCAGAAAGGATGAATGACGACACGCAAATCCCGACCGTGGCCCTGTCATGCCCACAGCCTTCCCCAAGGCCAGCATCGTCTTTCCCCCGTTACTCTCAGGCCAAAAGCCCATTCACCGCCTCCGGCCGAATACATTCTGCATATACCTCAGTTTCGGCGTAAAAAAGCAATATCCAAAATTTAGAGACTTTTTGCCTGTCCCGCGCTTGCGAAACGTAACAATCCCCTCTATGTCGTCCGTCACGTTTGATCTTACCTTTTCGGGGCGGTCAAGCCTGACGTCTTGTGAGAGCCCGTAGCTCAGCCGGCTAGAGCATCTGACTTTTAATCAGAGGGTCCTGGGTTCGAGTCCCAGCGGGCTCACCAAGACGAACAAAACCTCCGCCAGTTCTGTCACGCTATGGCAACCAAGCCTGCATGGCAAAATCGTGGCGCATGGGTTGCAATCCGCATACAAATTCAAAAAATTCTGGTTTCAGTTGGCGATGCGGGCCTTGGGCAGGTAGCGGCCATTTTCAAACCGCTCAAATATCAGGCCCATTTGCGGATGCTGGAGGGGCTGGCCGGTGTCGTCCGGGCTCAGATTGCCTTCCGAGGCATAGGCCACATAGGCGCTGTCGCCATTGACGGCGAGCAGATGATAAAAGGGCTGATCCTTTTGCGGCCGCACGGCTTCGGGAATCGCCTGCCACCATTCCTCGGTATTGGCAAATTGCGGATCGACATCGAAGACAATGCCGCGAAAATCAAACAGACTATGCCTGACCACCTGGCCGATTCCGAATTTCGCCGCGCGTTGTCCATTCATATGGCCGGTCATGGGGTCGAATCGCATCCTTCATGATATGTGCGTTTTCATCATGCACCTATTCGCGGCCAGCCTTCATCGCCCTTCTCCAGTCGGTTGTCAGCCCTTACGCATTTTTCATGCAGAAGCCGTATGGCCTGCGCCTGATGCCAGACGATTAAAGGCGTGAGGCTGCATTTTCAGGTTGGCAGTCAGGGCAACGCGCCCTAGACTGAAAAGTGAAATGAACTCCGGCCACTTTTCGGTCAGCAGTATTGTGCTGCTAGGGTTCACCTATAAAAAGCGGGGTATGAGCCATGTCGGCTCCCTCAGACAGGCAGCGCGGCAGCGGTGCCAGACGACGCCATCCTTCCGTGTCCGCGCCCGCCGCCGACAGGGATCAAAGCCGCCAAAATCCTGCGGGCCAAAATTATGGCCAAAATTATGGGCAGACGGTTTATGCCGCGCTCGATCTCGGCACCAATAATTGCCGCCTGATGATTGCTTCGCTGCATAATTCACAATTCCATATCGTCGAAGCCTTTTCACGAATCGTGCGTCTGGGTGAAGGCCTGGCCCATAGTGGCCAACTGCATGATCACGCGATGGACCGTGCGATCAAGGCGCTCAGGATCTGCGCCGAAAAGATAGAGCGGCGCGGCGTGGCCCGCGTCCGCGCCGTGGCCACTCAGGCGTGCCGCATCGCCCATAATGGCCAGGCTTTCATTGCCCGCGTCGAACGTGAAACCGGCCTCAAACTCACCATTATTTCACCCGAAGAAGAAGCGCATCTGTCCGTCATGGGGTGCGCTTCCCTGCTCGATCCGCGCGAGGTCAGCCCTGTGGCGAAAGCGGCCCTGGTCATGGATGTGGGCGGCGGCTCAACCGAACTGAGCTGGGTGGAACTGGAAGATGACAAGGCCGCCCCCCTGGACGGCGAATCGCAGTCCACCGCGCTCCATGTACAAAACCAGGCCCAGACGAGCGCCCTGCGCACCAGTCGGCGCACGCCAAAGCCACGCCACTGGATTTCCATGCCCGTCGGCGTGGTCAATCTGGCCGAACGTTTCCCGGAGCCGAAAGACAATGCTGACGGTGACAAAACCAATGCGTGGTTTGAAGCTATGGTTCAGGCCGTGATGGCCGAAATTCACGATTTCAAGGCTCCAGAACCCCTGCGGCCGCATTTTGACGCAGGCGCTGCCTATATTGTCGGCACATCGGGCGCGATCACCTCGTTGGCCGGGCTTCACCTGCGCCTCGAACGCTATGACCGATCAAAGGTGGACGGCCTGTGGATGCGCAATGGCGATGTGCAGAGGGTTATCCGTCAATTGCTCGACATGGGCCATAGCGGACGCGAACGCGAGCCCTGCATTGGCCGCGACCGCGCCGATCTGGTGCTGGCCGGTGCGGCGATCCTCGAAGCCGTGCAGCGCCTGTGGCCGTGCGAACGCCTGCGGGTGGCCGACAGGGGCCTGCGCGAGGGCCTGCTCCTGTCGATGGCGCACCGCAAGACGCGCCGCCGCCGTCGGCGCAAACCGGCGGCAGCGAAGCAGGAAAAAGCCTGAAAGGCTAGAGCAACGAGCGTTTAATTTGACTTACAAATTGAATGCGAGATGCGGAAAAACGTAAAATGTAGAGCGGTTTGCATGCCTTTGACCGATTCAATCAGAATGCAGACCGCTCTAACCCTTGACGATCTGGGCCAGTTTCTGCGCCACCGACATATCGCCCTGTATCTTCATCTTGCCGGTCATGAAGGCCATCATCGGATCGAGCGCTCCGGCATTAAGCGCCATCAGATCATCGATCGAAATCTGGACAGTGGTATCGGCCTCGCCGTCCGTATTGGTGACGCTGTTGGGCACATTGCGGCCATCGATCAAGATCTTGCCGGCATCGCCGAAATCGATCTTGACGATCTTGCCAAGGCCGGAATTTTCACCCACGGCAGTGGAAATTTTCTGGGTGATGGTTTCGAGATCGGACATGCGCCACTCCTGTGTTAAAGCCTTATGCCTATATCGGAGAGCCTTGAACCGATTCAATCTCCTCGTTCAAGCGTCTCAGGCAAGGGCTGACCTTAACGTAAGTTTTTCACCGGGCAAGTCATAGCCTGAGGCAAGTTGGAATAAATATGAAGACGAAACACGATTTTGACGTAGTGGTGCTGGGCGCGGGCGCGGCGGGCCTGATGTGCGCCATCGAGGCCGCACGGCGCGGGCGGCGTGTGCTCGTCATCGACCATGCCGCCAAGCCCGCCGAGAAGATTCGCATCTCCGGCGGCGGCAAGTGCAATTTCACCCATTTGCACACCGCGCCGAAAAACTTTCTGTCGGACAATCCGCGCTTTTGCATCTCGGCGCTGCGCCGCTTCACCCCGCACGATTTTCTCGATCGCGTCGTCCGGCGCGGTATCCCCTATTATGAAAAGACCGAAGGCCAGCTTTTCTGCGAAAACAGCGCCCATGACATCATCACTATGCTGCTCGACGATCTGCACGATGGCGGCGGCCAGCTTCGGCTCAATACCTCGGTTTCCGAAGTGGCGCATCACGACGGCGGCTTTACCCTGACCACCACGCGCGGCAAAATCGCCTGTGCAAAACTGGTCATGGCCACGGGCGGACTGTCGATCCCCAAGATTGGCGCCACCGGCTTTGCCTATGAGATCGCCCGTCAGTTCGGCCACACCATCATCGAAACCCGCGCAGGCCTGGTGCCTTTCGCGCTGGGCGACGACAAACTCGACAAGCTGGCGGGCCTGTCGGGTGTGTCGCTGACCGCTACGGCCAGCCTCGGCAAAACGCGCTTCACTGACGGATTTCTGTTCACCCATCGCGGCCTGTCCGGCCCGGCTGTTTTGCAGCTTTCCAGCTACTGGCGCACCGGCCAGCCGGTCAGCATTGATCTGATGCCGGGCACCAATGCCGCCGAATGGCTGCGCGCCCGCAAGGCCGAACGCCCGAAGGCCAGCCTGGCCACCATCGCCGCCGAAGCCCTGCCGAAACGTCTGGCCGAACGCTGGCTGGAGATGTTCGCCCTGCCCACGGATGCGCGCATGGCCGACCTGCCCAACAAAACACTTGATGTCTTCGCCGCCGCCCTCAATGCCTGGACTTTTACGCCAATGGGCACCGAAGGCTATCGCACCGCCGAGGTGACGGTGGGCGGCGTTGATACGCGCGCGCTCTCCTCGCAAACCCTGGAAAGCCAGATCGTGCCGGGACTGCATTTTATCGGCGAATGCGTCGATGTCACAGGCTGGCTTGGCGGCTATAATTTCCAGTGGGCCTGGGCTTCGGGCTGGGCGGCGGGCCAGGCGGTTTGAAGATGCCGGGTGCGCCAAAGTCTGGTGCGGATGAGAGGACTCGAACCTCCACGCCTTGCGGCGCTGGAACCTAAAGCCAGAACCGCGAGGCCAAAATGTATAAAATACTCTATAAAATCAAACACTTTTTTACTATTTCCGTATTATTGTGTCTGGACACAGTTTGGGCACAACGCCGGACACGGCAAATTGGAGGGCTGGCAGAATGACAACCCACACGATGTTCGATGGAAAACTTCAGGTTTATCAACGCGATGGCAGCCGCGTGTGGCAGTGCGCTGCCCGCGTCGGCGGCAGGCGCTACCGGCAATCCACAGGTGAAGAGAATTTTGCCACCGCGAAGCAAATGGCCGAGGAATGGTATCTCGGTCTGCGCGGTAAGCTGGCGGCGGGGATTATCGAGCCAAAGTCAAAGGAGCGCACATTCCGCGATGCGGCGCGAGAATATGTGGCCGAGGTCAGCGTCCTCGCCGTCAGTTCCAGAAGCCCCAAATACGTCGAGTTCATGAAGCTGCGTATGAACCGGCACATCATTCCTTTCTTCGGAGACAAGCCCCTTCCCGAAATCAATAAAGGCCTCGTTCAGACCTACCGCGTGAAACGCGCCGAAGAAACCATTGCGAAAACCGGCAAGCCCCCTGCCCGCAGCACCATGCTGCAAGAGATCGTCCATATCCGGCAGGTGCTGAAATTTGCCGAGGGCAAGGGCTGGATACCCTACGTCCCCAGCCTCGAAACGCCTTACCTCACCCAGACTAAGCGCGGACGCCGCGCATGGTTCTCTCCCGAAGAATACAAACAACTCTACACCGCCACACGCGCCCGTATCACCGAGGGCAAGCGTCCTGGCTGGAAATCCCATTACGAGGACATGCACGATTTTGTGCTGTTCATGGCCAACACGGGCCTTCGCCCCGACGAAGCTGCCAACCTTGAAATCCGCGATGTGCTGGTGGTCGATGATTACGGCACACGCGAGACCATCCTTGAGATCGACGTGCGCGGCAAAGTCGGCACTGGCTATGCCAAAAGCATGAACGGGGCCGTTCACCCGTTTGAGCGCCTGAAAGCCCGGCGACGGGGCGAACTGGAAAGCCAGTACCCGGACGAAAGCCGCGAGCAAATCGACAAACGCTTTGCGAAAACGCGCGTCTTCCGCCCCTTCGACCGCGACATGTTCAACACCATCTTGCAGGAGGAAGGCTTAAAGTTCGACCGCGACGGCCAACGCCGCACAGCCTACAGCCTGCGTCATACCTATATTTCAACGCGCCTGATGGAAGGCGCAAGCATTCACATGATCGCCAATAATTGCCGAACCAGCGTGCAAATGATCGAAGAGCATTACGCTGCCCATATCAAAGATCGACTGGATGCCTCGATGCTGAACGTCATGCGCCCGCAGCGCCAACGCAAGGCATCACACCGTAACAAGCCTGAAAACCCTGAAACCTCCCCACCAATTTAATGAGAAAACCTCAGTAAGGCTTGCAAATCTCTGATGTTTCTTTAAAGCGTCAACCCACGCGGCTGTGGCGGAATTGGTAGACGCAACGGTTTTAGGTACCGTCGCCGCAAGGCGTGAAGGTTCGAGTCCTTTCAGCCGCACCACTAAAAATTTTGGCCCAGCGTGAACGCGCCGGGCCTTTATTTTTGGGCAGAAGGCGGAACCGCCCTGCCCCCTTCCCGCGAAGGCTGCCCGAACGGGACAGCCGGTGGCCACCAGCGCGACGAACGGGGCGCGGCCATCGTATTACTACACAACCTTTTCTGGTTCTATTTTGGGAGTTAGCAATCTCAAAGGTAGGTCTTTTATTTTACCACTGCTCTGGCAGTAGTAGGCCTGAGAAAATTCAAAACCTTCCCGACGATCTTGCACGCACTTGCGCTCTATAATCCGCATAATTGCCAGCTTTTTATCCGCTGGCGTATTTATTCCAAAAATGATGCCTTCCAAGTCATTGAAATCATATATTTTGCTGCGCGTTTTCGGGTCGCTATAGTCATGGAAGAAACCGTCCATTAACAACCGATATTCCTGCTCGTAAGCCCAATCCTCTGTTTTTGCGGTAATCGTGGTTTTAAATGAACTCCAATAACTGCTGCGCCATTTGTCATGTTCGGAAAACACGTCATCATGGCATGAGCTTCTTTCGCCGTTTGATCCCACATACCAGGTCGCATTCAGCTTCGGGATAGGCAGCTTGCCAATGGACCTGAAGAAATCAACAGCAGGGCGAACGGTCTTGTAGGTAATTTTCTCAAATTCCATGTCAACATTGGAAATGTAAGTCTGGGGATTGTCTTTTCCGCCGCCGTAACCGGTGATCATCGGTAGCGGCAATGTCTGCCTTTCTTCCTTTTTATGGGTACGAAATTTTAGGCACACGCCCGTATGATTCTCGCTGTAATGGCCCCAAAGAGAAGCATTTTCAAAGCTGGCAGAAAATGACGCCGTGTACCATGCCGGGTAAATCAGGGTTTGAAGCTGAAGGACATATTCGTTCGGAAACTGATTCACGAGGAACAAAAGATTGTCGAAACGCTGTCCGGGCAGCGGTGAATTGAATCGTTCGATCAAATTGAGCTGTTCGACAATCGCGGTTTGACCGGCGAGGAAACGCTCAGTCCCATCGGGAACGTCAGGGTGGCGCTCTTCCAATTCGTCCAGCATCTGGCAGAAAGCGGTCGCCGTAACCTCGCTAACCGGGCTGACGAACGGTCGCCCCGCCCGAACAATTATGCGGTTTTCCTCAAACACGTCGAGAATGCAATTGAGTGCGTCGATATGCGTTCGCTTAAGGTGCATCGCCAGCTCATTATAGCGGACCGGGCTGCGTCTTTTGGCCAAGGCGGCAGGATAGCCGATCACGCTAGGCGAGTTGAAAAATCGTTCGCATATTCTCTTGTGGACATTTTCAAGCCTGTTTGTCGGCAGATCGGATGGACTTAAGAAAACCAGAATATCGCTACGGACGATTGCTCGTTCGCCCCCGGCGAACGAAAATAAATCAATGATATCCTCTAAACAGAGAAGGTAGTGCTTGAGGAGATTTTCCCATGCAATCTGGTCTCCGTTCCAAAAAATATCTTTGAAGCCTTCAACGGGATCGTTCAGCTCTTCCGGTGTCGCAAAATAGATCGTCTGTTTTTCGAGTTCGCTTCTTCCGTGCTCATAACCCTCATCAACGCCAAGGACGGCGTTTAAAGAGCGAAAACGGTATAAAAAATCAGTCATAAAGCGTCCCTTGTTGGCGCCATCCTATGATCATCGCAGTTGTATAACAAGGTTCCCGGCCTTCACTTTGGCCGGAGTGATGTGATGAAAGCTGCCAGCGCTGAAATCAGGTTCGCGATTGAGGCGATTAACAGGCTTAGCTCATTATAGGCCATATTGCCCTCCCTAGCGCTGTTGCGCGGATGTGCCGGACGGCCCATTCCGATGCAGGATGGAGCGGCGGACTTTTTCCTGATTAGCAAAGCTGGCCGGGCGTTGCCGGTGACCCACCTTATCGACCCAGCTTTCGGTTTCTATGATGAAGTACAGGGCTGCAAGCTCGATCAGCGTGCAGGATTCCAGTTCGATTGTCGTCAGCCGTTCCATATTCTCTCCTTGCGTTATAAGCCGCGACCATCGCGGCCATGCGCGGGAACCTGCGCCGATGGGCGGCGGCGGCATCGGCACGACCGCAACGTCAGAGTAGGAGCGCAACGCGCTTGCCGCCCGAGCCGCCCGAGGCGCTAAACCAAGCCAAGGCTGCGATCTTCGCGCTTAAACGCCGGAAATACTGAAACCGCTGAGACGGTGGGCCATGCCTGCTGTCAGGCTGGTGCGCCATGCAGCTCAACCTTCATACGTGGCGCAGAACCAAAGCGGGCTTCGACAGGTGAGTGTTTTGACTTAGGCCCGCCGACATTCAACCCGGCTCGTTTCCGCACCCTACGGGTTTGTGCAACTCCGCCCCCTCACGGGCGCTAAAGCGGGGTATGACTGCCGCCTCTATGGCCTGCATCTGTAACTCCCCATGAAGCCGCGAATGGTTCGCGGCGGAAATGAAGGAGATCGACATGGCTAAATCCCAACCTACCAAACAGACCGGCAAAAAGCCGACCCACCGCCTCTACCGGGTTACCGGCGACGGCGAAAATTCCAGTTGGACACCCATTGGTGCCGCCTGGCTGCATCAGGACGGCAAGGGCTTTAGCATCAGTTGCGATGCCGTGCCGCTACAAGGACGCATCGTTATGCGCCGCATCACCGAGCGCATGGAGGCGACCCATGCGTAAGGAGCGCGCCATCGTCACCGAAACCATCGACTGGCAGGGCATCACCCTGTCAGTCACCTTTGAGCCGGATTATCTGGGCTTCAACCGCACATCGGAATGCGCCCTCTCGCATTTGCAGGTGGAGAGTATCACCCCGGCCCGTAGCCCGTTGCCGATCACCGAAACAGGCTATCGCTCGCATTTTGTCCATCCCAGCGCCATTGACGAGCTGGGCGGCCCCGTAGCTTACGTACTGGCTTGGTTGGATCAGGCAGCAAGGAACGAAGGGTGGCGCGCACATCAAAATGCAGCAGCCCAACTATCCCTATGGTAACGGTCACAAATACTCCCTACTTCACACAGACCCGAACAACTTATGTTTTAAAGGAATGTTTGCATTCTTTGCAGCGCCAGCCACCAATTCCGGGCGTCCATTTAATGGCGGTATAGCCCAGTTTTGCCACGCCCAATCCAAGATGAACCAAGCCCTTAAATGGCATTCTAGGAGGCATCCGCCAGACGGTTTGGCTGGCATTCCTTAACTGTCGCTCAATGGTAGAATCTCCATCTCTCTCGCTATCGCCATTACATTTCGGACATTTTGGAAACAACATTTCGGCCTCCTGACTTTGAGCAATGTCATGATGGAACAAGAAGAGGCGCTTACAAAGAGACCTCTGAATGTCACTAAACTGTAATACCTACAACCGGTTGCGATGCTATAATTTGGGCATGGCAATTGGTGAAATAGTGGATGGAATTGGGAGTTGGGCTAGCTGGGCAGATTCAGTGGCCTCAAGTCGTGATGGTAAAAGCAGCGGCCCGATAAGCCGCTTCGTAGCCAGTAAACACGGTTTAATACTGATTTCAAGCGCGGTCGCCGGGGTTGGATTACTGCTGTATTATGAAAGCAACAAAGACAAATGGCGGCAGAAAGCCAATGCACGTGATTCATCAGATTTCACGACGTCAGCGCGTTAAGCTTACCCCATAAATAGTCAGCGGTTGCGCCGCCGCTAAGCAAAAATCAGCCAAATCTAGCGCCACACGGCCTATGCGCTCGCATGGCTCAACGAAGCGGCCAAATTACCGGAGTGGCAATTGAGCCAGGATGTCGCGCGACAACTGTCGTTGTTTTCGCAAATGGGCAGTTAGGCCCGTCCTACTTCTTTGCCTTGGGACGGGTCAGCGCAGCAGTTGAAGTCAGGTTATCAATGTCGCAGCCAAGCGCTATGGCGAGCTTTTTCAGCGTTGCGACGCTGCCATGCTTATGGCCAGATTCGATAGCGCCGATCATCCCGCGCGAAATCCCGGACGCCTGCGCCAATTGCTCCTGCGTCAGCTCGCGGAACTCCCGCCAGATTTTGGTTGGGTTCTCGCCAGCAAGGCGGCGAGAGATGATGGTGAAAGGCACCATTTCGTCCTCGCCACGTTCAACACGCGCAAGTGCTGCTTCCAGCGCACGGATGTCATCGCTCAGTTCCATTTCGGCAAGCACCTGCTCATATTCCCGCACGGGCACGAGCGCAAAGGTCTTGCCGTTCTTCGTAATCAGTTCAAAGCTCATTTGTAGATACCTCCTCGTGCATCGATTTCCAGAACCAGCATCACCAGTTTTTCGTCTTGGACCTCGTAGATAATCCGCCAGTCACCCACCCGAAGCCGGTAACCCGTAGTGCCCTGCAATTTCTTCAAATTGTTGTTGGGGGCATACGGATCTTTAGCCACTTCAAGGATTTTGCCGACAATCCGCTTCTGCAAATTGACGGGTAGACCTGAAAGCCGTCTATCAAAAAGCTTGGTGGTCATGACCGTGTACATGTGCCATTGTTACCATAAGAAACATTGGTGAGCAAATAGAATGTTTCCATAAGAAACAATTCGTCGGGCCAAACAGCAACCGGTAAGCAAAAATTAACCAAATTTTAGCGGATAATGCGGTATTATATGGCATGTTTAACCCGCGAAAAGAGTAATCTATTACGCCCCAAATGACAGACGATGCCCCGTTACCGGCTCGTCCGGCGAAGCCGGAGGAGCCGCAGGCTAGCCTGCGCGAACATTTACAACGACAGATCGACAGCGCCCATACCGCACTGGAAACCCAGCTAGCCGAACTCCAACGTACCGGCCTGCTCGCCAGCCATCCGGCCCTGGCCGAAGAGTTACGCGGCCAGCTTCAAATTCTCCATTCCCTCAGCCAATTCCTGCCTTCTGCCCCGGCATCGGCCCTACGGCAGATTCAGGCGGAAGTGGCCACATCTGTTACCGCAGCCAGCAATCTCACTCAGCAGGCGCAAAGTGTCGTCGCCACAGCCGAAGCAGGCCATGTCATCGCCCACATGGCCGAGCTTGCCACCGCCCGCGACGAGGCACGGCGCACCACCGACGACTTCCTGCATGACTTCTACGAAAAGCACCTGTTCGATGCCTACCTGACTTTCAAATCGCCGGAGGATGAACGCGCCTACCACGAGCGCGAAGCCCAGCGCAAACAGGCCATCGAGGACGCGAAGGCCGAGAACACACCGCAGGGTGATTTGAAAGCGATTGAATTGGCCCAAGCGCAATTGAAGGACGCTGGCGTACATGGTGCCGACCGCAGCCCGCTTTTCAAAGACACCAATGCACAGCTTGAAAGCCGCCGTTTGGCGCTTCAAGGCGCAATCGAGCACACCGAACACGAGCAGAGCGTTCAGCAAACGCCAGCAACGGCATCATTGCAGAATACGCCGCCTGACTCGCCAGTTGACCCACAGATACTGGCAGCCCTGAAAAATTCTGGTGTCACGTTGGCTGACCAAAAGCAGGATGGGCATGGTGTCACGGTGGATGCCTCTATTCTTGCCGCGCTCGGGCGTGCGTAGATTACATCAGCCCATAGGCCCTGCATTCTGCTGAAACGCGGGCGAAGTATCCCGGCTGATTCATCAACCGTGGCAATTCGCGATCCATAGCTGCTTTATAATCGTCGGCAATGCGGTCGCCGGAATAACCCAATTGCTCCCCGAGCTTGTTAGCGATGTCATGCGCGCGGCTGGCCTTGCCTTCGTACCTGGAAGCCCCCTCAAGGTCATGAGCGTCTCGGCGGTCGAATTCAGCATGGCCGCTAGCGACAAAGCACTTCATCGCCAATTCGTATGCTGCCTGCGTCTTACCATCCGAAGAAGATTGCGCCACCGCTGGCGTAGAAATCGCCAATCCCAAGGCGAGAGCCGCCACTGTATGGCGGCGGAAATACTGGAAACACATGTAGGTCTTTTCCCCGTGCCGGAGGCCATGTCCGATAGCCTCGGACAGGCGCATCCTGCCCGCTGCATCTCGACGGGGAAAAGTAACATTATGCTAATAAAGTTGCGTCCAAACGCTGCTTACTGTTTTGATTTCATGTAGGTTTTAACTTGTACGAACACTATGCGCTTCAATTGCGGCAATAGTCCGCCTTTGGCTGTGAGCCTCGGTTTTTCGGCTCCGTGGGTTGCAACTTTATTAGCATTGCGTTGCAGCCCGGCGCAGCAAGGAGGCAGAATGAGCGGATCATTCAATCGTGGTGACGACATGGCCCTGTTCAGTCTGGACGGCCAGCGCAAATATCTCTGCCGCAGCGAAGGTAAACGCTTCCTTCGCGCCGCATCGGGTATGGACGATGGCACGCGCCTTTTCTGCCATCTCCTGCACTTTACTGGCTGCCGGATCAGCGAAGCGCTGGAAATTGCCCCGCGTCGTCTCGACGTAGAGGGTAAGCGTGTTGTCTTTCGCACCCTGAAACGCCGCAAACGGGTGTTTCGCGCCGTGCCGGTGCCCGCACCCCTGATGACAGGCCTCGTACACCTCAGCCGCAACCACGGCCTTGATGAACGCCTATGGAGTTGGTGCCGACAGACGGCATGGCGGCGTGTGAAAAAGGTGATGGCGGCGGCAAGTATCGACGGGCCGCAGGCCGCGCCGCGCGGATTGCGCCACCAGTTCGGCGTTCAGGCGCTACAAGCCAACCTCCCGCTCACCGTGACCCAGCGGCTGTTGGGCCATGCCAGCCCCGGCACCACCGCCATCTACCAGTATGCCACCGGCGACGATGAACGCCGCCTCATGCACCGCATGTGGCGCGGTTGGGGAGAGAGCTAATTCCTCTATGAGCTTTGCTTCGCTTCACGGTAAAAGCGCGGCTTCTAACGGGCTTGAACTGGCGCTTGCGTTGCAGCGCGCTCGGCCTGAACCCTGCTGGCCCACGATGTTTGCTGTTCGGGTTTCTTACGGGTCGCCAGATAGATACCCCCGCCAATAACGGCAGTAGCCGCCACAATCGCCGCCACCTTGCCGCCACTGATGCCTTTGGGCAGCAACGATCCACCTGCCAAAGGTGTCACAGATGGCTTAGGGGCAAATGCTTTTACAGGTGTGGCAGAACTGAATGAGAGCGTCGAGCCGCTGGCTTGTGCTAAGGCACTGCCATTACGCTCGGCTAATAGAGCTTCAAGCGGCGGTCGGGCTGTAGCTGTGTCAGTCATGGCTCAATATTAGCAAATTAGCCCCGGTTCCGATGTTACAGTTTGGTGAATTATCGCAACGTTAGGCGGCTGCCAGTGACACTGGCAAGCGCGTTGCGCCGCTCAAGCACCATTTCCACTGCTGGGCGGCGATGCTCGGCAACCCACAGTTTGATGAGTGCGGTCGCGTTACGCAGACTGCCGAGCTAATCGACATCCCTCGGCAGATGGCGCGCCAAATCCATTGCATCATGGAGGATGCGGATGACCTCAATGATATGATCGTCGCTGGCGCGGTACAGGATGAAATGCCGCGCACGTTTACCGCGCCGTGCGATATGGTAAGTGCGCAAACCTGTGTGAATCTCATCACGCATTGCGCTGCCGGGTATGTTCGGGCCATGTTGCAACGCCACCAGCGCATCACGGATGAGCTTTCGATAGCCCGCTGCCTGACGCACTCCGAACTGCTCTTCGGTATAACCTATGATCCGTCGAAAATCGATTTCAGCCGGTGCGGTAAATCGAATACGCCAGATGATGTTGGTCACGGATGTTTCGCGGAGGCATCGGGGGCAAGCGTATCGAGATACGTCCCAAGCGCTGCACCATGTTCAAACGTGCGATATTCTCCCCGTTCCAGGGCACCAAGGCCAATGGCAGCGGCGGCGCGTAGGGCAGCAAGTTTGGCCGCATCTTCCGCCTCGCGTTGCTCGACCAGCCGCAGCCCCTCGCGCATCACTTCGCTGGCATTCTGATAGCGGCCACTCTGCACCAGCCCAGCAATGAGATGCTCTTGATGCTCGGTCAGGACGACATTGCGTGTGGACATAAAATCTCCTCGTAAAGAAACCTTACCAGAATTGGCATAGTATGCCAATTGAAATCACCTCGCGCTCTGAACACGGTTAATTTTCACCCCTCGCGCGGACTTTGGGTGCATCACCACAGGTTGAATCGTCCATTGGATGTATGGATTCGACCTGCATCTTGCGATGGCAACATCTTTCCTCAGTGAGAGGTGAATTCATATGTCGCAAGCCCAGACCCAAATGCTCATGGCCGCACTGTCGATGGCAGCGCAGGTCGCCACACAGAAGATCGGTGCCGACGTCAACCGTCAGGAAATGGCGTTCGCCGTTGAGCAACTTGCCCATGAGCGCGGCTTGTTCGACACCAAGGCTGGCATTATGCGCGACCTGATAGGCGCGCTGGTCGAGAAGCGCATCGATGCAGTCAAAAGCGGCTTCGATGCGGTGCTGTCCCTTTACGCTGAGCAAGCGCGCCATTTCATGGAACAGCAGCGCAGCTACGCCGATGCCGAATTGGCCACCACCGACCCGCTCATGAGCGCCCGACTGCGCAAACGCCTGGGCGAGACAGACATCGAACTGCGCAGCATCCGTTCCTCCGCCCGCCAGCTCTACGGCCAGATGAATGAGATTATCCTGCGCCTCGGGGGCGAAGCGCTCACCATCAGTCCCGACTTTGCCATGACATTATCGCTGCCAAGGGGAATGTAATGACGGTTCATATGGACGACAAGGAACGCTACCGCCAGCTACGCGGCGCATGGGGCTGGATATTCCTTGGGGCATGGATGGTGCTCTGGTGGATGAAACTCAGTGCGGATCGCGCCCATGCGCTGACATTGCCATGTCCTGAGAATTTCATGAACTCAGCGCAGGATTTGCTCCTCGGCAAAGGCAGCGCCTGCAAGGCAGGCATTGATGCCGCCTTTTGGGGCGGCCTGTTCATGGCGCTCATCTTCTCGCCCCTGGGCTTCGTCGCCTCGCACTATTTTGCCAAGTGGCGGATTGAACAGGCAGCATCAGAAGAAGAGCGCGCCGCCCACCAGCAAGAACAGGCGCGCCAACAGGCCAATGCCGCCGCCATGGCAGAAATGGGCGCGCGGTCAAAATCCGAAGAACAATCCAATCGCGTATCCAATGACCGGTTTGAGCTTATCACCCGCATCGGCGCGGTCGATGACCAGCTCGTCGTGCTGGCCGATGAGGCAGACCCGAAACGCATCAAGCTCATCAAGCTCAACCTGATGCAGGCGCTACGCGACATCCATGCCAAGTTCAGAGATGAAGAACTACGCGCCATGCACGCCAGTGACAGCGGCATCGCCAGCCGCGTCACCCGCACACTGGCCGAGATGCGTAAGCTCAACCTCGAAGGTTCCCGGCTTTATGACGATCTGGCCAGTATGTTTTTGGCTGAGGATGACGACCAGCCATCTGCCGATGGTGCCGTCACCAACTGAGATAGACCCGAAGGAGCACTGCCATGTCCGGTTTGTTTGCCCGCCTGTTTGAAGAATTCGGGCGTGCCATCGAGGATATCCGACACAAGGCCGTCGAAGAAGGCTGGTTTGGTCGAGAGGTAACCGGCCAAGCGCCGGGTGCAGATAGCGCGGAAAGCCCGTCGGAATCCTTAGGCTGGGATATGCCGCGCGCTTCCTTCGATGCGCAATGGGCACCCGCTGAGAAAAAGCAGGACATTGAACCGGCCAAAGAGGCACCAGAACCCGACATCGACCGTTAAGGGGAACCGCCATGTTCAAGGATTTCATCGGCAATCTGGACGCGCCATTGCTGCGCCTCTCCGCGAACGACCACTTCACCCTGCGCGATGCCGTGCAGGGCGTGCATATCTTCGGCGGCATCGGTTCCGGCAAAACCTCCGGCAGTGGCAAGGCACTGGCCTCAGCCTATCTACGCGCCGGTTTCGGCGGGCTGGTGCTGGCCGCCAAGCCGGATGAGGTGGAGCTTTGGCTCAAATACGCCAAGGCCAATGGCCGCGCCAATTCCGTCGTTCTGTTCGGAGATCGTGGTGGTGGCGGTTTCAACTTCATCACCTACGAACTGGCGCGTCAGGGCGCAGATGGCATGGGCAGTGTCGTGGAATGCCTGATGCGCATCCTCGATGCCGCCCGCCACACCAACCCCAATGCCAGTCGCGGCGGCGAAGCCTTCTGGGAAGATGCCACCCGGCAAGTGCTGCGCAATTGCCTGCCTATCCTCTACGCCGCCACCGGCACCGTGCGCATCCCCGACATCATCCGCTTTGTCGCATCCGCCCCCACCAGCCTTGCGCAGATCCGCGATGCGGATTGGCAGCAAAGCTCTTTCATGTTTCAGGCGTTGCGCCAGGCGCGTACCGCGCCGGTACATGCCTTGCCTGAAGACGAGTTCGACAAGGCCGGAAGCTACTGGCGCGATGAATACGGCCAGCTCGACAACAAGACCCGCAGCAATATCGCCATCTCGCTTTCAACCGCCCTGGACAGGTTCAATCGTGGGCGTCTCTATAGTGCCTTCTGCACGGAAACCACGTTGGTGCCGGAGATGACTTTCCACGGCGCGATCATCATCATGGATATGAGCGCCCTGACCTGGAATGAAGACGGCATCATCGCGCAGCAGCTCTTCAAATTCATGTGGCAACGCGCCGTCCTGTCACGCAACGGCCTCGAAGACCGGCACCGCGAGCGCCCGGTGTTTCTCTGGGCCGATGAAAGCCAGTATTTCGTCAATGCCTTCGATACCGATTACCAATCCACCTGCCGCTCCGCCAAGGCCTGCACCGTGTTCCTCACACAGTCCCTGCCGACCTATTACGCCAAAATGGGTGGCGATAACGCTAAGCACAAAGCCGATATGCTGCTGGCCAATTTCGTCACCAAAATCTTCCACAACAATGCCGACCCGGAAACCAATCGCTGGGCCGCCGACACCATTGGCCGCTCCATACAGCGCCGGGGCAGCTATAGCGAAGGCCAATCATCCGGCTATTCCCACGGCATGAATGCCGGTGAAAACCGTAGTTTCGGCACCAATTCCTCCTTCGGCTCATCTTCCGACAGCCGAGGCGGCTCCTCCATGTCATCCAGTTCCGGCAGCAATGCCGGTGCCGGAGATAATTGGGGCCGCAATCGCGGCATGAACAACAGTGAAAGTCAGTCCAGCGGTTACAGCGAAACCATGGATTACGAAATCGAACCTGCTGCCTTCGCCCACCACCTGCGCACCGGCGGCCCCGCAAATCAGCGGCTAGTCACCGGCCTGTGGTTTCAGGCAGGCAAGACGTTTGGCGACACCCACCGCAACTATCTGCATGTGAGTTTCCAGCAATGAAACAGCCCGGCGCGACCGCATATCTCTTCGGCAATCCTTTGAGCCTTTTAGCGCTCGTCCTCGCCATGTTCTGTACGGGCTACAATGCCCTCACAGGCAACGGCTCTGGCTGGCTGGCCATCGCCGCACTGGTCGCTGTCTCCTACAGCGTCAACAGCAGCCGCCAGATCACCGCCTACGCCCGATGGAAACGCGAATGGGATGCCATGAGTGGCAACCCGCCACGACAGCCGCTCTATGCTCGCCACCCATGGCTGCGCTACGTGGTTGGCGGCAGCGCATGGGTGTTCGGGGCATGGATGGCGTTCACCACCACGGACCGTGCCCTACAGTGGGCTGTGGCGGTGTTCTGGCTGGGTACGGTGCTGGGAATAGGCGTGCTGCTGTTTCGGCTGGCGAAAAGCCTTGGCAGGAGTGTGAAACACGCCATGCCGAAGCAGAAAATGGTAGTGACAGTTTGTCCGGTGGTGCCTATGCGCTCAATGAATGCATCGGATGCGTGCCAATTGCTTCCGAATTACTGCCGCAGCTTATTGTCTTAAAGAAATATCGTCTCAATTGAGGCCGTTGTCCGAACCGAATAACGTTGTAGAGACGGATGTCGCCTACCAGAGGTGCTACGGATAGGGTTTCAGGGCGCAAACTGATTTGGCTCTCTAATAGCCTCCAACCCATCCTTGTATTTTCAATTGCTCACAAATTTTAGGAAAGGTTCCTAGTGTATACTACGCTGGTTCGTTCGAGCTTCATCTTCAGTAGTTCTCGTCGCCCGGTCCCTTTCTCGCCCCCCGAAATACATTGCCAGCCCACCTAAAGCCGTCAGTCCAACCCCGGCCAAGAAGACCGTGATTGTTCGACGATCTATCCTTCGCAATGAAGAAGTTTTTTTTTGAGCAGCTTCTTCCATTATATGGGAAGCCTCAGCAATTACAGCTTGGCTTGGGCGACCTATATGCGCGCCATTAGAATCAATAATCACCAAACCCGCAGGCTTTTTGGACGCAAGTTGGGCAACGGTTTTGTCCCATAAAGTTTGGGGATTAGTCAGCCGTTCGAAGTTAGGAAGGTGAACACCGTCAATATGGTTCAAAATGCGCCGTTCAGTACGCGCCTGCTCTCCCAGTCTTCGGAGGTCGGCAGTAATTTGCCCCTCCAATTGCTCCAGCGCCGAGGTGGAAGGCAACGGAGTTCCATGGGGGGCCGAATAGGAAAGGGTAAATTCCAACTTCCGCCCCGCGCTATCAAGTGCAATTGGATGTCCCCAGCCAAGATAATCTCCGACGAATGCACGCCGCCCCCAAAAACATCTGTCCTCCGAATGGCCTACAAACCATGCCTTTGGAGGCAAACCTGCATGACGTATTGCCTTCCCAACACCACTATCTACAGACGAATCGATGGCATCAAATTCATACTCTCGGCCATTGGTGGCAAAGCAACTATACAGCAATGGCTTCCAAATCATTTCAATGTCCTTCACGATGGCCTTAACGGCAGCACACCTTCCCCGGAGTCTAAATCGAATTCATGTTTACCTCCACCAAAATAAATGAAATTCACATCTTTAGTGGAAGACTTATTAAAGGCGTGGATTGACGTATTTGCTATGTACTGAAAGGAACGCTCTCGAATACCTTGAAAATTTGCAGAATTCTCTGCATTATTGGCCCTTCGCTTCCATGCGCCCTCTGGCATTTCAAATATCTCTGCATCTGCTTCAAACCATCCGATAAAATTATCTAATATGCCATTATACCTTGCTCCAATTTCTCTGGCGCGCGCTCTCGCCATTTGAACTTCGTGGCCTTTTCTTTCGCCCTCATGATATCTTGACGCAGATAAGGTGCCGAAAGATAAGCAAAAATCGAATGGCGCAACGATGCAAAAGGGATCGAATTCCCCTCCCTTTCTGTTGTGGTCGCTTATAGGGCCTGGGTCGATATTCTGACCGAGACTAGTCCCTGTAATCATCACAGGATGCCTATGGTTTTCTTCAAAAAAATATGAAAATATCTGCTTGATGCGATCATGGGCTAACTTGACTAATTCTGCATTATCGCCATCCAGCAGACCAAGGGTGTCGAATTTAGTCATACAAAACACGACAGGGACACCAATCTTCGAGAATTTCCGCGCCAGTGATGAGCGGATAGAAGCTGTGATTAGACTCTCTATATCGTCAGGACTTAGGCGTCCCTTCATCTTATAGACACTAGCCGCTCTTATTCATGGTAGCGGCAAAATGATGCAGCGGGTGTAGCGTAAGGCTTTGTTTTGGCATAGATTATGGGTGTCGAATCCTAAATCATTTCCAACACCGCCGGTGCCACACCCGCCATGGACCAGATTACCGATCTTCCGTTCGATTTGCCAAGCGTTTCGCGCAAGAAAGTCACGGCTGCTTTCGATGGCGGTCGTATCAGTTCCGACGGCGGCGTCATGCTTTTGTCTGCCGCGGAACGCCAGATCGGGATCATCGACCGGCTTTGGCGGCTCATTCCAGACCGTCGCAATCCGTTGCTGGTGACACACTCGGTGGCGTCAATCTTGAAGGCTCGGATCTTCGCCATCGCCTGCGGGTATGAAGATGGCAATGACCTGGGCTCTCTGCGCACCGACCCTGCGTTCAAGCTCGCCTGCGGCCGTCTTCCCGAGGAAGGCAAGGATCTGTGCTCGCAACCCACGCTGTCGCGTTGGGAGAATGCCCCAGATCTTCGTAGCCTGATCCGGCTGACCTACGCCCTGGTCGATCAGTATTGCCATAGCTTTGGCTCGGCCATCCCGGCTGAGATCACGCTCGATATCGACGACACGGTCGACGTCGTCCATGGCCGCCAGCAGTTGTCGTTCTTCAACGCCCATGAAGGCGAGTATTGCTTCAAGCCTATCCACGTCTACGACGTGGCCACGGGTCGGCCGGTCGTGGTCATTCTGCGGCCAGGTAAAACACCTTCCGGCAAAGAGGTGCGTAGCTGGGTCCGCAAGATCGTGCGCCGGATCCGCAAACACTGGCCCAAAACTCACATTACCCTGCGCGGCGACGGGCATTACGCCAGACCCGAGGTCATGGCCTGGGCCGAGCGCAAGGGCGTCGACTATATCTTCGGACTGCCCGGCTCCAAGCCCTTGCATGCCAAGGTCGAAGCCTTTGCCGATCATATCCGTGTCGTTCGCGCCGAACAGCAAGCCGCCGCCGTTCGCGGCTACACCGAAGTCCGCCATGGCGCCCAATCCTGGGGGCGCGAGCGCCGCGTCATTGCTCGTATCGAAGCCACGCCGCTTGGTCTCGACAACCGTTTCGTCGTGACGTCCCTGGGCGATCCCGATCCTGAGACCCTATACGCCAAGCTCTATTGCGCCCGGGGCAATGCGGAGAACTTGATCAAGCTGCACAAGACCCAGCTTAAAAGCGACCGCACCTCCTGCCGTTGCCCCCTGGCCAACCAGATGCGTCTGATCCTCCACACCGCCGCCTATTGGCTCATGCTCACCGTCAGGGATCAAATCCCAAAGGCCCACAAGCTGGCGACCGCAGAGTTCAATACCATCCGGTTGCGCTTACTGAAGATCGGCGCCCGGATCACCGAGACGTCTCATCGCATCAGGATCGCCTTCGCCGCCGCTTGCCCAGAGGCCAGTCTCTTCCGTCACATCATGGCCGCGCTCAAGCCCGCACCTGCATGAAAAATGGGGCTATGCCCCAAAAGCCGCCGCCATCACCATCAACCCCATCGGAGAAAAATCTGGTCCAGCGCGTGGCGAAAAACACGAAGCGGAAAAACGCGTCTCGGCATAGGCCAACCTAAACGGCAACCCGGTCACAGGAACCATGAATGGATCGGGCTAGCAGACGCGAGCGCGCCGGAATCAAGTAAAACGATAAAGGCGTCACAGGTTTCTAGCTTCGAAACTAATTCCAAATGCAGTGTTAAACTCTCGATGCCTTTAGCTCCCCTTAAAAGGCCGCCTGGAAAATCAACAATAGTGACATCGCAACCCGTGTAGCCGTCAGGGGCAGAGGCCCCAAAGACATATTCAGTGACTAAATCGCCTGTTTTGAGCGGAAATCTCTCCGGAACCGACAAGTTGACATCTACTAAATTGTTAAAACATTGATTGAACCAGCTTCTTTGCAGTGGGTCCTTGACGGTAAATTTCAATGGATAGGTCTTGTCGTTATTCCGATCATTGATCAGCACCGAATATAAGGCGACGAGGTAGGATGTTTTTCCGTTTTCTTCCGGTGCCAAAAGCCCAATACGCATAGACTTACTTCCCCCAATTCATATAATTTAGCCGCCTGCCGCACGTGCCATTTCGTGAAGCGTCATCTCGTTGCTTGGCGTAGCAGCGGATGCAGTCCGCGTCAGTTCCATGCCACGTATTTTTTGCAGAGCTTCCTGTAACGTGCTCGCTGGGCCGACTTGATATTGAGCCATAATCTCATCGATCAAGTTTGCATCGCCATTCAACCTTGGCGCAGTTGCCATATGGCAGCATTCTAAGGCGACTTGCACAAGCTTTTCAGCCTGCTCCTGATCCCCAACTGAATAAGCATCTAGAGCACCTTGTGCAGCAGCTTCGGCGGCAGCCAATGGTGCCCGTTCGGCCACCTGATAGATAGTCCCTACATAGGTTTCAGATAGTAAGGTCAGCACATCGGACGCGGTAGCTTCCCCAAATCGGTCAGCTACGATTTGCAGTGGCAGCGCCCGCAGTTTTGAGCGGGTGCCGAAAAATGATTGCCTGGCGCTTTTCCTGCCATTGAGTATTTCAAATCGCGCGATAAGACCTGTGGTAATAGCTGTGAGAACATTCGATATATCGTTGATAAGGTCCTCTTTTTTTTCCACTTTAAAGCTAATAGTGCGGGAAACTTCTCTCTCGACCTCATCACGAGCACACAACCACCCCCAAGAATAGACCTCAAAATGTATGTAGGGAAAATCGTCCGTACCTACCTGGACGACCGCGCAAGCTTCGCTCTTGAGTTCTGAAAAGAGGGTTGCCGTGAACGCTTGCCCAGGCACCTTAATCGGCTCATTCGTCCAATCGTAAAACAAAACATGTGGATGCAAATTTGCATCTACGAAACGACGACAACGCCCAACACCCCGCCCAATATTACCCATATGGACATTGGCGTTAAGGCGCCCATCATCGTATACCGTGACGGTCTCCCCGTTAACAGTTCTCTGGGTCGGAAAAGGGATTACACTGACATCCGCCACAACCATTATATTCAAAGGGCTATTGGAGAGCCGTGATGCTCTGACGAAATTGATTGCCGATGTAGGCACAGGCCAACGGTGCAAGTGGTCTTGATAATGACGCGCCTCAATATCCGCGTTCTTAGTGCGGTCTTGCAATTCTTTCCGGTTCTCGAATTCATTCCTTAGCTCTTCACGGCGAACCTCATCTTGATTTAATTGCCGAATATGCGCTTCACGAAGGTGGTTCGTCTGTTCGAAAAGGTGATCAGTTTGAGCTTTTTCTAGCTTCGTCTGCCATAAGTACTGAAGTAGCCTTACGCCTATCGGGCCAAACGCAAATCCTGCCCCTCCAATGCCGCCAATTCCTGCCATAGCGTCCACTTCCCACCTGGAAACTTACTCAATGATACCGGTCACTAGAAAGAGTCTAAAAATCATATGCCATGGTTCCCGGCTCAATGGGATCGGCGATGGTGCCAGAATCATGCAGAAAAATATGTAGGTCGTTCGTCCCAACAGTTAGTGGGCCACCGACGTCGTTTACGCAATCCTGACTGTATACGACCGGCGCAGTTATCAAATCCAGATCCGGCACTATCCATGTCGCTACCGGATCGGTATCTCCCATATTCGAGACTGAATGATCGTAACTGGATGCATCCGCTCGACCGACAAGCCCAGTCGCGGCATCATCGTCGTGGATCGTCACAACTGGCTCGGTCGACATAGCAATGTGCACAGGATAAGTCGTAACGGGCTTCCAAAAATCATTGTCGGATGATTCTGTGAGCAGCAGACCATCCTCGGGCAAAACGTCACTCGGCCCAGATGCCATTAGCGGCGAACTTGTAGCTGACATTACCTCTGGAACTCCGACCTCAGGCCTATCCGCATCAAGTATCTCAGTGAGGTGCAACTGCTGCAAACCGTAATCCATAGCGCTTCCAGTTGCAGCAGCTATGTAAGGTGCGGCGAATGCGACTGGTGTTTCGTGGAGCGCGCTGTCCACTACGACAGCAGCAATGGCACCAATAGTACCATTAAGTACAGCTTCGCCGTTATTGCCTTGTTGAGCCGCAACCGCCATTTTACGAACCTTACTACCGCTTAGTTACTAGAGACTGAGCCACTATCCGACGCGCCCTCATCATAGCCCGACGTTGAGTTATCAAAGATAGAGGTGTCAAAACCTACCGACGAGACGATATCAAAACCAGAGATTTGAAACGAGGGATTGGAATAATCAGGCTCCGTCAGGCTCTCAAAGACCGAACTTCCGCTCGAATCCACTGAATCAGGTGATGACACCGGTGCCTCCGGCGGAGGTGGCAAATCGTCAGGTAGCGGCGCGAGCACACCTTGGACAGCGGCATCCGATATGGCGTCATTCAAATCGGAAAGAGTGTGGCAAACGTTATCCCATCCGCCGTTCAACATCTGATCGCGCACCTCATGGTAGGTGGAATCCCCCGTCACCGCTCCAACAACGGTTCCAGCAACCCCACCTATGTACGGCACTTCCAATGCAGGGGTTCCAGCTTCAACACCGCTAGAAATACCTGAAAGGATACCTATTCCTTCGCTCGCAATTGGAGCGTAAGACGAGCAATCGGTATAGAAATTGTCGTTGTCGGCCATTTGAGCATCCATCTGCTACTGTAAGCCGGTAAAGGATGCGCTTGAATGTGACCTCAGCGAAATCACGTTGTGTAACCTGCATTCACAGATTCTTGAAGCTTCGCTTTAGGTAAGATTTTTAAAATTGCAGTTGACTTAGGAGTTAGCTGGCGCGCCGGGAACCCCGGTAATGTTATTTCGGATGGTCAAAAGTCTAAATGAAGGCATGAATCGCGCCATGTCGCAGTAAAAAATGACAGTGGCTGCGGTTCTGCTGGTCCAAGCGGAACTCTTCATCAGATCAATTATGGTCTCACCACTTCGATTCTCTCGACAACTGGCTCCAGTGAAGGCGGCGACGGCCAGATGCGGGGGTTATATTGCTGGATGAAAGTCGCCATGCGGCGCGTGAGCTTCTGGCGCAGGTCGAGCAGGCGTTTGCCTTCAATGACCACGATGGCATCTGGCAGCATCAGCTTGAGCATTTCGTCCCCCACGAACCCCACCTGCATCAGGAAGCGGTATTGGAAGACAAGCCCCTCCGGCACATCGGTGCCGTTCACCCATGTCCGCACCTCGCAGATTTCGCCCACCGTGTTCGACGGCATGAAACCATAGGGTTTGTAGAGGCCGCTGCCGACCGTCGCCTCTTGCGGCGGTTCGGCATCCGCGACAGGCTTGGCCTGCCCCTGTGATACGCGGTCGAGGAAGGACGGGCGCGCAGGCGTGCGTCCGCCAAAAAGGGCGTCAACATCATCGTTCAAGCGGCACCTCCGGGATGTCTTCTTGTGGTTTTCGGAACGAGGCGGCGAAACCCTCCGCCATGTCGGCCAGCCGCAGCACGAACTCCGCCAGCTTCACCGGGTCGCGTGACTGGTAATGCTCGACCTCCTTGTAAAGGTCGGCTCGCTTTTTGATCGCCACCCACTGGGTGATGCGCTCCTTCAGATAGTCATACGCCTGCTCAATATGGCGGGCGATGCCCAGGGCGATTTCCGGTAGGCGGAAAATGCCCTGCTTCTCCAGTGTGCGATGGTCAATCCGCGCTTCCGCGCCTGCCGCCTCCAGCGCACGGTTGGCATATCCTGCCCATTGCGCGCGCCATACATGCACATTGCGCAGCGCCTCCGTTGCCTCCAGTACATCCTTGTCCTCCGGCAGGCCGGTATCGTTGAAACGCTTACGCGCATCCGCCACCATCCGCGCAATGTCGGGGCGCTCGTTCCAATCGCGCTCCTTGTGCGATGAGAAGCCGGTGTCAGAATTGGCGTCCAGCCTGCGCAGCGTCAGCAGCACATGCGCATGCGGCTGCTCCTGCCCGTCCGCCGCCTTGGGGCTGTGGATGGCAACATCCGCCACCATGCCCTGATTCACGAACTGCTCGCGCACGAAACGGCGCACAAGGTCTATCTGTTGATCCTTGCTCAGCTCACGCGGCAGGGTGATTTCAATCTCCCGCGCCAACTGCGCGTCCGCCCGTTTCTCGGATGCCTCCACCCGGTTCCACAGTGTTTGTCTGTCGAATACCCACGGGGCCACTTCCCGGTTGACGGGGCTCATGATCTCAGTATGAACAACGTCCGGCTTGTCGAACTCGAACCAGCGCCCCTGCGCCTGATCATAGAGCTTCTCGCCGGAGCGGTAGGCCGCAGCGGCAACCGCTGAACGCCGGGTCGCCCCACCCGGTTTGGGGGCTCGGCCAAGGGAACGCGAATGCACCTTGAGCCGCAAATGGTAGATGGCCAAAACTTTACTCCCTTCCAACGACAAAAGTTAAGAAAGGTCACATGTGTGCACTTATACATCGCAAGCGACGTGCACTCTAAAAGAGGACAATTAAGGGTTGATTATTGTCATTGGTTAACAACTTTCAAGCGAAAATTAATCTCGAAAGTTAAGATAAGCAGTAGCTTATCGTGGCCATCTCAACCGGCGCTTTAGGTTCCCTCCCAGCGCCGGTACGGGAACTCTCCCGTGCCCAGTCAGGGGCGTTCAGCGCACCCCCTGATACCCCCGCGCCGCATGGCCATGCGCTTGCTCAAAGTCAAACGTGATGGATAAACGCTATCTTTATCAATCATTATGGGCTATATTTTGATGGATAAATGGAGCCGGTATTCATCATGTCGTGGAATTGGGAAGAAAAAGACTGGCCGAATTTCCGCTGGGATGCGCGGAAATTGGCTAAGGCGGAAGCCCTTTTCGTTGAGGGCGCCGGTGTCGTCATTGGTGCATCAAAGCACCTGGACGAGACCGAACGGCAGGGCCTCAGCATCGAAATCATGAGCCATGAGGCCGTCGATACTTCGGCCATCGAGGGGGAACGCCTTGACCGCGACAGCGTGCAATCCTCCATCCGCAGGCATCTGGGCATGGCTACCGATCACCGCCGTAGCAACCCGGCAGAGGCCGGTATCGCGGAAATGATGGTCGATCTGTACCAGCACCTGCCGGGGCCGCTGGAGGAGCCGGTTCTGATGAACTGGCACCGCCTGCTCATGAATGGCCGCACCGACATCAAAGATGTGGGGCGCTATCGCACCCACGACGACCCGATGCAGATTGTCTCCGGGGCCATCTATGAACCCAAGGTGCATTTTGAAGCGCCGCCGTCTAAACAGGTCAGCAGCGAAATGGCCCGGTTCATGGGTTGGCTGGAACAGAGCGGCCCGAATGGTGGCACTCCCCTGCCCCCGGTCACGCGCGCCGGCATCGCGCATCTGTGGTTCGAGAGCATCCACCCGTTCGAGGATGGGAATGGCCGCGTCGGTCGCGCCATCATCGAGAAGGTTCTGGCGCAGGGGTTATCTGCCCCCATCATCACCGGCATGTCCGGCACCCTCCTGAAATACCGCAAAGCCTATTATCAGGCCCTTGAGGACGGCAGCCACGGTCTGGAAGTGACCGATTGGCTGCTGTGGTTTGCCACCAAGGCAATTGAGGCCCAGAAATATACCCTCGCCCAGGTCGAATTCATCCTGAACAAATCCCGCTTGATCGATACCTTACGCGGCCAACTAAACCCCCGCCAGGAGAAGGCGCTGCTACGCCTGTTCGCTGCCGGTCTGGACGGATTTACCGGCGGCCTGAGCGCCGCCAAATATATGAGCATCACTGACGCCCCGCCCGCGACCGCCACCCGCGACCTGAATGGCCTTGCCGATATGGGAGCGCTTGTACGGACAGGGGAACGCAAGTCTACCAGGTATCATTTGAATATCCCGATGGAGTCAATTCCGGCTATAAGTGTGAGTGACATACAATAACTGCAAACCCACACACTCCGTCAGAACAACCTATGACAAAGGAAACTTGGACGAGCAAATGCAGCGATGAAGCTGACAAAGCCAATAGCCCCAGGCGTATTAAGCGCCTAAACATCTATTCCTTTTGAGGAACCAATATGCCCCTGCTCGAATTCCCTGAGGATATGTTCCGCCTTCGAGAGGGGGAGGTACCAATGTACGGTGAGTTTCCTGACCTCAAAAAAGGCGTTCGCTTTTTCGTTTCATTGATGCCCGACGATGAATGGTCGCGTCGTCGCGAAGCAGTAGCCAAGCGATTTTACAATTCGCTAATCAGCGAGCCTGAGACGACTGACGAAAAAGGACGCTTCTTCGACGAACGGGACCAGTTCGCATGGTTCCTTTTCTTAGGAGAATCCTTCACTGATCACCCACAGAATTATGAGCCGGTCTACGGTTGCCGAGTAATCCCAATCCTAGCAGCAATTGGCCGCAACCTCGATACCTTACATGGTGTCGAAGGCTTTGTTGAAAAAGCTCAGGAGATCACTGCGCGTGAGAAATCCCAACCCAATGGTGGCCTATTCGAGATTCTTGTCGCTGCGGCATACGCCCGTGCGGGGTGGAAGGTAAAATTCAAGCCAAGACAACGTGGCATCGCACGCACCCATGACCTGGACGTCGAGAAGGACGGCAAGCACTATGCCGTCGAATGCAAACGCATCGAGGGTGGTGAATACATCGAACAAGAACGCGCACGTATGCGGCAACTTTGGAAGCCACCCAGCGCGGCGCTCGCGTTACAAGAACAGCGAAGCACGCTTCTAACTGTTCGTTTCAACGTCGAACTAAACGACGTGCCTGATACATATCTTTCGGTCAAAGTGGGGCAATTTATCAAATCAGGCCTACCGGCATGGATTTGGCACGATGGCATTGGGGTCGGAATCCTAAAAAACCTCGATTTAGGCCCCATTCAAGAGTCGCTCAAAAAAGGCTACATTCTTCACCCTGGCCCTGTTTTCAACAAGACCCTTACTGGCTCTTATGTCCGCTACGATAGCCTCGTCTCAGTCTTACGCATGAAATACGCGCCAAACCCGCACTTCATTGACGAAATTGACCTCGCGGTTCTGGCGCGATGGTCCAGCCATTCCGAGGCAGCAATCGAAAAGAAAGCACGTGATATTCAGTCTAAATTGGTTGAGGCCAACAGCCAATTGCCGACTGATGCCCCCGGCATCATTCATATAGGCTTTGAAGCGCTGTCAGGAGATGACGTTGAGCAACGGCGTTACGAGAAGATCATTCAACGTGTGCGGAGTTTCAACCCTGCCCAATCAAAACTTGAGTTTGTCTACTGCCATTATTTCGCCCCAGAAGCGCCTGTAGAGACGGCTTGGGCCTTTGACGAGACTTTCCAGTGGCATGCTCCCCATAATGGCAGCCGACCACTTGAAGACGTATTACTTGTGGTTCCTGAAAACAATGGCGGCCCGAGACATGGTGTCCATTGGGACGGCCAAAATGTGAATTATACGATATTTGAACCTTAAATATCCTCAATGATATCCGTTAAGCAGGTCTCGTAATTAGTATATGGGGCTCCATTTTAGGGACAAAATCTACACCGCGAATTGTGGGAGCAACTACGCAGGCTGACAGGAGCTAGTTTTGCCTAAGCCAAGCAACCGGGACCAGTTTGATGCCATCACGCCACCGCTGCGTTATCGAACTTAGGAACCAGTCCTGTAATAGCTCAACGTGGTCGGTGACAATAATTTGCGTTTTAGCCTCTGGTTGATGCACGTAATCCCAAAGTAGCTTATACAGCCGGGTTACAGCCAACTGATCTTCATCCTCCCCTGTAATCTGACCAACATCACGCTCAGGAGGATAGTGAGCCTGCGATGGCTGATCAAACATGAGAAACGCTGGTATGGGCCTTGTCTTGGCCCTAAACAGCTTATGGATAGCAAGGTGAGCAGCAACATGATAGCCAACCCAGTTTTCACCACTGCCAATTTGAGATAATGATAGCGGGCCATCTACGGTATCAGCAACTACAGTAAGGTTTTTGCGGTCAAGGCGCAGTTGATTGTCGCCATGCTCTAAACCTAGTTGAACGGCGTAGGTGGTAATATCGCGTCCAACCAAGCTCAGCGCAGTGGTGAGACGCTCTTCCATAGCTTCTTGATCAAGTGCGCGTTCCAGTTCTGATACTTCTGCACGCAAGCGTGCAATTTCTACGCGAATTCCGTCATCAGACGAGATCGACTTAACGCTGTCCAAATAATACCCGATTCTTCCCGAAACGCGGGCCTGTTCAGTAAACTGATCCTGCTCAATTCTAAGTCTCTCGTTGTCGGCAATGCGGGAGGTTATGTCCTGTTGCACACCTTTCATTTCCTCTTCTCTGGCCGTCATCTGTGTTTCAAGTTCAGCAATCCGACTTTGAAGACGAGGATTGTCTTTCCTTACCGAAGCAAGCTGCCTTTCAAGGCCCTCAAACGAGCGATGAATTTCATCAACTGAAGGAACCGGTGTCCGAAGCTGGCTGTCGCATACTGGGCAAACGTTATGAATAGCATCCTCAGGCTTCAGTAAGCCTATAGAAGCGAGCCTCGCCTGCTGTTCCTTTGCTTCATTTTCAAAATCAGATGTGTCTCGGGCTAGCTTACCCAACTCTTTAATTTCCTCACGCAGTTCTTGCAATTCCGCGCGCAAACGGCGCCGGCGTTCTTCTAAGTCGCTTAAATCGGCCGATGGATCATCGATATTAGCATAACTAAGTGACTTAGGGGCCGCCGCCTCCGATAGCATCCTTCGAATGGCTTCGGGGGAATCTGCGGAAGCTTCGGGAGCTAAAAGGCCAACCCGCTTTGCTTCCTGAAAGAGACTACGAGTTGTCCCCTCTGCCTCTTGTGCTAATGCCCGCATTTCAGTGAATTCGCGTTCAAGCCGACGCAAGCGAGCCCGAGCATCATCATATCTCTTCTGCTTAAGAAAATAGTCTTCTCCCATCGCTCCAACAAAATAGGGTAAGGAATCTTTTATTGCCTGCGGAATAAATTGTTCGCCCTGACGATGAAACAGGAGCCGACGATTGGCAATTTCATCCTGTGCTTGGAGGCAGAAGAAAATGGCCTGACTGGAAGAAGCCTCTAAAGGTTTTCGAGTTGCCCCGATTTCAGGTGTTAGCAAATTTTCGGCAATACCAAGTAACGAAGATAGGTGAGATCGCAGACCATCTACAGTTATGTTTTTGGCGAACAGGTTAGAGCTTGTCGGCAAATCTTCGACACCACGCTCAAAATAAATATCTTCACTTGCCTTACCTGCTGGACCAGGATTCCGCCGTGCAATTAAGATACCTTCGCCATCCCGATCGAATAATACGACGAACCATGAGACGCCACGCCGAATCTCGCCCTCAGCAATTGTGCATTCAGAGCGACCCCAGCAATAATCGACTATATCTAACAGCGCTGATTTGCCAGTTTTGGACGCGCCGGTTACGATATTAAGCGTGTTAAGCTCAAATCGAATATCACGGCATTCACCTTCCTTGGAATAGACCGCAATCGCCCGAATTTGGAAAGTCATATTCTTACCCCCATACTTTGAAGTACCATTGCTGGCTTGGCTTGACTGGCAAACCAACGGCCCAGCAAGCCTGCCGCACTTCTGATATCGTCAACTTCTTTGGTCGTAATTTGGGGTTTAGCGGATAATTTTAGCGGGTTACTACCAAGCTTTACCCCATCGCCAGATATGTCAATCACCTTCATTTGAGCCAAAAATAGCAAAGATTCACGTGTAACAGACCTAAGGCGCGACATTCGGTCCGGAATTTGAGCAAGGATAGCGTCATGATCCGCCGACCAGCCGCTAAATGCCGTATTTGACTTTCTAGGCAAGGAGTGTCGTGACGCTGGATGCAACAAAAGAGGCAAAATAATGAATGAAATTGCCAATGGGAAAGCCGTCTCGGTCACTCGGGTGTATTCTTTGACCGTACGAAATAACATCTCGCCACAAAAAGCAGGGTTGAAGAATGCAGCTTCCTCAGGCGGTCTTTCACGCCAAACCAAGTCCCAATGTGTGTGCACCGTCCCCATCGTCTATTCCTCTGCCAAACAGAGAGTTGAATAATCGCGATGCCAGCCTACCCGAAGATCATTTGCCAACATATGGTAGGAACCCACACTGAGAAAACGTGATGTATATGATCGCAGCGGGAAGCGCGCCTCAGCTTCAACCCATTGGTAAATCTGTTGCCCAGCTTGGCGCAGCACTGGATCAGTTGCCTCAGCGATTGCATTGGCATCGCACATCGCGCTAAATCGAGGCTCCCACTCTTCAATTAAAACAGCCTCAAAATTTTCGAGTTCGCCATCCAACACGACATGCTCTCTCGTCCATTTTGATCTCTGGGCGAAGGCACGGTAGTAATCCCTTTTCGCGTAACCAATACGATTGCCACCAATGCCTATAGCCTTTAGTTGTCTAACGAAGTGAAAACCCTCATATTGCTCTACATCGTTATCTGAGGGCACGGCAAATTCGAGATCTGCGACTAACGCATCTCTCTTCAGCATATCCCGGATATCGTCCAATTTTGCCTCAAGCTCCGCGATAGCAATTGGTGACGCTTGGGCGCTCGCTAATGAACTACAAACACGCGGCCACCACCAACCTTCCAAACGCTCACGGGCTTCGGCGGCTTTTCCGTTTGGCGCGCTTAGTCTCAGCAAATCTTCCAAAACTTCATCAAGATTTGCGAGAACCTCCTGACGATCAACAACCTCGACTACACTCAAAAGCGATGCACGCATGGGCTCAGTTAAGGCCAAGAAAGCCGCAAAGGCAGGCTTTAAAGCCAGATTTGTTGACGTCTCTGCGACTTTAGAGAGCCTATCAGCCGCCGATTTTGGATCACGTTTCACACCGGCAGGATATGCTGCTTGCGGACGTAACAAAGAAGCCACCGACTCATCTGGAGCCACCCCTGTTGTCACGAGAACAAGTCGTGTTCTCGAAGGTAGAGACGGATTATTAGTTATGGCTTCCGCCCAGATACGAAGTGTTTTCCATAGGTCAGGGCTTGAATCGGTCAAGCTCCCAACCCTGTCGATATGATGCTTAACTTGTAACAGTTCTAGTGGGGTGTAATTAGCCGAGAATGATATATCGTCAAGTCGCTCAATAGCGACTTCAATATTTGTGCCCTTGTTCACGTGCGGAATACACAATGCTAGCGCCAAGCGCGCTTGATAAAAGTATCCCGCAGCCGAAGGGGCTGCACTGAATTTCGGGCTGCCATTGCTCAAAATACACCTCCAAGTTGGGACGCTATCTGAGTTCTTCTACTCTTGCAATGGATGTAAAATTAGAACCAAGTCATCTATGTGATTGATTGGACTACGGGCTTTGCCCCACGCGCTCGCAAGGGTCTGCGATGAACAGCCCGTGGCGTATCCCCAGCCTTCCTGTGCTTCGCTGTGTGCAGGCCGGGTGATGCCCCTCGCCATGAGCTGCCCTTGCGGTTGCTACCCCCACCCTCGGCGGGAGCCAACGGTTGCTATGCGCAACCCAAGCTCAATGAGGGAAACAGACCATGCCCACTCTTTACGCCCAACCCTACGACACATCCGCTATCGGCTTCTATTTTGACAGTGAGGCGGATTATCTCGCCAAGTCTGCAGGACTTAGAAACGCCTACGGCCAGTTGGTCGAGGAATTTGAAATCCAATTTATCCAGGGTGAAGGCCTGGACTGTCACCTGTTTGGGGCGCTCGGCATCCATCAAGGTAGCGTTGGCGGGTATTTTGATGCGGTGGAAATTTGGAGCGCCGATGACAAAATCAGGGTCATTATTGCCATTGGCGAGGCGGGTTACAGCTTTGACCTCGGTAGCGACAGCCCGGACAAGTTCGAGGTGGACCTGTACGCCTGCGAATCGCTCCGCGACCTGGCCATACAGTTTGTCGATGACGGCCTATTTGGTGACATCCCCGACAGCATCCAAAACTATCTCGATTATGATTCTATGGCCCGAGATTTGAGCATCGACTACGGCCAAGTTACCATCGATGGCGCGCCTTATATCTACCGCTGCGCCTGACCAAAAGGCGCGCGCTGCTCACCGGCTAATAAAAACGTGTGAAAACAAGGGTCATCAGACACAGTTTTGGACACAGTTAAAAATTAAATCGTTGCAAACTACTGATTTTATGCTATTTTTAATAAGTTCAATCAGAACCTAAATCTGGTGCGTCTACCAATTCCGCCACACCCGCAAATTCAATGAATTTAAATAGTTATGCCTGTTTACTCAAGTTAATACAATTTGTAGAGCAAAAATTTCTAAACATTTTCAAATAGTAGACTTGGACACACATTATCCAGCCTTTTTGCCTCTGATTTTAACGAAATTTGCGATTTGAGGAGGGGTAAAATTTTTTCTTCCTGACAGAAAGGCTGGCGCGTTCGCGCATCTCGCGCCGTGTTCACGTCGCTCCCTTTCCCGCGTGCGTTCGCACGCCAGCTTGCAAAAACAAGCCCAAAGATCACGAAGGGATAAAACCCACAACGCGACCGCAATGATTTCATTGCGGTCATTGATTGCGCTTGGTATACTGGCTGCGCTTGCAAGATATGGAGAACCATCGTGGCTACACTGACAATCAGAAATATTGATGATGCCATCAAAGAGCGCCTGCGCGTTCTGGCCGCCCAACACGGCCATTCCATGGAGGAAGAGGCCCGTGTCATACTGAAACGTGCCACGGGAGGCGTTACCGCCACCGGCCTTTGGGCATTGTCGCGCCAGTTGTTCGACAAAGGCAAAGGCATTGACCTTCCATTGCCAAGCCGCACCGCAGATCGGGCCGCGCCCGATTTTGGGGCTGACGACAAGGGCGGCCGATGATCATTCTCGATACCAATGTGGTTTCCGAATTGATGAAACCTCAGCCTGATTTCCACGTGCACGACTGGCTGATGCAGCTTGGAGAGATACCCTTAACGACGACAACCATCACCGTCGCGGAAATCGAATATGGATTGCAGCGCTTGCCAAATGGGCGACGCAAGACAGAATTGCAAGCAAGCTTTGCGGCCTATATCCAGGCACTCGCTGTACTGCCATTTGACGAAGTGGCGGCCTATAAGGCGGGCCAATTTCGGGCTATTCGCGAAGCGTCGGGCCAAGCGGCACATCCGTCGGATATGATGATTGCAGGCATTGCCGCTGCCGCAGGAGCTGCCCTGGCAACACGCAATATCAAGGATTTTGACGGCCTGCAGATTCCACTAAGTGACCCGTGGCGCGCACATTGAATAAGGTGCGGGGATCAGCACAATAATTCATAGCTTATTCTCTGGTTGCGCCCCGATGAGCGATGGCTGTCAGGTGACGCGAGCGGCTCCAAGGTGCGCCGCGCAGTTTACAAAAATGAAAATCCTCGGCGTTAACCGCCGAAAATTTAACACCCCGCAAACTGCCGCCAGCAGGATGATCGATAAATCGTCATTTTATCGATCAAAATAGTCCATAATATGATCGATAACCTTCCTAACGTAACCCGCGCTGGGCCGCCGGCGAATCGCTTTCACTTGTCCTCGTCGCCCACCCTTTATTTTGACTACCCCAATAAACCGCCAAGCCTCCTAAAACGGCTAGCCCGACGCCCGCCACCAAGACCGTGATCGTTCGGCGGTCGATTCCTCGTATCGCAGAGGCTTTTTGCATCTCTTCTTCGACCATACGGGAAGCGTTCATAACCTCTTTTTCGCTACCCCACTTTATATGCTTGCCTTGCTCGTCAATGATCACCATGCCACCTGGCCTTTTGCTGCTTAGGCGTGCAATCCCTTCGTCCCAGAGCGTAGTTGGGTTTTGGGATCCATGAAAGTCAGGAAACTCAACTGCCTCAACAGTGCTGAGTGGCATTCGTGTATTTCTGGCTTCCCCTCCCAACCGTTTAAGATCGGCCTTAATGCGCTCGTCACATTGGTCAAGCATTGAGGCGGCAGGCAATGCCGTTCCTTGAGGGGCTGAGTACGAAAGCGTAAACTGCAATCGGCGTCCCGGCTTGTCCCGAGCAGCAGGATGATCCCAGCCTAAGTAGTCTCCCACATCCCTGCTCTATAGAAGGGATGATGCGAGGCACTGGCATGCTGTTGCCGGATGCCAACATCGCCCCACTATCCCCATTATGCACCATCGCTCGCGATCTAAGCCTCTGTCGTGCAAAGACCACGATAGACGGGGCCTGGTATGTGTACCGGCAGGATAAATTGGCCACGCCAAAACTCGGCTCAAATCGTATGTGAACACGCTTTTTGGGCACAGTTTTAGACACAGTTAAAAAATAAATCGTTGCAAACGATTGATTTTATGCTATTTTTTACAAGTTCAATCAGAACCTAAATCCAATGCGTCTACCAGTTCCGCCACATCCGCTTGCGCAGGCCGTTCAGTGACCGCAAGACCTGAGGACGCGCTTGCGGGCCGCCTGTCTGACGCAAAGCCCGCCTCACGTCAAGCGCCAGCACATGACGCATTGCAGCGAATGCGCCGTTTTATAATGAGCTATGCCGCCATGAGGTCATATGCCAAGCCGGTTTTCGTTTATGCGGCGAAAAGCGACGATGACTTCCGACGATTTTCGCTTTATATGTCATCAAATCACGCTAAAACGTATTTTTTCTTTGAAATTTAAGCTCTCAAGGGCTAAACGCACACCCATCGCGTTCACGCATCGTAATCGATTTTTACAGCCATGTGAGCCTAGTGCCCGCAAAACGGCTTGCATTCTTGCGCAATGCAAACAAGGTACGACGTTGAACGGTCTCGTTCTATGGATTGCTCATGAAAAAGATAGAAGCCGTCATTAAACCCTTTAAGCTCGACGAAGTGAAGGAAGCCCTTCAGGAAATCGGCGTACAAGGCATGACCGTGCTGGAGGCCAAGGGCTATGGCCGCCAGAAAGGCCACTCGGAACTTTACCGTGGGGCTGAATACGTTGTTGATTTTCTTCCGAAAATCAAAATTGAGCTCGTCGTTTCCGACGACCTGGCACCCGCGGCACTGGAAGCCATCCAGACGGCCGCACGCACAGGCAAGATCGGCGACGGCAAGATCTTTGTGAGCGACATCATCGAGGTCGTTCGCATCCGCACCGGGGAGTCCGGGCCGCAGGCGGTTTAAACCGTCTCGATCCCCCTCCCATTTTTAAATCTCCGGCTTTATGGGGCGTCATCAATATGACTTCTGCAGACATTCTCCAGCTCATCAAGGACAAGGACGTCAAATATGTTGACGTGCGCTTTTCCGACGTGCGTGGCAAACTCCAGCACGTAACCTTCGACATCGATCTGGTTGACGAAGACTTCCTCGACGACGGCACCATGTTCGATGGCTCCTCGATCGCCGGCTGGAAGGCCATCAACGAATCCGACATGAAGCTGCGTCCGGATCTGAAGTCGGCCTATATCGACCCCTTCTATCAGCAGACCACCCTGTTCCTGTTCTGCGATGTCGTGAACCCCGACACGAACGAGCCCTATAACCGCGATCCGCGCTCGATCTCGAAAAAAGCCCTGTCCTATGTGCAGGCCTCCGGCATCGGCGATACGGTCTATTTCGGCCCGGAAGCCGAATTCTTCATTTTCGACGACGTGCGCTGGTCGATCTCGCCGGAAAACACCGGCTACGCCTATGACGCCTCGGAACTGCCGTCCAATACCGGCAAGGTCTATCCTGAAGGCAATATGGGCCATCGTCCCGGCATCAAAGGCGGTTACTTCCCGGTCAACCCGGTCGATTCCGCTCAGGACCTGCGCGGCGAAATGCTGGCCGTCATGGGCGAACTGGGTATGGAGCCGGAAAAGCACCACCACGAAGTGGCGCCTGCCCAGCACGAACTCGGCCTGAAGTTCTCGGACATGCTGACGATGGCCGACCGCCTGCAACTCTATAAGTATGTCGTCCATAACGTCGCCCACGCCTATGGCAAGACGGCCACTTTCATGGCCAAGCCGATGTATGGCGATAACGGCTCCGGTATGCACGTCCACCAGTCGATCTGGAAAGACGGCAAGCCCCTGTTCGCCGGCGACAAATATGCCGGTCTGTCGGATCTGTGCCTGTGGTATATCGGCGGCATTATCAAGCACGCCAAGGCCATCAACGCCTTCTCGAACTCGACGACTAACTCCTATAAGCGCTTGGTGCCGGGCTACGAAGCCCCGGTTAAGCTGGCCTATTCGGCGCGCAACCGCTCTGCCTCGATCCGTATTCCGTGGGTGTCGTCGCCCAAGGGCAAGCGTATCGAAGCCCGCTTCCCCGATCCGATGGGCAATCCCTATCTGACCTTTACCGCCCTGCTGATGGCTGGTCTGGACGGCATCGAGAACCGTATCGATCCGGGCGCCGCCGCCGACAAGAACCTGTATGATCTGCCGCCGCAAGAGCAAAAGAACATCCCGGAAGTCTGCGGCTCCTTGCGTGAAGCGCTCGAAAATCTCGACAAGGATCGCGCCTTCCTCAAGAAGGGCGGCGTGATGGACGACGATTTCATCGACTCCTACATCGAACTGAAGATGGAAGAGGTCATGAACCTGCAACTGCGTCCGCATCCGGTCGAATTCGACATGTACTACAAGTGCTAAATCTGCGCTGAATTGACGCATTGCCTTCTGGCAGGTGCATCAGCTATAGGGCCGCTTCCGATCAGGAAGCGGCCCTATTTTTTTGCACCGCAACAATTGCCTTTTCATAATTGTAAATTTCAAAATATATTATTTCAATTGAAACCATTATGCTTTCAATTGCAACCATTTTAAAAAGTCCGAAATCAGATAGGTTTAGGCGTAATTCGACACATAAATGACGCAAACCATCCCTCACCCGGCTTACAGGCTTCGTTAAGCGCACAAACCCCTTTGCGATCATTTCAAGTCACGGCACTGTGAGCAGGTGCAATATCCGCAACCCAAAGGGGGATTACTTTGAAAACGTGGATCAAACTCTCAAGAGTGCTTGCTGCGGCAGCCACTCTGCTCCTGGTGGCCCCCGCCGCCAGCTTCGCACTGGCTCAGGATGCCGCCCCCGCGGCCTCCGCTGTTGCCAGCGCTTCCGACTCTATGATGTCGGCCTCGGCCGAAGTTTCCACCTCGGCCTCGGCAGACGCCTCCTCGTCAGCCGCCGCACCTGTGGTTCTGAAATCGCAAGCGGTTCTGACAAGCACCACGCTCAGCGCCGCCAACACGACCTATCTCATCTTCTGTACCGCTATGGTGCTGATGATGACCCTGCCGGGTCTGGCCCTGTTCTACGGCGGTATGGTGCGTCGCAAGAACATCATCGCCACCGTCACCCAGTCTGTCGGCGTTACCTGCGTGGTGGCGATCGTCTGGTGGGTCGTCTCCTACTCGATGGCCTTCGGCACGGCGGCAACGCCGATCTTCGGCATCCCGGCGGACACCCTGAACCTGTTCTTCGGCGGATTTGACAACTTCATGCTGAAGGCGGTCACTCCGGGTACGGCTTACGCATCGGCTCCGACGATTCCGGAATATACCTGGATTTCGTATCAGATGACCTTTGCCATCATTACGCCCGCCCTGATCACCGGCGCCTTCGCTGAGCGCGTCAAGTTTTCGGGCCTGCTCCTGTTCATGGTTCTGTGGTCGATCCTGGTTTACGCCCCGATCTGTCACATGGCCTGGGGCGGCGGTATCATGGCCCAGCATCACGTGCTCGACTTCGCCGGTGGCGCCGTCGTTCACTGTAACTCCGGTGTGGCCGGTCTGGTCTGCGCCCTCTTCCTGGGTCGCCGCAAAGGCTACGGCACCGATTCGATGCCCGCCAACAACCCGATCTACATCATGATCGGCGCTTCGCTGCTGTTCGTCGGCTGGATCGGCTTCAACGCCGGTTCGGAATGGGCGGGCGACACGATCGCTTCGGCGGCCCTGCTCAACACCATCCTCGCCACCTGCATGGCTGGCGTATCATGGAAAATCGTTGAGTGGATATTCCGTGGCAAGCCGTCGCTGATCGGCATCCTGTCCGGCATGGTCGCCGGTCTGGTCGTCATCACCCCGGCCTGCGGTTTTGTCAATCCGACGGGTGCCATGATCTGCGGCCTGCTCGCCGGTCCCGTCTGCTACGCTTCGGCCACCTGGGTGAAGAAACTCCTTGGTTACGACGACTCGCTGGACGCCTTCGGCATCCACGGTGCTGGCGGCTTCCTCGGTGCGGTTCTCACCGGCTGGCTGGCGGATCCCGCCATCAACTCAGCGGGTGCAGGCCACTCGGTCATGGCGCAGCTCTTCGGCCTCGGCATCACCATCGCCTGGTCGGCTATCGGCACCCTGATCATCCTCATCATCTGCAAGTACACGACAGGTCTGCGCGTGACGGCCGATGAAGAAGAAGCCGGTCTGGACGCCTCTCTGCATGACGAAGTCATGGACCACTAACCACTCTTAACCTGTTGCACAAAAGTTGCAGGGCGTCCGCTGGTCGGACGCCCTGTTTTTGTTACTTCATAAGGAAATATCGGCGTTATACTGCCATGATAACGACATGATCAATGCAAATTTGCCACACAAATTTGTTATATGGTCACACCCCTTGGAGTGGTGTCATAAATCTGCAATCATACGTTTGCGTCGCACAATGACATAGAATGACGCGGGAAACGTCTCGGAGAGGTTTGGCACACAAATCCGATCTGAGGACAACGAAATGAAAAAAATCCTTTTGGGCGCTGCCGCCCTCGCCGCCCTGGCTTTTGCCGGTTCCGCCTCCGCCACTACCAGCATTGCCGGCGGCACGCTCGCCTACAATGTCGCCGCCACCAGCGACTATGTTTTCCGTGGCGATTCGCAATCCTCGACCAAGCAGAATACGCCTGCTATTCAAGGCGGCCTCGACTACACCAATGGCATCTTCTATGTCGGCACCTGGGCTTCCAATGTTGACTGGGAATATTCCAAGGGCACGAAGAACCTCGAAGTTGAAGTCTATGGCGGCGTTCGCCCGACCTATAAGGATTTCAGCTTCGATTTCGGTCTGGTGACCTATAATTACGGCACCAAGGAACTGGACTTCTCTGAAGTGAAGGCCGCCGTCAGCCACCCCTTCTACAAGGCCACCATCGGTGCCGCCTTCTATGACAATGTCACCTGGGCTGAATCGGGCTATTACGAAGTCAACGCCTCTTATCCGCTGACCAGCAAGCTCAGCATTTCGGGTGCCGTTGGCGAATCCGCCCTGCTGGGCTCCAAGTACACGACCGAAAATCTGGGCCTGACCTACGCCTTCACGCCGATAGTTTCGCTGGACGTGCGCGCTTCGGATACCAATGTGCCTGAGTCGAGCGCCTACGGCCCCTATAACAAGCCTTACAAGCCGCAGCTCTCTGTGACCCTCAAGGCCGCTTTCTGATAACCGCGAGGCGGCATCCTTCGCCGCCTCGCCTGTCATTGCGATCTTCGCCGCGCCCTCCCATCGGATGGCGCGGCGTTTTTTATGAAGATCAGGCCGCCTTGCCCGTCATGGCCCTGGGCCCTAGTCGTGCCGAAGCAAATTGCGACTGAACCGCCAATTGTCCACCAACCCGCGCCAGATCATCACGGCGGATTCGCTCGATCTCGCCGCCCACCTCATCGAGGCTGAACACCTTGTCGAAAATCGACAACTGGCTGGCAAAGGCCGAGGCACGCGCGGCTGCGCTTTCGTGATTGAGAAACAACGAGGTTTGAAACTGCGCCTTGGCGCGCTCCAGTTCGGTTTCCAACGGATCCGCCGCCAAACCCGCCATCACCTTGCGAATCAGGTCTTCCAGCGGCTCAACATCGCCGGGTGCGCAACCGGCATAGACGCCGAACACGCCGCCATCACGATAGGGCGTGGCCCAGGCGTCGATGGCATAGGCCAGACCGCGCGATTCGCGGGCCTCCTGAAACAGGCGCGACGCCATGCCGCCGCCCAGAATTTCACTGAACAGGCGCAGGGGAATAATGTCGGGATCGAGCCTGCCTATGGCATCAAAGGCCAGGGTCAGATTGGCCTGTTCGATGCGGCGGGTCTGGATGACGCGGCCGGGCGTAAAGCGCAGGCGGTCTGGCGCTTCAAAACCCTTATGCGGCGCTACAGGTTCCATCAGCCCGCGCGCCACCTCATAAACCTCCTGCGCCGTAATGCCACCGGATACGCAGATCACGATACGGTGCGGCGCATAGAGGGTTTCGGCAAAGGCGCGCAAACTCTCCGGTCGCGCCGGCTTCAGGCTGGCCTTGCTGCCCAGGATAGGCCGCCCCAGCGCCTGACCTTCGAACATGGCACCCTGCAACAGATCAAAAACATGATCATCGGGCGTATCATAGGCTTCGAGAATCTCCTGCTCGATGACCTTCTTCTCGCGCTCCAGTTCGCTGCCATCGAGAACCGGGCGGAACATCAGATCGCTGACCACTTCGAGCGCCAGCGGCAGAAGACTCGTCAGGCCGCGCACTTCAAATCGCGTATGTTCGTAGCCTGTGGAGGCATTGATGCTGCCGCCCTTGTGCTCTATAGCCTCGGCCAGGGCGCGCGCATCGCGTTGGCCCGCTCCCTTGAAGACCATGTGTTCGAGCAGATGCGCCCACCCCGACTGCGTCTCGGATTCAAAGCGCGCTCCGCCATGAACTAGCGCATTGAGGGCAAAGGTTTTCAGGCCGGGCATCGGATCAACAAGCAGACGCAGGCCATTATCGAACTGATAGAGAGTCTGGCCTTCAAGAAGGGGAATGGTCATGCGTCGGTGGCAGCCTTGTTTTGTGCGGCGCGTTGATAGACATAGCTGACAAACATACCGATCAGCGCCCAGGCCAGTCCGAACCAGGTCAGGGCATAGTCGAAATGGCGGTTGCGCAGCGGTGCCACCACCGGCCCCTGTACCAGTCCCGGCATATGGACGCTGGACGCTTTCAGGTCAAGCACAAGGAAATAATCGTCGCGCACAGGCACCTGCAAATCAGCCCCCATTTCGGACGCCGAACGCCAGTACCATTCCTGCTCGCTGGGCCGGTTCACCGGTGTAATGGCATTACTCTTCTCGAACGGACGCAGCCGCCCCACCGGCATGAACTGAGCCGTCAAAGGCGTTTTGGCGGTCATGAAGCCCAGATCGACCAGAATCGCGCCCTGCGGCAGAGGGCAGGCCGTCAGCACACGATAACCGAGCGTGCCGTTCATTTCCGAATGCATGTAGATCAGATGGTCCGTCGTCACCTTACACGAAGGCAACCGAACCGAGCGCCAGGCGGGCCGGGTTTGTGACAAAAGCTGCATGGCCGGTAGGGGTGGCATGGCCTCGCTGCGCGCCATATCGGCGATCAGCCCCTCCTTCCATTGCAGCCGGTAAAGCTGCCAGACACCCAGACTATTGAGAAAAATAAAGCTGATGGCGACGGCGATGGTCATGCCGCGCGGCATGGCGCGCCGCCACTCACGAAAACCGATCTTCATTCGTCACGTACCTTATGACGCAATTGCGAAGCCACCATCAGCCCTTTCAAAGGTTGCATCAGCCCCAGACTGAACAAAACGGCAAATGGTGGCCAGATCAGCAGATGCGCCGTGACGGGCCAGCCGGGAAACAGGAAAAACGTGGTCAGCAAACCCGCGCACGCCACAAAACCGGCGATCAGAATGACAAAGACGACGGGCCCGTCACCGGTATCCGCCGCCCTGAAAGGCGTGGCGCAGACCGTGCAGGCCTCCGCCACCTTGAGCCAGGAACAAAACAGCTTGCCCTTGCCACACACCGGACACCGGCCCAAGGCCGCTGCCAGATAATCTATTCTGGCGGCGACTTGCGGCTTATCGTCCATCAGTGTGCACCACCGAAGATCACATAGATAAAGGCGAACAGGAACAACCACACCACGTCAACGAAGTGCCAGTACCAGGCGGCGGCCTCGAAGCCGAAATGCTTTTGCGGCGTGAAATCGCCGACCAGCAGCCGGATCAGGCAGACGATCAGGAAGATGGTGCCGATGATGACGTGAAAACCGTGGAAGCCGGTGGCCATGAAGAAGGCCGAGCCATAGAGCCCCGAACTGCTGGCGGCCTCAGAAAAGAAGAGATGCTCGCGTATAATTTCGCTGTATTCGGTGGCCTGCACACAGGTGAAGGCCAGCCCCAGCAAGATGGTGAGGAACAGGCCCCACTTGGCACCCTTGCGGTCACCCTGTTGCAGGGCATAGTGCGCCCAGGTGACCGTGGTGCCAGATGTCAGCAGCAACAGCGTATTGACCAGCGGCAATTGCCAGGGATTGAGCGTTTCGACACCCGCCGGCGGCCAGGTGGACCACGCCGCCTTGACCTCATCGATCGCCTCATGCGCGCCGGAGCGTTGGCCATGAAACAACGCCATATCAAAAAATATCCAGAACCAGGCCACGAAGAACATCACTTCCGAAATGATGAACATGATCATGCCGTAGCGCAGGCCAAGCTGAACCACCGGTGTGTGGTCGCCGCGATGGCTTTCCTTGATGACATCGCGCCACCAGAACACCATGGTCAGCAAGATGCCCGCCATGCCAACGGCAAACAGCCACCATGTCCCTTTCGGTTCGCCGAACAGACCACGCAGGCCGGTGACGAGGCCAAGCGCCCACAGAACCGCCGAAACCGAGCCCATCAGCGGCCAAGGGCTTGGATTGATGATGTGATAATCGTGTTTAACGCCGTGCTGGGCCATGCTTTGTCAACTCACCGTTTGCACCGCTATTGATCGCGGCTGTTTATCCGTTTGGGCAAGAAAGTCTCAATCGAAAACCAGATTGGCCCCAGATTGGTCGATGCCAGAATCCACTGATATGCCAATTCTTTACTGAACACAATGCAGCCACAACCCTCCAGATTGCGTTTTTACCCCTTTACTGTCCGGGCTTCACCTTGAAGTAAGTATAGGACAGAGTCACATCAGGCACATTCTTGGCATCGGGATCCTTGAGCATTTTCGGATCGAGAAAATAGACGACGGGAAAACGTTTCGTTTCACCGGCTTGCAGCGTCTCATCCGTAAAGCAGAAGCATTGCAGCTTCAGAAAATAATCATGCAGAATGTCGGGCTGAATATTATAGGTGGCGCGGCCCGTGATGGCGGTTTTGGCGTTATTGGTGACGGTGAAATAAGCCATCGCCGTCTTGCCAATGCGAACGTCCTGGTACGGCTGGTCGGGTTTAAAGGTCCACGGAATAGCGCTGACATTCGCATCAAAATGGACACGTATGAGCTGGTTGCTGGCTGTCTTCGGTGCGGAATTCACCCGGCTTTGTGCACCGGTCTGGACGGAAAGCGGGCAAAACAGGCGGTAAAGCGGCACAGCCGCGAAAGCCGCCGCGCCCATAAACACAAAAGCGCCGACCAGCATCAGAACAAGACGGGTGTTTTTCTTAGGATCGACCATGCCTACTCCTCAGGAGCCGCTGAGGCGGAAGCCGCCGACCTGTGCGCGTCATTGCGCAAACCCTGCGCCATGCGCGACATGGAAATGAAGAAAACGAGGATGACAAAAACGGCCAGTGCCAGCCCGATGAACAGATTGCGCTGTTTCTGAGCCTTCAGATAGGCCTGCTTATCGTCGTCCGAAACCGGGGGCGTCATGATAGAAATCCCTTGATCGCATGTTCCACCAGCAAGGTGGCGAACAGCGCCGTCAGATAAAGAATCGAAAAAGCGAACAGGTTGCGCGCGGTCAGAGCTTCCTTTTTAACGTCGTAAAGCCCCGCTTCGCCACCTTCAGGATGGTCACCGGCCCGCGACAAAAAGACGCGGACGGCGAGATAGATAAAATAGGCACCGCCCACAATGGACACGATGGCATAGGCGATACCGCCGGTCTTAAAGGCAATCGGCAGACAGGCCACGGGTGCCATGACCAGGGCATAGAGCAGGATTTGCAGCCGCGTCGATTTCGCCCCCTTGACCACCGGCATCATCGGAATACCGGCATTGGCGTAATCCTCGGTCGTGTAAAGCGCCAGCGCCCAGCTATGCGGCGGCGTCCACAGAAAGATAATGGCGAACAAAATCCACGCTTCCAGCGGCGCATGTCCGGTGGCGGCGGCCCAGCCGATCACCGGCGGAAAGGCCCCCGCCGCCCCGCCAATCACGATATTCTGCGGCGTGCGACGTTTGAGGATCAGGGTGTAGAGGACGACATAATAGACAATTGTCAGGGCCAGCAGACCTGCGGCCAGACCGTCGGGAAAGGCCAGCCACATCAGCGCCACCGACAAAAAGGCCAGCACGCCGCCAAACGCGAAGGCGTCATTGCGGCTGACCCGGCCCGCCGCCACCGGACGCATCCGGGTGCGGCGCATCAGCGCGTCGGTTTCGCCTTCGATGGCCATATTGAGCGCACCCGCTGCACCGGCTCCGATGGCGATGCACAGGATCGCCACAAAGGCCAGAAACGGATTGATCTTCACCGGCGCGATCACCAGCCCGGTCAGGGCCGTGAACACCACAAGCGACATGACACGCGGTTTGAGCAGGTCGAAATAATCGCGCGGTGTGCCGCGTCGGCCGCGGGTGGCATAGGCTTCCTGCAACCCGGCCTGCAATTCGGCCTGGGTGAGCGCATCGCGCGGCTTTGTTGGCTGATGGGTCTTTAGGTCGGTCAAGCTTGCGCCTTAAAAACAGGAAAGGGGTGAAGATCTTTACAACCTTCACCCCCTGAGGTCACGATACAATTGCAGGCTTAGGTGCCGGGCGATTGCGCCTAGTGCTGGCCGTCCTCTTCCTTCAGCACCGGCAGTTCGGAGAACTGGTGATACGGCGGCGGCGACGACAGTGTCCATTCCAGCGTGGTCGCCCCAACGCCCCACGGATTGGCCACCCCCTTGCGGCGCACGATCAGGGCCTCGGCGAACATGACGAGGAAGACCAGAACACCAATGGCGGTGATAACATAACCGATCGACGAGATCTTGTTCCAGTAGGCGAAGCCTTCCGGGTAATCGACGATCCGGCGCGGCATACCTTGCAGACCCAGGAAGTGCTGCGGGAAGAAAACGAGATTCACGCCGATGAACATGATCCAGAAGTGCAGATTGCCCAGCCATTCATTATATTTGACGCCCCACATCTTCTCGAACCAGTAGTAGAAACCGGCAAAGATCGAGAAAACAGCACCGAGCGACAGCACATAGTGGAAGTGGGCCACCACATAATAGGTATCTTGCAGGCTGTAATCGACGGCGGCATTGGACAGAACCACGCCCGTGACTCCGCCCACCGTGAACAGGAAGATGAAGCCAACAGCCCACAGCATCGGCGTCTTGAACTCAATCGAACCGCCCCACATGGTGGCGATCCACGAAAACACCTTCACGCCGGTCGGCACGGCGATCACCATCGTGGCCAGCACGAAATAGGCGCGCAGGTCGAACGACAGGCCCACCGTGTACATGTGGTGCGCCCACACGATGAAGCCGACAAAGCCGATGGCCACCATAGCGTAAGCCATAGCCAGATAGCCGAAAACGGGTTTTTTCGAGAAGGTGGAAACGATCTGCGACACGATGCCGAAGCCCGGCAGGATGAGAATATACACTTCCGGGTGGCCGAAGAACCAGAACAGATGCTGGAACATGACGGGATCACCGCCGCCGGTCGGGTCGAAGAAGGAGGTGCCGAAGTTACGGTCGGTCAGCAGCATGGTGATGGCGCCGGCCAGAACGGGCAGCGACAACAAAAGCAGGAAGGCCGTCACCAGCACCGACCACACGAACAAAGGCATACGGTGCAGGGTCATGCCCGGCGCGCGCATATTGAAGATGGTGGTGATGAAGTTGATCGCGCCCAGGATCGACGAGGCACCAGCGACGTGGATCGACAGGATGACCAGATCCATCGCCGGGCCGGGCGAACCGGTGCGGCTCGACATCGGCGGATACATGGTCCAGCCACCGGCAAAGCCATCCTGACCGGCACCGGGGCCTGATTGCGTAAAGATCGAGGTGCACAGGAGCACGAATGACGCCACCAGCAGCCAGAAGGAAATATTGTTGAGGCGCGGAAAGGCCATGTCGGGCGAACCGATCATGATCGGCACGAACCAGTTGCCGAAGCCGCCGATCATGGCCGGCATGACCATGAAAAAGATCATGATCAGGGCGTGGGCCGAAACGATGGCATTATAGGCGTGCTTGGCATTATCGGGGTTCGACAGGTTGAAGATACCCAGCGAATCGAGCAGCGAACCATGCGCGAAGACCTGAAGGCCCGGCTCGTACAGTTCCCAGCGGATCAGGCCGGAAAAAATACCGCCGACAAGCCCGGCCATGATAGCGAACAACAGATAGAGGGTGCCGATGTCCTTGTGGTTGGTGGTGAAGACCCACCGGTCAAGGAAGCTGGGCTTATGGTCGTGATCATCGTTGTGATCGTGCGTTGCAGCAAGGGACGACATGATGTTTCTCTCTGTACTGTTCTTTTAGTGCGCGGACGCGGCGGCGCTGGAAGCGGCCTCTGAAGTCGCGGCGGCAGAAGCGGAAGCCGCCTCTGAAACCGCAGCGGCTTGCGAAGCAGCCGCGCTGGCGGCGGCGTCAGCGGCCTGCATGGCGGCCGTCTTGCCGCCCTGGCTGACGATATAGGAGTCGAAATCGGCCTGCGACACCACCTTGACCTCAATCGGCATGAAGCCGTGATCCTTGCCGCACAGTTCGGAACATTCGCCGTAATAGGTGCCGATTTTGGTGGCCTTGAACCAGGTATTGTTGAGGCGGCCCGGCACGGCGTCCATCTTGAAGCCGAAGGCCGGCACGGTGAAGGAGTGGATCACGTCCGAACCGGTCACCTCGACATGCACCACCTTATTGACGGGCACGACAAGCGGATTATCGACTTCGAGCAGATAAGGGATGTTTTTGGCATGGGCCGTCTTCAGATCCTTGGCGTCGTCGAGCAGACGCGATTCCACATCACTGACGCCCAGTTCGGGATAGTCATAGGTCCAGAACCACTGGCTGCCGGTGGCCTTCACCACCACATCGGGCGACGGCATATTGTCGTAATCGCGCAGCAGGCTCAGCGAATAGACGGCGATGACCACCAGAATCAGCACCGGCACGGCGGTCCAGATCACCTCGATCAGCGTGTTGTGCGAAAAGCGCGCCGGCACCGGATTGGCCTTGCTGTTGTAACGGATCACGATCCAGACCAGCAGGGCCAGCACCAGAACGCATATGCCCGTGATGATCGGAAACAGCAGGTGGTTATAGAAGTTTTCCGTCTCGAGCTTCAGGCCGGTCGCCGCCGGTTGCCAGCCCATGGCCCCGTCCGTGGGCTGCCCCATTTTCAGATCTTCGGCAAACGCCTGAACCGACATCATGCCTGCCAGTGCAAACACCGATGCGGCGCCAGTGGCGGCCTTGAACAGCCCTTTGATGCCCATTCGCAAAACCCTCGTCTTTTACGCTGAACGGCAGTGTTCGCCGCCTCAGACTTATCATTCAGAATTGCTGATTGCCCCTGTCCGCCCCGCTTGAATGCGGCGCAGATGAGGCATTATATCCTACCCGTTACGTCCATCCCATAATGCCTTCGCGGCAAAATGCAAAGGGCAAAAACATTGATTTCCCGTTTTCGCAAAGCCTTTGGCGATTCCACTCCCCGCCGCATGAACGCTTTTTCGCAAGCCGCAATGACAGGTGCGGTTTATTGTCGCATGACGCGGCAGCGCCCCCGAATCATCAAAATGCGATTCACCTGTAGCCATCGGCCGTGCCAGCCCTTACATAAAGTACAGTTGCCGATCCAACGCACGAGTGTCTATGTCCAACTCAGTCCTGACTTCATCAGATATGCCCTCTTCACCCGCCGTATCGCCTTCAGACTGGGGCGATTTCGATCTCCATGCCGCGCAAGACCTGCTGGAAGATGCGCTGAAAGGTGCCGATGACGGTGAAATCTATCTGGAACGGCGCGAATCCGAATCACTGCTGTTCGATGATGGCCGCCTGAAATCCTCGGCCTATAATGCCGATCAGGGCTTCGGCCTGCGCGTGGTGGCGGGCGAAACCATCGGCTTTGCCAATTCCGCCGAACTGTCGCTGGAAGCCGTCAGGCGCGCCGCCGAGGCCGCTGTGCTGGCCAAGACCGGCAAGAGCATAGATGCGCGTGTCGGTGAAAATCCGGCACGCAGCAACCAAAGCCATTACAAGACCCACGACCCGATTGGCGAAATGGCCTTTGCCGACAAGATCGCCCTGTTGCAGGCGATGGACGCCTATGCACGCGACCGCCCCGCCGGTTCGGGCGGCAGGGTGGTGCAGGTATCGGCCTCGCTGGCCGCCGACCGCCGCTTCATCACCATCATGCGCGAAGGCGGCGAAATCTATCACGATGACCGCCCGCTGGTGCGGCTCAATGTGTCGGTATCGGTGGAACGCAATGGGCGGCGCGAAACCGCTTCGGCGGGCGGCGGCGGGCGTATTTCGTGGTTCGACATCACCGCGCCCGAACTCTGGCAGGCGCAAGTTGACGAGGCCCTGCGTCAGGCCCTGGTCAATCTCGATTCGATTGCCGCTCCGGCGGGTGAAATGGACGTGGTCTTAGGCCCCGGCTGGCCGGGCGTGCTGCTGCACGAAGCGGTGGGCCACGGTCTGGAAGGCGATTTTAACCGCAAGGGCACCTCGGCCTTTTCGGGCAAGATGGGCCAACAAGTAGCGGCGCGCGGCGTCACCATCGTCGATGACGGCACGGTGGTCGATGCACGCGGCTCGCTCAATATTGACGATGAAGGCACGGCCACCTCGGCCACCACCCTGATCGAGGACGGCATTCTGGTCGGCTATATGCACGACCGTCTGTCCGCCCGCCAGATGGGCGTGAAGGCCACCGGCAATGGCCGCAGGCAGTCTTATGCTCACCAGCCCCTGCCCCGCATGACCAATACCTTCATGCGCGAAGGCCGCGACCAGCAGGCCGAGATGATCGCCAACACCAAAAAGGGTCTGTTCGCCGTCAATTTCGGCGGCGGCCAGGTTGATATCACCAATGGCAAGTTCGTCTTCCAATGCACCGAGGCCTATCTGATCGAGGACGGCAAGGTGGGCGCACCGGTCAAGGGTGCCACCCTGATCGGCGATGGGCCAGCGGCCATGCGTCAGGTCGATATGATCGGCGATGATTTCCGCTTCGATCCCGGCGTCGGCACCTGCGGCAAGGCTGGCCAGAGCCTGCCGGTCGGCATCGGCCAGCCGAGTCTGCGCATCAGAGGCTTAACAGTAGGCGGTACGAATCAGAATTTGCGCAGTTTTTGAGTGCGCTAACGCTTCGCTGCTTGAGCGCGGCGCATCAGAGCCTTGACTGTCGGCGACACCCATTAAGAGAAATAGTGGCTAAGGGCGACGGTCAGAATGGCTATGGCGCAAATGACTACGCCCGTCGCCACCGCCCCTTTCCACGTCTTTGCCGTATAGCCTATGCCGTATGTTTTGGGGCCGAACCATTCGCGCCAGTCGTCGAACCAGTCGATGCGGGCGTTCCAGTCAATTTTTTTGCGTTTTCCCATCGCAAATCCGATCCCATCAGTAAGCTTTAATAGGCCTCGTGTTCATATAGCTTGCGGATGTCGCCCTGCCATGCACCATGATACAGGTCGAGCAGGCGTTCGGCGGGCGTGACTCCGCTGTCGGCAATCTCGAACAGTTCGGCCAGATAGCCGGTTTCATCGACCATGCCACCTGATAGTTTGTTGCGGTTTTTCAGGCCCATCCGGGCGATATTGAGCGCATCCATCGCCCAGTCCTTAACCGGACGCCCGGCGATTTCGCCCTTCAGGCCGGTTTTCGCCGCCATGCTGCGCAAGGCATTATGATCGTCCGATGTCCAATCTTTTACGAGTTGCCACGCCTGATCGAGCGCCGCCTGATCATAGAGCAGGCCGCCCCACAGGGCCGGCAAAGCGCACAGGCGGCTCCACGGCCCGCCATCAGCGCCGCGCATTTCGAGATATTTCTTGAGCCGCACCTCTGGAAACAAGGTGGTCAGGTGATCGGCCCAGTCGTCCATCGTCGGTCGCTCACCGGGTAGGCGAGCCAGTTCACCCTTCATAAACTGCTTGAAGTCTTGCCCGGAAACATCGATATAACCAGCATTTTCCGGCACATCGCGCTTGACGAAATACATCGGCACGTCCAGCGCATAACGTGCATAGGCTTCGTAGCCGAAATCATCGTCAAAGACGAAATCGAGCATCCCCGTGCGGTCGTGATCGGTGTCGGTCCAGACATTGGCGCGCGCCGACAAAAAGCCATTCGGCTTGCCTTCGGTAAACGGCGAATTGGCGAACAGCGCCGTGGCGATCGGTTGCAGGGCCAGAGAGACACGGAATTTCTGCACCATGTCGGCTTCGCTCTCGTAATCGAGATTGGCCTGCACCGTGCAGGTGCGCAGCATCATATCGAGGCCGAGCCTGCCCTTTTTCGGCATATAGCTGCGCATGATATTATAGCGCCCCTTGGGCATGACCGGCGTTTCCTCGCGCGTCCACAGAGGCGAGAAACCGAGGCCGATAAAGCCTAAGCCCAGTTCGGAGGCCACGGTCTTGACCTCTTCGAGGTGCTGACCCGTTTCCGAACAGATGTCGTGAACGGTTTCGAGCGGCGCGCCCGACAGCTCGAACTGGCCGCCCGGTTCCAGCGTCACCGAAGCGCCGCCCCGCAACAGCGCGATCAGCTTGCCCTGTTCGTAATAGCCCTGCCAGCCAAAGCGCATCATGCCCTTGAGCATGGCCTCGATGCCATCGGGCCCGGCATATTCGGGGCGGCGCAGAGTATCGAGACGGAAGGCGAATTTCTCGTGCTCGGCGCCAATGCGCCAGTTCGCCTTGGGCTTTTCCCCGCTGGCGAAATAGCTGACGAGATCATCCATCGTCCGGACAGGTTCCGCCTCGATTTGCAACGCCATACGGCCCCTGCTCTTTCTGTAACCGCTATTGTTCGCCGCCTATATGGGTCACGGTGTCATCGCTGGCAAGCGGGGAAGGATTTTATATTACCGCCAATTATAAGCGCCAGTCGCCCGCCGCCGCCTGATAAAGCGCAAGCGCCGCGATGGCCGCCGTATCGGCACGCAGGATGCGCGGGCCCAGGCTCACGGGCTGCACATTCGGCAGGACACGCAGCGCTGTGCGTTCGGAATCATCAAATCCGCCTTCGGGGCCGATCAGCAGCGCCGCCCTGCCCGTCAGTTGTGAGGCTGCGGCCAGCAGCGGCCGGGTTTGCCGCGCGCCCTGCTCGTGGGTGGAATTTTCATCGCCAAAAATGATCGTATCGACATCTGGCGCGGCCAGCCACGTATCGAGCTTCAGCGGTGCCAGTATTTCCGGCACGTCGAGGCGTTCGGTCTGTTCGGCGGCCTCTCGCGCGATGGTTTGCAAACGGTCGAGGCGCGTATGGTCGGCATTGCAACGGCGCGTAATCAACAGTTGAATCCGCGCCGCGCCCAGTTCGGTAGCCTTCTCGACAATATATTCCAGCGCCGCCCGCTTGACCAGCGCCACGGCCAGAACCGGCCCGCCTGCTGTGGGCTGCGGGCGCGTCTGCTGCGTCAGTTCCACGATCACCGCGCGCTTACCCACTTCGGCGATATGCGCCGTCCATTCGCCGTCACGGCCATTAAACAGGCTGATCTCATCTCCGGCCGTCCGGCGCATGACGGCACCCAGATAGCGACTCTGGTCGGGATTGAGCACAAGGCGCAGACCGGCGACGAAAACAGGCGTGGATTCGGCAATAAATAAACGGATCATATTACTTCTTCGCGGCGATAATATCGGCCAGCATATCTTTTGTGCCGTCGATCCGCACCAGATTCGGATAGCGCAACCCGCCATGATAATTGAGGGTGATCGTCTTGTAACGATCATCAGCCTTGATCAGCAGGTCGATCTGATCCTGATTACCGGTCGCCGCATCGGCCTTGATGACGTCCTTCAAGTCAATGCCGTCGAATTCCAGACCATTGACGGCGATCAGCCTCATGCCCTTGGTCAGGCCCGCCTTATAGGCCGGACTCTGCCACAGCACATTGCGGATCCGACCGGCGAAATCGACGGTGAAACCGAGGCTGTAATTGAAGTCCGTCCATTTGTGAAAGGTTTCGCGCGCTTTTAAATAGTCGTTTTCCTTGTCGCTATAGACGAGCTTATAACCGGCGCGCGTCAGGCCATCAAAGGGTGGCGGCTGGCCATGATCGTGCAGACGGCTGTGCAGGAATGTGGCCCAGTCATAGGGATAGACGCTGTTGAGCGCCGCCACCACATCGTCGGTATTATAGGTCAGGGTGTTCCAGTCGCCATTATGGACGCCGAAAAAAACCCTGGCGAAATCATCGAGCGATTTTTTACCCCCGGTTTTCTGGCGGATCAGCGTATCAGCATCGAGCCAGATCAGCAGGCCCTGATCATAATAGTCCTCGCTGCCCTGCCAGTTGGGCCAGCTTTGCGCGGCGCGTTCGGCGATGATCGGGTCATTGGTCGTGTCCTGCAAATCGCGCCATTGCCTTGACGCCAGCGTATCATAATAGCCCGCAATCATCGCCAGATGGCCGAGATACTGATCGCGGGAATAAAGCCCCGAGCGCGCCGCCAGCACATTGCCCCAATATTCGGTCTGGCCCTCGTAAACCCACAGCAGCGAATCGCGCATCGGTGCCTGAAAATCAGGTATCCACAAATCCCAGGGTCTGCGATATTTGCCGTTCCATGAGTGGGTAAATTCATGCGCCAGCAGGTCGCGGCCATAGAATTTTTGCGACCAGTTGGTGAAATAGTCGGGCTCGACGCTGTTTTCCGACGAACGGTGATGTTCAAGCCCGATGTCCCCCAGCTTATCCGTGGCCGCTACCAGAAAATCATAATGATCATAATGGTGTGCGCCGAAAAGCTTATAGGCTTGCTGAACCAGATCGCGGTGAATGGCCAGCACGCTGTCGGGTACATCAAGCGAAGATGGCTTATCGGCCACCACATCCATATGGACGGGCGTATTTGCCCCCGGATCGAGATCAAAACGCTTGAAATACCGGCCCGCCAATACCGGTGAATCGACCAGGGTGGCATAGGAAACCGGCTTAAAGCTGATCATATTGTCAGCCGAAACCGATTGCGGCTCCAGCGCCGAACCCTGCTGCCAGCCTTCGGGCAATCTGAGCGTGGCCTGCACCGGAATGCGGCTGACATAATAGCCCGCCGGATAGACGGATGCGAAATTCCACTCCAGATTGGCCATGTCCGGCGTCATCACCACCCGGCCAATATCGTCATCGACCGGGGCCAGATAGGTGAAATCGACCGTCACCTGCGAAGCGCCCTGCGGCACGTCGATATGAAAAGCATTGACCGCCACCGGATCGCGCGTCCAGACAAGGGGCGCGCCGCCTGCGCTGAAGGTAAAGCCCGCCATCCTGGTCAGTTCGCCATCGCCATCAGGCTCATGATCGCCGGGCAGCCATTTCGGCACCAGCAGGGTCAGCGGCCCCGGCGTGGCCGGTACAACCTCATGCACCTTAATCAGCCGGTGTTGCAGATCGGTCATATCGACATCGAGCCGGATCGTGCCGTTAAAAGCCACGTCCTGCGCGGCGGCAATGGCAGGGGGCATCGGGGCCCATTTCGGTGCAGACGGCGCACCTTGAGCGAATGCGCTCCCTGCCGCTAGCAATGCCGCCAGACTGACGCCTGCGATAAGACCCCGTGCGCGCATATCCTGCCCTTTCACAATTCTGCCAGCGAACAAACGAGCGCAAGTCACCGCTTTTGTAAAGGCGAAAGCCTAGAGCAACGAGCGTTTAATTTGACTTACAAATTGAATGCGAGATGCGAAAAAAATGTAAAATGTAGAGCGGTTTGCATGCCTTTGACCGATTCAATCAGAAGGCAAACCGCTCTAATCTCCAGCCGTCGTGATGCGCGTTTCCTGCGACATCAGGGTGCGATGCACCGGGCATTTACCGGCCACTTCGATCAGGGTGGCGCGCTGTTCGGCGGTCAGGTCGTCGCCGGTCAGATGTATGGCCTTGGTAAAAATATCGGCGCGACCTTCCTTGAGGTGTGTCATATCGACGCTGACATGCTGAAGCGGCCAGCCCTGCTTTTGCGCATACCAGCGCACCGTCATGGCCGTGCAGGCGGCCAGTGCTGACAGCAGCAGGTCATAAGGCGCCGGCCCCAGCCCCCCGCCCCCGAAATCAACCGGCTCATCAGCCACCAGGCCATGACCGGACACATTGATGGCGGCGGCATAGACCGATTGGCCGGTTTCGCTAAGGTGCGCCTCGATCAGTTTTTCACTGGCCATGATATGTCAAATCCTATTCAGGCAGGGGGATAAATTCACGATCATCACCGGGCACGGTCGGGAAACGGCCGGCCTGCCAGTCGGTTTTGGCCTGCTCGATACGCGCAGACCGCGACGACACGAAATTCCAGTAGATATGGCGTTCCGTCAGCGCTTCGCCGCCGATGATGACGAAATGGCTGTCTTCCAGCGCGGTCAGCGTTACCGCTGCGCCCGGAGTCAGCACGGCCATCTGGTAGGTTTCCAGCCGCGTGCCGTTCAGATCAAGCGCCCCGTCACAGACATAGACGGCACGTTCCTGCGTTTCCACCGGCACATCGGCGTTGCGCCCACCCGTCAGACGGCCTTCGATATACAGGGTTTCGGCAAAGGTCTTGACCGGCGAGGTCAGACCATAGGCCGTGCCCATCATCACGCGCAAAGACACGCCATCCGACTGCACCTGCGGAATATCGGCCGCCGGATAATGATGAAATTCCGCCGCCATCTCCTCATCGGCTTCGGGCAGGGCCAGCCATAATTGCAGGCCATCGAGACGGCGCGTCATCTGCTGGCGGGCCTCTTCCTCGCGTTCGGAATGGACGATACCGCTGCCCGCCACCATCAGATTGATGTCGCCCGGCGCGATCACCGAACAGGTGCCCAGCGAATCGCGGTGCAGGATGTGGCCGTCGAACAGATAGGTGACGGTGGCCAGATTGATATGCGGATGCGGCCTGACATTGATCCCCAGCCCCGGCGCAAATTCAGCGGGCCCCATGTGATCGAAAAAGATCCACGGCCCCACCATGCGGTGGCGCGCAAACGGCAGAACGCGCCGCACCTCGAACCCGCCCAGATCCTTAGGTCTGCCGGGAATGATCAGCGCAATGGCGTCGGATGCGTCCATGATATATCTCTCTATTAACGGCGGCGATGGTGCTTGCGCACCGTCTTCTTGGTAGCGGGTTTCGCCGCAGGTGCCTGTACAGCCGCAGCGCTGGTCGCGGTGGCCGAAGCCGCCGCAGCGCTGGTCGCTTCACCCGCAACCGGCGCGGGCGTAGCGCTGCGTGGCGGCAACAGCTCTACCGTGGTCTGCATCGGCAGATCGATCCTGGCGATGCGGTCATGCAGCACCGCCTTGACCGTATAGGTGCCCGGCATGTCCTGCGGTTCGAACTGCATCAGCACCACGCGCTGATTATCATAAACCGCCCCGTCGCCCGGCCCTGCCTGACCGATCATGGCCAGCAGGCCCTTATAGTCGCTCTTGCCGTAAATCTTGCCGTCCGGGCCCAGAACCTCCACATCATAGGTCAGATTGGCCACGCCATTGTCATCGGCCTTGACGCCGGTGAAGACCAGCTTGATGGCGAGATCGGCCCCGGCCTCGGCGCGGCTGACCCGGTCGATCTGACGGTCGGCGTCGTCCCCCTTGCCGAAAACCGCCACCTCCTGCTGCGGGATCACGATCACCATCCCCGACAGCGCGCCCTTGCGGTCAGGAAAGCCCTGCCCCGGATCATATTGCGTGGTGGTGGCCTGTGCGGAATCGGGCAACAGGATCGCCGGTTTTGCGACCGGCAGGGGCTGGGAGGTGACGGCGGCCAGCGCAATACCGGGAAGCGCGAGGCCCGGCAGCATCACCAAACCGAGTACCGCCCATAAACGAAGGGTCATTGTGAAATCCTTTTGCCCGGCCAGAGCCGATATATGTCATGCGCACCGCCCGGCGACAAGAGCCGTCCGCCCCCGCCCTCTACATGCCGGTGATGGCTTAATTCGGGCCCATAAACGCTTTCAGCACCTGCCATTGCGCCTGTTTGCGCTCAAAGGACAAGGTATAGGCCGGGCTGCTCGACGGCAGGTCGATCAGGCTGAGGCCCGCCGCCGCGCCGATCTGTTTGCGACCGATCAACGCCGCCTTGCCGCCATTGAAGCCCACGGCGCGCAAACCGGGCAGGTTTTTGATCAGGTCAGCCAGCGCATTCGGCTCATGGTCGCGGATTTGCGCATCGAGACTGCCGGTGCGCGTGGCCGAACGCACCACGTCCCATAGCCCGATACCGCTGGCCAGCAGGGCCTCCAGCCGCTCAGCATAGGCCAGCCCCGCCAGATCGCATCCGCACAGCCCGCCCGCCAGCCGCCAGAACTGGTTCTGCGGATGGGCGTAATATTGCTGGCGCGCCAGCGACACTTCGCCGGGCAGGCTGCCCAGAATGAGCACCCACGTCGTGCTGGCCACCACAGGCGCGAACGAAGCCTTGCGCCCAATCTCCTCCATCACTGTCCTCATCGGTTACCGGCAAAAAGCCTGTGTAACATTTTCGCAAATCGCGTTGCCTTTTAAAAACGAATAAGCTAACTGATCGGCAACGGAGACGTGGCCGAGTGGCTGAAGGCAACGGTTTGCTAAATCGTCGTACCCTGTAAGGGGTACCCAGGGTTCGAATCCCTGCGTCTCCGCCATTTTTATCTGAAATATA